>DATCLS010000044.1:0-115924 GCA_036563805.1 Acidimicrobiales bacterium | reverse complement strand
GACCACGTCCAGCCCGGCATGCGCATCGCCCAGGAGGAGATCTTCGGGCCGGTGCTCACGGTCGTGCCCTACTCGGGCGACGACGACGAGGCCGTGCGGCTGGCCAACGATTCGATCTACGGGCTGGGCGGGGCGGTCATGGCGACGTCGACGGCCCGGGCGTTCAACGTGGCCCGCCGGATCCGGGCCGGGCACGTGACGGCGACCGGCGTCGGGGGCGAGGCCCTGCCCTCGACCGGCCCCGGCGCCGGCCAGGGGCCGGGCTGGGGCTCGACGCCCAAGGGGATCGGCCAGGAGGGCGCGTTCGGGGGCTACAAGCAGTCGGGCCTGGGCCGGGAGTGGGGCCGCCACGGCCTCGAGGACTACACGGAGGTCAAGAACCTCGTGTGGGGCTGAGCGGCCGGCACGGCCGTCGCGAGTGGCCGCGCTCCGCCCGCGGGACCGACCCGCCCACCCCCGCTGAGGTGGGGTGACGCACCGGCCGGGAGCGTGATGAGGATACCCTTGCGAGGGTGCAGGCCCGGAGCGCCCTCTCGGCGACGACGTCCGGAAGCCGCCCGGTCGACGGCACCGCCGTCAAGAGGGCGGCGGCCACCGCCGCGTCCATCGTCGACGACGTGATCGCCCGGGGCTGGCCGGTCGACGAGGTGCTCGGCTCCGAGGCCGAGCTGCTCGAGCGCTACGGGGTCAGCCGGGCGGTGTTCCGCGAAGCGGTCCGTCTCGTCGAGCACCAGCAGGTGGCCCGCATGCGGCGCGGGCCCGGCGGCGGCCTGGTCGTGACCGAGCCCAAGGTCGACGCCATCATCGACGCCGCCGTCGTCTACCTCCACCGGGTCGACGCCACGCTCGACGAGGTGTTCGACGCCCGCCTCCTCCTCGAGGAGATCGTGTGCGACCTGGCCGCCGAGCGGCTCGACGAGGGCGACCTCACCCGCATCCGGCACCTGATCGCCGCCGAGGAGGCCGGCGAGGTCGTCGACCACCGGGCGATGCACGCCCTGTTGGCCTCGGCCACCCGCAACCCCGCCCTCGAGCTGTTCGTCGACATCCTCAACCGCGTCTCCACGCTCTACTTCCACGACCGCAAGGCGCTGGAGACGACCACGGTCGTCGAGTCGCGCCACGCCCACGCCCGCATCGCCGAGGCGGTCGTCGCCGGCGACGGGGCGGTGGCCCGGCGGCGCATGCGCAAGCACCTCGAGGCCGAGGCGGAGTACCTCCGCCGGCGCCGCACGGTGCGCGAGCTGCTGCCCACCACCGTGCTCGGCGCCGCGGCCACCAACAAGCGGGCCGAGGCCGTCGCCCGCGACCTCCTCCAGCGCATCGTCGCGGCCAAGATGCCGCCCGGCGAGCTGCTGGGGTCCGAGGCCGGGCTCATGGAGCAGTACGGCGCCAGCCGCGCCGTGCTGCGCGAGGCCGTGCGCCTGCTCGAGCACCACCGCATCGCCGTCATGCGCCGGGGGCCGGGCGGCGGCCTTTTCGTGGCCACGCCCGACATCGGCGCCGTCACCGACGTCGTGGCCCTCCACCTGGCCCGGCGGGGCATGCAGGTGGGCGAGCTGGCCGAGCTGCGCACGCGCCTCGAGCCGAGCCTGATCGACCTGGCCGTCGGCCGCCTCGACGACGAGAGCGCGGCGCGCATCGAGGCCGCCCTCGAGCGCGAGCAGCAGGTCTCCGACGACGAGTACCTCCAGTGCGCCCACGACCTGCACGCCGTGCTGGCCAGCGTCGCCGGCAACAAGGCGTTGGAGCTCGTGGCCCACGTCGTCATCCGGCTCACCCGGCTGCACCAGGTCACGCAGCTGTCGCCCCAGACCCGGGCGCGCATCGGGGAGGAGCTCCGGCGCTCGCACGGCGGCATCGCCCGGGCCGTGGTCGAGCGCGACGGCGAGCTGGCGCGCCACCGGCTCCGCAGTCACCTGCGGGCCGTGGCCAACCTCATCGCCTGAGGCGGCCTGAGGGCGCCCGACGGGCCACCCGAGGGCCCGTGGCCGGCTGCGCCGGCCGCGCCCCGCGTCCCGCGCCCCCGAGAGGCGCGCCCGCGGGCCGGCCGGACGACCGGCGCGCGTCCGCCCGGCGGCGGGCGGCGCGATCCGGTTGACCAATAGAGGGTCCTGAATTATCGTCGCTGGCGCAGCCCGACGGAGCCGTCCCGGCCCCTCGGCCCGGGCGCCACCCGATCGCGAGAACCATGTCCGACCACATCGATTTCATGCTTCTCGGGCTCAACAACGGGGCGGTGTTCGCGGCGCTCGCCGTGGCCCTGGTGATGACGTACCGCAGCTCAGGGGTACTGAATTTCGCCACTGGGGCGCTGTCGCTGCAGGCGGCCTACACCTACGCGTTCCTGCGCCGGGGCGAACTGCTGACCCCCGTGCCCGGCCTGCCGCGCACGATCGACCTGGGTGGGCCGCTGGGGCTGTGGCCGGCCATGCTCCTCACGCTCGCCTGGTCGGCCGCCGTCGGCGTCGTGCTCTACCTGGCGGTCTTCCGCCCGCTGCGCACGGCCCGCCCGGTGGCCAAGGCGGTCGGCTCGCTCGGGGTGATGGTGCTGCTGACCGCCCTGGTGTCCGAGCGGGCGGGCCCCGACCAGATCGTGGTGGCGCCGATCTTCCCCCGGGACGAGCTCAGCTTCGCCGGGGTCCGGGTCGTGGCCGACCGGCTGTGGTTCGCGGTGGCGATCGTGGGCGTCTCGCTCGCCCTCGGCGCCCTCTACCGCTGCACCCGGTTCGGCCTGGCCACCCGGGCCGCCGCCGAGACCGAGTTCGGGGCGCTGGTCACCGGCCTGTCGCCCGAGCGGGTGGCGGTGGCCAACTGGGCGATCAGTGCCGCCGTGGCCGGCCTGGCCGGCATCCTCATCGCCCCGCTCGTCCCCCTGATCCCGGGCACCTACACGCTGTTCATCGTCCCGGCCCTGGCCGCCGCCGTCCTCGGCCGGTTCTCGGCGCTCGCCCCGGCCGTGGCCGGCGGCCTGCTGGTCGGCGCCCTCCAGAGCGAGGCCGTGTTCCTCCGAGGCCGGCACGACTGGTTCCCCCAGAACGGGGCGGCCGAGCTCGTCCCGCTCGTGCTGGTGCTGCTCGTGCTCGTCGTCCGGGGCCAGCCGCTGCCGACGCGGGGCTCGTTCATCCTCCAGAGCCTGGGCCGCGCCCCGCAGCCCCGGTCGCTCGCCCTGCCGCTGGCCGTCGGCGTCGGCGCCGGGGCGATCGCCCTGGTGGTGTTCCAGGGCAGCTACCGCTCGGCGGTGATCAACTCGCTGATCTTCGCGGTCATCTCGCTGTCGCTGGTCGTCGTGACCGGCTATTGCGGGCAGATCTCGCTCGCCCAGCTCACGCTGGCCGGGGCGGCGGGCTTCCTGCTCAGCGCGCTGTCCGACTCGTGGGGCGTGCCGTTCCCGCTGGCGCCGATCCTGGCCGCGGCGGGCGCCACCGCCATCGGCGTCGTCGTCGGCCTGCCGGCGCTGCGCATCCGCGGCCTGCTGCTCGGGGTCGTGACGCTGACGCTGGCCGTGGCGCTCGAGGCTGTGTGGTTCCGCAACAACGACGTCAACGGCGGGGTCGACGGCGCCCCGATCGCCAACCCCGAGGTGTTCGGCCTCGACCTCGGCGTCGGCACCGGTAGCGCCTTCCCCCGCCCGGCGTTCGGCTTCCTGTGCCTCGGTGTGCTCGCGGCGGTGGCGGTGGGCGTCGCCCGGCTGCGGACGAGCCACCTGGGCTCGGCGATGCTGGCCGTGCGGGCCAACGAGCGCTCGGCCGCGGCCGCCGGCATCTCGGTGACCCGGGTCAAGGTAGCCAGCTTCGCCATCGGGTCGTTCATCGCCGGTGTCGGCGGGTGCCTGCTGGCGTACAAGCAGACCAACGTCACGTTCCAGTCGTTCAGCGCCATCTCCGGCCTGACCGTGTTCTCGACCGCATTCCTCGCCGGCATCACGTCGGTGGCGGGCGGCCTGGTCGCCGGGCTGATCGCGGCCGGCGGCATCCTGTTCCTCAGCCTGGACCGGGCGGTCGACATCGGGCCCTGGTACGCGATCCTGTCCGGCGTCGGCGTCATCGTCGCCGTGGTCCAGAACCCCGAAGGGATCGTCGGGCCCCTGCACGCCGCGGCCGACCGCCGGCGGGCCGCCCGGCTGGCCCCGGCGGCTCCGCGCCTCGCGCCCGCGGCGGCGTCGGCGACGCCGGCGGTGGCCGACGGCGCTGCGCCCGGTGGTGCCTCGCCCGACGGGGCCGTGCCGGCGGACGGCGCACCGACTGCGGCGCCCGCGGCGGCGTCGGCGACGCCCGACGGCGCCGCCCCGGAGTCGGTGCCGAGGACGACGGTGGTGACGGACGGGGCCGCGGCGGCGGACGGGGCCGTGGCGGCGGACGGGGCCGCGGCGGCGGACCGGACCGTGGCGGCGGACTGCGCACCGGGGTCGACCGCCGGTCGGAACCCGCTGCTCACCGTCGGCCACCTGCGGGTCGCCTACGGCGGCGTCGTGGCCGTCGACGACGTCTCGTTCACGGTCGACGCCGGGTCGATCGCCGGGCTGATCGGTCCCAACGGCGCCGGCAAGACCACGGTGATGGACGCGCTCAGCGGGTTCGCGGCCTGCGCCGGCACGGTCGAGCTGGCCGGCCGGCCGCTCGCCGGGCTGGCGGCCCACCGCCGGGCGCTGGCGGGCCTGGGCCGCACGTTCCAGGGGCTCGACCTCTACGACGACCTCAGCGTCGAGGAGAACGTCGTGATCGGCCAGCACGGGGCCGGCCGCGACCGGCGCCGCCTCGCCGAGGTCCTCGACCTGCTCGAGCTGGCGCCTCTCCGCGAGCGCCGGGTCCACGAGCTGTCGCAGGGGCAGCGCCAGCTGGTGTCGGTCGCCCGGGCGCTGGCCGGCCGGCCGCAGCTACTTCTGCTCGACGAGCCGGCCGCCGGCCTCGACTCGACGGAGAGCGCTTGGCTCGCCGACCGCCTCCGGGCCGTCCGTGCCGGCGGGACGACGATCCTGCTCGTCGACCACGACATGAGCCTCGTGCTCGGCCTGTGCGATCGGATCCACGTGCTCGACTACGGCCGGCTGGTGGCATCCGGGCCGCCCGAGGTCATCCGGTCGGACCCGACGGTCCGCGCCGCCTACCTGGGCGGCGCCCCGGCCGAGGCGGCGCCCGAGCCGGACGCGGCGGAGGTGCTGGCCCCGTGACCGCTCGGCCTGCGGCGAGCTCGACGACCCCTGGCGCCGCCACGACGCCCGGCTCCGACGCGGCCCCCGCGGGCGCCGCCGATCCCGCCGGCGCCGCCGATCCCGCCGGGGGCGACGCCGCGCTGGAGGCGACCGGCCTCAGCGTCGGCTACGGCGGGCTGGCCGTGGCCCGAGGCATCGACCTGCGAGTCGGGGGCGGCGACATCCTGGCCGTCCTCGGGCCGAACGGGGCGGGGAAGACGACGCTGCTGCTGACCGTGGCCGGCTTCCTCCCGCCGGTCGAGGGGACGGTCCGGCTCGGCGGCCACCCGCTCGAGCCCGGAGCGCCGCGCCGCGCCAACCGGGCGGGGATCGTGCTCGTGCCCGACAGCCGGGCGCTGTTCACCCAGCTCTCGGCGCGGGAGAACCTGACGCTGGCGGCCCGGCGCCCGGACGCCGTCGACGAGGCGTTCGAGCTGTTCCCGGCGCTGGCGCGGCGGGCCCGGGTCAAGGCCGGGGCCCTGTCGGGCGGCGAGCAGCAGATGCTGGCCGTGGCCCGCGCCCTCGTCCAGGACCCGCGGGTGCTGCTCGTCGACGAGATGAGCCTGGGCCTGGCGCCGGTCGTCGTGGAGTCGCTGACGCCGCTGATCCGGCGCGTGGCCGACGAGCGGGGCGCGGCGGTGGTCCTCGTCGAGCAGCACGTGCAGCTGGCGCTGGACATCGCCGACCGGGCGCTGGTGCTGGCCCACGGTGACGTGCGGCTCAGCGGCACGGCCGACGAGGTCCGCGGCGACGCCCTCGCCCTCGAGGCCGCCTACCTCGGGGCCGCGCGGGGGTGACCGTGCCCGCCACCCTGGGTAAAGAGTATACTTATTTCCGTGCTCCACGCCGAGCACGGAGGGGGGAGTGAACGCCATGGATCGACTCCGGACGCCGCGGCTGCTCGTGGCCGGGCTGCTCGCGCTGGCGCTGGTCGCCGCCGCCTGCGGCGGGGACGACGACGCCGGCGACGGCGGGTCCGACGACGCGGTCGCGCCCGAGGAGGTGCTCGGCGAGCCGAACGAGGCCACGGGCGAGCCCGTGCAGGTCGGCATCATCACCGAAGGGGGCTCCGAGGCGATCGGGTCGCAGTCCGACCTGACCGAGCAGGGGGCGGAGATCGGCGCCCGGTACGTCAACGAGCACCTGGGCGGCATCGGCGGCCGCCCCATCGAGCTGTTCGTGTGCGGCAACCAGGCCACGCCGGCCGGCGCCCAGGACTGCGCCAACCAGATGGTCGAGCGCGGGGTGGTGGCCGTGACGCTGCCGTTCACCGGCTTCGGCGCCTCCCAGGCCCCGATCATCACCGGCGCCGGCATCGCCTACGTCACCGGCTCCGGCAACTCGGCCGAGGAGCTCACGGCCCCGAACAGCTTCGCCCTCACCGGCGGCTATCCGGGCAACCTCGGCGCGTTCGCCCAGCACGCCGCGGACCAGGGCATCGAGAAGTTCGTGATGGTCACCATCGACGTGCCCTCGGCCACCCAGGCGGCCGAGGCGCTGGGCGGCAGCGTGTTCGACAACGCCGGCGTCGACTACGAGGTCATCGCGGCGGCGCCCGGCACGCCCGACCTCACGCCCGAGCTGCAGGCGGCCGTCGACGCCGGGGCGGACGCCATCGGCGTGACGGGCGACGTCACGTTCTGCACGTCGTTCCTGCAGGCGTACCAGACCCTGGCGCTCGACCTCACCAGGTACGTGATCGCCCCGTGCATCGACCCGACCGTGATCGAGTCGCTCGGCAGCGTGCTCGACGGCTCGTACGTGGCCACCCCTACCTCCGACGCCGGCGAGGACGCCGAGACCTACGCCGCCATCCTCGACCTCTACGCCGGCGAGGAGGACATCGACCCCAACCCGACCATCAGCGCAGGCGTGGCCGCCGGCGTGGGCAGCGTGGTCAACCTGGCGCGGGCGATGGAGGGCCTCACCGGCGAGGTCACGGCCGAGACCGTGCTCGCCCGGATGCAGGAGGCCACCGACGTGCCGCTGTTCCTCGGCGGCGGGGTGACGTTCACCTGCGACGGCAGCGCCATCGCCATGCTGCCCGACGTCTGCTCGTCCACGTTCCAGGTCGGGCAGGTGACCGCCGACGGGACGATCGAGAACCTGGAGCCCGTCGACTTCACCGAGCTGTTCGCCAGCTGACCGGGGCGGGGCCCGCCGGCTCGCCGGCTGGGCGGCGGGCCCCGCCGGACGGCGGCAGAGGGCCGGGCGCCGCGACGCCCGGCCCCCGTCCTCACCGGGCGCCGCGACGCCCCGTCTCCGTCCTCACCGGGGCCCGGCTCACCAGACCAGCTCGAGGTTCTCCACCGTCCGCAGCCCGAGGGGGTAGTGGAGCTCGACGCCCGGCTTCAGCTCGTAGTCGGGGATGCGCCGGTGCCACTCCCGCAGCGCCACGCGCAGCTCCCGCCGGGCCAGGTGCGAGCCGAGGCAACGGTGGACGCCGCCGCCGAAGGCGAGGTGTCGGTTCTGCTCGCGGTCGAAGCGGACCTGGTCGCCGTCCGGCAGCTCGGCCGGGTCGACGTTGGCGGCCCCGACCATCACCGAGACGAACGTCCCGGCCTTGATGGGGCAGGCGGCCACCTCGGTGTCCTTCGTCGCCCGGCGCGGGACCTGGGGGACCGGCGTCTCCCAGCGCAGCAGCTCCTCGACCGCGTGGGCGATGATCGATGGGTCGCCGGCGATCTGGCGCCGGTGCCCGGGGTGCTGGGCCAGAAAGGCGAACATGCACGTGAGCGAGTCGGTGACCGTGTCGAGCCCGGCGATGAGGAAAAGGAAGCAGATGTCGAGGATCTCCTCGCGGCTGAGCCGCTCGCCGTCGATCTCGGCCCGGAGGAGGTGGGTGAGGATGTCGTCCTGCGGCTCCGCCGCCCGCTCGTCGAGCATGGCGTCGAAGTACGCGTAGATCTCCTGCCCCGTCGCCCGGCGCACGGCCGCCTGCTCGTCGAGGGTCCCGCCCGGCGCCGGCCGGAGGATGCCGTCCTTGAGCCGGAGGAACGTGTCGAGCTCCTCCCACGGCAGGCCCATGAGCCCGAGGAAGATGGCCGACGGGAACGGGGTGGCCAGCTCGTCGGTGAAGTGGCACGACCCCCGGTCGGCGAAGGCGTCGACGAAGCGGTTGAAGCGGGCCGTGATGTCAGCCTCGTGGGCGTCCATCCGCTTGGGCGCGAACAGGGGGTCGAGGATCTTGCGGTACTTGACGTGCCGGGGCGGGTCCACGCTCAGCGGGATGAGCGGCCGGGTGTTGCCGAGGTCGAGGAAGCCCTCCGACGAGAACGTCCCCGGGTCCTTCAACGCCGTCTCGACCGCCTGCCGGCTGGCCAGCACCGCCACCTTGTCGGTGGCGTTCACGACCCCGCCGAGCTCGATGAGGTCCCGGTACTTGGGCTGCGGGTTGGCGAGGTCGGTCAACTCGCCCAAGACGTCGTAGTCCTCGATCGTCCGCCTCGCCGAATCCTTCGTGCGGTCCATCGAGCCCCCCGTGGTGGTCCGCCGGTCGTCGTTGCAGGTTAGGTACCTCTGTTGGGTACACCCTATTGCAGGATGACCCCGCGAGCGAGGGGAAAGGAGCGGTGATATGGCCGAAATCGCGGGGAAGGGGATACTCTTCTGGTGTGCGCCACCCCTGGGACCAGCGGCTCGGATTCTGGTGGATCGCCGAGGACCGACCCGACCAGCCGGCGGTCGTCGCCTCGCCGTCCGGGGCGACGCCGACGTTCGGCGAGCTCGCCGGCCGGGCCCACCAGATCGTCCACGCGCTGCGGGGCCGGGGCCTGGCGGCCGGCGACATCGTCGCCTACGTCCTGCCGAACGGCGTCGACATGCTGTGGTGGCAGTACGCCCTTCAGGAGTCGGGCATGCACGGCATCGCCCTCAACCCGGCGCTGTCGGTGGGGGAGATCCGCTCGGTGCTCGCCCACTCCGGCGCCGCCGCGCTCGTGGTCGACCACGGCTACGCCCACGCCGCCGAGCTGGCCGTGGCGACGACCGCCGCGCTCCGGGTGGCCGTCGGGGGCGAGATCGCCGGCTGCGTCCCCTACGCCGAGCTCGTCGCCGGCTGCCCGACGACCGCGCCCGCCGACCGCAGCTTCGGGACACCGATCACCTACACGTCCGGCACGACCGGCGAGCCCAAGGCGATCGCCCGGCCGGCCCCCGAGGGCGACCCGTCGGCCCTCGCCGACGAGATGAAGCTGTTCGGCCGGGCGTTCCGGTTCCTGCCGTTCGACGGCGTCCACCTCGTCTCGGCCGGCATGTACCACGGCGGCTGCCAGAGCTTCTACCAGGGTGCCCTCAACGTCGGGCAGGCCCTGGCCATCATGGGTCGGTTCGACGCCCAGGGGGCGCTGGGGCTCATCGAGCGCCACCGGGTCACCACCGCCTACATGGTGCCGACGCAGTTCGTCCGGCTGCTGCGGCTGCCCGACGAGGTCAAGGCCCGCTACGACGTGTCGAGCCTGAAGGTCGTCGTGCACTCGGCCGCCCCCTGCCCGATCGAGGTCAAGCGGCGGATGATGGACTGGTGGGGCCCGGTCATCTGGGAGACCTACGGCGGCATGGAGGGGGCGGCGGCCATCGCCAAGCCCCACCGGTGGCTCGAGCGGCCCGGCACCGTCGGTCGCGCCGTGCGGGGCATGACGATCAAGATCCTCGACGACGACGGCAACGAGCTGCCGTCCGGCGAGGCCGGCACCGTGTACCTCGAGCCCGCGGTCCAGACGTTCGAGTACCGGGGCGACCCCGAGCAGACGGCGGCCGTGCACCGGGGCAAGGCGTTCACGCTGGGCGACGTCGGCTACCTCGACGAGGACGGCTACCTGTTCCTGCTCGACCGGGCCAAGGACGTCATCATCAGCGGCGGCGTGAACATCTACGCCGCCGAGGTCGAGGCGACCCTGACCGCTCACCCCCTGGTCGGCGACGTCGCCGTCATCGGCGTGCCCGACCCCGAGTGGGGTGAGCAGGTGAAGGCCGTCGTCGAGCTCGTCGACGGCCGGGAGGGGTCGCCCGAGCTCGCCGAGGAGCTGATCGCCTTCTGCCGCCGGCGGCTGGCCGGGTTCAAGTGCCCGCGCTCGGTCGACTTCCGCCGCCAGCTGCCCCGGGCCGAGACCGGGAAGCTCTACAAGCGCTGGCTGCGGGACGAGTACCGGCGGGCGGCGGAGTCGTCCTCGCGCTGACGGCCGGGCGGGCGCCGGGCGGGCGCCGCGGCCGCCGACGTCCGGCCCTCGCCTCGGCACCAACGGAACAAAGGGTGTACTCTTTGACCATGGCGACGTCGAGCACCTCCGTCGAGTTCGACAAGGCGACCGACTACTCGTTCCGGGAGGAGGACATCGAGCGCGCCAAGGCCCTCGTGGGCGTCTACGCCCCGTCGAAGGCCCGCGAGCACCTGACCCGGGTGACGCACGACGCCATGCGCAACTTCGCCCGGGGCTACGGCGACGACAACCCGCTGTTCTGCGACGAGGACTACGGACGCGGCACCCGCTGGGGCGCCCAGATCGCGCCGCCGATGATCGGCATCGCCCTCAACCGCCCGCTGTACAGCGACACGCCGAAGGAGCGGGTCCGACGGCCGTCGTTCCGGGGCATCCACGTGTTCGTCTCGGGCAGCACCTGGAACTGGTACCGCCCGCTGGTCGAGGGCGACGAGCTCTACAGCTTCGGCGGCACCGAGTCGGTGGTCGAGAAGACGTCGGAGTTCGCCAACCGCTCGCTGCTGATCACCTACGTCAACGTGAAGTTCAACCAGCGGGCCGAGATCGTGGCCATCTCCCGCACCCTGGCCATCCACACCGAGCGCAAGACGGCCCGGGAGAAGGGCAAGTACGCCGACATCGAGCCGGCCCACTACACCGACGACGACATCGCCGCCATCGACGAGATCTACGCGGCCGAGGGGCCGCGCGGGGCCGAGAAGCGCTGGTGGGAGGACGTGCAGGTCGGCGACGAGCTGCAGCCGATGGTCAAGGGCCCGCTCACGACCACCGACATCATGGTGTTCCACGCCGGCGGCTACGGGTTCGTGCCCTACGAGCCGTGCGCCAACCGGATCGCCTACAAGAACCGCCAGCGCATCGCGCCGTTCTACGTCAAGAACGAGTACGGCGTGCCCGACGTGGCCCAGCGGGTGCACTGGGACTCGGCGTGGGCGCAGGCCATCGGCAACCCCATGGCCTACGACTACGGGGTCATGCGCGACTGCCACCTGTCGCACTTCTGCACCGACTGGATGGGCGACGACGGCTGGCTGCTCGAGCAGAGCAGCGAGATCCGCAGGTTCAACTACGTTGGCGACACGACCACGATCACCGGCGAGGTGGTCGGCAAGCGGGTCGACGAGACCGGCAACACGGTGGTCGACATCGAGATGCGGGGGACCAACCAGCGGGGCGCCGTCACCTGCCCCGGCCGGGCCACGATCGCGCTGCCCAGCCGCGAGCACGGCGAGGTCACGCTGCCGTCGCCGCCGTCCGACCTGGCCGAGCAAGCGGCCCGGATCTACGAGCGGCACCTCGAGATCACCGCCGAGCGCAGGAAGGCCGCGGCCGCGGGCTGACGGCCGGCGCGCTCGACCGGCCGGTCAGCGGGCCCGGCGGGCCAGCCGCTCGGCGGTCAGGCGCCCGGCCTCCAGCTGGTTGTGGGCCTCGTGGGCGAACAGGAACCGGCGGCGGTCGGCCTCGTCCTCGGCCTGGTTGAGGTTGTCCTTGACCCGGGCCACCACGTGCCGAGGGATGCGCGCCAGCCGGGCTGCGACATCGAGCGTGTGGGGCCGCAGCTCGGCCGGCGGCAGCACTGCGTGGACCATCCCGAGCTCGAGCGCCTGCCGGGCGGTCAGCCGCTCGTTGAGCAGATACAGGCGGCGGGCGACGGCCGTCCCGGCGATGCGGGTCCAAAACAGCGTGCCGCCGTAGTCGCCGGACAGGCCGTTGGGGGTGAAGCCGGCCATGAAGATCGCGTCCTCGGAGGCGAAGCGGAGGTCGCAGGCGGCGGCCAGGCTGCACCCGGCGCCTACGGCGGGGCCGCCGACCATGGCGATCGTCGGCTTCGGCATGAGGTGGAGGAGCATGGCGGCGTGGCGGTCGTGGCGGGCGAGGTCGCCCTCCAGGGCGTTGGGCGGCACGCCCAGCTCCATGCCGGCGTCCGCGCCCGGGTCGCGCTTCGTGTCCCCGCCCGAGCAGAAGCCGCCCGTGCCGCCCGTGCCGCCCGGCGGCGCCGCCCCGGTGAGGACGACGACCCGCACGGCGCGGTCGTCGGCCATGCCCGTCACGGCGGCGTCGAGCGCGGCGACGAGCCGGCCGTCGAGGGCGTTGCGGCGCTCCGGCCGGTTGAGCGTGATGATCCCGATCCGGTCGACGACCTCGGTGAGGAGCACGTCCCCGTCCCCGCCGCCGCCCGTCCCGTCGCCCCCGACGTCACCCATGCTGCGCCTCCTCGCTCCGACACCGTCGCCAAATTGAGGGTACTCTAATCTCGATGTTGGTGGACCTCTCCGAGGACCAGGAGCTGTTCCGCGAGACGACGGTCCGGTTCATCGAGACCGAGCTGCCGATCGACCGCACGCGGCACCTGCACGACGACCCGGTCGGCTACGACCGGGGCTGGCTGCGCAAGGCCGCCGAGCTGGGATGGTTCACGCTGCTGGTGCCCGAGGAGCTGGGCGGGGGCAGCATCAGCGGGGAGGGCTTGCTCGACGCCGCACTCGTCGCCGAGCAGCTCGGCCGGTTCGTCCAGCCCGGGCCGTTCCTGCCCATGAACGTGGTGGCCGCCGCCCTCGCCGCCCACGGCACCGACGCCCAGCGGGCCGAGCGCCTGCCGGGCCTGATCGCCGGCACCGAGGTGGCGACGTGGGCGTGGGCGGACGCGGCCGGCGACTGGGACGGCGGCGCCGGCGTCCGGGCCGAGCGGGACGGGTCCGCCGTCGCGCTGACCGGCGTCCGGGGCGTGGTGCAGGACGCCGGCTCGGCCGACTGGCTGCTCGTGGCGGCCACGCTCGACGGCGAGCCGGTGCAGGTCATCGTGCCGACCGACGGCCCCGGCGTGGCTGTCGCGCCCCGCACCGCGCTCGACCTGGGCCGGCGGTTCGCGGACGTCCGTCTGGAGGGGGCGGTGGTCGGCGCCGACGCCGTGCTGGCGGGCCGGGGGCCCGAGCCGCTCGAAGCCCAGCTGCAGCGGGCGCTCGTCCTGGTGCTCGCCGAGACGGTGGGGGCGGCCGACGCCCTCCTGGCCATGACCGTGTCCTACGCCAAGGACCGGGTGGCGTTCGGCCGGCCGGTCGGGTCGTTCCAGGCCATCAAGCACCTGCTGGCCGACCAGGCGCTGGCCGTCGAGGCCTGCAAGGCCGCGGCCGGGGCCGCCGCCCGGGCCGTCCAGGCGGGCGACCCGGCGGCCCCCGAGGTGGTCAGCATGGCGGCTGCCGCCGTGGGCGAGCGCGCCCCCGAGGTGGCCCAGCAGTGCCTCCAGGTGCACGGGGGCATCGGCTACACGTGGGAGCACGACCTCCACCTGTTCCTGCGGCGCATCCAGTCGAACTCTGCCCTGTACGGCGAGGCGTCCTGGCACCGCGAGCGGGTGTGCCGGTTCCACGAGCTGGGGGGCGAGCGGGGAGGCGTCGAGCGAGCGACGACCGGGGAGGCCGGGTGAGCGACGACCTGGAGGGCTATCGCGCCGCCATGCGGCGGTGGCTCGAGGACAACCTGCCGCGCCGCCGGGGGCCGGTGGTGCGAGCCGCGCACGCCGTCGCACCCGAGGCGCTGGCCGCCGCCCGGTCCGAGCAGCGGAAGGTCTACGAGGCCGGCTACCTCGGCATCACCGTCCCGGTCGAGTACGGGGGCCAAGGGCTGACCGAGGCGCACCAGCGCATCTGGAACGAGGAGTCCGCCCGCTACGCCGTGCCGCTGCCCGGCGGCATCGCCTCGGCCGTGACGCTGAGCATCGTCCTCCCGACGCTGCTCGCGCACGGCTCCGAGGAGCAGAAGCGGGCGTGGATCCCCGCCATGCTGCGCGGCGACGAGATCTGGGTGCAGCTCCTGTCCGAGCCCGGAGCCGGCTCCGACCTGGCCGGGCTGCTCATGCGGGCGACCCGCGACGGCGCCGGCTGGGTCCTCAACGGCACCAAGGTCTGGTCGTCGGGCGCCATGAACGCCGACTACGGGATCTGCCTGGCCCGCACCGACTGGGACGCCCCCAAGCACAAGGGCCTGACCTGGTTCAAGGTGCCGCTGCGCGACCCCCGGGTGACCGTCCGGCCGGTGCGCGAGATCAACGGCGGCACCGAGTTCTGCGAGGAGTTCCTCGACGACGTCGTGGTCGGCGACGACGCGGTCATCGGCGAGGTGAACGGCGGCTGGCCGATCGCCACCACCATGCTCGCCATCGAGCGGGGGGCGGCCGCCGGCTCGGGCCCGGCCGTCGGCGGGTCGGGCGGCCGGCGCCGCCTCGCCCCCGACCTGGTGGCCCTGGCCGAGGCCCGCGGCCGGGCCGACGACCCGGCGACGCGCCAGCTCGTGGCCCGGGGCCACATCCTCGACTGGCTCCAGGGTCAGCTCACGGCCCGGGTCGGCCGGGCGATCGCCAGCGGGAAGGCGAGCCCGGCGGCGGCGTCGTTCATCAAGCTCGGCCTCGGGCTCAAGGACCCCGAGCGGGCCGCCATCGCCATGGAGATCGCCGGGCGGGCGGCCGTCGCCTGGCGGGCCGAGGGTGACGACGGCCACACCGCCGCCCTCAACCTGCTCAACGGCCGCGTCTACGCCATCGCCGGCGGCAGCGACCAGATCCAGCGCAACATCATCAGCGAGCGCCTGCTCGGGCTGCCCCGGGAGCCGAGCGTGGACGCCGACAAGCCGTTCCGCGAGGTGCTGCGCAACGCCAAGAGCTGGGGGGCGAAGCGGGCGTAGCGGTCTGCGGGCTCGGCGGTGGTTGCGGTCAGGCCGAGGCGCCGGCGTAGTAGCGCTCGCGGTAGACGGCCTTCGACGTCTCCGACACGTCGACGTCCGCCGCCTTGGCCCGCAGCGCCCCCACCGTGGCCGCCTCGCGGGGGCGGTGGCGGAATGGGTCGAAGTTGAAGAACCGGCAGGCGTTCTGCCAGGTGATCTTGTCGATCTCCTCGTCCGACGTCCCGGCCCCCTCCAGCTCGCCCAGCACCAGCTCGGGCGAGCGGGGCCAGGTGGAGTCTGAGTGGGGGTAGTCGCACTCCCAGGCGATGGAGTCGACGCCGATGCGGTCGCGCAGCCGGAGGCTCGACGGGTCGGTGATGAAGCAGCCCAGGAAGTTGCGCCGCCACAGCTCCGAGGGCGTGATGTCCTCGTCGGCGATGCGCAGGCCGGTCCACCGGTGGTTCCACACGTGGCGGTCGAGCCGGTCGAGGTAGAACGGGATCCAGCCGATGCCGCCCTCGCTCATCGCCACCTTGAGCCGGGGATACTTGACGAACAGGCCGGCCAGGATCAGGTCGGTGACGATCACCGCCGAGAGCTGGGGGGCGAGGATGATCAGGTTGTCGATCGAGGCGTCGGGCGGCCGCTGGAGCAGCCCGAACGACCCGCCGATGTGCAGGCACACCGCGACGTCGTGGTCCTGACAGGCGGTGAACACGGGCGCCCAGTAGTCGTCGCCGTAGGGCGGCAGGCCCACGCCGTAGGGCGCCTCGGGCAGGCTCACGGCGTGGCAGCCCTTCGCCGCCACCCGGGCGATCTCGGTGGCCATGGCCTCGGGGTCGAACACCGGGAGGATGGCCAACGGCAGGAACCGGCCGGGGTGCTCGCCGGCCAACTCGTCGATGTGCCAGTCGTTGTAGGCCGACACGACGACCTTGGTGAGGTCGCGGTCGACGGTCGAGCGGGCCAGGCTCATGCCGTTGAAGCCGGCCATGGTCGGGAAGCACATCGACGCCAGCACGCCGTTGGCGTCCATGTCGCGCACCCGCTGGTCCATGTCGTAGCAGCCGGGCCGCATCTCGGCGTGGCCCACCGGGTCGAAGCCCCACTCCTCGTGCGGCCACGAGGCCACCGCGTTCAGGCCGACCGCGCCGGTCTTCACCCCCTGGTACTCCCAGTGGTCGGCGCCGTCGGGGCCCCCGCTCACGTACTTCGGGGCCTCGGCGCGGTAGCGCTCGGGCATGTGGCGCTCGAACATGTCCGCCGGCTCGATCACGTGGTCGTCGATGCTGACCAGGATCATGTCGTCGATCTTCACCGGGCTCCCCCCTCGCATCTCGACGCACCGTCAATAGAGTATCCCTAAATGTCTCCTCCCCGTATCCTTCCGCCGCTGGACGACCGCAACCGGGCGTTCTGGACCGGCGGCCGCCACGGCCAGCTCCTCATCGAGCGCTGCCCGGCGTGCGGCCGGTGGCAGCATCCGCCCCAGGGCCGGTGCGCCGGCTGCGGCGCCGACGCCGTCCCCACGCCGGCCAGCGGCCGCGGCACCGTGTTCACCTACACGGTGGCCGAGCACCAGTACCACCCCGAGGTCCCGACGCCGTTCGTGATCGCCATCGTCGAGCTGGCCGAGCAGCCCGACCTGCGCGTGGTGGCCAACGTGGTCGGATGCGACCCGGCCGACGTGCGGATCGGCCTGCCCGTGCGGGTGGCCTTCGAGCAGCAGGGCGAGCACCACGTGCCGGTGTTCGAGCCGGTGGTCGAGCCCACGTCGGTCGAGCCGGCGTCGGTCGCCGGGGAGGGGTGATGGGCCGCAGTGTCGACGTGCCCGAGAAGCGGGCACTCATCTCCGGCGTCGGCATCTCCGATATCGGCCGGCGGCTCGGGGTCGACGCCTGCGAGCTGACCGTGGCGGCCGCCCGGGCCGCCATCGCCGATGCCGGGCTGCGGGCGGCCGACATCGACGGCCTCGCCTCGCTGGGCGACACGCCGGTGCCGGAGGCGGCGGGCGCCCTCGGCATCGAGCCGGTCGATCACGGCGGCGGGTTCGACGCCGGCGGGCTGCTCGCCCCGGTCATGTCGGCGTGCCTGGCAGTGGCCGAGGGGCGGGCGCGCCACGTGCTCGTCTACCGGACCGTGCAGATGATGGGCGGGACGATCACCTCGGGGTCAGGTGGGGGCTCGCGTGGGTCCGGCGTGTCCGGCGGCTCCGGCGGCGGTGAGGGCCTCGCCGCGGTCATAGGCGACATGGGCCCGCTCCTCGCCGCCCACGCCTACTCGGCCGCCAACTGGCTGGCCCTGCACTGCCAGCGTCACATGCACCTCTACGGCACGACCAAGGAGCAGCTCGGCTGGCTGGCGGTGAGCAGCCGGGCCAAGGCGGCGCTCAACCCCCGGGCCGTGTACCGCGAGCCGATGACCATGGCCGACTACCTGGCGGCCCGGCCCGTGTCGAGCCCCTTCGGGCTGTACGACTGCGACGTGCCGGTCGACGGGTCGATCGCCGTCGTCGTGTCCGCCGCCGACCACGCCCCCGACTGCCCGCACCGCCCGGTGCGGGTCGAGGCCATGGGCGGGTCCGGCGGGATCGGCGGCTGGACCCAGCGGCCGGACTTCCCGAAGATGGCGTCGACCGAGGCCGCCGCCCAGATGTGGAGCCGCACCGACCTGCGCCCGGCGGACGTCGACGTGGCCGAGCTGTACGACGGCTTCACGTTCCTCACGCTGGCCTGGCTCGAGGCGCTGGGCCTGTGCGAGGAGGGCGGGTCGGGGCCGTTCGTCGAAGGCGGCACCCGCATCGCCCTCGACGGTGAGCTGCCCCTCAACACCTACGGCGGCCAGCTCTCGGCTGGGCGCATGCACGGCTACTGGGTGCTGCACGAGGCGTGCCTGCAGCTCCGGGGCGAGGCCGGCGACCGGCAGGTGCCCCGGCGGCCCGAGGTGGCGGTCGTCTCCGCCGGCGGCGGCCCCATCGCCGGCTGCCTCCTTCTCACCTCCTGACCCGCCGCGGCCGGCCGTCGGTCACGGGTGCCGCCTCCGGCACCCCTGGTGGCGGCCGCGGTCCCGTCCTGCTCCCGGGCGCCGGCGCCCCGGCTTCCGCCGGCGCAACGAGACCGGCGGCGGCCACGGTCAGCGGGCGGTCGCCGGCGCCGGCCGGCGGCCGCGGTCCCGTCCTGCTCCCGGGCGCGGCGCCTCCTCGGTTCCCGAGCGCCCGCGCCCCGGCGTGCGCCCGCGCAACGCGGCAGCGGGCAGGCGCCGGCGCCGGCGCCGTTGGCCGTCTTCCTCGAGGCGGGGCGGGCGGTGCCGCCGGATGCCACCGCCCGGTCCGCGGGCGGGCCAGCGGGCGAGCCCAACGCAGCGTGGGGCGTCCACCTCGAGGCGCGGCGGGCGTCTGCGGGTGTGCCTGGGCGCCCGAGCCGCCGGGGTACGGGTCAGCGGAGCGGGGGCCAGTGGCGGTCGGCCAGGGCGCCCGAGGCCGGGCGGAGCAGCTCGTTCTCGCGGGCGGTCCGGCGCCACAGAGTCCGCAGGTAGTCGCGCTCGTCGATGGCGCCCGACCGGACGGCGTCGGCCAGGGCGGCCCGAGCCGGGGCGAGCGACCCGTCGGGCGCGAGCGCGTCCGCCGGAGTGCCGAGCACGGCGGCGATGTCGTCCAGCTCGGCGGCGCTGACCGCGGCGCCGTGGCGGTCGATCTCCCGCAGGTACTTGACGATCCGGGCCACGCTCTTGGCCCGGGACCGGCCGAGCGGGTCGGCGAGGCGGGGCACGATCACGTCCCGCAGCTGGCCCAGGACGGTGTCGTACAGCCAGGCGTGGTCGCCGGGCTCCGCCGGCGGTGGTGGCGGCGGGTCGTCGAGCTCGAGCCCCAGGAACGAGGCGATCGCCTCGAACCACAGCCGCCGGTGCAGCATCGAGTAGATGAGGCCGTTGCCGACGTCGGACCCGCCGCCCGCCCCGGCATCGCCGCCGGCCTGGCCGCCGCCCCCGCCGCCGCTCCCGGCGACCCCACCGACCCCACCGTCCCCGCCATCGGCTCCGTCCCCGGCCCGGCCGCCGCCCGCCGGCCGGTGCCGCATGACGAGCAGCTTGGTCTCGGCCAGCACCTGGTAGTAGCGGACGCGGGTGTCGTCGACCGCCCAGCCGACGCGCTCCTCGTACTCCCGGAGCCGGGCGGGCAGGTCGGGGAACGGCGTCTGCGTGCACCGGAGCGTGAGCCAGGCGATGTCGTCCATGGGGTCGCCGAGGTGGGCCAGCTCCCAGTCGACGACGGCCCGAACCCGACCGCCGCCGTAGATGAAGTTGCCCGGCCCGGTGTCGCCCTGGACGAGCACGACCGGGCCCTCGACGTCGGGCACGTTCCGGCGCAGCCACCCGAGGGCGAACGCCAGCAGCGGGTCGGGATCGCCGCCCCGGGCCTCGATGATGCGGTCCCACTCGTCGAGCTCCCAGGCCACCATCTCCGGGATCGTGGTCGGAGCAGGGAAGTGGGGGAGGTCGAGCGCCTTCGGGTCGAGCCGGTGGAGGGCCGCCAGCTGCTCCATGAAGTGGCGGGCCGTGCGCTCGGCCTCGTCGGGGTCGGCGATGCGGGAGAACCAGGCGTCGCCGGGCACGAGCTCGGTGAGCATCGCCTGGTGCTCGGGGTGGACGCCGAGCACCTTGGGGACGATCACGTCGGTGTCCTGGAGGGCGAGGAACACCGAGGCCTCTCGGTGCAGGGTCCATGGGTCGGCCGTGCGGGCCGGGTCCGACCGGTCGTAGCGGAGGAACAGGCGCTGCGGGGTGCCGTCGGCCCCGGCGAAGTCGAGCGTCCAGGCCTCCTTGCGGCCGCCACCGGGCAGTCGGGCGCCGCCGGTGACCTCGCCGCCGGCCAGCTCGGCCGCCCACGCCAGCAGGTCGTCCGGGAGGGCCAGCTCGTGGGCGGGGTCTTCGCGCATGCGTAAAGAGTAACCTCTATTCCGAGCGGGCCGCCGGGGCAGGCGGCGGGGGCGGGTCGTCCCGAGGGGTCGCGGCCGGTCCTGGCCGCGGTCCGCGGCGCCGGCGGGCCGGCGGAGGCCTCAGCGGTAGGTCGGCGCCTCGTTGCGGCGGGGCTGGGCCCGGCGCTCGTGGAGCGGCGGGTTGCCGATGTTCGTGTAGGCGATGCCGTTCTGGAGCGCCATCGACCGGGTCATGTCCAACGACTCCCAGATGGCCCGCACCGTCCCCTGGATGGCGGTCGGGTTGCGGGCGGCGATCGACTCGGCGATGGCCCGGGCGCGGTCGCGCAGCTCGGCCCGCGGCACCACCTCGGTGACGAGCCCGAGCCGGAGCGCGGTCTCGGCCGTTATGCGCTCCTCGGTGCCCATCAGCGCCCACCGCAGGACGTCGCCGAGCGGCACGCCCCGGGCCAGCATCCCGATCGGCTCCAGCGCGGAGACGATCCCCCCGTTGGCGTGGGGGTCGAAGAACTCGGCGTCGTCGGCCGCGACGATGATGTCGGCCTCGTTCAGGAAGTACTGGGCGCCGCCGGCGGCCATACCGTGCACAGCGGCGACGACCGGCTTCCAGCACTTGTGGTGCAGCTTGGGGGAGAGCGTCGCCCCCGGGTCGAACGTGTTCCAGACGTTGGGCTTCATGAACCAGCTGGCGCCGCCCTTGACGTCGGCGCCTGTGGAGAACGCCCGGTCGCCGTTGGCCTGGAGCACGGCGACGTGGATGGCGTCGTCGTCCCGCACCGTCCGCCACGCCCAGGCCATCTCGCGGGCCATCTGGTCGTTCCAGGCGTTGAGGGCGTCCGGCCGGTTCAGCGTGATCGTCGCCACGTGGCCGCTGGACTCGAACAGGATCGTCTGGCAGTCCATGGCCGGATAATAGAGTGTCCCAAAAAATGGCCGCCGCCGCCCGCCCGGCCGGGGGGATGGTGCCGGCGGCGGGGGCGGCGGGACGGGACCGGGCCGGACCCGGGGTCAGCCGGCGGCGCCGGTGCCGAACCGGGCCCGGTCGATGACGTCGTCGAGCCGGACGATGTCGTCGAGCGAGACGGTGCCGACGAAGCGTTGCTGGTCGAGGACGGCGACGCGGTCGGTGTCGGCCTCGTCCATGGCCCGCAGGGCGTCGTCGACCCGCTGGTCGAGCCGCACGGTGGGGTGGTCGGGGTGGGCGACGGCGGCCACCGTGGTGGTGGCCCAGGTGGCGCGGTCGAGGGAGGCCAGGTCCTCGGCCCGGGCCATGCCCAGGTAGCGGGTACCGTCGACCACCGCCACGCTGCGCCGGCGGCCGCCGACGAAGTGCTGCCAGAACAGCTCGCTCACGGTGGCGTCCGGGGGCACGGTGGCCGCCGCCGTGTCGACCACGTCGGTGATCGGCAGGGTGAGGCGGCGCTCGAGGTGCCCGGGGCGTCCGGGGGCCTGGTAGGGCGACACCGACTCGGGCCCCATCGTGAGCTGGGCGACGAGGGCGGCGATGAGGCCGGGGACGACGAAACCGGGCCGGCCGGTGAACTCGGCGACGAACACGACGCCGGCGAGCGGCACCCGGTAGCCGGCACCGAGGAAGGCGGCGATGCCGACCACCGGGAACAGCGTGGGGTTCGGCGGGTCGACGATGCCGCTGGCCATGCGGCCCAGCAGCGCTCCCTGGACGACCAGGGGGATGAACAACCCGCCGGTCCCGCCGCCGGCCAGCGTGGTGGCGGTGGCGGCGAGCCGCAGGCCGGCCAGGGCGGCGACGGCCAGGACCGTGCGGTCGGGGTCGAGCGCCCACCTGACCGCGTCATAGCCGGGCCCGAGCGTGGGGTTGTCGATGCCCAGGCCGCGGCCGGCCAGGAACAGCCCGGCCAGCGCTGCGCCGGCCGCAACCACCCGCACCACCTGGTGGCCGCGGCGGGCCAGCCGCTTGGCTGCGGCGAGCAGGGTGGCCGCCAGCCGGGCGCCGGCGCCGGCCACCAGCCCGAGGGCGGCGGCGCCGCCGAGGTCGCGCAGGTCGAAGGGCGCGTCGCCGGCGATGGGGAGCAGGGGCTCGGTGCCGGCCAGCGAGGCGAACATCAGGTAGCTGGCGGCGGCGGCGATGCCGGCGGGGAGGAGCATGCGCCGGGCGAGGTCCTCGCGGTAGGGCACCTCGAGCGCGAACACGAGGCCGGTGACCGGGGCCTTGAAGATGGCGGCCACGCCGGCGGCCGCCCCGGCCACCATCAGGACCTTGGCGTCGTCGGGGCCGAAGAACCGGGACAGCCGGCGCTGCACGCCGGAGCCGATGGCCGCGCCGCCGTAGATCGAGGGGCCCTCGTAGCCCAGCGAGCCGCCGAGGCCCAGGGTGGCGACGGCGGCCACGATCCGGCCCGGCACCGCCCGAAGGTCGAGACGGCCCATCGGGTCGTGGAAGTTGCGGATGTACTCGTCCGCGGTGGCCGGGGTCGCCCCGCCGGCCAGCCACCGCAAGGCGGCGCCGGCCGCGGCCAGCCCGGCCGTCGGCGCCGCCACCCGGAGCCAGAGCGGCCAGGCGAGCACCTCGTCGAGCAGCGCCTCCACCAGCCAGTCGAACACCGCCACGCCGACGCCGGTGAGGACGCCCACGGCCGCCGCCAGGGCCAGCGCCACGTGAGACCGTTGGCCCAGCAGCCGGGCCGGCACCCCGTCGAGGAGGCGGGCCCACGCCCCGGGGCCACCGTCGGCGCCGGCGCGTCGGCTCGCCGTTGGCTCCTCGTCGTCGGCCGCCTGCGCGGCCGCCTGCGGCCGGTCGGCCTGACGCTCGTCGGCCGCCTGGGGCCGGCCCGGCGCCGCGTGCCGGTCCCCGTCCGGCCGGTCCCCCTCCGGTCGGTGCGCCGGCGGCCCGTCCGCCGCCTCGGGCCGATCCGCCACGTCCTGCCCGTTCGCCGGGCGGCCGTTCACCTCCCGACGAGCGGTGGCCGGGATTTGCCTGCTCGCCACCCGCCGGTCCGCCTGGGGCTGCCCGGTGGCCGGGTCCTGCCGGGTCGTCGTTGTCCGTCGGTCCGCCCCCGCCCGCGCCTGCGCCGGTGCCTCCGTCGCCTCGCGCCCGGGCGCCGGTGGCCGTTCGCTCGCACCGTCACCCGTCCCGGCGTCTGTCATGTCTCCTCGTGGTCGGCATCGTCCCGTCCTTCTCCCTCCGTCCCCGTTCGACAACAAACGGTAGCGATACCTCCCGCGAGTCCCCGCATCCGCGGGCCGCCCGCGACCGGCGGCACCGCCGGCGCTGCGACCAGGGGCCCGTCCCGGCGGCGCCGCCGAGCGGCCTGCGTGGCCGGCCCGACCCGTCCCGTGGTTTGGACCGGCGGGCGCCGGCGCCGTTAGGTTGCGAAACCGGTCGTTCTGCATTGGGAGACGCGGACCGGTGGCCGCCGGCGACGGCGCAGCCCGGTCCGACGCGGCGATGGGGCCCGGCGTCTGGCGTGCGGACCAGGACGACCCGCACCTGTTGGACGACGAAAGGCTCCCGTGAGCACGACCGACGCCAGACCGACCCTCGCCAAGGCCGACTTCGACGGGATCTACGACCAGCCCGACCCCCGCCCCTACTTCCACGGCTTGGGCGCCCACGACTACTCGGTTCCCCACTACGGACAGCACGTGTTCCGGCGGGTGCTGAACGCGCTCGACGTGGACTCGCCGACCGTGCTCGACGTGTGCTGCTCGTACGGCGTCAACGCCGCGCTGCTCAAGCACGACATCGGGCTGGCCGACCTCTACGACCACTACCGGTCGGACGAGGTGGCCGATCTGACCAGCGAGGAGTTGGCGGCCGTCGATCGCGAGCGCTTCGCCGCCTGCCGGGAGGGGGCGCCGACGGTGATCGGGCTCGACGCCGCCAGCAACGCCATCGCCTACGGGGTGGAGGTGGGGCTGCTCGACCAGGGCGTCGTCGAGAACCTCGAGGAGAACCCGCCGTCGCCGGAGCTGGCGACCGCGGTCGGCTCGGTCGACCTGGTCACGGTGACCGGCGGGATCGGTTATGTCACCGAGCGGACGTTCGACCGCCTGTTCGAGTGCACCGACCCCGAGCGGCGGCCGTGGCTGGCGGCGCTGTGCCTGCGGACCGTGCCGTTCGAGCCGATCGCCGACCGCCTGGCCACCCACGGGCTGGTGACCGAGCAGCTGGACGGCGTCACCTACCCGCAGCGACGCTTCGCCAGCGAGGACGAGCGCGCCTACGCGCTCGGCGAGCTGGACGCGTTGGGGATCGACCCGACCGGCCGGGAGTCCGAGGGGTCGTACCACGTGAACGTGTTCCTGGCGCGGCCCGTCGACGAGGCGGCGGAGCGGCCGATCGAGGACATCCTCGGCGACCTGCCCGAGGAGCCGGACCACATCCCCTCGGCCTGAGCCCCCTCGGCCCGGCGCGGCGGCGCTCGGGCCGGGCCGAGGCGTGGCCGCGTTGCGGCGTCGCCACCGGGTCCGCCGACTTTTCCTCGACCCCGGGCAGGTCTGCGAGACGTAGGGTACGGGAAGTGTCCTCTGCAGTGACGCGGTCCAGCCAGGCCGAGGGGGCGGCGGACCCGGTGCCGGAGCGACGGCGGCCGGGGCGTCCACGCGAGGAGGGCGTGGACCAGAAGATCCTCGACGCCACCCTCGCCCGCCTGATCAAGGTGGGCTACGCGCGGCTCCGCGTCGACGACATCGCCGCCGACGCCCGGGTGGCCAAGACGACCCTGTACCGGCGGTGGCCGTCCAAGGACATGCTGGTCGCCCAGGTGATGCGCCGGCTCTACACCGACCGGGTGGCGACGGTCGACCACGGCTCGCTGCGGGCCGACCTGCTGGCGCTGCTGCGGGAGACCTACCAGCTGCTGTTCGAGGGGCCGGGCCGCGTCGTCGAGGACCTGGTGCGCGAGTCGGCGGCGAGTCGCGAGCTGGCCGCGGTCGTGCGCTCGACGACCGCCGCCCGGCGCCGGGCCTTCCACCAGGCGATGAACCGGGCCGTGGCCCGGGGCGAGCTCGACCCCGCGGTCGACCACGACGTGATCATCGACATGCTGGTCGGCCCGCTGTGGACCCGGCTGCTGGTCAGCGACGCCCGCATGACCGAGGACGACGTCGAGGCGATCGTCGACGCCGCCCTCAACGGGATCCTGCGGGCGCCGGCCGGGGGCTGACGCCCGGGCGGGGGCCGAGCCCGGGCCGGCTCAGCCCGCCAGGAACGGCAGCATCAGCACGTAGACGACGAGGAGCACGGTGGCCTCGACGCGGGTCACCGACCCCCGGGCACCCATCGCCAGCACCCCGAGGGCGGTCATGACCAGCATGGCGGCGACCCCGCCGACCGTGAGCGCCGCGTCGGTCACGGGCAGAGGGCGCACCAGCCCGACGACGGCGCCGACGGCCAGGCTGTTGAACATGTTCGAGCCCAGCACGTTGCCGATGATGAGCTGGTCCTCGCCGGCCCGCGCCGCGGCGATGGCCGTCACCAGCTCGGGCAGCGACGTCCCGATCGCGACGATCGTCACCCCCACGAACCCGCTCGACACGTCGAGCTCGGAGGCGATCTCCACCGCCCCGGTCACGAGCAGCTGGGCGCCGGCCAGCGTGCCCAGCAGCCCCACGAGGGCCTCGCCGGCCAGGCGCCACGCCGGGCGCTGGGTCTCGTCACCCAGGTACTCCTCGATCTCGACGCCCAGCTCGCCGGCCGCGCCGTCGCCCGGGCGCCGGGCGCTGCGCACGAGGATGGTCAGGGCGGCGACCACGGCCACGGCGAGGACCGCCCCCTCGACGCGGGTCACGCCGTGCTGGACCAGCAGGGCGAACAGGACGGTGGCCACCACGGTCACGGGCACCTCGCGCCGCAGCAGGCCGGCGGGGACCCGCACGCGGCTGATGAGGGCGGCGACGGCCAGCACGAGCCCGAGGTTGGCGATGTTGGAGCCCACGACGTTGCCGACGGCGACCTCGGGCTCCCCGTCGGCGGTGGCGAGCCCGCTCACGAGGAGCTCGGGCATGCTGGTCCCGAAGCCGATCACGACCGCGCCGATCAGCACGCGGGAGACGCCCAGGCGGTCGGCGAGCCCGGCCGCCCCGGCCACGAACCGGTCGGGGGCGACGGCCAGCAGCGCCAGGCCGCCGACGACGAAGACCACTGCCCAGAGCATCCACCCAGCCTGTCACTCCGCCGCGGTGGCGGCGTTCACGGTGGCGTCCTCACGGCGACGCCTTCATGGCGACGTGGTCACGGTGGCGGCGTTCGCATCGGCGTGCCCAACATGGCGTGGGTCACGGCGGCGTGGTCACGGTGGCGGCGTTCGCATCGGCGTGCCCAACATGGCGTGGGTCACGGCTGCGTGGTCACGGTGGCGGCGTTCGCATCGGCGTGCCCAACATGGCGTGGGTCACGGCTGCGTGCTCACGGCGACGCCAGGATTCTCACGGCCAGGCTCAGCGCCGCCACGCCCACGAGGGTCAGCGCCGCCACGTAGGCGGCGAGCCGCGCCGGGTGGGCCTCGACCCAGGGCACGATGCCCGGGTACAGGGCGTCCAGCTCGCTCGGGCTCACGGGCCGGTCCGGCCCGGTGCTCGGGAGCCCGAGGAACGCCACCAAGCGGTCGACGTCCGAGGGGCGGTAGTGCTGGGCGCGGATCCGCAGGAGGGTCCGGCCGCCGGCGTCGAGCACGAACACCGTGTCGACGACCCCCGCCCGCCCCTGCCACACGGGGGCCCGGACGAGGTGCGTCGCCCGCGCCCGCGGGGCCTGGCGCCGGCCCACCGCCCCGCGCACGGCGATCGCCTCGGGCGTGACCTCGATGCGGCTGCGCCCCAGCTGGGCGGCGACCAGGGCGGTCGGCACGCCGCCGATCGCGCCGGCGACCACGGCGATCGTCCACTCGCCGGCGATCGCGGCGGCGAGCGCGGCGCCGAGGAACGGCAGCGCGAAGAGCACGAACGTGATCACCGCCACCGGCAGCCACTGCCGCCGCTCCTTGCGCAGGACCAACTCCCCGCCGCCGGCGGCGGGCCCGCCGCCCGCCGCCGTGCCGCCGGGGGAGGCCGGGCCGCCGGCGGGGCTCGCGCCGGCGGGGCTCGTGCTGCCGAAGGGAGGACCGCCCCCGGGGGAGGCGGTGCGGCCGGCATCCCCTCCGCCGGCGCTCGGTGCGGCGGGGGACATCGGGCCGCCGGCAGGGGCCGTGCCGCCGGCGGGGCTCGCGCCGGCGGGGCCCGTGCTGCCGGGGTGCGGGCCGGCGGGGGTGGGCCCGCCGGGGTGAGGGCCCGGGGTCATGCCGGCGGCGCTCACGGGCCCGGGTCGGGGCGGGCGACGCCCAGGGCCGGCAGGAGGTGCTCCTCCTCGGTGGTGAAGTGCTCGTCGAGTCCCGCCTGCACCGCGTCGAGCGCCCGGCGCACGGCCTCGACCCCCGCCCGGTCGCGGGGCGGGCCGGCGTCGAGGAGCACCTCGAAGGCGCGCAGCGCCCCCTCCAGCCGCTCGTGCTCGCCCCGCAGGCGGTCGAGCACGGGGGCGAGCTCGGGCAGATGGCGGGCCAGCGGGGAGAACGCGCCGTCCTCCCGCAGGTGGTGGACCTGGAGGCCGTAGCAGTACGTGAGGGCGCACCGGCGCAGGGCCTCGCCGGCCGCGGGGGCGGGCTCGGCGAGGGCGGCGGCGATGGCCGACCGGACCTCGGCGAGCTGGGCTCGCAGCGTGGCGTGGCAGGTGAGCAGGGCGTCGCCCAGCCCCTGGCGCAGCTCGGGGCGGGCCGCCAGCTCCTCCGGGTCGAGCGGGACGAGGGCGACGACGCCGCCCTCGGGCCCGTCGATCGGCACGGCGACGGCCGCCCACGGCTCGACCTCCCCCGACTCGCCCGGGCGCTCGATCGTGACCTGGGGGTGGGCCAGCAGGTTGCGGTACCAGTCGGGCTCGGAGGCCGCGCCGCCGTCGGACACCGCGACCAGGTAGCGGGACCCCTCCCGCAGCGCCACGACGGGCGTGGTGTGGGGCTTGCCGGTCCGCCGCCCCTGGGTGGTGAGCAGGAGGAGGGAGACGCCGTCGGCTGCGCCCGGGCCGTCTCCGGGAGCGCGGTAGGTGGCGACGACGCGCTGGTTCCAACTCCGGGGGTCGAGGCCGAGCTCTGTCATGGGCGTGCCTCCCGTGGTCGGGTACGCTCCTATGTATAGCAAAGTTGATTAGTTTTCAAAGCTACTTTGGAGCGCAAAGCAATGTCCACGGAGGGGCGATCCGGAGGGCGAGCCGAGGGGCTCAGCGTCGACGACGGCGTCCGGGCGATGATCCTGCTGACGCCCCGCCTGGTGGCCCGCACCAAGCGCCTGCCGGTCCCCGAGCAGCTCCGCTCGTTCTCGCTGACCCCGCGGCACCTGTCGCTGCTCGCCTACCTGCTGTACGACGGCGCCATGGGCGTCAACGAGCTGGCCCGCCGGCTCGAGGTGGCGCCGACCACGGTGAGCCTCATGGTCGGCGACCTGAGCCGGCAGGGGATCCTCGAGCGCCGCGAGGACGACGCCGACCGGCGGCGCACGATCGTGAGCATCGCCGAGGCCCACCGCCCGGCGATCGAGGCCTGGCTGGCCGCGGGTGCCCGGGCCTGGCGCGTCGCCCTCGAGCCCCTCACCCCGGCCGAGCGCCGCCTCGTCGTCGAGACGCTCCGCACCTACGAGCGCGAGGCGAACCGTCCCACCTGATTCGCCGCCGGCGCACGGCGTCGGCCGGCGCCTCCCGCCCCACCCGACCGGCCGCCGCCTGTGATCGGCGGCCGCAAGCGCGACGCCCCGGCCGGCCCCTGCCCGCCGTCCGCCAGACCGGCGTCCGGAGGGGGGTGGTCCGGTCGGCACGGTGCCGCCGCGCCGCCTTGGTTGGCTCGGCGTCTCAGCTGACGGGCGTCCGGAGGGGGGTGGTCCGGTCGGCACGGTGCCGCCGCGCCGCCTTGGTTGGCTCGGCGTCTCACCTGACCGGTAGCCGAGGTGGGTGGTCCGGTCGCCGCGCCGTCGCCCTGCCGCCGCCCTCACGCCTCGTGGTTGCCCGGCGGCGCTCGGCGCCTTCCTCGGTAGCGTGTCCGGCCGTGGGGGAGGTGGTCGACGTCCTGGTGATCGGGGCTGGGCCGTCGGGTGCCGTCGTCGCCAAGCGGGCGGCCGAGGCCGGGCTGTCGGTCATGTGCCTGGAGCAGGGCGACTGGCCGGACCGCTCCGACTACCCGGGCGCCCGCCCCGAGGCCGAGCTGCTGGCGGCGGGGCCGTGGTCGAGCTCGCCGCAGGTCCGGCGCCGGCCCGGTGACTACCCGATCGACCGGTCGGGCTCGGACCTGGGCATCCTCAACTTCAACGGCGTCGGGGGCGGGACCGTCCTCTACAACGCCCAGTGGCCCCGCATGGTGCCCGAGGTCTTCGCCGACTGGCCGCTCGACTACGAGGACCTCCGCCCCCACTACGAGGCCACCGACCGCGACTTCGGCGTCTCCGGCCTCGGAGGCAACCCCGCCTATCCGCCGGGCGCAGACCCGCCGCTCCCGCCGCTGCCCATCGGGGACCTGGGGCTGCGGGTCGCCCGGGCGCACGCCCGGCTGGGCTGGCACTGGTGGCCGGCCACCAACGCCATCCTGTCGGCCCCGCACGCCGGCCGGAACCCGTGCGTCCAGCGGGGGACCTGCGGCTCGGGGTGCAACGAGGGGGCCAAGGCGTCGGCCGACATCACCCACTGGCCGACGTTCGCCCGGCTGGGCGGGCGAGTGGTCACGGGGGCAACGGTCCGGCGCATCCTGACCGACCGGCGGGGCCTGGCTTGCGGGGTCGAGTGGGTCGACCGTGCCGGGCGGGCGCACCACCAGCCGGCCCGGGTGGTCGTGTGCGCGGCCAACGCCGTCGGCTCGGCCCGGCTGCTTCTGGTCAGCGAGCTGGCCAACTCGTCCGGGCTCGTCGGCCGCCACCTCATGCTGCATCCGCTGGTGTCGGTGAGCGGGCTGTTCGACGGCCCGCCGGACGGCTACCGGGCCCACAACGGCGCGCTGATCCACTGCCTCGAGTTCGCCCGCCCCGACCCGACCCGCGGCGTCGCCGGTGGGGCCACCTGGGCCCTGGGCTCGGCCGGCGGCCCGCTCCGCCACGCCCTCGCCCCGGACGGACGGGGCCGGTGGGGCGCCGACCACCATGCGCACGTCCGGTCGCGGCTCGGCCGCACCGCCAGCTGGGTCGTGATCGCCGAGGACCCGCCCGACCCCGCCAACCGGGTCGAGCTGTCGTCCACGCTCACCGACGCCGCCGGCGTGCCGGCGCCCCGGCTCGTCTACCGGCTGGCGCCCGAGACCGAGCGGTTGCTGCGGTGGAACGCGGCCCGGGCCGCCGAGTCGTTGCGGGAGGCCGGGGCCTGGCACGTGGAGGAGAACCGCCTCGGCGCCAACGGCCATCTCCTGGGCACGGCCCGGATGGGCACCGACCCGGCAACGTCGGTCGTCGACCCTTGGTGCGTCAGCCACGACGTGCCCAACCTGCTGGTGGTCGACGGCAGCGTCTTCCCGACCGCCGGCTCGGCCAACCCGACCTCGACCATCGTGGCGCTCGCCCACCGGGCGGCGGAGCGGCTCGTGCGGCGGTGGGGCGAGCTGCCCCGCCCGGCGCTCCCGACGGCGGTGGCCGTGTCCGATCCGCCGGCCCGCCCCGACGGGGCGAGGCCCGACCCGCCTGTCGCCGACCGACCGCCGCCGGCGTGGCCGGCTTCCGGTGGGGCGCCGGCGTCCGGCGGGTCGGTGGGCGCGGTGTCCGGCCCGGCGGCGCCGGACCCGCCCCACCCGCCCCGGCTGGACGACGGCGAGCGGGCGGCGCTCGACGCCGTCGCCGAGGCGCTCATCCCCGGCGCCGCCCGGGTCGGCGTGGCCGACCGGCTGATCGACCGGGTGCTCGCCGCCCGCCCCGACCTGGCCGCCGGGGTGCGGGACGGCCTGGCCCGCAGCCGCGAGCTCGCCGCCGGCGCCTGGGCGACGGACCCGGGCCTGGCGACCCTGCGCTACGCGGTGGCCGCCGCCTACTACCTCGACGAGGGGGTGCGCGCCGCCCTCGACTACCACCCTCAGGACGTCCGCCCGGTCCGGGCGCTCGACTACCCCGCCTACCTCGAGGAGGGGCTGCTCGACCACCTGGTCTCGTGACCGGGCGAGCCGGGCCGCCCGACCGGCTCCGGGGCCGGAGGGCCGCCGGGCGCCCCGCTCCCAACGGGAGGGGGCACCGCCGGCACGGCCGACGCCGGGTCGTCCGTTGCCGGCCTGGTCGCCGGCGGCTCTGACCGGTCGTCGGCTCGCCCGCCGCCACGGGCGGGTAGCCGGTGCGGCGGCTCCGACCGGCCGTCGGCGATGGCGGCGATGGCGGAGCCGCCTGTGCTAACAACGTTGTAAGAATACAACACGCAGGGGAGAGGGGAGCGGCGTGCCGCAGGGATCCGTCGAGTTGGAACGCGTGGCCGACCACGTCACGGCCATCCGCCTCAGCCGTCCCGACCGGCTCAACGCCATCAGCTTCGGGCTCGTGGGCGACCTGCACGACGCCCTCGACGCCGTGGCCGCCGACGACGACTGCAAGGTGGCGATCCTCACCGGGGCCGGGCGGGCCTTCTGCGCCGGGCTCGACCTGGCCGACTGGGGTGAGGTCCCGCAGCCCGGCACCCACCGCCACTTCCCGGCCGGTCAGACCGGCCAGAGCTTCCTGGCCAACCTCGTGCCCCACATCCGGGCCACGCCCCAGATCGTCCTGGCCGCGGTGAACGGCCCGGCCTACGGCGGCGGCCTGTCGCTGGCGCTGGCCTCCGACCTGCGCATCGCCGGCCGGTCGGCGTCGTTCTGCTCGGCGTTCATCCGCACGGGCCTGACCGGCACCGACGCCGGGGTGAGCTACCTGCTGCCCCGGCTGATCGGCGCGGCCCGGGCCTTCGACATGATCGTCACCGGGCGGACGGTCGAGGCGGACGAGGCCGAGCGCATGGGCCTCGTGTCACGCGTCGTGCCCGACGACGCCCTGTGGGACGAGGCGCTGGCCATCGCCACGACCGTCGCCGGCTACACGACCGTCGGCCTGCGCAACACGAAGGAGGTCATGTGGCACAACCTCGAGACCGGCACCCTGGCCTCGGCCATCGCCCTGGAGAACCGCAACCAGGATTTGGCCGGCAGGACGGACGAGGTCCGGGCCTACATGCGTGACTACGCCGCCCGCCACGCCGGCAAGGCCCGGGCCGAGAAGGGCTGAGCGATGCCCGAGCCGAGCACCGAGCACAACGAGCGGCCGGCCGGCCCCGACCCCGACTTCGCGGGCCGGGTCGTCATCGTCACCGGGGGCAGCAAGGGCGTGGGCCTGGGGATCGCCCGGCGCTTCCTGCGGGCCGGCGCCTCGGTGGTGACCTGCGCCCGCACGCCGTTCGACGACCCGCCGGCGGCCGAGACCGACGAGGAGCGCGAGCGCACGGTGCACGTCGCCGCCGACGTCCGCGACCCCGACCAGGTCGACCGGGTGGTGCGCACGGCCGTCGACCGGTTCGGCCGGCTCGACGTGCTCGTGAACAACGCCGGGGGCCAGCCGCCGGCCGACATGGCGACCGTGTCACCCCGGTTCATCAAGGCCATCGTCGACCTCAACCTGACGGCGCCCATCGTGTTCGCCCAGCGGGCCTACCAGGTGATGGCCGAACAGCCCGAGGGCGGGTCGATCATCAACATCTCCAGTCAGACCTCGCTGCCCGGCGGGGGTGGCGCCAGGCTGGCGCCCTACGGGGCGGCCAAGGCCGGGCTCAACCACGTGACCCGGGCGCTCGGGGCGGCCTGGGGGCGGAAGGTGCGGGTCAACTGCGTGTCGCTGGGCTACGTGCGCACCGACGCCATGGTCGAGCTCCTGCTGCCCGGCGACCAGGCCCGGGCCGTCGATGACCGGATCCCGGTGGGTCGCATGGGCACGCCCGAGGAGATCGGGGGCATCTGCCTGTTTCTGGCGTCCGACGCCGCCGCCTACATCAACGGGGCCACGATCTGGGCCGACGGCGGCGGGGGCTTCTCGTGACGGCCGGGTCGACCGGCCGGCCCGCCGAGCAGGCCGCCGGCCAACCCGTCGGCCAACCCACTGGCCGGTTCGCCGGGCGGCGGGCACTGGTCACGGGCGCCAGCCGGGGGATCGGGGCCGGCATCGCCGAGCGCTTGGCCGCCGAGGGGGCGGCGGTGGCCATCACGGCCCGCACGCTCGAGCCCACCGACCGGATCGGCGGCAGCCTGGCCGAGACGGCGGAGCGGCTGCGCCGCTACGGCGGTCCGGTGGCGGTGGTCGTCGCCGACCTGACCGACGACGCCGATCGAGCCCGGATCGTGCCCGAGGCCGTGGCGGCCCTGGGCGGTCCCATCGAGATCCTGGTCAACAACGCGGCGGCCGCCATCTACCAGCCGCTGGCCGAGTTCCCGCTGCGCCGGCGGCGGATCGTGTTCGAGGCCAACGTGCACGCCCCGCTCGACCTGGCCCAGGCCGTGATCCCGGCGATGCGGGAGGCGGGGGAGGGCTGGATCGTCAACCTGTCCAGCGCCACGGCCCGGCACTGGTCCGGCCCGCCGTTCGAGCTGGGCGCCCAGGGGACGACGATCGCCCTGTACGGGGCGTCGAAGGCGGCGCTGAACCGCATCACCAACGGGCTGGCCGCCGAGCTGGCCGGCACCGGCATCCGGGTCAACACCGTGGAGCCCCGGGCCGCGGTTCTGAGCGAGGGGGCGGCCGCGCTGGTGGGCGACACGCTGCGGCCCGACCAGATCGAGTCGCTGGAGGAGATGGTCGAGGCTGTGGTCGCCCTGTGCGCCTGCCCCGCGGAGGTGACCGGGCGGGTGACGGTCAGCCTCGACCTCCTGGACGAGTGGGGCCTGACCGTCCACGGCCTGGACGGCCGCCCCCGCTGATCCGGCTCGGCCCGCTGGTCCAGCACCGCGCGACCCGCTGATCCGGCCCGGCCGGTGCGGCCCGGCACGTCCCGCCGGCGCGGCCCACCTTCCACCCTTCCAGGATTATAACAACGTTGTATGATCGGTAGGCGAAGGGGGATCGACCCGGGAGGGGGGCATGCCGATCATCGACATCGACGCGCACGCCGAGCCGGCCGACGACTGGCTCGACGAGTTCCCGGCGCTGAAGGCGAAGCTGCCGGACCGGCTCCCGGTCCACGACCCGCGCTTCGCGCTGCACTCGCCTGAGATGTTCACCTGGTTCGTGACCGACGACCTGCTCCGGGGCGTGCCGCGCGAGCGGCGCATGCCCATGGAGCGCCTGGTCACGCCGGGCATCCGGGCGCTGTATGACCCCGACCGGGGCCCGGAGGTCGGCTACCCGGGCTCGGACATGCACCAGCCGCTCCTCGACGTGGCGGCGCGGACGCGGTGGCTGGACGAGCAAGGCATCGACGTCCAGAACCTCATCTCCGGCACGGGCTACACGCTGGCCCGGGCGATCGAGGACCCGGCCCTGGGCCGGGAGGCGCTGGAGGCCGTCAACACCTGGCTGAGCGACCGGGCGGCCGACGCCGGGGGCCGGCTCATGGTCGCCGCCACCCTCCGTTACGAGGACCTCGACTGGGCGATCCGCGAACTGGGGCGGATGCGCGAGCGGGGGAGCCGCACGTTCCTGCTCAAGGCCGAGCCGACCGGCGACGTCCCGCCCAACCACCCGTCCTACGACCGGTTCTGGTCGACGGTCACCGACCTCGGCATGGTGCCGATCGTGCACGTGGGCTTGAGCCCGGCGCAGTTCCACCCGGCGTGGGCCAACACCGACGACCCGGGCCTGATCCGGGTGCTGTCGGTCTCGCAGGGCAACCAGCAGGCCCGCGTGTTCCTCAACGCCATGGTGCTGGGCGGGGTGTTCGAGCGGCACCCGACGCTCACGGTCGTGTTCGCCGAGCAGGGCATCGACTGGGTGGCTCCCACCACGTTCCGGATGGACGCGCTGGCGACCCCCGGCGTCAGCCCGCTGCTCCTGCCCGACTACCGGCTGCCGCTGTCGCCGGCCGAGTACGTGCGACGCAACGTGCGGGTGACCCCGCTGCCGGCGCCCCACGAGTCGCCGCTCGACCTGCTGGCGGCGCTGCCCGAGGTGCCGGTCTTCTCGTCGGACTACCCGCACATGGAGGGCAGCGGCGACCCCCGGGGCCACTACGCCGGGCTGCTGGCCGACGTGGACGGCGACACCCGGGCGGCGTTCCTGGGCGACAACCTCGCCGCGTGCTTCGCCCGGATGGGCGACCCCCTGGCGGTGCCGGCCCGTGCCTGAGCCGACGGTGCCGGCGCCGGGCGAGGCGGCCGGGACGGGGGAGGCGCCCGGCGGGACGGCGGCGGGCGACATGGCGTCCGGGCCCGTCGACCTGACCGCGGTCCAGGGCCTGCTGGCCGCCTGGTGGTTCGCCTACGACCAGGCCGACGTCGACGCCTGGCCCGGCTTCTTCACCGCGGACGCCCACTTCGCGTGCCGCAGCGACACGGGCCGGGCGCCCTACGAGGACTTCATCCGGGCCGACGTGACCGGCCGCGATGCGGTCCTCGCCTGGCAGACCGACCACCGCCGCCAGAGCCCCTACCCGCTGCGCCACAGCGCCACCAACGTGCACGTGGTGGCGGCCCGGCCGGGCGAGGCCGACTTCCGCTCCTACCTCGTCGTCACGCACATCGTGGGCGGGGCGGTGGCCAACCTGTCGACCGGCGTGTGCACCGGCACGGCCCGGGCGGAGGGCGGCGCGGTGCGGCTGGCCGACCTGCGGGTGGTGCTCGACACCACCGACTCGGTGCCGTACGCCGAGGTGGAGCGCCGCCGCGCGACGGTCAGCGACGACCAGCCTCGCCCTCGGGCGGGAGCTTGAGGCTCCGAGCCAGCCGGTTGTGCACGTCGGCCCACCCCTCGGTGGACGCCGGCCCGATGCCGAAGCTCTCCAGCACCCCGAGGCCCAGCTCGGCGGCCCACGTGTAGAGCAGCGCCGCCTGCATGTCGACGGACGGGTGGATGCCCATCCGCTCGCGGTCGCGCTCGTAGCCCACCAGCCAGGCGTCGAGGTGGGCGGCCTGCTCGTCGCGGAGGCGGGCGCGGGTCTCCTCGTCGGTCTGGGCCGCGGCCGCCCCTTGCACGATCAGCGCCCGCAGCCGGCGCCGCTTGGGGTGGTCGCGGCCGAGCCGGGTCAGCGTCTCGACGTAGTCGGCGTCCTCGTCGCCGCCCATCGACTCGGCCTCGAGCTCGGCCGCGGTGTACAGGCTGATGGCCTCGGCGAGCAGGTCGGCCTTGCTGCGGAAGTGCCCGTAGATGGCGCCGCTCGACACCTCGCCCCGGCGGGCGATGTCGCGCACCGACGACTGGACGTAGCCGCGCTCGGCGAACAGCTCCGCCGCCACCTCAAGCAGCGCGGCGCGGGTGGCCCGCGCCTTCGCCGTGCCCCGCCCCGGCGCGCGGCCGGGCTCAGCCGGTGGGTTCATGACCGCTCCCGAGAGACGACAACGTTGTCACTCTAAGCCGGCGCCGGCCCGGGCCCGTGGAGCGGCGGGTGGCCGCCCACGCCGACCCGCTGGAGCGGCTCGGGGCCGCGCTGTACTTCGCCACCGACCCCCGCCAGCACACCGACCCCGACTACAACGCCGCCCTCGCCCGGCACGCGGCGCGCCTGTCGATCGCCGCCCCCGAGACGCTGGGGCGGGCCCGGCGGCCGGTGCTCCGGGTGGTCGCCCGGCTCGTCGAGGAGGCCATGGCCGCGGGCCGGCTGCCCCCGGGACGACCCCGAGCGGGCGGCCGCCAGCGTGCTGTTGACCTGCCACGCCTACCTGACCGCCCGCTACCTGGGGACCTCGATCGGGGCCGGCCTCCCCGACATCGAGGGGATCGTCGAGTTCTGCCTGCGCGGCCTGGGGGGCGCAGCTGCCGGCCGGCTTCCTCGAGCGGCTGCGGCTCAGCGACGAGGAGGCGGCCCACGCCTGTCGGGCGTCGGAGCGCGCCGCCGGCACCCTCCCCACCGCTCCGCGTCCCGCCGCCCGGGCCGAGGCCGGGGGCCGGTGAGGCGGCCCTAGTCGGCGCCGCGGCGGGCCAGGAAGTCGGCGACCGCCTTCGGGTAGTAGAGGCGGTCGGGCCGGAACAGGTCGTGGGGTGCGTCCGGGACGACCACCACCTCGACGTCGGGCCGGGCCCGGCGGTAGCGGTCGACCAGCTCGTCGGTGAGGATCCCGCCCGCGCCGCCGGGCTGGGCCACGAGCAGCGGGCCGGGCAGCTTCGCCAGGTCGTCCCACAGCTCGCGGTCCCGCGACGCGGCCGCCACCTGCTCGAGCACGTGCCGCGGGATCCGCTCGGCCATCGGTCGGCCCCGGAAGGTGGTCCGCAGCTGCATCTCGGCGAAGTCGGCGGGCAGGGCGACCTCGGCGGCGCGGTAGTCGCCGATCGCGACCGACGCCACCCGGGTCGGGTCGGCGAAGGCGAGCTGCAGCCCCCACGTGGTGCCCCGCGAGAACGTCATCAGGTGGAAGCGGCCGATGCCCTCCTCGTCGAGCACGGCCGCCAGGTCGGCCGCGTGGTCGGCGGCGGCGTAGCCGGTCGGGGGCGCCTCGCTCCGGCCCCGCCCCCGGACCTCGACGACGAGCACGCGTCGGGGCGCCAGGAACGCCAGCATCTCGGCGTACTCCTCGGCGATGTCGCTCAGCCCGGGCGAGAACAAGATCGGCAGGCCGGCCGGGTCGGTGGGGCTGTTGTCGAGGTAGCGGATGCGCGGCCCGCTCCGGGCCGTCCACCTCTCCACGATCGTCACCCGCCGGAGGCTACCGGCGCCGCGAGATGTCTAGAGCCTTTGGCGACCGCCCGGGCGTAGCTGCCGGGTGCGGTGCCGACGTGGCGCTTGAAGTGCCGGGTGAAGTGGCTGGCGTCGAAGAACCCGACGGCATGGCCGGCGTCGCTCACCGGCATCCCGGCCAGCAGCAGGCGCTTGGCGCGCTCGATGCGCAGCTGCACCTGGTAGGCGTGGGGCGGCAGGCCGAGCCCGGCGGTGAACAGCCGCGTCAGGTGGAAGGGGCTGACGCCGGCCACCGCGGCCAGCTCGGCCAGCGACACGTTGGCGGCCAGGTTGTCGTGCAGGTGCTGGCGCGCCCGGCGGACCGCCCGGTGCCCGGCGAGCCGTCCCTCCGGGCGCCAGGACGCCCGGCGCTCGGACCCGTGCCGTCCGACCAGGTCGGTCAGCCACAGCAGCAGCCGGACGTCCTGGTCGAGGGCCGAGGCGGGGTCGGCCAGCGCCCGGTGGAGGGCCGCGAACCGCCGGGCCAGGTCGGCGTCCTCCACGACCGGGTCGCGCACTGTCGGCGTGCCGCGGCGCCCGGTGAGCTGGCGGGCGGCGTCGCGCGCCACGTCGACGGCCACGTACAGCGTGAGGTGGGTGCACGGCTCGGCGCGCGCGTCGGGGTCGACCGGGGTGTGGGGCTCGTCGGGCATGAGCACGCTGAGCGTGCCGGCGGGAACCACGTGGTGACCGCCCCGGTAGCGCACGCCTCCGGGCGCGCCGAAGCTGAGGTTGACCTGGTAGTCGGCGTGGGCGTGGGTGGGCAGCGCCACGGGCGGCCCCGGTGCGTACCGGTACCACTCGAGGAGCACGTCGTCGCGCAGCCGTCCCCCGGCCTCGGCGGTCACCCGGTCACGCTAGGCCGCAAGGACGTACATGCGACCGGGTCCGGGCGTCCGTACGGTCACCTCGTGAGCACCATCGAGACGCAAGCCGTCGAGACGCACCCCACCGATGCGCGTGCCACGGAGGCGCACCCCACCGATGCGCGTGCCACGGAGGCGCACCCCACCGATGCGCGTGCCACGGAGGCGCACCCCACCGATGCGCGTGCCACGAAGGCGCACCCCACCGACGTCGCCACGCGGCTGCTGCTCGCCGTCGACACCCTCGACTGGGACGGCGTCGCCGCCGCGCTGGCCCCCACCGTGACCACCGACTACACGTCGCTGTGGGGCGGGGAGCCGGAGACGCTCGCCGCCGGCGAGCTGATCGGCCGCTGGCGCGAGCTGCTGACCGGCTTCGACGCCACGCAGCACTTGACCGGCCCGGTCGTGGTGACGAGCGCGGACGGCGATCGCGCCACGTGCGCCACGACCGTCCGGGGCTACCACCACGTCGCCGGCGCGGGCGGCGGGACCTGGATGTGCGCCGGCCGCTACGAGATGGGGCTGGCACGCACGTCCGGCGGCTGGCGGGTCGCCGCCATCACGCTGCACGTCGCCTACGAGGACGGCGATCGTGGGCTCGTGGACGTGGCCCGCAGCCGGGGGGCGGCGCAGGCGGGCGGACGCTGGGACCGTGCTCAGGGCCCACGCGATTGACGACGCTCTGAGGTGAGTGTTCACTCTTTGCTTTGTGAGTGAACGTTCGCGTCTTTCCCGCGCCGCCATCGCCGTCCTGCTCGCGGCGTCCGTCGTCGCCGGCGCCTGCGGCGGCGACGGCTCCGACCCGGCCGGCTCCGACCCGGCCGAGGAGCTCGACCCGGTCGAGGCCGCCGAGCGCAGCGCCGAGCTCCGGTTCGGCCACGCCTACGGGTACAACTCGCTCGACCCGCATCGGACCAGCAACCCGCTCGGCGACGCCCTGTGGCTGCGGCCGGTGTACGACCGGCTGCTCACGCTCGAGCGGGGGCCCGAGGGCGAGGCCCAGCTCGCCCCGCAGCTCGCCACGTCCTACGAGGTGGCGGACGACGGGCTGAGCATCGCGCTCACGCTGCGCGACGACGTGACGTTCCAGGACGGGACACCGTTCGACGCCGAGGCGGTGCGCGCCAACCTGGAGCGGGCGCAGGGGCCCGAGTCGTCGGTGGCGAGCACGCTGGCCTCGCTCGAGCGGGTCGAGGTCGTGGACGACACCCACGTCGTGCTCCACCTGCGCGAGCCCGACCCCTCGGTGCTGTGGGCGATGGCGGTCGGGACGACCGGGATGATGATCAGCCCTGCGGCGTTCGAGGGCAACCTGGAGGCCGAGCCCGTCGGCTCCGGGCCGTTCCGGCTCGTGGAGACCGCCCGCGACGCCGACACGGTCTACGAGCGCTGGGACGGGCACTGGGACCCGGACGCCGCCCTGGTGGCGCGGTTCACGGTCTCCAGCGTCCCCGACGGCAACGCCCGGTACAACGGTCTGCGGTCGGGCGAGTTCGACGCCGTCTACCTGACCTCCCCGCACGACTACCAGGCCCGCGAGCTCGAGCCCGAGGGCTACCACTACCGGCGCCAGGTGGGGGCCTCCAGCTACGGCGTGCTGCTCGACGCCGAGGAGCCGCCGGTCGACGACGTGCGGGTGCGGCGCGCCATCTCGCTCGCCATCAACCGGGAGGAGATCTCGGAGGAGCTGCTCCACGGCGTGAACGACCCGGCGGTGCAGCCGTTCAACGAGGGCTACATGGGCTACGACGAGTCGATCGAGGTCCCCTACGACCCCGACGAGGCCCGGCGCCTGGTGGAGGAGGCCGGCGCCGACGGATCGACCATCCGCCTCATCCAGCAGATGACCCCGCCGCAGGACACGCTGGCCGAGGTCGTCCAGCAGGCCCTCGGCGACATCGGCATCGAGGTCGAGCTGGAGCCGCTGAGCTCGACCGAGGCCCGGCCGGCTTGGCGGGCCGGCGGCTACCACGGCATGGTCGCGCCGATCATCGGGCAGGCCGAGCCCAGCCAGACCCTGGCGCTGTCGTACCTCGGCGGCGACAACCCGGCGCCGCCGCCCGAGGAGCTGGTGGCCATGGCCGACGAGGCCCGCCGCCTGCCGGTCGACAGCGACGAGCGGCGGGCCGCCTACCAGGAGATCGGCGCCTGGCTGGCCGAGAACCCCGTGCACGTGCCGATCGTGCAGTTCTCGACCGTGGTCGTCGGCCGCCCCAACGTCGTCGGGATCGACAACATGCTGCCCCTCGACATCGCCAACCTCGAGTTCCGGGGCGTGGGCCTGACCGAATCCTGAGCCGACCGGCTCAGGGCGGGCCGCGGCCGGGCTTGGTCGTCAGCTCGCCCGCTCGGGGCGAGAGCCCGGTCGAGCCCCCGGGCCGAGAACCCGGTTGGGCGGGGCCCGGTGGGTTAGCAGTTCGGGGTGAGGCAGGACTCGACCGTGCTGGCCCCTTCGGCCAGGCCAAGCTCCGGGCCGCGGGCCCGCTCCGGGGCGCGGGCGCGACCCCGGAACCGGGCCCGCGGCCTGCGGTTCGCCGCCTGGCCGTTGTTCGGCCTGCTGGCCGCGCTCCACCTGGTGGTGCTTCCGCTGGTGGTGGCCGGCCACGTCGCCGTCCTGCTGGCCGCCGGCCTCGCCTACGCGGCCCTGGCCGTCGCCGACGTCGTGTCCCGCCGGCGGGAGCCCCACCCGGGCCGGTAGCCGGGGCCGCGCCCGCGAGCGCGGCCGCAGCCGGTAGAACGAAAGGCGATGCGGAGCCGAGCGACCACGGTCCTGCGGGTGCTGGTGGCGGTGACGATCGTCGAGTCGTTCGTCCACTACGCCGACAACACGCTCCGCTACGACGACTACGTCGTCGCCGACCCGACGTTCCCGGGCTCGCTGACCAAGCAGTGGGTGATCCCCGTGTCGTGGGTGCTGTTCACCGCAGCCGGGATCATCGGCTACCGCCGGTTCCGCGACGGCCGCCGGCCCGAGGCCGCGGCCTGGATCGGCGCCTACTCGGTGAGCGGGCTGATCAGCCTGCTCCACTACGTCGACATCTCGGTCAGCGACCTGAGCGTGTTCCAGAACACGTTCGTGTTCCTCGACGTGCTCCTCGGGGTGCTGCTCCTCGCCTTCGCGCTGTGGGCGGCGTTCGTCGCCCCGGTGCCGCCCGAGACGGAGACGTCCGGGGACGCGGCGCCGGCCCGCCGGGCCTGACCGCACGGCCCGGGACGGCCCTCGACCCCCACCCGGAGTGTGACGCGCGCCGCGCACGCACTCTTGATGAGTGAGCGTTCGCCAAGTTAGATGGTGTCCACGGACCGGACGGAGGGGGACCAGTGAGGCGCACCAGGTACGCGGCGGTCGTGGCCGCGATCGGGATGCTGCTGGCCGCGTGCGGCGGCGGCAGCGACGGCGGGTCCGGCGCGGCCAGCGGCGAGGCGGCGACGATCGACGACGTCGACCGGTCGGCGGAGTTCCGGTTCGGCATCCAGTACGGCTGGAGCGCCTTCGGCGACCCGCACCGGGGTGTGGCCGAGGGCGACGCCGTCTGGTACCGCCCGATCTACGAGCGGCTGCTGACGTTCGCGCCCACCGAGGACGGCGGCATCGAGCTGGCCCCCCAGCTGGCGACCGACTGGGAGACCTCGGAGGACGGCCTGAGCCTCACGTTCGAGCTGCGCGAGGGCGTCACGTTCCATGACGGGACGCCGTTCGATGCCGAGGCCGTGAAGGCCAACCTCGAGCGGGCGACCGGCCCGGACTCCACCGTGGCCGGGGCGCTGGCCAGCATCGAGTCGATCGAGGTCGTCGACGAGCACACGGTCGCGCTCCACCTCGCCCACCCCGACCCGGAGCTGCCCTGGTCGCTGTCGTGGGGCCTGCCTGGGCTCATGGTGAGCCCGGCGGCGTTCGACACCGACCTGGAGGCCAACCCCGTCGGCACCGGCCCCTACCGGCTCGTCTCGATCCAGAAGGACGCGGACGCCGTCTACGAGCGCTGGGACGGCCACTGGGACCCGGACGCGGCCCTGACCGAGCGCCTGACGATCTCCACCGTGTTCGACGCCAACGCCCGGTACAACGGCCTGCGCAACGACGAGTTCGACGCCGTCTACCTGACGACCCCTCTCGACGCCGAGTCGCGGTCGCTGACCGACGAGGGCTACCACTGGGTGCAGGGACTGTCCCCGATCTCGTTCGGTGTGCTCATGAACCCGGACGAGCCGCCGTTCGACGACGTCCGGGTGCGCCGGGCGGTCAACCTGGCCATCAACCGGACCGAGATCTCCGAGGAGCTGCTGGACGGCCTGCTGCCGCCCACGTCGCAGGCGTTCAACGCCGGCTACGTCGGCCACGACCCCGACCTGCCCGCCGACGCCTACGACCCCGACGAGGCCCGCCGGCTCGTCGAGGAGGCCGGCGCCCAGGGGGCGTCGTTCGAGATCCTCCACGCCACCAGCGAGCCGGGGAACTCCATGGTGGCCGTGGTCCAGCAGGCGCTGGCGGACATCGGGCTGGAGGCCGAGCCGGTCCCGCTCAGCCCCAGCGAGCAGGCGCCGGAGTGGCGGCGCGGCGGCCACGCCGCCGCCCTGGCCCACATCATCGGCCAGCCCGAGCCCAGCAGCACCCTGCGGCTGTCGTACCTGCCCGACGAGGGCTCGCTGAGCAACAACCCGGCCGAGACGGTCGACCCCGAGCTGGAGGAGCTGTTCGAGGAGGGCACGCGGCTGCCGGTGGGGAGCGAGGAGCGGGAGGCCCTCTACCGGGAGATCTCGAACTACCTGTTCGAGCACCCGATCCACGCGCCGATCGTGCAGTTCGGGTCGGTCACCGTCTGCCGGCCCGAGGTCGTGGGGTGCGAGAACCTCTTCGAGCTCGGCCGGTTCGAGTGGCGGGGGATCGGCGTGACCGGCTGAGCCGGCGCCTCTTTGGCGGGCCCGTCCAGCGGGCGGACCCGCTCTTTCGGCGGGCCCTTTCGGTCGGCCGGGCGGTGGACGCTCAGCGGATCGCCGACCAGGTGATCGGCATCTCCAGGTACCCGTGGACGACGTTGTGGTGGGTGTGGGCAGGGTGGCCGGGTCGGCCGCCAGCTCCAGGCCCTCGAAGCGCTCGAGGATCGCCTCGAAGATCACCCGCCCCTCGACCCGGGCCAGGTTGGCGCCCAGGCAGTAGTGGGGTCCGCCGCCCCCGAACGCCACGTGGTCGTTCGGGGCGCGGGCGACGTCGAGCTCGTCGGGGCGGTCGAAGGCCCGCTCGTCGCGGTTGGCCGACGGGTAGGCGAGCATGATGCGCTCGCCGGCGGCGATGGGCACGCCGCCGACCGTCGTGTCGTGGCGGGCCTGCCGGCAGAAGTACATGACCGGTGTCGTGTAGCGGAGCAGCTCCTCCACGGCGGTGGGGAGCAGCTCGGGCCGGCCCCGCAGGCGGGTCGTGGAACCCGGGGCGGCTGACGACGCTCGGCTCGTCGACCCGCATGAACAAAAATTAGGTTTCGGGCGGCTCCCGGCTAGCGGATCGTGACAGTGCTGGACGCTTTTGACAGGCTCTGACACGACCTGCGACGGTGCGGTCGTGTCCACCGGTCTCCGAGAGCGCAAGATGCAGGCGGCGCGGGACGCCCTGGTCGAGGCGGCGCTCGAGCTGTTCCTCGAGCACGGGTTCGACGCCACCAGCGTCGAGCAGATCGCCGACCGGGTCGGCGTGTCGGCCCGGACGTTCCACCGCTACTTCCCGGCCAAGGACGACGTGCTGTTCGTCGACGCCGCCGAGCGCCACGAGCACGCGGCGGCGCTGCTCGCCGCCGACGACGGCAGCCGACCCGTGCTCGACGTCCTGTGCGAGGCGGCGGCTGACCTGGCGGCGCGGCTCGGCGGCGACGCTCGGCGCCAGGCCCGGCGCCAGCGGGTCATCGAGGACAACGCCCGGCTCCGGGCCCGTTCGCTGCGGGCCACCGAGGAGCTGGCCGACCTGTTCGCCGCCCACGTCGCCCGCCGCCTGGGCCGGGGGCCGGCCGACCGGGTGCCGCGGCTGGTGGGCACGTGGGCGGTCGGCACGATCCGCGTCGCCCACCGCCGCTGGCTGGCCGACCCCGACGTCGACATGGTGGCCGAGGTGCGCGCCGGGTTCGAGCTGCTCGCCGACGTCGAGGCGGCGACGGCGGAGGACTCCCCGATGGCGGCCCCGGCCGCGGGGAGCGGGCGGGCCGAGTGAGCGGGAGAGCGACCGGAAGACCGGAGGCCGGGGGACCGGACGCCGAGGGGCCGCAGGCCGGGGAGCCGGCCGCGGAGCCGGAGGGGGCGGTGCCCGCCGCCGCCCCGGAGCCCACTGCCGCTCCGGAGTCCGCCGTCCGCGACGAGCGGGCGGCGTGGGTCGCCCTGTCCGTGATCGTCGGCTCGTCGCTGATGGTCGCCCTCGACACGACGATCGTGAACGTCTCGCTCCACGAGATCGCCGTCGACCTGGGTGCCGGGTCGAGCATCGAGTGGGTGGTCAGCACCTACCTGCTGGCCGTGTGCGTGTCCCAGCCGACCACCGGCTGGCTGTCCGACCGCTTCGGCCGCCGGCGCGTCTACCTCGCGTCGCTGGTGGCGTTCACCGTCGCCTCGGCGGCGTGCGCGCTCGCCCCCAACCTCGGCGTCCTCGTGGCTGCCCGGGCCCTCCAGGGTCTCGGCGGCGGGGCGCTGATGCCGGTCGGCATGGCCATCCTTCTCGGCCTGTTCCCGAAGGAGCGGCACGGCCGGGCGATCGGCGTGTGGGGCCTGGCCGCCACGACCGCCCCCGCCGTCGGGCCGACGCTCGGCGGGTGGCTGTCCACGTCGGTCTCGTGGCACTGGCTGTTCCTGGTCAACCTGCCGGTCGGGGCCGTCACGCTGGCCGGCGCGACCCGGTTCCTGCCGCAGGTGGGGGAGCGCAGCCGGCGGCCGTTCGATTTCCTCGGCCTGGTCCTCGGCTGCGGCGGGCTGTCGCTGGCCGTGCTCGGCCTGTCAGAGGCCAACAGCTGGGGCTGGCGGTCGGGCCCCACCGTCGCCTCCCTGGCCGCCGGCGCGCTCGGGCTGGCGGGCTTCGTGGGGCACGAGCTGCGGGTCCGCCACCCGATGATCGAGCTGCGGATGTTCGCCGACCGTTCGTTCCGGCTGGCGATGGGGATCCTGCTGCTGCTCTACATCGCCCACTACGGACGGCTCGTGTTCCTCCCACTCGAGCTCGAGGGCCCGCGGGGCTACAGCGCGCTGCTGGTCGGCACCCTGTTCTTCCCGGCCGCCGTGTGCTCGGCCCTCGCCATGTCGATCGGCGGCCGGATCGCCGACCGGATCGGCCCCCGCCTGCCGCTCATCGTCGGCAGCGGCCTGATCGTCGTGAGCACGATCAGCTTCGCCCGCCTCACCCTGCACACCCCGCTCGTGCTGATCGGCCTGGTGATGTGCGTGCACGGGCTCGGCTTCGGCCTGGTGACGCCGGCCGGGCTGGTGGCGGGGCTGAGCGAGCTGCCGTCACACCTGGTGTCGCAGGGCACGGCCGTGCGGGCGCTGCTGACCCAGGCGTCGGGCGCCATCTCCGTCGCCGTGCTCGGGGCGGTGGTGGCCGCCCGGGCCGGCGCCCACCCCTCGGCCGTCGACGCCCAGTCCTCGTACAACACCGCGTTCGCGGTGGCCGCCGCCGGGGTGGTGGTCGCCCTCGTGCTGGCCGTGCGGCTGCCCGATCGCGGGGCGTCGCGGGCCTAGGGCGGCGACGGCGTCGGCGTCGGCGTCGCGAGCGGTTGACACGGAGCGGATGTCAGAGCACGCTGACACTTAGGACGAGTAAACGCTCACCTACAAACGCTCACGACGATTCGCCCGTCGAGGTCGAGCCGGGGGTAACCATGACGTCGACCGCCGAGCCGGTCCTGTTCGATCCCGCGGACCCGGAGCTGCGCCGGGATCCGTACCCGACCTACCGCCGCATGCGCGAGGTGGCGCCGGCGTGGCGATCGCCGACCGGGATCTGGTACTTCACGCGCTACGCCGACAGCTTCGAGCTGTTCCGCAGCCCGGCGCTCAGCTACGACAGCACGGCGACCGCCGCCTACCAGGCCAGCCTGTCGTCCGACCCCGAGGAGCGGGCCCGCCAGCTGGAGGAGACCCGCCGCAACCGCTCGCTCCTCGACGTCGACCCGCCCGAGCACACGCGGCTGCGGTCGCTGATCAACCGGGCGTTCACGGCCCCGGTGGTGGAGGCGGCCCGGCCCCGGATCGTCGGCTTCGTCGACCAGCTGATGGACGCCTTCGAGGGCCCGGTGGTCGACCTGGTGGGGGCGTACGGCTCGCTGCTCCCGATCATCGTCATCTGCGACATGATGGGCGTCGACCCGGCGGAGCGCCACGAGTTCCTCGACATCGGCCACGCCGTGGCCCGGTCGGTCGACCCCGACGTGCCGCTGGAGGAGAAGCTGGCGGCCAACCAGCGGATGCGCACCTACATCGGTGGGCTGCTCGACGCCCGGCGCGCCACCCCCGGCGACGATCTGACCACCCGGCTCATCCAGGCGGCGGCCGACGGCCGGGTCACCGAGGAGGAGCTGGTGATCAACACCGGGATCCTGCTCGTGGCCGGCTTCGAGACGACGACCAACCTCATCACCAACGCCGTCTACCGCCTCGTCACCCATCCCGACCAGCTCGCCCGGCTGCGGGCCGAGCCGGGACTGATCAAGTCGGCGATCGAGGAGGTGCTGCGGTTCGACCCGCCGTCGCAGTTCATGCGGCCGCGCACGATCATCGCGGAGGTCGAGGTGGGCGGCGCCCGACTCCACCCCGGCGACCCGGTGGTCCCGCTGATCGCGGCGGCCAACCGCGACCCCGAGGAGTTCCCCGACCCCGACACGTTCGACATCGGCCGCACCCCCAACCGCCACTTCTCCTTCGGCGTCGGTCCCCACCTGTGCGTCGGGGCGGCGCTGGCCCGCATGGAGGCCCAGATCGCGGTCGAGCGGCTGTTCGACCGGTACCCGAACCTGTCCCTGGTCGACGAGGAGCTCGAGTACCGGCCCAACCTGCAGCTGCGGGGGTTCGCCAAGCTGAACGCCCGGCTGGGCTGAGGCGCTGTGTCCGTGCCGGGCCCGGTCTGGGGCCGGGCCCGGCCGGTCGCCGGGCCCCGGACGGGCCCCCGTTCGTTGTCGGTCAGACGACGCCGAGGCGGCGGAACGTTCGGTGGTCCGTCAGCGCCGCAGCCAGCCGCGGGATGTGGATGAGCACGACGGCCCGCGAGCTGATCTGGGTGATGACCCAGAGGAACCAGCCGTGGACGAAGCCGAGCGTGTAGCGCTCCCAGGCCTCGTCCCACGGCGGCGGGGTGACGCCGTGGGTGCGGAGCGCGTCGAGGTAGTGGCGGAGGAGGTCGGCCTCGTGGGCCCGCCGGTCCTCGATGTCGAGGACGGTGGCGATGTGGTAGCTGACGTCGGTCGACCAGTGCCCGCGCTGGGTGACCTGCCAGTCGAGCCAGGAGGCCCGGCCCTCGGCGTCGAGGTAGACGTTGCCGGAATGGGTGTCGCCGTGGATGACGCACGTTGCCGGCGCCTCGGCGGCCTTGTCCATGGCGGCGACGAGCGCGTGGGCGTCGCGCAGGTCGGCGGGCATGTCGGGGCCGCCGCGGCCGTCGTCCAGCAGCTGCTGGAGGCGGTCGGTGGCGTACATGCGACGCATGGAGGCGATGCGGGGCCGGAGCCAGTCGACGTTCCACCGGTCGTCGCCCCAGGTGGCGGCGTGCAGGCGGGCCAGCTGCTCGAGCGAGTCGCGGCAGGTGGCGAGGTTGTAGGGCGTGTGGGCGCTGAGGAAGCGGCCGCCCCGGGCCACGACGTCGTCCATGATGATGAGCGACCGGCCGGACTCCTCGTCGATGCCCGTGTAGTGGGCGCGGGGCGTGCGGACGTCGAGGAGGGGGCGCAGCTCCCGGTAGAACCGGGTCTCGGGCATCAGCGTGTTGGGGCTGTCGTCGAAGTGGCCCTTGACGCAGTAGGGCTCGACCCGGCGCTCACCGCCCGGCCGCTCGAACGTGACAGTGAAGCGGACCTTCTCTGCCAGGGTGCGCACCGAGTCCGCCTGCTCGACGGCGACGACGCGCTCGCCGGCGGCGGTGTCGGCCAGCGCGTCGGTGAGCCAGGTCGGATCCAGCAGCTCCTCGAGCTGCCGCGGTACCGGCGTGCGGACGAGCATGATCCCCCCTCCCGTGGCCCGCCCCCTGCGAGCCCTGGTCGGATACTACATATGCTCGTTTAGTAGAACAACGCTCTACAGACCGGTGGGCAGGCACCGGCGTTGCCGGCCGTCGGGCGGCTACCGGTCGTCGTGCCGCTCCAGGCGCTCGACGTGCTCCGCCGCCTCCTCGGCGGGCTCGGCGTCGTCGAGGTCCTCGTCCAGCACGACCTCGGCGTTCGGGGCCTGGTCGCTGGCCGGCAGGGGCTCCTGCTGGCGGTCGTCGGTGTCGTCCGTGTCGCGGTCGGTGTCGCTCATGTCGGTCCTCGGCTCGGCCGGGTCAACCGGTGGCCGAGCCGGGCAGCTCGTCGTCGGCCCGCACCGGGTCGGGGTCGGCCAGCGTGGGCTGTCGCTCGGCGGGGTCGTCCTCGGGTAGGAGGCCATCGGCCTCGGCCTTCTCCCGCACGGCCGCGGTGTCCCGGCCGAGCTGGTCGATGCTCTGCTGCATCTCTTCGGGGCTGGGGGCCATACCCTCGGCTACCCGCCCCCACCCCCGCCAACCCCCGCTGTCCGGGCTGTCGCTGCCCGGCGGGGCGCCAGCGTGCCGTCGGCCACCGGTCGAGCCGTGCCGGGCCCAGGCGTCGAGCCGAGGAGCGAGGATGGGTGCGGCCGGGAGCCGGGCGTCTAGGGTGCGAGCTGGTTGGCGAGGGGCTCGCCGCGCAGGAATCGGGCCAGGTTGGCGGCCATGAGGTCGAGGACGGCCTCGTCGTAGCCCTCGAGCGACACGGCGGTGTGGGCCGACAGGTAGCAGTTCGCGGCGGTCCACAGGGGGCTGTCGGGCGGCGCCGGCTCGGGGTCGGTGACGTCGAGCACCGCCGCGCCCAGGTGCCCCGACTCCAGGGCGGCCACCACCGCCGCCTGGTCGACCAGCGAGCCCCGGGCGACGTTGCACAGCACGGCCCCGGGCTTCATCCGGGCGATCCGCCCGGCGTCGAACAGGCCCTTGGTCTCGGCCGTGGCCGGGGCCGCGATCACGACCGCGTCGCACCGGCCGAGCATCTCGTCGAGCGCCGCGGCGGGGAGCAGCTCGTCGACGTCGGGGTCGGTGTCGCCCGGGCCGGCCCGCCGCCGGGTGGCGAGCACCTGCATGTCGAAGGCCCGGGCCCGCCGGGCGGTCGCCCGCCCGATGGCGCCGAGCCCGACCACCCCAAGCGTGAGCCCGGCGACGCGGCGGCCGAAGCGCGGCTCCCACCGGCGCGCCCGCTGTAGCCCGTCCACCTCGCGCAGGTGCTTCCACACCTGGAGCAGCCGTCCGAGCACGAACTCGGCGATCGGTGCCGCCGTCACCCCGCTGGCGTTGGTGACCACCACGCCGCGCCCGGCCAGCGCGGCCAGGTCGAGGTGGTCGGCGCCGGCGCCGATGAGCTGGACCCAGCGGAGCGCGGTCGCCCGCTCGACGAGCCCCTCCGGCAGGTCGAGCGCCAAGACGGCCGTCGTGCGCTCGAGCACGGCCCAGTCGGCGTCGGACAGGACCGGCGCGGTCGCCCGGTCCTCAGCCGTCGTCCGGCCGGTCGCCCGGGCGTTGCGCAGCGCCGCGCTCTCCCGGTACGGCACGGCGTGGACCTCGACGCCGGGGGCGACCGCCTCCAGCCGGGCCCGCGCCGCCTCTGGCGCCACCATCGAGCTCAGGATCGTCACCACCGTCCCGGCTCCGTCTGCCATCCGCACCTGTTGCACTCCCTCCGTGACCGCGACGCCGGCCGGCGCCGTCGCAGTCTGGCGCCGGGTCGCCACGATGCGCCGCCGCCCGAAGCTCCCGGTCGTACAGTTGGGGCGTGCCGCGTTCCAGGGCATCGGATGTGCAGGCTCCCGTGGCTCCCCGGTCGCGCAAGGGGGCGCGGACCCGCGCCCGGCTGCTGGAGGCGGCCAAGGCGGTGTTCGAAGAGGCCGGCTTCCTCGAGGCGCGCATCACCGACATCGCCGAGCGGGCCGGGCTGTCGCACGGGTCCTTCTACCACTACTTCGACTCCAAGGAGCAGATCTTCCGCGAGGTGGCCGACGCCCAGGAGGCCCTGCTCACGGGTCGGGCGGAGCCCGACGACGGCGACGGCCGAGAAGGCGACGGTCAGGCGAGCGCCGGCCGATCGTCGGACACCGAGGCCGAGCCCACCGAGCTCTCCGAGCTCGAGCGCATCCGGCGGGCCAACCGGCGCTATCTCGAGCGGTACCGCGACAACGCCCGGATCATGGGTGTGATCGAAGAGGTGTCCCGCTACGACCCCCACGTGAACGACGCCCGCGTCCGCCGGCAGAAGCACTTCGCGGAGCGGGCCGAGCGCTCGATCCGCCGGCTGCAGGAGCGGGGCCTGGCCGACCCCGAGGTCGATCCCGAGCTGGCCGCCGTGGCCCTGGGCTCGATGGTGGGGCGGTTCAGCGAGCTGTGGCTGGTCGAAGGGTGGGCGGAGTACGACTTCGACACGGCTGTCGACCAGCTGACCCGCCTGTGGGCCAACGCCATCGGCCTGCACGAGCAGGCGCCCTGACCGACCCGCACGTCGCCATGGCGATCCCGGGGGTGACCGTCGGGGTCCGACGGGGACCGTTTCCCGCCCGCCTCGGCGCCGACCTGCTGCGCCGGTACGCCACCGCCACCCGCGACCCGTCGGCGGCGGTCCGAACCGGGGCCGTCGTCCCGCCGGTGGCGATCGTGACCCAGATCTGGGAGGCCCAGAACGCGGGGCGGGACGCCGCCGTGCCCGCCGAGCTCCAGCGGGCGGCGGCGGGCGGCGTCCACGGCGAGCACGACGTCGTCCTCCACCGCCCGATCGAGCCCGGCGAGCCGCTGCGGATCTGGGTGGAGGCCCACGGCTCCCGCCCGGCCGGGCGCAACTCGCTGGTCACGTTGCGCTACACCGCGGTCGACGCAAGGGACGACGTGGTGGCCGAACAGTGGTGGACGACCGTCTACCTGGGCGTGACCTGCGCGGCCGTCGGCCTCCGGGCCCCCGACCACGCCTTTCCGGAGGAGGCCCGCGAACGGCCGCTCGGGACCTGGACGACGCTGGTCGACCGCGGGATGGCGCGCCGCTACGCCGAGGTGTCGGGCGACTGGTCCGGCCACCACTTCGACGCGGCGGCGGCCCGCCGGAGCGGCGCCGACCGGGTCTTCCTCCACGGCCTGTGCACGATGGCACTGTGCGCCCAGGGCGTCGTCCAAGTGGTGGCGGACGGCGACCCGGCCCGGGTCCGGCGCGTGGCCGTCCGCTTCGCCGCTCCAACGTACCTGGGCGAGCGGCTGCAGGTGCGCCTGTACGACGCCGGCCGGCTCGGGTGCGCGTTCGAGGCCGAGTGCGCCGGCGCCACCGTGATCACCCACGGCCGGGCCGAGCTGATGCCCTGACACGGGACCGCCGGCCGCAGCAGCCCGAGCAGACAGCGACGGCCGGCGACCGGCGCTTGTCGACCGCGCTCGACTCCTTGACGACCCTTGCTCCACAGGCCTTACGGTTGCAGTATCGCTGTAAGAGACGGGGGGAGCTAGGCAGGCGCCGGGGGGCCGTGAGGAGCCGACTTCCGTCAGACCCCCGCCATCCGCTGGGAGGTGAGGGGTCCATGGGATCTCCGGCTTTGGCGTGCCCCTGTGGGGGTCCGGTCGGCGCGCCGTCGTGGCCGGGCGGCAGAGACGGCGGAACGGGCGGGGCCGACGGGGGCGGCCCCGCCCACCGGGCTCAGGGCCGGGTGGGACCGCCCGGGCCGTCGTCCTCGTCGCCGGCGTCGCCGACGTCGTCGGGGTCCTCGTCGCCGGCCGCGTCCAGGTCGTCGAGGTCGTCGACGGTGCGGATGCCGTCGTCGATGTCGTCGTCCTCGTCGTCATCGACTGCGTCCACCTCGCCCTCGCCGGCCTCGGCCGTGCCCGCGGCGGGAGCCGGCGCCTCCACGTCCGCGTCCCGGACCGCGTCGGCGATGTCGCCGATGTCGGCGAGCCGGGCGGGGTCGATGTCGTCGAGCAGGGCCCGGAACCGGGCCACCTCGGCCTCGATGACCTCCTCGTCGACCGCCTCGTCCTCGGCGGCGAGGTCGTCGTCGGCCAGATCGTCCTCGGAGACGACCTGCAGGATGGCCCCGGCCTCGTCGAGGACCTCCTCGCTGACGTAGACGGGGGCGTCGACCCGCAGCGCCAGCGCGATGGCGTCGGACGGGCGGCTGTCGAGCCGCCGCACACCGGTCGGGCCCCGCAGCGTCAGCTCGGCGTGGAACGTGCCCTCGCGCAGCTCGGTCACCTCGACGTGGTCGACCTGGGCGTGGAGGTCGTGGATCAGCGTCGCCAGCAGGTCGTGGGTCAGCGGCCGGGGCGGCACCTCGTGGCCCAGGGCCAAGCCGATGGCGATGGCCTCGGGCGTGCCAATGGCCATCGGAAGCACCCTGTAGGGAGCATCGTGCTCCCGCAGCAGGACGAGAGGCCCACCGCTGGCCGCCTCGACGTTGAGTCCCAGCACGTCCACGGGTCTCATTTGGTCACCCTAGTGCGTCGCCTGCGGATACGGGCTCGGATCGTCGGTCTGATGTGCCGGATCCGGCCGTTCGTTTCCGGCGGTGGCCGCCGGGGAAGCCGCGAGCATGGCACGACCCTCAGTGCCGCATCGTCGCGCCGGGGCGCCCGGGGCGGGAGAACCGGGGGAGGCCGCCGCGTCCGGGGGGTCCGGGGCGCCCGCCGCGGCCGCCGGCCCTGCGCCCGCCGGCCGGGCCCCCAGCGCCACCGATCGGTCCGGGTCGCGGCCGGGGCTCCGGTCCGGCACCTCCGATCGGGTGGCCGACCCATGGGGCCCGCCCACGCCCTACGGCCGGCCGCCGCGCCTCGCGCGGCTCGCCGCCCGGGTCCCGGGGCCGCTCCGCGTCCGGCTGCCCGGCGGGCTCGGGACGCGGAGCCCCTGGCCGGTCCGGGTCGACGCCTACCTGGAGCCGGGGGTCCGTCCCGAGGACGTGGACCGGTGGGTGCAGAGCGCATCGATCCTCCACTCCAACGGCGACGCCCTCGACATCGCCGTGAAGGACGGGCGGATCGTCGGCGTCCGGGGCCGGGCGGACGACCGGGTGAACCACGGCCGGCTCGGTCCCAAGGACCTGTTCGGCTGGCAGGCCAACGGCTCGCCCGACCGGCTCACGGCCCCGCTGGTCCGGGACGGCGGCCGCTTGGTCGAGACCGACTGGGACACGGCGATGGGTCGGGTCGTCGACCGGTCGCGGGAGCTGCTGGACCGCCCCGGCGGGTGGGGGCGCATCGGCTTCCACACCAGCGGCCAGCTGTTCCTGGAGGAGTACTACACGCTGGCCGTCATCGGAAAGGCCGGCATCGGCACGCCCCACATGGACGGCAACACCCGCCTGTGCACCGCCACCGCCGCAGCCGCCCTCAAGGCCAGCTTCGGCACCGACGGCCAGCCGGCCTCGTACGCCGACGTCGATCACTGCGACGCCCTCGCCCTGTGGGGCCACAACGTGGCCGAGACCCAGACCGTGCTGTGGGCGCGGATGCTCGACCGGCGCCTCGGGCCCGACCCGCCGGCGCTGGTGGTGGCCGACCCCCGGTCGACGGTGCCGGCCCGGGAGGCCGACGTCCACCTCGCCGTCCGGCCCGGCACCAACCAGGCGCTGATGAACGGGCTCATCCACCTGCTGTTCGCCCGGGGCCGGGTCGACGAGGGCTACGTGCGGGCCCACACCCTGGGCGTCGAGGAGCTCGAGCGGGTCACCGCCGCCTATCCTCCCGGCCGGGTCGCCGCCCTGTGCGGCGTGGCGGAGGCGGAGCTCGAGGCCGCCGCCGCGATCCTGGGCACGGCCGACCGGCTCCTGTCGACCGTCCTGCAGGGCTTCTACCAGTCCAACCAGGCGACGGCGGCCGCCTGCCAGGTCAACAACGTCCACCTGCTGCGGGGGATGATCGGCCGACCCGGCGCCGGGGTCCTGCAGATGAACGGGCAGCCGACCGCCCAGAACACCCGGGAGACCGGGGCTGACGGCGACCTGCCCGGCATGCGCAACTGGGACAACCCGGAGCATGTGCGCCAGCTCGCCCGGCTGTGGAACGTCGACGAGACGACCATCCCCCACTGGGCGCCGCCGACTCACGCCATGCAGATCTTCCGGTACGCCGAGCAGGGGTCGCTCGGGCTGCTGTGGATCTCGGCCACCAACCCGGCGGTGTCGCTGCCCGAGCTGGCCCGGATCCGGCGCATCCTCGCCCGGGAGGACCTGCTCGTGGTCGTGCAGGACATCTTTTTCACCGAGACCGCCGAGCTGGCCGACGTCGTGCTACCCGCCGCCACCTGGGGCGAGAAGACCGGGACGTTCACCAACGCCGACCGCACCGTCCACCTGTCCGAGAAGGCGGTCGAGCCGCCGGGCGACGCCCGGGCCGACCTCGACATCTTCCTCGATTACGCCCGGCGGATGGGGTTCCGGGACCGGGACGGCGCCCCGCTGATGCGGTGGGACGGGCCCGAGACGGCGTTCGAGGCGTGGAAGGCGTGCTCGCGGGGCCGGCCCTGCGACTACAGCGGGATCACCTACGCGGCGTTGCGGGGCGGGAGCGGGATCCAGTGGCCGTGCCCGGCCGGGCGCCTGGGGGCGCCGGCACCGCCCGTCGGCGCCGAGCGCCTGTACGCGGACGGCCGGTTCAACACCGACCCCGCCTACTGCGAGACCTACGGGCATGACCTGGCCTCGGGGGCGGCGTTCAGCGCGGACGAGTACCGGGCCAAGGAGCCGGGCGGGCGGGCGTTCCTCCACGCCGTCGAGTACGAGGCGTCGCCGGAGGTCCCGACCGACGACCGCCCGCTCGTCCTCACCACCGGGCGGACCGTCTACCAGTTCCACACCCGGACCAAGACCGCCCGGGCCCCGCAGCTGCACGCCGCCGCCCCCGACGTGTGGGTCGAGCTGTGCCCGGACGACGCCCGGCCCCTCGGGGTAGAAGAGGGCGACGTCGTACGGGTGGAGTCGGCGCGGGGCGCCCTCGAGGGCCGGGCCCGGCTGAGCGGGGTGCGCCCCGGGGTCGTGTTCGTGCCGTTCCATTACGGGACGTGGGATCTGGCGGGGGCCGGCGGGGCCGGCGCCGGTGGGGCTCGGCCCGGCGGGCCGGGCGGCCGGACCGGCGGGCCGGAGGGCGGGCGGGCGCCGCGGGCGGCCAACGAGCTGACGATCACGGCCTGGGATCCGGTGTCGAAGCAGCCGCTGTACAAGGTGGCCGCCGTGCGGGTGATGCGGGTCGCCGGCGGCGGGGGCGTGGCCGCCCCGGCGCCGACGGTGGGGGCGGCGGCCCCGGCGGCGTCCGCGGGGTTTACGGGGTCTGCGGGGTCCACGGCGTCTGCGGCGGGGCCGGCCGTCGCCCCGACGACCGGCGGTCCGGCCGCCGAGGCCCAGTGGTCGCTCGCCGCCGGCACGACGGGGGAGGGCTGACCGTGCAGCTGGCGCACTACCTCGGGCTGATCCACCGGGCCGAGGCCCACCTCTCCGACGCCTTCCTGGAGGTGGGGCGGGCGCACGAGGACGAGCCCGACGTCCGCCACGACTGCGAGCGGATGGCCCGGCAGTGCGACGAGCACGTCGAGCGGCTGACGCCGTTCGTCGAGCGCTACGGCGAGAACGCCCCCGCCGAGCCGGACCGCCTGCACTCCGACCTGTTCCACGGGCCCCGGAGCGGCGGCCTCGCCCTGCTGCGCGACCTGCAGGACCTGTACCTGATGGCGGCGGAGTCCGACATCACCTGGACCGTCATCGGCCAGGCCGCCCAGGGCGCCCGCGACGCCGAGCTGCTGGCGGTCGTCGACGCCTGCGAGCACGACACCGCCATCCAGCTCGCCTGGCTCCGCACCCGCATGAAGGCCGCCGCCCCCCAGGCGCTCGTCGTGGCGCCCTGAGCGGCCTCGCGGGCCGGCGCGGTCCGGCCCCTGGGGTCGGCGATCCGGCACGGCGGACGGCGCCGGCGGTCACTCGAGGTCGGTGGCCAGGACGGCGACGGTCAGGGTGGTGAGGATGGCGACGGCCAGGCCGATGGTCCACACGGCCCGGGCGGCGGCCGCCGGCCGGAGCCGGCCGGCGCGGGCGGCGCCGCCCAGGCGCGACCAAGCGGCGGCGACGGCCAGGAGGTTGGCCCCGACGGCGAGGGCGAGCTGCGCGATCCCGACGGCGGTGGGGGTGAACGGCGTGTAGTCGGTGAGACGGTCGGCAGTGCCGAACAGGTCCCAGCCCCGGCCGAACGGGTCGGAGGCGTGGGCCAGGGTCCGCTGGCCGTCGACCAGCAGCAGGGGCAGGCCGTGGGCCAGGAAGACGCCGGCCGTGGCGGCGAGCAGCGCCGCCACCGTGGCCCGGCGGGCGTCGGCGGGACCGCCGGCTCGGCGGGCCCCGCCAGGGCGGGCGCCGGCAGGGCGGGCGCCGGCAGGGCGGGCGCCGGTGGTGTCGTCGCCTGCGTCGTCACCGGCGGCGGGGCTGTCGCTGGCTGTGCTGGCCGTGTCGTCGCCGGCCGCGGGGCTCTCGCTGGCTGGGTGGCGGCCGGCCGCGCCGGCTGTGTCGTCGCCCGCTGCCTGCGCCGCCAGCCGGGCGGCCCCGGCCACCAGCGCCCCGGCGGCGGCGACGGCCACGGCCAGGGCGGCGGTGGCGACGCCGGTGCGGGCCCAGCCGGACGACGCCCCCGCCAGGTCCACCCAGGCGCCGCTGCCGGCGAACACGTCGAACGCCGCCGCCCCCAGCCACACGGCCACGAGGCTCAGCGGGGGCAGCGCCGACGCGTCGGCGTCCGCGCCCGCCGGAGCCGGGCCCGGCGCCGCGGCCGGCGCCGACTCCGGCCGGATCCGCCACCGGAGCCGGCCCCCGAGCGCCGCCAGCCCGGCCGACAGGGCGCCGAAGGCCTCGCCCCGGCGGAGCCAGCCGAGGCCCCACCGCCGGGCGCCGGCCGCCGCCAGCCCGGCGTAGGCGAGCAGGGCGGCACCCAGCGGCCGCGGTGAGTCGGCGCCCTGGTAGGCGAGGACCCACCAGGCGGCGGCCGCCAGCAGGGCCGGCGCCGTCCCGCGAGGCCCGCCGCTGCCGCCGGCGCCGGACGGGCCACCGCCGCCGGGCTCGCTGTCGGCGCAGGCGTTCCCGCCGGCCTCCGGCCGGTCATCGCGACCGGTGGTCTCGCCGGCGCCGAGGGTGGCGCCCTCGCCGGGCGACCGGCGGCGGGGCAGACGGCGGGCGAGCCGGGCGGCCGGGCCGAACGGGTCGAGCCAGGCCATGACGTCGCCGGCGAGCAGGCAGGCCAGCGGCAGGCCGACCCACCACACGGCCAGGACGGCAGCGGGGGCGAAGTTGACGACCTCCGAGTCGGGCCCGACGAAGGCGGCCACGACGGTGACGACCAGCAGGCCGAGGCCGAGCACCCGCCCCAGGGCCCGGCCGGCCGCCGCCGCCCAGCCCGGCATCCGCACGCGGCGCTCGCGGGCCGGCTCCCGGTCGGGCGCAGCCGCCGGGATGCGCGACCGCAGCAGGACGGTGGCCAGCAGCACGCAGGCCGCGGCCCCGTAGGCGAGCAACCAGGTCGGGGCGTCGAGGGTGGCGGCCCCGCCAGCGTGGCCGAGCATCCCGGCGAGCGTACGGCCTCGCCCGGGGTCGCTCGCACACGCCCCCGGGCGACCCCACCCGCCGCCCCGCCGGGGGCGGCCCGCCCGCCGCGGCGGGCGGCGGGTCAGCCGATGGCGATCGGGTTGACCGGGCTGCCGGAGGCCCCGGTGACCAGCAGCGGGGCCACCACCAGCAGGGCCTCGTGGCAGCCGTCGGCCGCCATGTCCTGCAGCACCAGGTGCTCGATCAGCGTCACGCCCCGCTTGACCAGCAGCTCGACGTGCACGGCCAGGAACGTGTCGTTGTCGAACGGGATGCACTCGACGGCGGCGTTGTCGGCGCCGACGGCGGCGACGTCGTGGTCCTCCACGAACGGCACCGCGGAGAGGCCGATCCCGGGCTGGATCGGCGGGGCCTCCTCCCTGGGCCCCAGCGAGCGGAACAGCTTCAGCCACCCGGTGTGGACGAGCAGGATGTCACCCCGCCGGATCTCCACCCCCTGCGCCGCCCGGCAGGCCTCGAGGTCGTCGCCGGTGATGTTCGTCCCCGGCTCCAGCCAGTCGACCCCCTGGTGGCCGGCGACGTCGAGTAGCACGGCCCGGCCGGCGAACCCGCCGGTCTTCTCGATCCCGCACCGCTGGGCGCCGGAGCCCGGCCTGAAGGTCGAGGCGTCGAAGCCGTTGTAGAGCTTGCCCTCGGCGTACACGTGGCTGAGGGCGTCGACGTGCGTGCCGTTGTGGGCGGCGATGATCAGGACGTCCTCGTTGGCGCCCAGGTCGCCGGGCGCCCCGAAGTCGACGTACATGTCCCGCTCGCCGGCACCGGACAGGGTCAGGCGCTGCGGCGCGCCCCGGTAGTCGAACCACGGGACGCCCTCCCGCTGGACGGGCAGCCCGAGGTTGTAGACCTTGCCGGTCCGGCACACCTGGGTGGCGGCCAGCACGGTGGCGGGGTCGAGCAGGTTGAGCGCCCCCCGCTCGTCCTCCGGACCCCACCGCGAGGCGGACGGCGGCGTCGGCGTGCTCGCCGGCGCGCTGGCGGACGTGGTCGGCGTGGTCGTCTGGGTCACGGTCCCCCCGGTCCGATCGGCTGGCCATCCAGCCTGACACACCGTCAGAGTTTTCGCCGGGGGAGGCGGTGGCGGGGCGGGAGAACGGAAGGCGCTGCGCCGCAGCGGGGTGTGGGACACCAGCACCTGGCTGCCGCCCGGCGAGCGGCCGACGGGGGCGAAGGTTCGCCGACCAGTTCCAGCTCGACGCCGACCCTGACGCCATCCAGGCCGACCTCGAGGTCAACTACCGCGAGACGCTGTCGCGGGAGGGTGGGGCGTGAGCGGCTTCGCTCGCTGATCGCCTCGGGCGACCCCCTCGGAGCGGCCGCGACCGGCCGGCTAAGTTACGGTTACGAACGCAACGAAAATGTCATAACTTGGCGGGCATGAGTTGGGGAACAGGCGGCGGGGCGCGGGCAGCCCGCGCCCGCAGAGGTGCGTTGGCGTTGGGAGCGGGGCTGCTGTCGGTGACCGCGCTGGGGTGCTCGGGGGTGTCGACGCAGCGGTCGCCGGCACCGGCGGCGAGGCCGGGCGGTCCGGAGGCCGCCCCGGTGGCCGAGGTCGTATCGCTCACGAACGCCCGGCGGGCCGAGGCCGGGTGTGGGCCGGCAACGCCGCAGCCCCAGCTGACCCGGGCCGCCCAGCTGCACGCCGACGACATGGCCGAGAACGACTACTTCAGCCACACGAGCCGCGACGGCCGGGCGCCGTGGGACCGGGCCCGGGAGCAGGGCTACACGGGCCGCAGCATCGGCGAGAACATCGCCCGGGGCTACCCGACGGCGCGGGCCGTCATGGACGGGTGGATGGGCTCCGGGGGCCACCGGGCCAACATCGAGAACTGCTCCTGGCGCCACATCGGCGTCGGCTACGACGCCGGCACCCGCACCTGGGTGCAGATGTTCGGCCGCTGAGCGCCCGCCGCCCGGCGGCTCGGCGGGTCCGTGCGATCGGCGCGGGGTCAGCGCAGACTCAGCGGGGTGTCGTGGCGACCCGGTCGCCGCTGAGCTCCTCGGCGAGCTCCCGGGGCACGGTGACCTGCCAGCCGTCCTCGGCCAGCTGGTCGCGGGTGACGTGCAGGTCGGCGGTGTGGCCGGCGTAGGCGAACCGGAACGTCCAGGTGGGGCCCTGGTCGATGACGTCCCGGTACGACTGGCTGCTCTCGCGCTCGACGGCGCCGACGGGGAGCCAGCCGTCGTCGTCCCCGCCCCGGACGTTCACGCTCACGTACCAGGGGTGGGGGTTCTCGACCGCCACGCGGTCGACGCGGTCGGGGCCCCGCAGGAACAGCGAGACGACGGCGGCGAGGGCGGCGACGGCCAGCAGGGTGGCGACGGTCCCGAGGTCCCGGCGCACGCCGGGCGGGAGCGGCCGCGGGATCAGGCGCGTGGGCGTCCGGTTCATGGGTCTCCTCGGTCGAGGACGTTCGCGGGCTCGACGGACTCGGCGGAGTCGGTCCTGCGCCCCGGGGTGCGCTCGCGCCGGAGGCCGAGCGGGCCCGAGGCGAGGGGGTCGTCAGCCGCCGGCCGGCGGGGCGCGCAGGACCGGCAGCGGCGTCCGCCGCAGGCGGGGGCCGGCGCCGCCGGACGGCCGGCGCAGCACCCACCACACGGGTGCGGCCACTGCGGCCAGGGCGGCGGCCGGCCCGAGCGCCGGCGTCCGCAGGGCCTCGAGGATCGACTGCAGGTCGCCGTCGCCCCCGCCCCGGGCGCGGCGCGCCGCCGAGACCGCGCCGGCCGGCGCCCAGTCGGACACGACGGCCGCCTCCCGCGGCGGGGCGTCCAGGCTGGTCGCCCGCTCAGTGCCAGCGGCGTCGTGCAGGGCGATCCCCGCCACGATCGCCGCCACCACCGCCGCGACGACGCGACGGCACGGGCTGCGGACCATGCCTCGACGCTACCGGCCCCGACCCCCGCCCCGAACCCGGGCGGCGGGCCGGGGCCGGGGCTCAGGCGAGGGAGGGGTGGGTGGTCGCCTCGATGAGGGCGGCGACGGCGAGGCCGAAGAGCGTGTGCTCGGCGCCGCCGCGGCGGACGTCCGTGCGCCACAGCGCCGGGTTGGTGCGCAGCGTGCGGACGGCGCCGGCCACCAGCGCCAGCACCAGCAGCGTGAGCTGGTCGAGCGAGACGCCGGGGCGCATCCGCCGGCCGGCCGCCGCCACCAGGCGTGCCAGGCTGCTGGCCAGCGCCTGCCGGCCGGTGTCGGCGGCCCGGCGGGCCCGCTCGTGGACCGCCCGGCGACCCGCCACCGGCGCGAAGGCGAACGCCGCCGGCAGCCACTCGGTGCCCCGCAGCCAGGCGAACAGCCGGTCGGCGACCGGGAGCACCGGTCCCGCCCCCTGGGGCTCGAGGAGGTCGCCCAGCTCCCGGCAGGTCCGGGCCACCAGGTGGGTGAGCAGGTCGAGCCGGAACTCGGACTGGCTCGGCCACAGCTCGTAGAGCCGGCGGCGGTCGTCGCCGGTCTCCCGGGCCAGGCCGGCCAGCGTCACGTGACCGAGCACGGGGACCGGGTCGTCGCCCGCCCCCGGGGTGTGGGTCCGGGCGAGGCGGGCAGCGGCGCGGAGGTAGTCCCGCCGGCGGTCGCCGGCCGGCGACCCGTTCGCGCCCGCCCCGCTCCGGCGAGCTGGGGCGGTGGCGCCAGCGCCCGGGGCGTCGAGCGCGTCCGCGCCGGGGACCGAGTCGCCTGCGGCCTGCGCCCCGGCAGGCGGGGCCGTCAAGCCCACGAGCACGGCACGGGCGGCGAAGGCGAGGGGGAGCCACGGGCGTTCCTCGGCGCCGAGCCCGGCTCGGGCTTCCGCCGGGCCGACGCCCGTCCCGGTCCCGGCCTCCGCCGGCTCGGCCGCCGCCGAGCCGGCCCCGCCCGCACCTCGGTCTCCGCCCCCATCCCCGTCCACGGGCGTCCGGGCCAACGCCCGGGGCGCGACCCGGGCGACGAGGGCGAACCCCTCGCCCAGCGCGGTGAGGACGAGGGCGACGTCAGTGGCGGTCACCCCGTCAGCGAACCGACAGCCCCGCGCGGCCCGCAGCCGGTCGACCAGCCCGGCCACATGCGCCACGAGCCGCCGCTCGGACTCGGCCACCCGCTCCCGGGCGGGCCCCACGTCCGGGTAGGCGACGAGCGCCGCCCGCACCGCGGTCTGGTGGTCGGCGAGCAGCTCCTCCTGGATCCGGTTCAGCGCCCGCCGGGCCGCCTCACCGGTGCCGTCGGCGACGACGGCGTCACCCGTCCGCACCAGCGTCCGCAGCCAGGCCGACTCGCCGCCGGACGCCAGGTAGGCGGTGAGGTCGGCCCAGAACTCCTCCTGGGTGCTCCAGTGCCGGTAGACGGCGGACCGGGTGACGCCGACCGTCCGGGCCACGTCCGCGATGCGGATGTGGGCCACGGCGTGCGGGAACGACGGCAGCCCGGACCGGGGCGGCCGGCACGCCAGCTCGGTCGCCAGGTCGAGATACCGCTGCCGCCGCCCCACCGCACCGGTCGCCTGCGCCGCCGCACCCACGTCCCCTCCCCGAAGATCACGTTTTGCGTTTGGGTCAGCACAATAAGTGGTTTGTCGGCGCGAACGGCGGAACCGGGCCGATCCCTGCTAGACGGAGATGGGGAGACGCCGAGCGGCGGCCGAGACGGCCGGAGGTGCCGAGCGGCAGCCGACGGAGCCGAGCCGAGCAAGTCGAGCGGAGGGGGACGGGTGAGCCAGACGGGGCCGAGCGTGCTGGTCATCGGGGGGACCGGCCCGACCGGCGTGCCCCTCGTGCGGCGACTCGTCGAGTCCGGCCACCGGGTCACGATCCTCCACCGGGGCGTCCACGAGCGCCCCGAGACGCCGGCGTCGGTCGCGCACGTCCACGCCGACCCGTTCGACGGGGCCTCGCTGGCGGCGGCGCTCGGCGACGCCACCTGGGACGTCGTCGTGGCCATGTACGGCCGGCTCCGCCGGGTGGCCGAGCTGACCGCCGGTCGCTGCGGCCACTTCGTCTCGGTGGGCGGGGTGCCGGCCTACCGGGGGTGGACCGACGCCTGGCAGCACGATCCGCCCGGCCTGCCGGTGCCGGTCGCCGAGGACGCCGAGCTGGTGGACGACCCGGCGATCGACGAGAAGGGCTACCGCATCGTCCGCACCGAGCAGGCGGTGTTCGCCGCCCACCCGGGCGCCGCCCACTTCCGCTACCCCTACCTGTACGGGCCGTACCAGCTCGTTCCGCGGGAGTGGTCGATCGTCCGGCGCATCCTCGACGGCCGCCGGCGGATCGTCGTGGCCGACGAGGGCCTGACCATCCACCACCACTGCTACACCGAGAACGCGGCGGCGGCCGTCGCCCGGGCGGTCGAACACCCCGACCGGGCGGCGGGCGCGATCTTCAACGTCGGCGACGGCGAGGCGCTCACGGTCCGCCAGGTCGTGGAGCTGTGCGCCGCGGCGCTGGGCGCCGAGCTCGAGATCGTCTCGATGCCCTACGACCTGGCGGTGCCGGCCTGGCCCCTGCTGGCCCAGCCGCTGCCGACCCATCGGGTGCTCGACCTGAGCCGCCTGCACCACCAGCTGGGCCACCGCGACGTCGTGCCGGCCCGGCGGGCGGTGCCCGACACGGCCCGGTGGCTGGCGGACCATCCGCCGGAGCCGGGCGGGATGGAGGAGAGGGTGCTGACCGACCCGTTCGACTACGCCGCCGAGGATCAGCTGATCGACTCGTGGCTGACCGCCCGGGCGGCCGTGACCGTGCCCGAGTTCGCGGTCCGCCCCGGCTGGGGCCTCGCCTACAGCGGCCCCCAGGGCCGGCCCCGCACGCACGCGGAGTTCGCCGAGTGAGCGGGGCGAGCGGGAGCGGGTCCGACGCGCCGGCCGGGCCGGACGGGACGGGCGCCCGGGCACCGGGACCGTCCCGGGCGCCCGGGCCGCCCCCGGCCACCGGCCCCCTGGCCGGCATCAAGGTCCTCGACCTGTCGATCGCCCTCACCGGCCCCTACGCGGCGGCGCTGCTGGCCGACCAGGGCGCCGAGGTGGTCAAGGTCGAGCGGCCCGACATCGGCGACATCGCCCGCTGGGTGGGCGTGTCGGTCAACGGCATGACCGCGCTCTACCTGGTGTGCAACCGGGGCAAGCGGTCGATCGCCGTCGACATGACCAAGCCCGAGGGCGCCGACATCGTGCGCCGGCTGGCGGCCGGGGTGGACGTCGTCGTCCAGAACTTCCGGCCCGGGGTCGTCGACCGGCTGGGCGTCGGCTACGAGGACATCCGGGCGCTGAACCCCGACGTCGTGTACTGCTCGCTGTCGGGGTTCGGGGCCGAGGGCCCGTACCGCGACCGGAGCGCCTACGACACCGTGATCCAGGCCTACGGCGGGTTCGCCGCCAACCAGGCCGACCCCGAGGACGGCGTGCCGGTCTTCCTGCGGCAGACCGCGGCCGACAAGGTCACGGCGCTCTACGCCAGCCAGGCCATCACCGCCGCCCTGTTCGCCCGCGAACGGGGGCGGGGCGGCCAGTACCTGCAGCTGTCGATGGTCGACGCGGTCGTGTCGTTCCTGTGGGCCGACGCCGCCGGCAACGAGGTGCTGACCGAGTCCGACGGCTCCCGGCACTCGAGCTTCGTCGCCGGGTTCCGGCCGTTCCGGTTCGCCGACGGCTGGGGCATCGTCACCCCGACGTCGGACGCCGACTTCGCCGGCATGTGCCGGGCGCTCGGCGTCGAGGGTTGGGACGACCCCCGGGTGGCGACGATCGCCGAGCGGGTCAAGCACCGCGAGCTGACCGAGCCGATCATGGACATGTGCTACGCCCGGGCGGCCAACATGACGATGGCCGAGGCCACCAAGCGCTTCGAGGCCGAGCGGGTGCCGTTCGCCATGATCCTGTCGCCCGCGGAGCTGGTGCAGGACCCCCACGCCGTGGCCATCGGGCTGTTCGAGGAGCAGGACCACCCGATCGCCGGCCGGGTCCGCCTGCCCCGGCACCCGAGCCGGTTCGGCGGGACGCCGGCCGCGCTGCGCGACCGCTCGCCGGGCCTGGGCGAGCACACCGACGAGGTGCTGCGCGAGCTCGGCCTCGGCGACCGCATCGCCGAGCTGCGCGCCGCTGGCGTCGTGGCCTGAGCCCCACCGCCCGGCGCCCGCCCCGCCCGGCCGGGGGCGGCGGGTGCCCGGTCCGGGGAACGTCCCGCCAACGGACCCGCCGCGTGCGGCGTCCGCCCGCCCGGGGCATCGCCGCCGCTCGCTGGCTGGTCGCCTCGGTCGGCCGGTCCCGCCGCCGGTCGGCCGGGAGCCCCGGCCGGGCGCGGAACGGCCGCCGCCCGCCCGTCCCGGGCCGGGGCCGCACCCCCGGCCCGGGACGAGACGCTCGACGGCGGCCTCTCACGGCGGCCGACCGATGGCCGGCCGGCCTACTCGGCCTCGGGCTGCGACCCGGGCCAGGCATATGCCCGGACGATGCCCATCACGTCCTGGTACGGCTGCGAGTTGTCGTACCGGGAGATCACCGTGAAGTTCTGGCCCCGTTGCACCGGGTAGTGCACCGGACAGGTCGTGATCCGCTCGGGCGGGTTGTGCCCGCCGCCGTGGCCGTGCCCGTACTCGGCGTTCATCGTGCAGGACAGGCCGGTCCGGTCGTCGCGGATCGAGATGTCGATGCCGCCCTCGTGCAGGTGGCCGACGGCCATGACCAGCCAGCCGTCGAACGGCGCCTGCCAGGTGCGGGTCCGGGTGTGGACGCTGCCCGGGCCGCCGTCGCCGGGCACGTCGTACTCGGTCGTGCAGCCGGTGACCGGCAGGAAGAACGGCACGACGGGGCGGCTGTTCTCTTCGTTGGCGCCCGGCTCGTAGTCGATCTCGTACTCGATGTAGACGGTCCGGGCCTGGCCGGACGTGTTCATCACGTGCCAGGTGGCGTCCCACCGGTCGCGCGCCCCCACGAAGTAGGCGTACGGGCCGGGCAGCTCGATCGGGTTGCGCTCGGCGCCGGCGCCGGCGAAGCGCTCACCTCCGGGGCAGTAGGTGTCCTGCCGGGCCGAGCTGGCCAGCACGATGTGGTGCAGGTGGACGTCGTGGTTGGGGACCGGGTTCCCGTCCTCGTCGACGACGTCGAAGCTCATGGCCTTGATCCCGAACGACCCCTCGGGCCGCGGGATGCCGAACCGGAAGCCGACGTCCTGGTCGCCCGAGTTGCCCTCGGGGGCGAGGTCGAACGGGCCGAGCCGGAACGTCTCGGTCACGCTCTCGCCGCCGCCGGGCGGCGGGTCGATGATCGGCAGGCACGCCGTGCCGCCGACGATCGTCAGCACGGCGGCCGAGGCGACGAGGACGCGCCTCAGCCATCGGTGTGGTCTCATTGTTCACCCCCCAGCGAGTACGAGACCGCTCCCGTCAACAACTCGGCGTGTTGCGGGAGATAACGCCACTATCACAGCCGCTGGTTAGCGGAGTGTCAAGACGGCTGGCGTCGCGAGCGCCGGAGGATCGGGGCGGGCGGTCGAGGGCCCCGCCGGCCACGGCGACGCGCCCCGAGCGTCACGACCACAGCGACCGCACGGCGGCCGCCACCTCGGCGCCGAGCGCCGGCATGGCCGCGGGGTCGAGGCGCTCGGCCGGGGCGCTGATGGTCACGGCCCCGACCGGCCGCCCCCGGTCGAGGACCGGGGCGCCGACGCCTCGGGCCCCGGGCGTGACGTCCTGGTCGTTGATGGACCAGCCGCGGCGCCGGACCTCGGTCAGCCGCTCGGCTAGGGCGGGCGACGGGGGCTCGCCGAGGAACGGCACCTGCTCGTCGGGGGAGAGGTGGGCGAGGATGGCCTGCCCGGCCGCGCTGGTCTCGGCGGGCACGGTGAGGCCGATGTGCGGGGCGGCCCGCACGAGCTGGGTGCTCTCCACGACGTCGACCGCCACGATCCGCCCGCCGGTCGGGACGTTGAGGATGGCGGTCTCGTCGGTCTCGTCGCGCAGCGCCTGCAGCACCGGCCGGGCCCGTTCGCGCAGGTCGGTGTGGCGTTGGGCGGCGTGGGCGAGGGCGAGCACCCGGGCCGTGACCTCCCAGCGGTTGGGGTCGCGGGGCGTCCGCTGGATCCAGCCGGCCTCGGCCAGGGTCATCAGCGCCCGCTGGACGGCCGACTTGTCGTCGTCGAGCAGCCGGGCCAGCGCGCCGACGCCGACCGGCTGGTGGTCGGCGAGCGCCTCGAACGTGGCGAGCACGCGGGCCGCGCTCTGGACCTGCTTGACGGGCACCATGACCCCCCATACGGTGTGTCACAGGACAATACTGCTGTGTCGCACAGTAACACAGTGCCACGCGGCGGCCGCAACGCGGCGGCCGCGCTGCCCAGCGACACAGTCGAGCGACACAACCGAGCGAGGACAGCACCGCAACGCGGGCCGGAGGGGGAGCCAGATGAAGGCCGACGACCTGATCCTCATCAGCGTCGACGATCACATCGCCGAGCCGGCGGACATGTTCGATGCCCACGTGCCGGCCAAGTACCGCGACCGAGCGCCGAGGGTCGTCACCGACGAGAACGGCGAGCAGCAGTGGTGGTACGGCAACGTCAAGGGCCGCAACCTCGGCCTGAACGCGGTGGCCGGCAAGCCCCGGGAGATGTTCAACACGAACCCGTCCCGCTATGAGGAGATGCGCCCGGGCTGCTACGACGTGCACGAGCGGGTGCGCGACATGTCGGCCGGGGGTCAGCTCGCCGGACTGAACTTCCCCAACTTCACCGGGTTCTCCGGTCAGGTGCTCAACCAGGGGCCCGACCGCGACCTGAACCTGATCATGATCAAGGCCTACAACGACTGGCACATCGATGAGTGGTGTGCCGCCTACCCGGGCCGGTTCATCCCGTGCGGCATCCTGCCGCTCTTCGACGTCGAGGAGGCCGCCAAGGAGGTGCGCCGGCTGGCGGCCAAGGGCTGCCACGCGGTGACGTTCAGCGAGAACCCCGAGGCGCTCGGCATGCCCAGCATCCACTCGGGCGCGTGGGACCCGCTGTTCGCGGCGGCCAGCGACGAGGGCACGGTGCTCTGCTGCCACCTGGGCTCGTCCAGCAAGTCGGCGATGACGACGACCGACGCGCCCGCCAGCGTGCCGATGAGCCTGTCGTCGGCCGGTACGATCTACACGTTCGCCGACCTGGTGTGGGCCGACTTCTGGTGGCGCTTCCCCGATCTGAAGTTCTCGCTGACCGAGGGCGACATCGGGTGGATCCCGTATTTCATGCAGCGGGCCGAGCACATCCAGGACCGGCACTCGGGCTGGACCAAGCACTGGTTCCCGGACGGCAAGGGCCCGGCCGACGTGTTCCTCGAGCGCGTGCTGTGCTGCTTCATCGAGGACCGGGTCGGCATCGAGCTGCTGCACCACTTCAACGTGGACAACGTGTGCTGGGAGTCCGACTTCCCGCACTCCGACTCGAACTGGCCCAACGCGCCCGAGGCGCTGGAGCGGCTGTTCGCCGGCGTGTCCGACGAGGTCGTGGCCAAGATCACCCACGAGAACGCCATGCGGCACTTCCGCTTCGACCCGTTCGCCTACCGGTCCCGCGAGCAGTGCACGGCCGGGGCGTTGCGGGCCGAGGCGGCCGACGTCGACACGGTCACCCGGGTCGGGCGCCCGGCCGACGAGCGCGACGCCGAGTATTTCCGGGCCCTGGCCAGCCGGGGGCTGGCCAAGAGCGGCCAGAAGTAGCGGCGATGAGGGACGGCCGGCGCGCCCGGCCGTCCCTCGCCCGCCCGCGGGTCTCCGCCCACCCCGCCCTGCCCCGGCGGGGAGGCCCGCCCCGGCCCGGCGGCCATCCCTGGTGCCCGGGCCGGCACAACGGTCGGGCCGGCGTCACGGTTCGGCGTTCGCGGCCGGCGGCCCAGCCGGGTCTGGCCCCGGGGTCAGGCCCCCGGGGCTCGGGCCGGCGGTCAGGACCCGGCGTTCTCGATGTAGCGGGCCGTGGCCCGGCTCGTCGCCTGGAGCAGCTCGACGACGCCCGAGCAGACGGCGTCGTCCTGCCGCGCCAGCCAGTCGAGCACGGCCCGGGCGTGCGGGCTGAGGTCAGGGTCGGGCACGATGCCGGCCGCCGCCACGATGCGCTGGTAGCGGCCCTCGACCAGGGGGCTGCGGTCGTCGCTGGCGGACACGCCGCCCGGCGGCGTCGCCGGGCCCGGTTGGCCCGGAGCCGCCTGGCCCGGTGTCGCCTGGGCTGCGGCGGCCGGCCCGGCCGCGGGCGCGGCACCGGGGGCGCCGGAGGCGCCGTGCGGGCCCAGGGGCCCGGTCGGGCCCACGGCATCGGCGGGGACGGCGGCGTTGACCGTCGTGCGGGAGACGTCGGCGCCCGGTGGGCCCACCGGTCCTGCGGGTCCCGCCGGGGTGGCGTCGGGGCCCGCGTCCGCGCCGGTGAGGACGGGGGGAGGCGGTGGCTCGGCGCCGCCCAGCGGTGCCCCGGGGGACGGGGTGGCGGGCGCCGCGGGCTCGGTGGCGTCGGGGGAGGGGGTCGCCGCGTCGGCCGGCGCCGCGGGCTCGGCCTCGGTGTCCCGCGACCGTCTTCGGCTCAACCACTTGCGTCTGGCCACGTCTGCTCCGTCTGGCTCGTCCGTCGAGATCGCTGTAGCGGCCGTTATCGTCATTGATGCGGCGAACGTTGGGATCCGAGACTTAATGCCAACGGCGGCCTTAGCGCAAAATACCGGGCGCGGCTATCTGTTAACGAAGTGACCAAAAGGTCTTGGTAATTTACCTATTCCGGACGCCGTTGAGCACGAGGTCGACCAGGGTGTCGACCAGTCGCCTTCCCGCGGCCCCGTGGCTCACCCATTGAGCGGCCAGCGCCGTGCCCAAGATGGCGTCGTAGACCCGGTCGATGTCCGCGTCCGGCCGCACCTCGCCCCGGGCCACGGCCTCGGCGGCAGCTTGGCGCAGCCGGGCCCGGGTGGCCGGCTCGAACCGGTCCATGAGCCGGCGGCGCAGCTCGGGGTCGGCCTGCCAGTCGGCCATCAGGCCGGGGATGGCGGCCCGGGCCTCCGGGCGCGACAGGCTGGTCACGACGGCGGTGGCGAACCGACGGACGGTCTCGTCGAACGGCGTGCCCTCCGGGATGCCGGCCGTGCGCTGCTCGGGAAACACGACCTCGTGGACCATGTGGGCTTTCGACGGCCACCGCCGGTAGATCGACGTGTGCCCGACCCCGGCCCGGCGGGCGACCGCCTCGATGGTCAGCTCGGCGTACCCCACCTCGACCAGCAAGGCCAGCACGGCGTCGCGGATGGCGGCGTCGACCGAGGGGTCACGCGGCCGGCCACGCCGCCGCCCCTCGGGCCGGCCTGGGACCGGGCGGCCCGCCATCGGGCCCATCTGGCCTGGCGATCGACCGTGTGTCCGACCCTGCGTCACGCTGCGTCCCATTGTGATAGATCACCTATCGTAATCGGGAGGGGGGAGGTACCAACGTGCACAGGGACAACGTGCACAAGAACTGGTCCATCGGTGACGTCCGGGTGGTGAAGGTCGTCGAGCACGAGCTCGAGCTGCCGTTGGCCGGCGTGCTGCGCGACGTGCCCGACGGCGTGGTCGAGCGCCACGCCTGGCTGGCGCCCGACTTCGTGACACCGGACGGGCGGGCGCGGCTGTCGATCCACGGCCTGGTGATCGACACCGGCGAGCGCCGGATCCTGGTCGACACGTGCGTGGGCGAGAGCGCCCCCATCGACCTGGGGTCGGCGGCCGGGGACGGCTTCCTCGCCGGCCTGGCCGCTGCCGGCTACGCCGTCGAGGACATCGACACGGTCGTCTGCACGCACCTGCACTTCGACCACGTCGGCTGGAACACCCGGCTGGTGGACGGCGAGTGGGTGGTCACGTTCCCCCGGGCCCGCTACCTGTTCGCCCGCACCGAGTGGGAGCACTGGTCGACGACCGACGGCGACTACGTCAACGTGGGCACCACCGTGCGGCCCGTCCTCGAGGCCGGCGCCGTCGACCTGGTCGAGACCGACCACCGGGTGTGCGAGGAGGTCCGGTTCGTCCCAACGCCCGGCCACACGCCCGGGCACGTCAGCGTGGTCGTCGAGAGCCGGGGCGAGACGGCCGTCATCACGGGCGACCTGGCCCACCATCCGGTCCAGTTCGCCGATCCCGACCTGGCGGCGGCCGCCGACACCGACCCCACCCGGGCCGCCGCGACCCGACGCCGCTTCCTCGGCGAGCGCGCCGCCGACGGGGCGCTGGTCATCGGCACCCACTTCGCCGGCCCGACCGCCGGCCGCGTCACCTCGGCCCCCGGCGGGGACGGCTGGGTCCTGACCTCGTAGGTACCGGCCCCCGGTCGCCGGCGCCGAGACAGTAACCGGATTCTAGGATCGGCCGCGATGCAGCACGTCGTGATCGACGGCCCCGGGCGCGTGCGGGTGGAGGACGCGCCGGACCCCGTGCCTCCCGGCCCCGACGGCGCGGTCGTCGCCGTCGAGGCGTCCGCCATCTGCGGCTCCGACCTCCACTTCTACGGCGGCGACATCCCGGTGGGCGGGCCGCTGGCCGTGGGCCACGAGTTCGTCGGCACCGTGGCCGAGATCGGGCCGGAGGTCCGCCGGTTCGAGGTCGGCGACCGGGTGCTCGCCTCCTCGGTGGCGGGCTGCGGCCGGTGCGACGGCTGCGCCGCCGGCGACCCGATCCGGTGCGTCGACGGCCCGCAGGTGTTCGGCGCCGGCGCGCTCGGCGGCGGCCAGGCCACGGCCGTGGCGGTCCCGGCCGCCGACTTCCAGCTGCTGCGGATCCCGGAGGGCGTGGACGACGAGGCCGCCCTGCTGCTCACCGACAACCTCAGCACGGGCTGGGCCGGCGCCCAGCGGGCCGACATCCCGCCCGGCGGGACCGTCGCCGTGCTCGGCCTCGGGCCCGTCGGCCTGTGCGCGGTGCGGGCCGCGCTGGCGCTCGGCGCCGGCCGGGTGCTGGCCGCCGACCCGGTGGCCGGACGCCGGGAGCGGGCCGCCGACTCGGGGGCGGAGCCGGTGGCCGGCCCGACCGTGGCTGCGGTCATGGAGACGACCGACGGCCGGGGCGCCGACGCCGTCATCGACGCGGTGGCGCTCGACGCCACGCTGTCCGACGCCTTCGCCTGCGTGCGGGCCGGGGGGACCGTGTCGGTCATCGGCGTGCACGACCCCAACCCGTTCCCGCTGCCGATCCTGGGGGCGCTGTTCCGCAGCGTGACCCTGCGGACGACGATGGCGCCCGTCCACCGCACGTGGCGGGAGCTGGTGCCGCTGGTCCGCAACGGCCGGCTGCGGACCGACGGGATCTTCACCCACCGGTTCGCGCTGGCCGACGCCGCCCAGGCGTACGCGGCTGTGGCCGCCCGGGACGGCGACTGCATGAAGGCGATGCTGCGGCCCTGAGCGCGCCGGGGCGCCCGGCCGGCCGCGGGACGCCCCCACCCGCCCTTGCCGGCTGCGCCCCCGCCAGCCGCGCGCCGCTACTCGCCGCAGAACCGGCGGCGGGCCTCGGCCGGGTCGGGCGGGACCTCGAGCGTCGTGAAGCGGGGGGCGGCCACGATGTTGGACAGCGCCCGGCCCAGCGTGAGCGGCTCCCGCGTCGCCTCGGTGAGCTCCCGCAGGTCGCCGCACCGCAGCGCGGCCCGGGCATCCTCGACGTCGGCGTCGAACCGGCCGGCCGGCGACTCGTAGAGCGGGGCCCCGAACCGGGGCCGGGGCAGCACGTCGGGGTCGACCGGCCCGGTCGAGATGCGCGCGGCCAACCACACGGGCGGGATCGCTTTCTCGTGCCCGGTCGGGCCCCGCCGGGTCAGCTCGAACCGGGCCGTCACCGCGTCGCCGAGGCCCAGCAGGTCGATGATGTAGACATCGGTGCCGTAGGCGTAGCCGGTGATCCCGACCCCGTAGCCGGTGGAGGCCGGGGTCGGCAGGTCGCCGGGCGGGTCGACCGCCACGGGCCGGCCCTCGACGTAGACCGGCACCGACGGGTCGAGCCGCGACCGCGCCGCGCCCGGGGGGAAGCCCTGGTCGGCGGCGGTGACGGCGTGCTCGCCGAACTGCCGCACGTTCCCGGCCCGGGCGTCGGAGCTGAACAGGCCCTCGACCGCGGGCGAGCCGCCGGGGCGCAGCCAGGCCAGGCAGACGAGCGACCAGGCGAGCGTGACGGCCACGGCGCCGGTGGCGGCGAGGCCGGGGCGGAGCCGGCGGGCGGGCGACGCCGGGCGCGGCGCGGCCGGCTCGTCGGCCGGCGCCGATGCCTCGCTCGGTGCGGCCGGCTCCTCGGCCGTCCAGGCGGTCCCGGCCGTCCGGGCCGGCCGCGGCGGGCGAGCCGGACGCAGCGGGTGGAGCGGCACGGCCGCCACCGGGACCAGCAGCGCGAACAGGGCCGGCAGCAGCAGCCGGCCGTGCATGTAGTCGCCGCCCACCCGGACGATGTAGAGCCCGTCGAGCAGGCCGCCGGCCGGGAGGACGACCAGGGCGGCGACGATCCGGCGGCGGCCGGCCGCCGCCGCCCGCACCGCCAACGGCACGAGCACGGCCAGCAGCAGCGCGGCCAGGGGCAGCACCAGCCAGTACGGCTGGACCAGGTCGCGCAGGTAGGCCCAGCCGACGTGCCAGCGGCTGCGGCTGCCGGCCTTGGCCAGCGCCGTGTTGGGCACCAGGCTGGCGAAGTAGGCCATGCGGAAGACCTGGTAGGCGACCGGGATGGCGGCGGCGGCGGCCACGAGCCGGACGCGGTCTGACCACCGGTCGGCGGGCCGCTGGGCGGCCAGCACGCCGACCAGCACGGCCAGCACGACCAGCGCCAGGTCGGGGCGGACGAGCGGGCCCAAGCCGAGGAGGGCGGCGCTCGGGGCGCCCAGGCCCCGGGCCCGGCCGTTCCGCCCGGGGCCGTCAGGCCGGGAGCCATCGCGCCCGGTGTCATCCCGCCCGGGGCCGTCAGGCCGGGAGCCATCCCGCCCGGTGTCATCCCGCCCGGGGCCGTTCCGCCCGGGGCCGTCCGGGCTCGGGCCCGGGTCGCCGGCGGCCCAGCGGGCCAGGAGGAAGCCGCTCAGCCCCAGCCACCCGAACGTCAGCCCGCCCTCCAGGCCGGACGTCGAGAAGTCCCAGATGGGCGACACCACCGCCAGCACGGCCGCCCCCGCCGGCACCAGCAGGCCCGCGGCACCCGCCGCCCGGTGGAGGCGGGCGGCGCCGTAGGTGGCGAGGGCCAGGCCGCCGACGGCGCCGACCAGGCCGAGCAGCACCGCGATCCACTCCAGCCGGACGGGCAGGACGACGTCGGCCGCCGCCAGGATCCAGACCCACAGCGGGCTGGTGGTCACCTCGACCCGCTCGCCGGCGTTGAACACGGGCCCGTGGCCGGCGAGGATCATCCGGACGACCCGCAGGTTGATGAACCCGTCGTCGGTCATCCACCGGTGGTCCCACGCCCGCTCCAGCAGCACGAGGGCGGGCACGGCCAGCAGGGCCCGCTCGGCCAGCCACCTCCGGGTGACGCCCGCGCCCCGGCGGGAGCGGCCACCCGGGCCGTCGGCGCGCCCGTCCCGGCCGTCGGCGGCGCGCCCGTCGGCGGCGTGGCCGTCGGCGTGCACGTCGGGGGTGTCGCCGCCGTCGGCTCCGGCCGCCGCGCCCGGGCCGCCGTCCCCGGGCGCCGGGGGCGCGCCGGACGGGGCCGGCGAGGTGCGCTGGGTGTCCACCCCCGCAGTGTCTATCGCAGCCGGCCGGCGCCGTGCCTGCCCGGACGGGCCGGTCCGATAGCGTCGCGCCGCCCATGTCCGACCCCTTCGAGCTCACCCTGTTCGACCCCGAGGCGCTGGACGACCCGTGGGACGCGGCCAGCGACCCGTCGCTGCTGACCGGCCCCTCGGCCATCACGTCGCTCGGGGTGCGGGCCAAGGCCGTCGCCTACACGCGCCCCCTCCACGACCTCGAGGCCAACAAAGGGCGGCTCGGCGGCGAGGCCTGGTCGAAGCTCAACCTCATCGAGCTCGGGTTCCACGCCATCGACGTGGTCGCCCTGCGCATGGACTTCGACTCGGGCGCCCGCCACGACGACGTGATCGCCGCGCTGGCCACGCTCGCCCGCTACCAGGACCCCGACCTGGAGGACGCCCACCGGGTGGGCGAGAAGGTCCTGGAGGGGCTCATCACCGGCCGGGGCGGGTCGGACGCCGAGGCCCACCAGGCCGTCTACGGCTCGTGGGGGCCCGACGGGTACGTCGCCAAGCGGTTCGACTACGCCCTGCTCACCGAGCACGTCGACGAGGACGGCGAGTTCTACCTGCGAGCCACCGACCCGGCCATCAGCGTGCTGATGGGGGCGCTCGAGCTCGACGTCGAGAGCGCCCAGATCGCCTCCGAGCTGCGGCTCAACGAGCTGGTCAAGCGGGGGTTGCTCACCGCGGCCATCGGCGAAGCGCGGCGAGCCAAGTACCGGTCGATCCAGTACATGAACCAGCTCCAGCGCCAGATCGCCCACGCCCAGATGCACCCGACCGAGCCGGGGACGCTGGGCGCCGTCGACCGCCTGGTCGAGCACGCCCTGGCGCACGTGGTCGAGCGCTACCAGGCCGAGCGGGCGATCGTCGCCAACGTGGCCGCCACCCGCGACAACGCCGACGACCCCGTGGCCCGGCGCCGGGCCAACCAGCTGATCGTCGAGCTGGAGGAGTGCGGCGTCCGGCACCAGCACCTGCAGCGCCGCCTCGTGCGGGCCCGCCGCGAGTTCCGGGCCGCCCACGCCGAGCAGCTGGCCGCCGGGCCGCCGCCGGCCAGCCGGGTCGACCTCGAGCGCCAGCTGCTACGGCCGGTGCTGCGGGCCCCGCTGGCGGCGGCCGACCGCCTGGCTTCGCTGCTGTTCCGGCTCGCCACCGCGCCGCAGCCCCCACCCCTGGTCGACCTCGACCAGCTGACCGGGGCGCTGTGCGCGCTGCCCTCCACCGGCGACGACCTGGGCGACCGGGTGGGCGTCGGCGACGACGCCCTGGTCGACGTCGACGAGCGGCGGCGGTTCGACGACGACACGTGGGACGCGGTCGACGCCGTCCTGGCCGGCGTGGAGGGCCCGACCCGCCTGTCCGAGCTGGTGGCGCAAGTGACGGCCGCCCCCGACGGCCTGCCCGACCAGATCGGGGCCCGGGCCCACCTGCTGGCCCTGCGCGCCCTGCACGAGTTCGACCCGGCGCTGTCCGAGCAGCTCCGCCACGCCCGGACGGCCGCCGCCCTCGACGGCCACCGGACCATCGGGCCGGCGGGCGGCGCCGTGGGCGAGACGGCTGGCGGCGCCGGCGACGGGACGGCGGGCGCGCCGGGCGAGGACGCCCGCCTCCGCTGGTGGCGGCCCACCGGCGACCGCCTCGACGCCGGGGCCCTGGTGGGCGACGACCTGGCGGTGTTCCCGGCCTGGCTGGACACGTCCCCCGACCCGGTCGGGGCCGAGCGCGCCGCCGCGCCCGGCGCTGGCGGGCCGGGCCGCGGGTCCGAGGCCGGGCCGGCCGCCGAACCGCTCGATGCGGAGCCGGTCGATGCGGAACCGCACCGTGCGGAGCCGGTCAGGGCCGAGCCGGGCGGCGGGGAGGCGGGGCCGTGAGCGGGCCGTCGGCCGACATGGTCGACGCCGCCAAGCTCGTGCGGTTCGCCTGCCAGCCCCGGCTGCTGCCGTCCCGCGACCCCGAGTACCAGCGCCTCGTGCGGGAGTGGCCCAACCGGCCCGAGCTCCAGGCCGCCACCGAGGCGGTGGCCGACGCCCTCGGCATGTGGATCGTCGCCGTCGACCCCGCCGCCGGGGCGGTGGCCTGCGCCGAGAACGACAGCCCGTTCGAGCTGCGCATCGGCGACTTCATGCGCCAGGCCCGAGCCGAGAACCAGTGGGGGCAGCGGGTGGCGTTCGCGGTCACGATGCTGGCCGCCTGGCGGCTGTGCTTCCCCCAGCCGGCGCACCTCGACGACCCCCGCCGCGTCGGGCGGGTGTCGGCCGACGAGCTGATCGAGTTCGTGAACGCCCTGTGCGAGCGGCTGGACGAGGCGGCCGAGGCCGCCGGCGAGGACGTCGACCCGCCCGTGGACGAGCCGGGCCTCGAGCGGGCGTGGCGGGCCTGGCAACGCCGGGGCACCACCGCCCGCACCCCGGACGGCCGCCTGTCGTCGCGGACGACCAGCGCCATCGTCGCCCGCACCCTGGGCTGGATGGTCGACCAGGGCCTGCTGGAGAAGGCCAGCGACGAGGCCGGCGGCACCTACCGGACCCGCCCCCGCCTGCGCATCCTCGTGCGCGAGGTGGCGGCCTCGGCCGTGTACGAGGAGGTGCTGGCGCTGGCCGGCGAGCGCCCCCGGGGCGGCCCCGGCCCCCGCCGGGCGGTGCCCGGGGCGCCCGGGACCGACGCCGCGGCCGGCGCCCTCGACGCCGCGGCCGGGGCTGGCCCGGGGGCCGCCGAGAGCTCCGGGGCCAGCGGCGCCCCCGAGGCGGTGCCCGGGGCGCCCGGGACCGACGCCGCGGCCGGCGCCCTCGACGCCGAGACCGAGCCGGCCGGCGCCCCCGAGGTCCCCGGGGGCGCGGGGCCGTGACGCTCGCCCTGCGGCGGTTCGCGCTCGACGGCATCGGCCCGCCGGGCGCCCGCTTCGACCCCCTCACCGTCGACCTGCGGGTCGACGGCACCGCCGCCCGCACCGCCGTGCTGTTCCTGGAGAACGGCGGCGGCAAGAGCGTGCTGCTCCGCCTGCTGTTCGCGGTCGTGCTCCCCGGCCGCCGCTACACGGTCGGCTCGGTGAAGCTCGACGGCTACGTGGGCTCGGGCGACACCGGCCACGCCGCCCTGGAGTGGGACACCCCCGACCGGCCCCTGGTCACCGGCCTGGTCCTCGAGTGGCGCAACCGCACCCGGTCGGCCTCGAGCAGCAACCTGCTGCCGCTGTGGTACTCGTTCGTGCCCCGCGCCGGCGTGCTCACGCTCGACGACCTGCCCACCCGCGACGGCGACCGCCGGGTCACCCGCGCCGGGTTCCGCGACCGGCTGACGGCGCTGGCCCGCGAGCACCCCGAGCTCGAGCTGGTCGTCGAGGACCAGCCGACCAAGTGGGCCGACCACCTGCTGCGGGCCACGCCGATCGACCCCGAGATCTTCCGCTACCAGCGGCAGATGAACGCCGACGAGGCCGACGCCGAGAGCCTGTTCGCGGGCCTGCGCAGCGACGACGACTTCGTGCGGTTCGTGGTCGAGGCCGTGCACGACCCCGACCAGCTCAACGGGTTCGAGGAGCTGCTGGCCGAGTACGCAGCCCAGCTGGGCCGGCGCCACGAGCTGGAGCTGGAGGCCCGGTTCTGCGCCGAGGCGGCGGCCGCGCTCCGCCCGCTCGCCGACGCCGCCGCCGAGCGGGCCCGGGCCGAGGCGGCCGCCGTCGACGCCCGCCGGGGGGCCGAGGGCGTGCGGGCCCGCCTGGCTGCCGGCGCCGACCAGGCCGACCGGCGGGCGCAACTCCGCCAGGAGCGGGCTGAGCGGGTCGCCGCCCGGGCCGAGCAGGCGGCCGTCGATGCCAAGCGGATCGCCGAGGTCGCCGCCGAGCTGCGCCGGCTCGAGGCCCGGTTCCGCTACGACGACGCCGTGGCCGCCGAGCGACGGGCCACCGCCGAGGCCGAGGCCGCCGCCCTCGAGGTGGCGGCCTGGGAGCACGCCGGCGCCGTCGTCGACGCCCGGCGCCTGGCCGGCGAGCTGGCCGAGCTGCACCGGGCCCAGGAGCAGGCCGCCAGCGACCTCGAGCCGCTGCGGCGGGCGGCGGAGGCGGCGGCCGCCCGCTACGCCGGGCGCCTGTTGGACGAGGCCGACGCCCTCGACGCCGCGGCCGAGCGGGCCCGGGACGACGCTGCGGCGGCCGACCGGCGGGCGGCCGAGCTGGCCGCCGACGCCGCCGCGGCCGAGCGGGACGCCGGCGCCGCCGGCCAGGAGGCCGAGGGCCTGCGGGCCCGCATGTCCGAGACCGAGGCGGCCGTCGCCGAGGCCCGGGCCATCGGCCTGGTCGGTCCGGCGGAGACCGTCGGGGAGGCGGCCCGGCGGGCCGAGCGCGAGCGGGCCGAGGCGGGCACCGAGCTGGCCCGCGCCCGCCAGCGCCGCCGGTCCCTGGAGGGCGAGCGGGGCCGGGTCGCCGGCGACCTGGGCCGGGTCCGGGGCGACGAGGCCCGCGACGCCGCCCGGCTCGACGCCGCCCGCACCGAGCTGGACGGGCACGTGGCCGCCGCCCGAGCGCTCGTCGGGCACCCGCGGGTCCAGGAGATCGCCCCCGGCGCCGAGGACGCCTGGCTCGTGCTCGACCGGCTGGAGCAGGTGCTCGACGCCTCGGTCCAGGCCGCCGAGGCCGCGGACCGGTCGCTCCGCCACGAGACCGCGGCCGTGGACGACCGCCTGGAGCGGCTGGGCGCCGACGGGCTGCTGCCCGCCGCCCCCGACGTCGTGCGGGTGTGGGACGCCCTGGTGGTGGCCGGCATCCCCGCCACCACCGGCTGGAGCTGGCTGGCGAACAACCGCGACGACGAGGGCCGGGCCCGAGCGTTGGCCACGAACCCGGCGCTGGCCGGCGGGGTGATCGTCGTCGACCCCGACCGCGTCGAGGAGGCGTGGCGGGCGCTCGCCGCCGCCGGGGTGGAGACCGAGTCGGTCGTGGTCGTGGGCACGGCCGACCAGCTCGACGAGCCTGGGGCGGGGCGGGCGGCGCCGGTCCGGCCCGCGCTCTACGACCCGGGCTGGACCGAGCGGACCCGGGCCGCCCTCGAGGCCGAGCGGGCCGAGCTGGTCGAGCGCCAGGCCGCGGCCCGCGAGGCCCTGGGCACCGACGCCCCGCTGCTGGCCCAGGCCCGCGACCTGCGGCGGCGGTGCCCGGCCGACCGGCGGGACCGGCTCGCCGCCACCGTCGCCGAGCTGGACGAGGCCGTGCGGGCCCATCGGGCCGAGCTCGACCGGCTGGCCGAGCGCGAGCGGTCGCTCGCCGAGGAGATCGCCGAGCTCGACCGCACCGAGCCCGACCTCGAGGACCGGGCGGGCCGGGCGGCCGAGGCGGCGGCCCGGCTGGCGGCCCTGGCCCGCGACGAGGCGGCGGCCCAGGAGTGGGCGGTCCAGGCCGCCGACGCCGAGCGGCGCCGCGATCGGCACCGCGAGCGCGCGGGGGCGCGGGCTGCCGAGGCCGAGCGCGAGCGGGCCGCCGCCGAGGCCGGCCGGGCCGCGGCCCGCCAGGCGGCGGCCGACGCCCACCAGCGCCGCGAGGAGGCGGCCCGCACCAGCGACCGCCCGGCCCGGGCCGGGGCCGCGGGGGTCGACGAGGCCGCCGGGGCCGACGAGGCGGACACGGCGGAGGAGCCGGACGCGGGTGTCGAGCCCGCCGACCCCGACGTGTCCACCGCCGAGCTGGAGGGGGCGGCGGCCGCCACCCGCCGGGCCTACGAGGCCGAGCGCGACGGCCGCGACCTGACCCCGCAGATCGAGCAGGCCGAGCGCACGTTGGCCGACCGCCAGGCCCGGCTGGCCGACCTGGCCCCCGACGTCCGGGCGGCGGCCGAGGCCGCGGCCGGCCAGCCCGGCGCCGACGACCCGGCGGCCCGCCGCTCTCGCCTGGAGGCCGCCCGCCACCTGGCCAGCATCCGGGCGGCGACCGCCAAGGAGTGCCAGGAGGAGCTGGGAGCGGCTCGCCACGCCCTCGAGGAGCGGAGCCCGTCCGGCGGGCGCGCCCGCTTCGCCGCCCTCGACCCCGCCGACGAGCCGGCTGACGCCGCGGCCGCGGCCCGAGCGGCCGCCGAGCACCAGTCCCGGTCCCAGGCCCGGACCCAGGAGTCCCGCCAGGCCCGGGCCGAGGCCGAGGCCCTCGGCGAGGAGGCCCGCGAGGCCGCCAACCGGGCCCGGCTGCTGCGGGCCGCGCTCGACGTGCTGCCGGCCCCGGCACCGGCCGATGCGCCAGCCGAGGGACCGGCCGAGGGGCCGGATCCCGGCCCGGACGGGGGCCCGGGCGCCGAGGCCGGGGCGGGGGACGGTGCCGCCGCAGCCGTGGCCCCCTGGGACGGCCCGGTCGAGGACGCCCGGGAGGCCGCCCGCGCCGCCCGGGCCCGCCTCGACGAGTCCCGCGCCGCGGTGGCCGCGGCCGAGCGGGCGCTGGAGGTGGCGGCGACCGCGGTCCGGGCGGTGGCCAACGACCCCACGCTGGCCGCCGTCTCGGGCGTCCGCGTCGCCCTCGCCAACGAGCCGGTCGACAGTCTGGCCGGGCGGGCCGAGACGCTGGCCGGTGAGCTCGACGCCATGCGGGAGTCGGTCGAGCACGAGCAGGCCGACATCCTGCGCCACCGGGAGGGGATCGTGCAGCGCCTGGCCACGTTCGTCGAGGCGCACCTGCGCCAGCTGCGGCTGCTCACCCGGCTGTCGACGCTGCCGCCGGGGCTGGGCGAGTGGTCGGGCAAGCCGTTCGTGGCCGTCGACTTCGAGCCGGTCTCGGGGGCCGAGATCACGGCCCGCCTGGGGCCGGTCGTCGACGAGGCGGCTGCCGACCCCCGCAAGCGCCGCGCCCTCGACCTGGTCATGGCCGGCATGCGGGCGGCCGTGGCCCAGCAGAAGGGCGACACCGAGAAGACGTTCACCGTCCGCCTGCTGCGGCCCAACCGCACGATGACCTACCTAAGGGCGTCGATCGACGAGCTGGGCCGCGAGTTCTCGGGCGGCATGAAGCTCACGGCCGCCATCTGCACCTACTGCGCGCTGGCCGCCCTCCGGGCCAACAGCCGCAGCGCCGGCAGCCTGTTCGGGCACGAGCCCGGCCCGCTGTTCCTCGACAACCCGCTGGGCAAGGCGTCCGCCGACTACCTGCTCGACCTGCAGCACGCCATCGCCGAGAAGCTGCGGGTCCAGCTCGTCCACACCACCGGCGTGTGGGATGTCGAGGCACTCGCCACCTACGACCGGGTCGTGCGGCTCCGCAACCTGGCGGACCTGCGCCGCAACGTGCGCCGCCTCCGGGTCGACGACGACATCCACCTCCCCGGCCGCGGGGCGACCATCGACGCCGTCGGCATCGGCATCCGCCGCGACGCCTCGTGACCCGGTGACCCCCGCCGCCATGAGATCTCTCGCCGACGAGCTGCTGGACGTTCGGGGGCGGGAACCCGAACGGGGAGTGAACGCGTTCGAAATGGTGGGGCGACGGGCGGTAAATGAGGTACCGCCCACTCCTGACCGGGTACGGCCTGGAGCGGTTCGCTTGGGTGGAACACGACCTAACGGGAACGGGATCGTGACGACACGGGAACGACGCAACCGGATCCGCTCGCTGGAAGGACAGTCGGTCTGCGTGGCGCTGGCCGACGGGACGCGGCTCGACGACTGCCAGCTGGTCTCGGCCTGCCGCCACGGCACCCGGACGCTCTGGCTCTACGCCAACGGCGCCGACCGCTTCGTCGCCCTCGACATGATCGTCGACATCTGGGAGTCCGCCGCGCCCCGGGCCCGGGCGTCCTGATCGCCCGCTGGGCCCGAGAGTAGGGTCGCCGCCCGAGCCGCCCGCCGCCGGCTCGGGCGGTACTCTCCTCGGGAGCCGGACATCGGCGAACTGGGGGAGGGCTTTTGCCGCGGAACCGGGCCGCGGCCCGAGCCATGGCGCACAGGGGTCAGCAACCGGGCGACGGGGCGCCGGATGACGAGCGCGCCCCGCTGGTCGTCGCACCCGCCACCCGCGCCGCGCTCCTGGCCGGGGCCGTCGGGGTCGGGGCCGCCGCCGTGGCCTGGTCGGCGACGCTGGCGGGCGGCCGCGACGCCTACCTGCTGGCCCACGCCGCCACCGCCGCGCCGTTCCTGGCCGTCGCGTGCGCCTGCACCTGGCGTGCCGCCCGGGCCGGGGCACCCGAGCACCGGCCGTTCTGGGCGCTGTGGCTGGTGGGCTGCGCCGCCGCCACGGGCGCCTCGCTGGCCGGCGTCGGGGCGGCGGCCAGCGACAGCGGCGCGCTGCTCGGGCTGAGCGCGGCGCTGGTGCTGGCCGGGCAGCCGTTCTGGGTGACGGCGACGATGGGCATGGTCCGGGCCCAGGTCGGCCGACGCAGCGTGTCCGTCGATGTGATCGACGCCGCCCTGGCCCTGGCCGTGCTCGGCGCCCCGGTCGTCCTGGTCGTGGCCGAGCCGTTGGCCCGCAGCGACGACCCGGCCCTCGCCCTGCCGCTGGCCGTCACCGCCGTGGTCATGCCCGGCGCCGCCTACCTGGGCATCGGCGCGGTCTCGACGGTCGGCCGGGCCCGGCGCGTCGGCTTCGGGATCGGGGTGGCGCTCGCCGTGGTGTTCGGTGCGGACGTCGCCCTGCACCTGGTCCGTGTCCTCGGGGCGCACGCCGTGCCGCTGCCCGGGCTGGTCGCCGCCCACGCAGCGACGATGACTCTCCTGCTGGCCCTGCCGCTGTGGGCGCCCCGCCGCGCCGTGACCCACCGCACCGTGTCCCGCCCCGACGGGCGGGCGGGCGAGGGGTCGGCAGCCGACCGGCCGCCCCGGCGCAACAACCCGATGGCGTACGTGAGCGCGCTGGGGCTGCCAATGCTCGCCGTCCCGGTGCTGGCCGGCCGGGACGAGCGCCCCTGGGGCGTCCCCTTCCTGGTCGGGCTCCTGCTGGCGGTCATCGCCCTCAACGCCGTCCGCTACACGGCGCTCAGCCGGGAGACCCGCCAGCTCTACGGCGACGTGACCCGCATGTCGGAGGAGCGGCGGCGCCTGCTGTCCGACATGCTGCGGGCCCTCGAGGACGACCGTCAGCGCACCGCCGCCGAGCTGCACGCCCAGGCCATCGGCTCGCTGACCGCCCTGGCCGCCACCATCCAGGCGGCGTACGTGGCGCTGCCGGCCGACACCGCCCTGGCGGTCAAGGGGGCGGTCAGCGACGCCCACCGCGACCTGGCCCGCCGGGCCGAGGAGCTGCGCCGGCTGATGGTGGCCATGCGGCCGCCGGCGCTCGACCCGGTCGCCGGGAACGGGAAGGGCTGCGGGGAGGGCTCGGCGTCCGGCGCGGCCGCCGGCGCGGCGGCGAACGGCGTGGCGGCGGCCGGGGGCGGGGCCGGCGGCGGGGCCGATGGTGCCGCCCCCCACGCCCTGGCCGCCGCCCTGCGGGCCTACGCGTCGGCCGTGTTCGGCGACCGGCCGGCGGCGGCCGTGGACGTCGACGTCGACTCCCGGCTCGAGCTCGACTGGAGCACCGGCACGATCGCCTACCGGATCGTGCAGGAGGCCCTGCTCGACGCGGCCCGCCACGCCCGCGCCTCCCGCGTGGCCGTGCGCGTCGCGGCCCGGGACGTCGACGGCGCGCTGGTCGTCGAGGTGCGGGACGACGGCACGGACGCCACCGAGGGCGGGGGCCGGCCGTCCGGGCCGGGGACCAGCCGGGCGGCCATGGAGCTGTTCGCCCAGCTCGGGCGTGGCGAGCTCGACGTCCGGCCGGCGGACGGGGGCGGGACCGTGGTGCGGGCCGTGCTCAACGTCTTCGACCCGTCCCCGCCGCCACCGGCGCCGCGGCTGCGGCTCGTGTCCCCGCCCGACTGAGCGCTACGGAGCGCCGACCGGGCGCTTTCGAGCGGGAACCGAGCGCCGCCGCCCGGAGCCCTAGATCAGGCCGAGCGCATCCAGGCCGCCCCGCACGAACCGTTGGGCCACGTCGGTGGCCTCCTCGCCGGTGATCTGGCCGGCGAGCTGCAGCTCGCACACGTGCAGGACGGCGCCCAGCGCGGCCGCGCCCCCGCCCACCGTGACGGCCAGCGCCTCGCCGGCCGGGGCCAGGAGCGTGTTGAGCTCGCGGGCCAGCCGGGCCCGGATGGCCACGGCCTGGCCGACCACGCTGGGCTCGCCGGACCCCCACGGCTCGGTGATGAGCAGGCGGTAGCTCGACGGGCGCTCGGTGAAGTGGGTGACGAGCGCAGCCACCAGGCGGTCGAGGCGGTCGGCGGGCGCGGTCGGGGTGCTGGTGGCGGCGCGCACGGCGGCGACGACCTCGCCGGCCAGCCGGTCCATCACCTCGCGGTAGAGCTCGGGGCGTCCCTCGGGGAAGTAGTGGTAGAGGAGCGTTTTCGACACCCCGGCCTGGGCGGCCACCTCGGCCAGCCCAGCCTGCGTGTATCCGCGGGTGGCGAAGATCTCCTCGGCGGCGGCCACGAGCAGGGCCCGGCGCTCGTTCGGGGCCAACCTCTGCGTCTGGGCCTCGCGCACGCCCTCTCCCCTCAGATGTGGCGACGACCGTCCACGCTAGTAGCCGCCGGGTGCCGGGATCAGCGTGACGGGCGGCGTCACCGGGGCTCGAGCAGGTCGGGCTCGGCCCGCAGCTCCTGGCGGACCATCGCCTCCCAGAACCCGTGGAAGCCCTCGCCGTCGCTGGCCAGCATCCGCTCGGTCCACGAGGCCGGCAGCGGGGAGTCGAGCGCGCCGCCGGCGGCCCGGATGTGCCAGGCCCGCTGGCACCGCTGCTCGAGCGCCACGGCCCGCTGGTGGACCGCCCGGGCCGACTTGCCCACCACGAACACGCCGTGCCCGGCCAGCAGCGCCAGGTCGGCGTCGCCCATGGCGGCCACGGCCTCGCGGGCGGCGTCGACGGCGTTCACCGCCCCCCGGTACTCGTCGACCAGCACGAGCTTCCCGCCACCCAGCGACGAGCTCTGGTCCATGGCCGGGGGCACCTCGCCCATGTCGGCCCACACCGTCCCGTACAGCGGGTGGTTGTGCATGGCCCACCCGACGCCGGGGCGGGCCTCGTGCAGCGCCAGGTGCAAGGGGATGCCGAGCGGTGCCGGCCAGTCGCCCTCGACGACGTTGCCCTGGAGGTCGATGCGGATGACCTGGTGGGGGCGCAGCTCGTCCCACCTGATCAGCCAGGGGTTGCAGAGCAGGGTGCCGTCGCCCAGGTTGCAGGTGATGTGCCCGGCCAGATGGTCGTTGTAGCCCTCGCGCCACAGGCACCGGGCCAGCAGGACCAGCTCCTCCCGCGGCGACAGGTCGGGGATCAGCTTGTCGGGCGTCGGCTCGAACGTCACGGGTCTCCCCCTGGCTGGGTTCCGGCTTTCGTATATTTCACACGATCCTGAGCGTGGGGCGCCACGGCTATGTGACGATGGCGTCATGTCTGACTCCGCACCTCCCGACGGCGCGCCGGGCGCCGCCGCGGGCGCCGCGGCCGCGAACGCTGCGGCCCCCGCCGCGGCGCGCGCCGCCTCCGGCGACGGCTCGAGCCCGGGCGAGCGGTGGCCACTCCGGTTCGGCGTGTTCATGGCGCCGTTCCACCAGGCCGGGCGCAACCCGACGCTGCTTCTCGAGCAGGACCTGGCCCTCATCGAGCACCTCGACCGGCTCGGCTACCACGAGGTCTGGATCGGCGAGCACCACTCGGGCGGCTGGGAGATCATCGCCTCGCCCGAGGTGTTCATCGCCGCGGCCGCGGCCCGCACCCGATCGATCCGGCTCGGCACCGGCGTCGTCTCGCTGCCCTACCACCACCCGCTGCACGTGGCCGACCGCATGGTGCTGCTCGACCACCTGACCCGGGGGCGGGTCATGCTGGGCGTCGGGCCGGGGCAGTTGGCCTCCGACGCCCACATGCTGGGCATCGACACGAGCCGCCAGCGGGACATGATGGAGGAGGCGCTGGAGGCGATCATGGCGCTGCTCGACGGGCGCGAGCCGGTCACCCGCGAGGCCGACTGGTTCACGCTGCGCGACGCCCGGCTGCAGCTCCGGCCCTACAGCCACCCCCGCTTCGAGGTGTGCGTGGCGGCCACGTTCTCGCCGGCCGGTCCCAAGACCGCGGCCCGGTTCGGCGCCGGCCTGCTGTCGATCGCCGCCACCCAGGAGCAGGGTTTCGACGCCCTCGGCTACCACTGGGGCGTCATGGAGGAGGTGGCGGCCCAGCACGGCACCACCGTCGACCGGCGGGCGTGGCGGCTGATGGGGCCCATGCACCTGGCCGAGACCATGGAGCAGGCGAAGCGCGACGTCGCCTACGGCCTCGTGGCCGTGCAGGGCTACCTGAAGAAAGTGCTGCCGGTGCCCTACGACGAGACGGCCAGCCTCGACGAGCGGATCGAGCAGGGCAACGTCAGCGGCGGGTTCATCGTGGGCACGCCCGACATGGCCATCCGCCAGATCGAGCGGCTGTGGCAGCAGTCGGGCGGCTTCGGCGCCTACCTGTTCATGGGCGCCGACTGGGCCGACCGCGAGGCCACGTTCCGGTCCTACGAGCTGTTCGCCCGCGAGGTGATGCCCCACTTCACCGGGCAGTCCGCCGGACCGCTGGCCTCGGCCGACTGGGTGGCGGGCGGGTCGAGCACCTGGGTGGGCCAGACGACGGAGGCCATCGGGAAGGCCATGGCCGACTACGAGGCGAAGAAGGTGCAGTCGTGAGCGGCGAGGCGACGGCCGAGCCGGCGGCGACGGACGAGGCGGCGGCCGACACGGAGGCCGCCTCCAGGTCCGCCGACGGCGGAACCGGGCGCCTGGCCGGCAAGGTCGCCTTGGTCACCGGCGGGGCCTCGGGCATCGGCCTGGCCGTCGCCCGGCGGTTCGCGGCCGAGGGGGCGGCGGTCGCGGTCGGCGACGTGGACGAGGACGGGCTGGCGGCGGTGGCCGACGAGCTGGGCGACGCCTGCGCCACCCTATGCAGCGACGCCACCGTCGAGGACGACCAGGCCGCGCTCGTCGCCCTGGCCCAGGAGCGGTTCGGCGGGCTCGACGTGGCGGTGGCCAACGCCGGTACCGGCTACCTGGCCCCGATCGTCGACCACGACCTCGACGGGTGGCGCCGGATCATCGACCTGTGCCTCACCGGCGTGTTCCTCACGATCAAGCACGCCGGGCGGGCCATCGCCGCCCGCGGTGGGGGCTCGATCATCACCATGGCCAGCCTGAACGCCGTGCAGCCGGCCCGGGGCATGAGCGCCTACTGCACGGCCAAGGCGGGCGTGGCCATGCTGACCGAGGTGGCGGCGCTCGAGCTGGGCCCGTCCGGGGTCCGGGTCAACGCCATCGGCCCCGGGTTGGTCGAGACCCCGCTGACCGGGGCGATGTGGGCGGTGCCGGGCGTGGTGGACGAGTTCGTGGAGAACACGGCCCTCGGCCGTTTCGCCCAGCCCGACGAGATCGCCAGCGCCGCGCTGTTCCTGGCCTCGGACGAGAGCGCGTTCGTGACGGGCACGCTCCAGCTCGTGGACGGCGGCGCCCATATCCGCCGCTACCCCGACATCCCGGCCGCGGTCGCCCGGATGGCAGCGCCGGACGGCTGACCCGCAGGATGCCCCCCGGCCGCCCGACCGCCGCCGAATGGGGCGGGGGCGGCCGGGGTAGGCGACGGGCGGAGGAACGCCCGTGGCCGTCGGCGAGGAGGAAGCCCAGGGAGGGGGCGGGGCGCCCGGCGGCCGCGACCGCTCGTGGGCGACGGTCACGCCCGGCCTGCCCACGGCGTCGAGCCGGGGCGCCCTGTGGTCCCGGCGGGTGCTCCAGGCCGTGCTCCTGCTCATCGTGGTGGCCGGGCTGGCCGGCCTGCTCGGCGTGCGCACCGGTGAGGTGGCGGCCGAGGGCCCCGGCGGCCTGGCCGTCCGCCTCGAGTACGGCCGGGCCACCCGGCCGGGCCTCGCCACCCCGTGGACGCTGACCGTCACCCGCCCGGGCGGGTTCGACGGCCCGATCGAGGTGGCCACGTCGGCCTCCTACCTCCGGGCCTTCGACGTCAACACGGTGTCGCCCCAGCCCGACGGCGAGACGTCCCGAGGCGACACGGTGGTGTGGACGTTCGCGCCCCCGCCCGGGGACACGTTCGAGGTGGCGCTCGACGTGGCGCTGGAGGCCGGCGTGCAGTGGCGGCGCCGGGGCACCACGACCGTGACGGCCGGCGGGGCGGAGGCCGGCGTCCGCTACACGACCTGGGTCCTGCCCTGACAGGAGGCCGCCATGGAGATCGTCGTCCGTGCTCTCGTCGTCTACGTCCTGCTGTGGGTGCTGCTGCGGGCGATGGGCAAGCGCGAGCTGGCCGAGATGACCGCGTTCGAGCTGGTGCTGCTCGTCGTCATCGGCGACCTCGTCCAGCAGGGCGTGACCCAGGACGACCGGTCGCTCACCGGCGTCGTGCTCGCCATCGCCCCCATGGCGCTGTTGATCATGGGGACCTCGTTCGTCACCGCCCGCTCGGCCCGCGCCGCCGAGGTCCTGGAGGGGAAGCCGACCGTGGTGGTGCGGGCGGGTGAGCCGCTCACCGGCGTGCTCGACGCCGAGCGCATCCCGGTCCACGAGCTGCTCCAGGCCGCCCGGGCCGACGGGATCTCCGACCTGGCCGACGTCGAGTGGTGCATCCTCGAGCCCGACGGCCGGTTCTCGTTCGTGCCCAAGCAGGACACGTCGTCGTAGGCGGCGCGGTCAGGACTCGCGAGGGTCGAGCGCCACCTTGATGGCGCCCGAGCGGCCCTGGTCGGCGAGGGCGGCGAACGCCTCCTCCCAGCGGGCGAGGGGGAACGTGTGGGTCAGCAGCCCGTCGAGGTCGAGCCGGCCGGCGCGCACGAGGTCGAGGTAGTGGACCATGGCGTGGCGGGTCTCACCGTCGACGGTCTCGAGCCCGAAGGCGTTGGAGCCGACCAGGCGCAGCTCCTTGAAGTACCAGGGCGTCCACTCGCACCGCTCGACCGTGCCCACGCCCAGCTGCACGAGGCTGCCCCGGCTGGCCAGCACGCGCACGCCCACCTCGACGGTGGCCGCGTCGCCCACCGTGTCGTACACGACGTCGATCGCGCCCGGGTGGACGACCGGCAGGCCCTCCCAGGGCCGGCGCACCACCCCGCCCGACCAGGCGGCCAGCTCCTCGACCAGCGCGGCCCGCGGCTCGGGGGCGAACACCCGGGCCCCGAGGCGGGCGGCCAGCGCCGCTTGGGCGGGCCAGCGGGCGACGGCCGCCACCTCGACCGTGGGGTGGAGGGCGCCGAGCACGGCCAGAGCGCACGTGCCGAGGGCCCCGGCGCCGTAGACCACGGCGCGGCCGCCGGCGGGCGGCGGCGTGCGGGTCACGGCGTGGAGCGCCACCGAGAACGGGTCGGCCAGCACCGCCACCTCGTCGGGCACGTCGTCGGGGACCGGGACGAGCATGTCGCGGTGGGCGGGGAGCAGCTCGGCGAACCCGCCGGTGGCGTCGGCCGAGTTGCCGCTGTGCAGGCCGGGGGCCAGCCCGCCGTCGAGGAACGACCAGCAGAGGCTGTAGTCGCCGGCCCGGCAGGCGGGGCAGGGCGGGGCGACGCCCCGGGGGCCGCACGACAGCCAGGGGTTGAGCACCACCCGCTGGCCGGGGTGGATCCCGGCGTCGACCACCCCCGGCCCCGCCTCCTCGACCGTGGCCACCACCTCGTGGCCCAGCACCTGGGGGAACGAGATGAAGGCGGTCATCGGGTTGTCGGCGTCGCCCTCCATCCGCACCTGCTTGGTGTCGGAGCCGCAGATGCCGCACAGCCGGGTGCGGAGCACCGCCCAGTCCGGCCCCCGGAGCACCGGGTCGGGCAGGTCCTGCAGGACCATCGGCGCCCCGAAGACCAGCGCCCTCACGGCCGGTCGGTGCGGGCGGCGTCGAGCTCGGCCAGGTCCTCGGCCAGGTGGGCGTGGTCGGGCTGCTCGCGGAATGCGGCGGCCCCCTCCAGGTAGGCGTCGGGGTCCGACGTCTTGAGCTCGACGATCGCCTTGAGGTCGGGGACGTAGGTCTCGAACTCGTCGCCCTCGATGGCGGCCGCGATCGCCTCGGCCACGGTCTCAGGCGGCTCCAGCGGGCCGACGTAGACCGGCGGGTCGTTGCCCGGCTGGTCCCAGATCTCGGTGGCGATGGCGCCGGGGACGACGAGCCGGACCTCGACCCCGGTCCCGGCCAGGTCGATGGCCAGCGCCTCGCTCCACCCCGACAGCCCGAACTTCGAGGCGCAGTAGGCGGCCTCGGTGGGGACCCCGACCCGGCCGGCCAGGCTGCCCACGTTGACGATCACGCCCCGCCGGGCGGCCAGGAACCGGTCGAGCAGGGCGAGCGTGAGCTGCACCGGGGACAGCAGGTTGGTGTGCAGCGTCTCGGACACCTCGGCGATCGTCAGCCGGGGCGCCGGGCGCCGCTTGGGGATGCCGGCGTTGTTGACCAGCACGTCGAGGCCGCCGAACGCGTCCCAGGCCTCGTCGGCCAGCCGGGTTACGGCGTCGAGGTCGGCCAGGTCGACCGCCCAGCGCCGGGACGCCGGGGCGTGGGCCCGGCAGCGCTCCAGCACGGCGTCGAGCCGGTCGGCCCGGCGGGCGACCAGGCCCACGGTGGCGCCCCGCTCGGCCAGGAGGACGGCCGTCGCCGCCCCGATGCCCGACGACGCCCCGGTGACGAGAACCCTGCTCCCCGCGACCTCGAGACCCATCGCCCCGGACCCTACCGCCGGCCCGCATCGCCGGGTCGCCGGGCAGGATGGGGTCGTGGTGGTGCGCGACGAGGTGATCCGGGCCCTGGCCGACGAGCTGGGCGACGATGGCGACCAAGGGGGAGACCCCGGCGCCGGGGGCGGGCTCGTCACCGATCCCGACATCGTCGACGGCTATCGCCGCGACCGGGCCAAGACGGTCCGGCCCGGCGTGCCGCTCGCCCTGGTCCGGGCCCGGAGCACGGCCGACGTGCAGGCCACGCTGCGGGTGGCGTCCCGCTTCGCCGTACCGGTCGTGCCCCGGGGCGCGGGCACGGGCCTGTCGGGGGGCGCGGCGGCCGTCGACGGCTGCCTCGTGCTGTCCACCGAGCGGATGCGGGCCATCACGGTCGACCCGGTGGCCATGACCGCCACCGTCCAGCCCGGCCTGCTCAACGCGGAGGTCAAGGCCGCCGCCCGCGAGCACGGCCTGTGGTACCCACCCGACCCGTCCAGCTTCGAGATCTGCTCGATCGGCGGCAACCTGGCCACCAACGCCGGCGGTCTGTGCTGCGTGAAGTACGGCGTGACCACCGACTACGTCCTCGGCCTCGAGGTCGTGCTGGCCGACGGGCGGGCCGTGCGCCTGGGCGGCCGCACCGTCAAGGACGTGGCCGGCTACGACCTCAAGCGCCTGTTCGTCGGGTCGGAGGGCACGCTCGGCGTCATCACCGAGGCCACGCTGCGGCTGCGTCCGCGGCCCCGGCCGGCCGCCACCGTCGTGGCCACGTTCGCCGACGTGGCCGCCGCCGGTCGGGCGGTCGTGGAGGTCATGCAGGACCTGCGCCCGGCCGCGCTCGAGCTGATGGACCGGGCGGCGGTCGCCGCCGTCGAGCAGGTCAAGCCCATGGGCCTCGACCCGGGCATCGGGGCGCTGCTGCTGGGGCAGAGCGACGGCGGCGCCGGGGCCGACGAGCCGGGCCGTATTCGCGCGGCGTGCGAGCGGGCCGGCGCCGACTACGTGGCCGTCACCGACGACCCCGACGAGGGCGAGCTGCTCATGGGCGCCCGCCGCATGGCCATCCCCTGCGTCGAGCGACTGGGCACGGTGCTGATCGAGGACGTGGGCGTGCCGATCCCCCGCATCCCCGACCTGGTCACCGCCGTCGAGGCGGTGGCCGAGCGCCACGCCACGCTCGTCCCCGTGATCGGCCACGCCGGCGACGGCAACTTCCACCCGCTGGTCACGTTCGACGCCGCCGACCCGGACGCCACCCGGCGGGCCGAGGCTGCGTTCGACGCCATCATGGACGCCGCGCTCGAGCTCGGCGGGACGATCACCGGCGAGCACGGCGTCGGCACGCTCAAGGCCCGCCACCTCGGCGCCCAGCTCGGCCCCGACGTCCTCGACCTGACCCGCCGGGTCAAGGCCGCGCTCGACCCCCAGGGGATCCTGAACCCGGGCAAGTGGGTGTGACCCCTGGCACTCTCCGTCCCGAGGGCGCAGGATGTGCCTGTCCGCGCTACGAGCAGGAGGGGGTCGCCGTGGAGATCACGCTCACCGTCAACGGCGAGGAGGTGACCGGGGACGTCGAGCCCCGTGTCCTCCTGGTCCACCACCTGAGAGACGGTCTGGGGCTCACCGGCACCAACGTCGGCTGCGACACATCGTCGTGCGGGGCCTGCACCGTCCTGCTCGACGGTGAGTCGGTGAAGTCGTGCACGGTGCTGGCCGTCCAAGCCGACGGCCACGAGGTGACGACGATCGAGGGCCTCGCCCCGGCCGGCGCCAACGGCGACCTGCACCCGGTGCAGCGGGCCTTCCACGAGCAGCACGGCCTGCAGTGCGGCTTCTGCACGCCGGGCATGGTCATGGCCGCCGTGTCGCTGCTGAAGGAGAACCCCAACCCGACCGAGAGCGACGTGCGGATGGGGCTCGAGGGCAACCTCTGCCGCTGCACCGGCTACCACAACATCGTGAAGGCCGTGCTGGCGGCGGCCGGCCAGACGCAGGAGGTGCCGGCGTGACGGCGGGCGTGATCGGGGACCGCCTCCCCCGCAAGGAGGACCGCCGGCTCGTCACCGGCGAGGCCCGCTACATCGACGATCTGGCCATCCCTGGGGCGCTGTGGATGGGCATGGTCCGCAGCCCCTTCGCCCATGCCCGCATCGGCAGTGTCGACGCCAGCGCCGCGCTGGCCATGCCGGGCGTGCGCCACGTGTTCACCGGCGCCGACCTCGGCGACCAGGGCGCCTGGGCCAACGCCATGCCGTGCGCCTGGCCGGTCACCGACGACATGAAGTCGCCCGACCACTGGCCGGTGGCGGTCGACAAGGCCTGCTACATGGGCGACATCGTCGCCGTCGTGGTGGCCGAGGACCGCTACACGGCGGCCGACGCGGTCGACGCCGTGGTCGTCGACTACGACCCGCTGGAGCCGGTGGTCGACATCGAGGACGCGGCCGAGGACCGGGTCGTCATCCACGAGGACCTTGGCACCAACCGCTCGTACACCTGGACGCTGTCGCCCGACCCCGACGCGGTCGAGCGGGCGTTCGCCGAGGCCGCCCACACGGTGCGGGAGCGCTACCGCCACCAGCGGCTCATCCCGGTGGCGATGGAGCCCCGGGGCGTGGCCGCCGTCCCCGCCGCCCACGGCGGCGAGGTAACGGTGTACTCGTCCACCCAGATCCCCCACATCCTCAAGGTGATGCTGGCGGTCACCTGCGGGGTGCCCGAGCACAAGCTGCGGGTGATCGCCCCGGCGGTGGGCGGCGGGTTCGGCTCCAAGCTCGACACCTACGCCGAGGAGTTCCTGGCCCTGGCGCTGGCGACCCGGCTCGGCGTGCCCGTGCGGTGGACCGAGACCCGCAGCGAGGCGGGCGTCGGCACGATCCACGGCCGCGGCCTCGTCCAGGACATCGAGCTGGCCGCCGACGCCGAGGGCCACATCACGGCCGTGCGGGCCCGGCTGCTGTCCGACATGGGCGCCTACCTGCAGCTGGTCACGCCGGGCATCCCGATCCTGGGGGCGTTCCTCTACCACGGCGTCTACGACGTGCCCGCCTACCACTTCGAGTGCACGGGCGTGTTCACCAACCGGACGCCCACCGACGCCTACCGGGGCGCGGGGCGGCCCGAGGCCACCTACGCGCTGGAGCGGGCGGTCGACAGCCTGGCCCGCCGGATGGGCCTCGATCCGGCCGAGATCCGCCGGCGCAACTACATCCCGCCCGACCGGTTCCCGTACTCGTCCAGCGGCGGGCTCACCTACGACTCCGGCAACTACGAGCCCACCCTCGACCGGGCGCTCGAGCTGATCGGCCACGACCGGGTGCGCGGGGAGCAGGCCCGGCGCCGGGCCGCCGGCGACACCCGCCACCTCGGCATCGGCGTCGCCACCTACGTCGAGATGTGCGGCCTGGCCCCCAGCCGGGTGCTCGCCTCGCTCAAGTACGCGGCCGGCGGCTGGGAGGCCGCCACCGTGCGGGTGCTGCCCACGGGGGTGGTCCAGGTGGCCAGCGGCGCCACCCCCCACGGCCAGGGCCACGAGACGTCGTGGGCCCAGATCGTGGCCGACAAGCTCGGCATCGACCCCGACCAGGTCGAGGTGCTGCACTCCGACACGGCGGTGGTCCCCATGGGCATGGACACCTACGGCAGCCGGTCGCTGCCGGTCGGGGGCGTGGCCGTGGCCCTGGCCACCGACGAGGTGATCGCCAAGGCCAAGCGCATCGCCGCCCACCAGCTGGAGTGCGCCGAGGAGGACCTCGAGCTGGTCGAGGGCGAGCTGCGGGTCCGGGGCACGCCGTCGAAGTCCCTGACGCTCCAGGCCGTGGCGTTCGAGGCGTTCAGCGCCCACGACCTGCCCGACGGCATGGCGCCCAACCTGGTCGGCGAGGTGACCTACGACCCGCCCAACTTCACGTTCCCGTTCGGGACCCACGCGGCGGTCGTCGAGGTCGACGAGGAGACCGGCCGGGTCGAGCTGCTCGACTACGCCGCGGTCGACGACTGCGGGGTGCAGATCAACCCGATGATCGTGGAGGGCCAGCTGCACGGCGGCATCGTCCAGGGCGCCGCCCAGGCGCTGTGGGAGGAGGCCGCCTACGACGCCGACGGCACCCTCCGCAACCCGACGCTCGTCGACTACTGCGTGCCGTCGGCTGCCGAGGTCCCGAGCTTCCGGCTCGACCACACGGTGACGCCGAGCCCCACCAACCCGCTGGGCGTCAAGGGCATCGGCGAGGCGGGGACGATCGCGGCCACGCCGACCGTCATCAACGCCATCGTCGACGCCCTGGCACCGCTCGGCATCACCGACGTCCCCATGCCGGCCACGCCCGAGAGGGTGTGGGCGGCCATCCGATCGGCCCGCGAGGCCGGCGCCGCCGGCGGCGCGGGGCAGGCCCAGGGAGCCCAGGAGGCAGCGCGATGATCCCGGCCCCGTTCGAGTACCGGCGGGCCTCGTCCGCCGAGGAGGCCGTCAGCCTGCTCACCGAGCACGGCGACGACGCCAAGCTGCTGGCCGGCGGGCACTCGCTCCTGCCGCTCATGAAGCTGCGGCTGGCCGTGCCCGGCGTGCTGATCGACATCGGCCGGGTCGGGGACCTGGCGTACGTGTCGGACGACGCCGGCGACACCGTGCGCATCGGCGCCCTGACCCGACACCACGACGTGGCCAACTCCGATCTCCTGCGCGAGCGGGTGCCGCTGCTGGCCGAGGTCGCCGGGCAGATCGGCGACCCCCAGGTCCGCCACCGGGGGACGATCGGCGGCTCGCTCGCCCACGGCGACCCGGCTTCCGACCTGCCCGCCGCGCTGCTGGCGCTGCGGGCCACCCTGGTGGCCCGGGGGCCGAACGGCGAGCGGGAGATCAGCGCCGACGACTTCTTCACCGGGTTCCTGGAGACGGCGCTGGCGCCCGACGAGCTGCTCACCGAGATCCGGGTGCCGGCCACCGACGGCGCGGGGTGGGCGTTCGAGAAGTTCAACCGCCGGGCCCAGGACTGGGCGATCGTGGCCGTGGCCGCCGTCCTCGAGCCGTTCGGCAACGGGGGCAGCGGGCCCGGCGTCGGCCTGGTCAACATGGGGCCGGTGCCGCTCCGGGCCGAGGGGGTGGAGGACGCCCTTCGGCAGGGGGCCGGGGCCGAGGAGGCCGCGTCCCGGGCCGACGAGGACACCGAGCCCCCCGACGACCTCAACGCCTCGCCCGAGTACCGGCGCCACCTGGCGCGGGTGCTGACGCGGCGGGCGCTGGCCGCCGCCGGGGCCTGAACGTCGGGGCCGGGGTCGGGGCCTCGCGCCCCGGCCCGGCGCCTCGTCACCGGCCATCGGCGTGGGCCTGCGGTGATGGCCCGGCCGCCAGGGCTGGGGCCCGGGCGCCGGTCCCCCATACGCTGAGGGGCGTGGAGGTGGCGTCGCTCGATGTCGACGGTGTGAAGGCCGGGCTCGCCGGCCAGGACTACCTGGCCGACGAGGGCTTGGCCACGGCGGTCTTCCTGGCGCTGCGGCTGCAGCGGCCGCTCTTCCTGGAGGGCGACGCCGGCGTCGGCAAGACCGAGGTGGCGCGGGCGCTCGCCGGCTGGACCGGCGGCCGCCTCGTGCGCCTCCAGTGCTACGAGGGCATCGACGCCGCCCAGGCGCTCTACGAGTGGGACCACGCCCGCCAGCTCGTCCACCTGCGGGCGGCCGAGGCGACGGGCCGGGCCCGGTCGGCCTCCGCCGAGGCGCTGGAGGGCGAGCTGTACGACGAGCGCTTCCTCATCCGGCGGCCGCTGCTCCAGGCCCTGTCGGGGGCGGCCGGCGACGCCCCGCCGGTGCTGCTCGTCGACGAGGTCGACCGGGCGGACGACGAGTTCGAGGCGTTCCTGCTCGAGGTGCTGGCCGACTGGGCCGTGACCGTGCCCGAGCTGGGCACGGTGCGGGCCGAGGTCCCGCCGGTCACGGTGCTCACCTCCAACCGCACCCGCGACGTGCACGACGCCCTCAAGCGCCGCTGCCTGTACCACTGGGTCGAGCAGCCCGCCTTCGAGCGCGAGGTCGAGATCGTGCGGGTCCGGGCGCCGGAGGTGCCCGAGGCCCTGGCCCGCCAGGTGGCGGCCGCGGTGGCCGGCATCCGGGCGCTGGGGCTGTACAAGCCGCCCGGGGTGGCCGAGACGATCGACTGGGCCCGGGCGCTGACGCTGCTGGGGCGAGCGGCGCTCGACGAGCGGAGCGCCGGGGCCACCCTGGGCTCGGTGGTCAAGTACCGCGAGGACCAGCAGCGGGTGCGCGACCATGGGCTCGACACGCTGCTGCGCGACGCCGAGACGGTCGCCGGTGGACCCTGAGGGACCCGTGCGGGCCGGGCGGGGCGAGCAGTCGGGGCGGGTGGGGCCTGAGGGTTCTGCCGGGCGCCCGCCCGGCGGCGAGGGGATCGTCGTCGGGTTCGTGGCGGCCGTGCGCGCCGCCGGGCTGCCGGTGCCGACGGGCGCCACCGTGACGTTCGGGCGGGCGCTGGCCGCCGTCGGCCTCGACCGCCCCGAGCGGGTCTACTGGGCGGGCCGGGCCACGCTGGTGCAGCGGCCCGAGGACGTGCCCGCCTACGACCGGGCGTTCGCCGCCTACTTCAGCGGCCGGCCCGTCGAGGCCGAGGGCAGCCTGGTCCAGACCGTCGAGGTCGGGCTCGACGTCCCCGACGACGGGGCCGACGACCCGGGGGCCGACGACGGCGGCCCGGCGGGCACCGACATGGCGCTGCGGTGGAGCCCGACCGAGGTGCTCCGCCACAAGGACCTGGCCGCCTGCACCCCCGAGGAGCGCGAGGAGGCCCACCGGCTGATGGCCGGGTTGCGGGTCCAGGCCGCGCTGCGCAAGAGCCGCCGGCGGCGGCCCGACCCCCGCGGTCGGGGACGGCTCGACCCCCGCCGGTCGGTGCGGCGGGCCCTACGTGACGGCGGCGAGCTGTTCCGCCCGGCCGCCACCCGGCGGGGCGAGCGCCCCCGCCGGCTGGTCGTGCTGGTCGACGTGAGCGGGTCGATGGAGCCGTACTCGCGGGCGCTGGTCCGGTGGGCGCACGCCGCGGTGGCCGCCCGCCGCCGGGGCCGGGTCGAGGCGTTCGCCCTCGGCACCCGGGTGACCCGGATCACGCCCGCGCTCACCAGCCACGACCCCGACCAGGCGCTGCGCCGGGCCGCCGACACCGTCGCCGACTGGTCGGGCGGCACCCGGTTGGGCGACGGGCTGCGGCGGTTCAACGACGAGTGGGGTGTACGGGGCGCGGCCCGGGGCGCGGTCGTCGTGATCCTGTCCGACGGCTGGGACCGGGGCGACCCCGAGGTGCTGGGCGCCGAGATGGCCCGGTTGGGGCGGGTCGCCCACCGGGTGGTATGGGTGAACCCGCTCAAGGCCTCGCCGGCGTACGCTCCGTTGGCCCGGGGGATGGCCGCCGCGCTGCCCCACGTGGACGAGTTCGTCGAGGGGCACTCGGTCGCCTCGCTCGAGGCGCTGGCCGCGGTCGTGGGGCGATGAGGGATCGACATCACGGAAGGTGAGAGGCGATGGAGCTGACCAACGACTTCAAGGTCGACGCACCCGTGGCCACCGTGTGGGAGGCGTTGACCGACGTCGAGCGGATCGCACCCTGCCTGCCCGGGGCGGAGCTGCAGTCGGTCGAGGGCGACGAGTACAAGGGCGTGGTCAAGGTCAAGGTCGGGCCGATCACCGCCCAGTACAAGGGGGCGGCCCGCTTCGCGGAGCGCGACGACGCCAACCACCGGGCCGTGCTCGAGGCCGAGGGCCGCGAGACCCGCGGCCAGGGCAACGCCAGCGCCACCATCACCGCCCAGCTCACGCCGGACGGCGACTCCACGACCGTGCAGGTCGTCACCGACCTGAAGATCACCGGGCGGGTGGCCCAGTTCGGGCGGGGCGTCCTGGCCGACGTCTCGGCCAAGCTGCTCGACCAGTTCGCCGGGTGCCTGGCCGAGAAGCTGAAGGGCGACGGGGCCGGGGAGGCTGCGGCCGGCGCCGGTGAGGACGAGGCCGGCGGGGGTGCGGACGCCGGCGCCGCGTCCGGGGGCGGGGGTGCGGCTGGATCGTCCTCGTCTTCGTCGTCCGGGTCCACGGCGACGGCCCCGGCGGGCACCGAGCCGGTCGACCTGCTGGCCGCGGGCGGCGCCCCGGTGGCCAAGCGGCTGATCCCGATCGGCATCGTCATCACCACCGCCGCCTGGCTGCTCAGCCTCTTCATCCGCCGGCGCCGCAAGTAGCGGCCCGGCCCCGGCGGGTGACGGCTCGGGAGGGCCGGGTGATGGCCGACGTCCGGCGCTGGGCGCGCCGCGTCGTCGTGGTCGCGGTCGTCGGCTTGCAGGCCTTCTTCGTGGCCCGGGGCTACTGGTCCGACCACCGCGAGCTCGCCTTCCAGATGTTCCCCGAGTCGAGCACCTGGCGGGCCGAGATCGTCCGGGTCACCGCCGACGGGCGGCGCGTCCCCATCGACGAGCCGTGGGCCGGCTACGAATGGGACGAGCTGGTCGTGGGCCGGGGCCTGACCCATCCCGGCGTCCGCCACCACGCGGACGCCGGGCTCGACAACCAGCTCGCCTTCCTCGACGCCGCCCTCGACTGGGTGGCGGACCACACGCCCCGCGATCGCGAGACCCGCTACCTCGAGGCCCGGGTCACGACCTGGCACAACACCGACCCGCCCGAGGTCGTCGTGCTGCGCAGCCGGACCCGCGACATGGGCTCGTGACCGCCGCGACGGGCGTGGGCGGCACGACCGGCGTGGCCGGCGCGACCGCTGGGCCCGCGGGCCCGGTCCGCCGGCTGGACGAGCTGCTCGGGCGGCGCGTCGACCTCCGGGCGCTCGCCCTCCTGCGGGTGCTCGTCGGCCCGCTGGCGATCGGCCACCTGTGGCCGTTCCTGTCCGACGCCCTGGACGGCCGCATCTACCGGGACACCTTCACCGAGTCCTACGCCGCCTGGTACCCGCACCTGCCCCGGGGCCTGTACACCGCGGTGCTGGCGGTGGGGGTCGGGGCGGCGGCGCTCATGACGGTCGGGGGCCTCGGCCGGTTGGCCGCGATCTCGTGGATGTCCGCCGTCACCCGGGTGGCGACGGCCGCGACGTTCGGGGTCGTCGCCTACAACCTGTTCCTGTCGACCACCCACGTCCACAACAACCGGGCCTACCTCACGATCATCCTGGCCGGGCTGGCGGTGGCGCCGGCCGGCCGCCGCCCGGTCGGGCCGGGCTGGCCGCTGTGGCTGCTGCGGTTCGAGGCCGCCGTCGTGTACGGCGCCTCGGGGCTCAGCAAGCTGCTCGACCCCGACTGGTTCGGGGGCACGGTGACCTGGCACCGGGTCGTGCGGGTCCACGACCAGGTCGTGGCCTCGCCGCTGCCCGGCTGGGCGGTCACGCTGCTCGAGGACCGGTCGTTCCACACGGTGGCGGCCAAGGCGATCGTGCTCACCGAGCTGTTCATCGCCCTCGGGCTCTGGTGGCGGGCGACCCGTTACGCTGCCGTCTGGCTCGCCGTGTGCTTCCACGTGGCCATCCAGCTGTCGGCCTCCGTCGAGGTGTTCTCGTACCTTGCCATCGCCGCCCTCGTCATCTGGGCCGTCCCGTCGAGTCGGGACCGCGTGCTGGCCGTCGACCGCGCCGTGCCCGGGCACCGGCGGCTCGCCCGCGTGGTCGGGGGCCTCGACTGGCTCGACCGGTTCCGCGTCGAGGACGGGCCGCCGGGCGGTCCGGTGGCCGTCACCGACCGCGACGGCCGCGTGCTTCGCGGCCGGGGGGCGGTGGCGCTCGTGCTGAGCCGGCTGCCGCTCACGGCCTGGTTCGCCCTGCCCGCGGTGGGCGCGGCCCGGGTGGTCGGGCTGGCGTCCGCCCGGCGGGCGTCCGCAGCCCGCCGGCGCCGAACCGAGCGAGCGGCCGGTGGGTGAGAGGTCGCCCGGCGCCGACCCGGCGCCGGAACCCGAGCCGCCCGCCGCCGGCGCGGCGGGGCCGGTTGGACGGGGACGGTGGCTGGGCGGGTGGCGGCGGCCGGTGACGCCCGGCCGGCGGGCGACCGGCGCTGCGCTGCTCCTGGCCCTCGGCCTGGTCCTCACCTTCGGCGTGATCGCCCCGCCCGAGCGGTGCCCGCGGGTGACGGCCGCCGACCTGCGGGCGGCGGCGGGCGAGGCCGTCGACTGGTTCGCCCGCAACCAGGCCGACGACGGCACCTGGCTGTACCTGTACGACGCCCGGGCCGACGCGCCGGCGTCCGACTACAACGTGGTCCGCCATGCCGGCGTGACGATGAGCCTCTACCAGGCGGCGAACGCCGGGATGGCCCGGGCCCGCGAGAGCGCCGACCGGGGGACCGCGTGGGCGCTCGACCGGCTGGTCCGCCGCGACGGGTGGGCGGCCGTGCGCGACGGGGGCGACGCCTCGGTGGGGGCGACGGCCCTGCTCACGGCCGGCCTGGTCGAGCGGCGGATCGACACCGGCGACCCGCGCCACGACGACCTGCTGCGGGAGCTCGGCCGCTTCCTCGTGGCCCAGACCGAGCCGTCGGGAGCCGTGCTGGCCCGCTACGACGTCGCCGGGCGGGCGCCGGTGCCCGGCCTGTACTCCGTGTACTACACGGGCGAGGCGTACTGGGCGCTCACCCGCCTGAACCGGCTGTTCCCCGACGAGGGGTGGGGCGCGGTGGCCGACCGGATCGGCGCGTATCTGGCCCAGCGCCGCGACCGGGCCGAGGACGTCTGGCCGCCGCTGCCCGACCACTGGGCCGCCTACGGACTGGCGGAGACGGTCGCCTTCGCCGACCGGGCGGGCGGCGCCGGGGACGCCGGCCGCTCTGCGGGCGCCGGCAGGCTGACCGCCAGCGAGCTGGCCTACGCCCGCCGGCAGGCGGGGCTGTTCGGCGCCCAGGTCCGGTGGGTGAGCCAGCGCTTCGGGCCGTGGGGCGCGGCGGTCCGGGGGCCGATGGTGCCCCGGGGCGGCGGCTACGGCGTGATGGGCGAGGCGCTGACCGGGCTGTGGCGCGTGGCCCGGGCCGAGCCCCGCCTGGCCGACCTGCGGGCGCCGCTGGCGGAGCGGGCGCTGTGCAACGCCGGGCTGGCGGTACGGGAGCAGTCCGACGCGGCCGAGGCGGACGAGCTCGCCGCCGGCGGCGGGGCCGACCCCGGCCGGGTCCGGGGCGCCTGGTTCCGCGACGGGGAGACCCGCATGGACGACCAGCAGCACGCCTTGTCCGCCCTGCTCCGCACCGAGGCCATCGTCGAGGCCGAGGCGATCGACTCGGGCCGGCCCGCGCCGTCCGCCTGGCTGTGGCTGATCGTGCTGGTGGCGGCCGTGAACCCGTTCCGGCTGGCGCCGGGCGTGCCCCAGGGCGAGCGCACGGCCCGGCAGGCGATCCGGGTGGCGGCGCTCGGCGGGACCCTGGGCGCGGCCCTGGCCGTCGGGCTGTCGCTGACCAGCGGGCCGCTGCTCGACGTCCTGGACGTGAGCCGGCCGGCCCTGCGGATCGCGGCCGGCGTGGTGGCGGTGCTGGCCGGGGCGCTGGCCCTGTCGACCCCGGCGGCGCCCGCCGAGCCGGCCCTGCCCGGCGGGCGGGCGGCGCTCGTGCCGGTGGCGGTGCCGCTGGTGGCCAGCCCGGCGGTGGTGCTGCTGGCGCTCAGCGCCCACGCCGACCGCGGCGCCGACGTCGTGGCGGCAGGCACCCTCGCCGGCGTCGCCGTCCTCGTGGCCCTCGTCGCCGTCCGGGCCCGCCGGACCCCCTCGGCCGCCCGTCCCACCCCGCCTGCCGCAACCTCCTCGAGCACCCCGGTCGCCGGCGCCCCGGCTGGTCCGGGCGCCCCCGGCGACGCCGGCGGTGCGCCCGCCCCGGGCGGCGACCCTGCGCCGTCCGCCTCGGCCGACCGCCTCCTGCGCTGGGCCGCCCGCCTCACGTCGGCGGGGCTGATCGCCGGCAGCGTGCTCCTCGTCGTCGACGGCATCTTCGACGTCTGACGGCGAGCGGGGCCCCGGTCGCCGGCGACGAGCTGTTCGTCGCTGCGTCGGTTCGCCGAGCTCTCATCGGCCCGGGTGAGCAACGGGCAACGGGTCACGATCCGGGCGGACTACGACATGCCCGCCCCGGTCGACGACCAGATGGGCATCGCCATCGCCTACGTCGGCGCCAGCTGACGCCAGCCGGCGGCCCGGGCGGCGCCGAGCGGGCCCCGCATCCCGGAGCCCGGCGCCACCGCCCGGGCCCAAGCGGCGCGGGCCCGCGGGACCGGCTAGGGAGCCGGGTCCGGCTCCTGGGCCGAGCCCGAGTCCGGCGCCCGGTCCGCAGGCCCCGGGTCGTCGGCCGCGCCCGGGGACGGGTCGGGATTCGGGGCCGGCTCCGGAGCGTCATTCCGGATCAGCCGAAGCCGCGGCGGCCGCGGCGGCTGCGGCGGCTGGGGCGGCTGGGGCGGGGCCGGCGGCTCGGCGGGCGCCCCCGCGGCCCGGGACCGGCCCCCGGCCAGCAGTCGGGCCACGACCGCCGTCCCCCGCCCGGGCGCGGACTCGACCAGCAGCGTCCCCGCGACCACGGCGGCGGCCGCCCGCATGGTGGCCAGCCCCGGCCCTTCGGGGACGACGGCGGGGTCGAACCCGACGCCGTCGTCGGCGACCCGCAGCACGAGCCCGCTCCCGTCGGCGTCGCGGGCGTCGATCGTGACGTCGACGGTGGCGGCGCCGCTGTGCCGGCACACGTTGTGCAGCGCCTCCTGGGCGATCTGCAGGAGCACGGTCTCCGTCGTCCAGTCGAACGCGACGTCGGGGGCGCCGTGGACCTCGATGGTGAGCCGCGGCGGCGTCCGGTCGCCGTAGAGGGTGGCCAGGTAGGCCCGGAGCGGGATGCCGAACCGCTCCCGCTGGTCGCGGCCGTGCTCGACCGGCCGGATGGCCTGGGCCAGCTCGTGCACCGACCGGGCCTCCCGCGCCAGGTCGCCGCCGATCCGGGCCGAGACCTCGGCGACGGCGGCCGGCGAGGCGGCGCCGGTGCGCTCGCTCCCGGCCATCATGTTGAACGAGGCATAGGCGGCGACCACCCGGGCGTAGAGCTCGCGGGCGAAGCGCCGCCGGTCGTCGACCGACCGCTCCAGGAGCTGGCCGAGCAGCCGCCGCCGCTCGTCGGCGGCCACCTCGACCTGCCGGTACAGCCGCCGGGTCTCGCCCGTGGCGGCCATCTGCCGGAGGCCGCTCAGCGTGACCAGGACCGACACCACGGCGAACGAGAACGTGACCGCCCACCGCGCGCCGTCGGCGACGGCGAACGTCGCCACCCAGAGGGCGGCCAGGCCGGTGAGGGTGACGACGGTGGGCAGCCGGGCGGCCCGGACCTGCGACTGGGGCGGGAGCTGGTCGAGCCCCGAGGGCAGGAGGGACGGAGCGTTCAGCGGGATCAGCAGGTACATGCTGAAGCACAGGCCGTTGAGCGCGATCAGCGGCGGGGCCGGCAGCTCGAACCCGACGACGCCCTGGGCGGTCTGGAGCGCGGCGTTGGCCGCCCCCAGGCAGGCGAGGGCCACGGCGCCCGCCTCGAACGGCCCCCGCCCGGGGCCGAGCCGGACGAACAGCATGAGCGTCCAGTAGATGCCGGCGATCGTGCACACGGTGGCGGTGGCGGACGGGTAAGCGAACCACGGCGCCTCGGCGTCGGCGATCGCCGGCCCCCACACCACGGCCAGCGGGGCGGTCACCGCCGCCACCGCGGTCGCGGCCTCGATGACATCGACGGACAGCGCCCGGCCGCCGGACCGCAGCCGGGTCCAGGCCACGAGGCCCAGGATGTGCAGCAGCCCCGCCAGCGCCACCGCCGGCACCCCCGCCGAGTTGGCCCAGAACCAGTCGGTGCCGAGGCCGACGAGCATGGCCAGCCCGACGACGAACGCGGTGACGAGGGCGGCGAGCGACAGCATGCCGCCGAGGCGGAAGCCGGGCTCGGCCCGCCGGACGGCGTACCAGGTCACCCACAGCGCCGGCGTGGTGAAGGCCCCGGCCGACAGGAACACGAACACGAACAGGTAGGAATCGGCGTCGTCGACGACGACCGCCGACACCGCGGTCGTGAACGGGAGGGCAGCCGCCACCCACAGCGCCCCGACGAGGCGGGCGCGGCGGCTGAAGATGGTCACGCCTCGCCGGAGGCGGCGTCGACCGGTGGGACGCAGAACGCGCACGTGACGGTCCAGGCGTGCTCGTGGTCGAGGCGACCGTCGAGGCAGAGCTCGACGTTGGCGAGGGCGAAGCCGAGGATCCCGCCGCTCGCCGCCACGACGTCGTCGGGTGGGAGGTCGGTCTCGGCCAGCACGGCGGCGAACTCGGCGGCGATCTGCGCCCGGACCGTCAGCGCCGCGGCCTCGACCGCCGGGTCGTGGGACACGGCCGGGTCGCGGAACAGCAGCCGGTAGGCGGCCGGGTTCTCGGTGAAGAACGTGAACAGGGCGCTGAGCAGGTGCGTCAGTCGGACGCGCGGCGAGAACGGGGTGCGCCGGGCGTGGCGCAGCGCGTCGGTCAGCTCGCCCAGCACCTCCTCGACGATCTGGACGAAGAGTTGGGACCGGCCGCCGGGGAAGTAGTGGTACAGCAGGCTCTTCGACACCTGGGCCTCGGCGGCCACCTCGGCGATGCCCGACTCGGCGTAGCCCCGGGCCACGAACACCTCGCGGGCGCTGGCCAGGATGTCGGCTCGTCTCGCCTCGGGGCTCTTGCGGACCCACCGGCCCGCCATCGTGGTCTCGGACGCCCTCGCTTCCGCCGCGTTACCCCCAGTCATTTCTCCCAACGTAGTGGCCCGGGGCCTTCACCGTCACGAACGCAGCTCTACGGGCCTCTTGTTGACCCCAGTTGCAATAAACCGTATCGTCGTTGGAGACCGTTCAAACGACGATCACGCTGGGTCGAGGGGGACGCCATGTCATCGCTCACGGTCCGCCGCGCGCTCGCGGCGGTGCTGACGGCCGCGCTCGCACTGACCGCGCTCGGGCTGCCGTCGGCCGGCCCGACGCCGTTCGGGCCGTCGCCGGCGGCGGCGCAGGAGGACTTCTACACACCGCCGTCGCCGCTGCCGTCCGGCGAGAACGGCGACGTCATCCGCTCGCAGCGGGTGAGCCGCGCCAACGCCACCGCCACGCGGATCATGTACCTGTCCCGCGACGTCCGGAACCGGCCGATGGCCGTGACCGGCACCGTCCTGGTGCCGAACACGCCCTGGCCGGGCGGGGGACCGCGGCCGATCGTCGCCTACGCGCCGTTCACGGCCGGCATGGGCGACCAGTGCGCCGTGTCGCGGCTGCTGGCCGGCGAGAGCTGGGGCGACTTCACGTCGGGGGCTCAGACCGCGTTCGTCGACGCCCTCCTGGCCAAGGGCATCGCCGTGGCGCAGACCGACTACCAGGGCCTGGGCACACCCGGCGACCACACCTACGTCATGCGCCTGCCCCAGGCCCACGCCACGCTCGACGTCATCCGGGCCGCGCAGCGCCTGCCGGGCACCGGCCTGCCCGCCGACGGCCCGGTCGGCATCGCCGGCTACTCGCAGGGCGGCGGCGCCGCGGCGGCGGCCGCCGAGCTGGCGTCGACCTACGCCCCGGAGCTCGACGTGCAAGGCGTCTACGTCGGGGCCCCGACCGCCGACCTGGCGGCGGTCGCCCGCAGCCTCGACGGCGGCTTCTACGCCGGCTTCGTCGCCTTCGCCCTCATCGGCGCCAACGCCGCCTACCCGGAGCTCGACATCCCGTCGCTGGCCAACGAGCAGGGCCGCCAGGTGCTGCGGGAGGCCAACACGCTGTGCACGTTCGACGCCGTCCTCCGCTACGCCTACCGGCAGACGAGCACGCTGACCGCCGACGGCCGCCCGGTGTCGGCCTACCTGGCCGAGGAGCCGTACTCGCTCGTGGTCAGCGAGAACCGGCTCGGCACCATCCGGCCGGCGGCGCCCACGCTGGTCGAGCACTCGTCGCTCGACGACGTGCTGCCGTTCGCCCAGGGCCGGCAGCTGGCCCGCGACTGGTGCGGCCGGGGGGCGAACGTGCAGTTCCGCGATCTGTTCACGTTCATCCCGCTGTTCGTGCACCTGCTCCAGGCCAGCACCGCCGCCACGAACGCGGCGAACTGGCTGGCGGGGCGGTTCCAAGGGACGGCGCCCGCCCCCAACTGCGGTGGGTTCTGATCGCCCCTAGGGCCTAGATTCAGGGGGCGCGGCCAGCCGGCGGCCGCGTCCTCTGCTGGGGGCCCCGGCCGAGCGGATCGGAGCCGAGACATCGTGGTTGGTGGGGGACGGCACCGTCGCCGCACGGCGACCGGTGGGGAGAGCACGTCCGTGTGGCTGGCGGCCGCGGCGGACGCCGACGGGCTGGCCGCGCAGCTCGAGCGGCTGGCGGCGGACGGGCAACCCGGCGGGCAGGGCGGGGCCGGCGCCGACGGCCCGGGCGGCCCGGGGCGGGGGCACGCCGGCGGACGGGCCGGCCCGGCTGGCCATCGTCGCCCCGGACGAGCGCAAGGTGCGCCTGGCCCGGCGGCTGCTGGCCAAGGGCGAGCCGTGGCGGGGCCGGAGCGACGTCTGGTTCACCCGCCGGGCTGGCCGGCGGCGCCGGCGGGAAGGTGGCCTTCCTCTTCCCGGCGTGGAGCCGACGTTCGCGGCCGGCGACCTCGACCTGCCCGAGCTGGGCCGGCGGGTGGGGCTGGAGGCCCCGGCGCTGGTGGGCGACACGGTCGCGCCGAGCACCAACCACGCCGTCGACCCCCACCCGCGGCTGGGCCGTCTGGACGTGCCCGAGCCGCCGCCCTTCGCCGTGGCCTGGACCGAGCCCTGAGCGGCCGGGCGGGACGGTCAGCCGGGTCCCAGGTTTCTCCCAGGGGCCTCACCGGGGTTTCCGAGGTTGTGGGCGCAGGGTGGAGTCATGCGGACACCCCCCACATCCCCACCGTTCCCTCCGTCGTCACCGGGTCCGCCTGCGTTCCCGGCCCCGCCCCCGCCGGCGTCCCCGCCCCCGCCGGCGCCGCCGGCGTCCCCGGCTCCGATCCCGCCGCCGGCACCGGCCGGTCGCCCCGGTCCGACCCCCGGCCCGCGGCGGCCCGGGCGGCGGGCGGCCGCCGCGGTCGTCGTCGCCTCGCTGCTGGCCGGCTCGGCCGGCGGCTGGGCCGCCGCCCGGGCCGCCGACGATCCGTCCGGCGCTGCCGGCTCGGCCGCCGCGGCTGCCACCCCGGCGAGCAGCCGCCAGCTCAGCGGCGACGAGCTCGACGTCGCCGCCGTCGTCGCCCACCTCCAGGGCTCGGTCGTGGCCATCGAGACGACGGTCGTCGCCCGGCGGGGGCCGTTCCCGGTCGAGGGCCGGGGCGCCGGCACCGGCGTGGTCGTCGGCGACGGCCTGGTCCTCACCAACGCCCACGTCGTGGACGGTGCCGAGTCGGTGGCGGTCACGGCGACGGGCGACCACCAGCCGCGCCCCGCCGAGGTCGTGGGCGCCGACCCGAGTCGCGATGTCGCCGTGCTCCGCGTGGACGACCCCTCCGGCCTGACGGTGGCCGACATCGGCGACTCGGACGCCCTGGCCGTGGGCGACGACGTCGTCGCCATCGGCAACGCACTCGCCCTCGAGGGCAGTCCGACCGTGACCCGGGGCATCGTCTCCGCGCTTGGCCGCGAGCTGGACACCGGGCGCGGTACTCTCTCGGGCCTGATCCAGACCGACGCAGCCATCAGCTCAGGCAACTCCGGCGGCCCCCTCGTCGACGCGGCGGGTCAGGTCGTCGGCATCAACACCGCGGCCGCGGTCAGCGGCCAGGGGATCGAGGCGGCGAACATCGGCTTCGCCATTCCCATCGACGCGGTCCACGAGATCGTCGGGGCGGCCGCGTGAAGCTGCTGTTCTCCTGGCTGCGGCGATCGGCCGGCGCGTTCGAGCCGCCCGCCGGCGCGTCCGACGGGTCTACCCCCGGGGCCCCGGGCGGGCTCCGGCGGGACCGCCGGCCCGAGCTCGAGGTCGCAACTGCGCCCGAGCTGGCCGTGCTCGGCCCTGGGCTCGAGTTCACCTCGCGGGGCCGGTTCCGGTGCGGGGCCGACCCCGAGCGGGCGGACGTGTTGCTGGTGGCGCCGGCGAGCGCGGAGACGCTGCGCGAGCTGCGGGCCCGGCTGGACCCGGCGGTAGACGTGGTGGTCGTCGACCGCCGGGGCTCCTGCAGCGCCGAGCTGGTGGCGGCCATGCTCGACGCTGGCGCCACCACCGTGGTCACCGGCGCCAGCAGCGCGGTGCTCACGGCCCACCTCGACGCCGTGGCCCGGCGCAAGCGGTCGCGGGCCCGACGCCGCACCCTCGCCCACTCGTAGCTGGCCGACCACCCCCCCCGGGTCACCACCTCGCGCTCCACTCCGTGTCGAGGTCGTCGGTGAGCTCGGCGTGGGCCGACGAGGGGGCCCCGGGCCGGGGCCGCGGCCTGCCGCGCCGTTGTCGCGCCCGTGTCGCGCCTTTGTACGGTCGCCTTGCGATCGCCCCTACACCGGTGAATACTCAGCGGATCGTGGCAGAGCGCTCCTCCACCCGGCCCGAGACCGCGCGTGAGCCGATCGAGATCGACACCGGCACCGCGCACACGTCCCGGATGTACGACTACCTGCTCGGCGGGACCGACAACTTCGCGGTCGACCGCGAGACGGCCCACCACGCCTTCGCCGCCTACCCCGGCGGCTTCGAGGCGGCCCGGGCCGACGCCCGTTCCAACCGCGCCTTCATCGGCCGGGTCGTGCGCTACCTGGCCGGCGAGGCCGGGATCCGCCAGTTCCTCGACATCGGCACCGGCATCCCCGGGCCCGACAACGTGCACGCCGTCGTGAAGCAGGTGGCGCCCGACTCCAAGGTCGTGTACGTCGACAACGATCTGATCGTGCTGGCCCACGCCCACGCGCTGCTGAAGGGCGAGCCCGACACGCGCTACGTCGACGCCGACCTGCGCGACCCCGCCGGCGTGCTGGCTGCCGCGGGCGAGACGCTCGACTTCTCCAAGCCGGTGGCGGTGCTGCTGATCGGCATCCTCCACGTCATCCCCGACTCGGCCCAGCCCCACCGGGTCGTGTCCGAGCTGCTCGACGCCGTGCCGTCGGGCAGCTACCTGGGGGCGACGCACCTGCTGCGCGACGTCGAGTCCGAGCAGATGGCCGAGCTGTTCGCACGGCTCGAGGCGACGACCAGCACCACCAACCCGCCGGCCTTCCGCACCCGCGACGAGTTCGCCCGGTTCTTCGACGGGTTGGAGCTGGTCGAGCCGGGGCTGGTCGAGGTGAACGCCTGGCGGCCCGACGCGAACACGCCGGCGGCCTCCGGCCGCGCCGTTCCGCTCTACAGCGCCGTCGGCCGCAAACCCTGACCCCGCGCCCCTGACCCCGGGCCCCGTGACCGGGGGTCTCGGCGCCGGCGGGTGTGGCGCGGCGCGCCTCGGCGCCGGTCAGTCGCCGGAACCGCCGGCCGGGCGGGGGGCGTGGAACACGGCCGACGCCCCCTCGCCCCACAGCGCCAGGTCGGGGGCGCGCGGCAGGCCGAGGAGCCGCAGGGTCCCGGCCAGCGGGCCGCTGCCCAACTCGAGGACCACGTCGCCGGGGTCGACGATGCCGATCGGCGTGTTCAGCTCGAACGGGGCGAGCTTGGTCTCGCCGGCGACGCACGTGTAGGCGACGATGCCGACCGGCGCCGGCGCCACGTCCGACCGGGCGCGGGGCAGGCGCAGCATGATCTCGGGCTCGGGGTCGCCGGCGAGCGTGAACGTGACCGTGTCGTCGGTGTAGGTGACCTCGACCTCACCGCTCGTCTTGGGGAACCCCAGGGCGCGGTAGGCGGCCTCGCGGTTGAAGGTCGGGCTCATCGGCGACGGGTGGAGGAGCAGGCCCGTCGGCTCGTCGGGCGCCCCCGCCGGGCGGACCCGGAAGCCGAAGTCGAACGTGCGGCCCTCGCCCCAGCCGCCCTGGATGTAGTGGTGGGCGGCCATCACCAGTGGCGCCGTGCCGGGGGCCGACTCGACGAGGTCGAACGCATCCTCGGGGACCACGGTCCGCGCCCGCTCCGTCGGTACCGAGAACACGAGCGAGGCCGCGTTCATCTCGTTGACGACGGCCGGGAAATAGACCGGCTGCGCGTCGATCATCCCCCAGAGGGTGCCCTTGCTCATCCCAGCCTCCCCATGACTCGCCACAAGTCAACGGCACGCCAGCCGCCGCCCACAAACCGGGGTGGCGGACCACCACCCCGGTTTGTGGGCGGGGTGCCGGATGAGCGGCGGGGAGGCCCGCAAGGCGGCGGTGTGCGAGGCGTACGGGCCATCGGAGGTCGTGCGGGTCAGGGACGTGCCCGATCGGGCGGCGGCCGCCGGCGAGGTGCTCATCGCGACCACGGCGACGACCGGGAACTCCGGCGACGCCCGGGTGCGGGCGCTCGGCGTGCCCCGGGCATGCGCACCGCCGTGCGGCTGCGGTTCGGCCTCCGGGCGCCGAGGCAGCCGATCTCCGGCTTCGACGTGGCCGGGGCGGTAGCCGCAGCGGGGGAAGGCGTGAGCCGGTTCCGGCCGGGCGACCGGGTGGTGGCGTCCCGGGGCGTCGACCTCGGTGCCACGCCGGCCCGTCGCCGTCCCCCCCCGAGGACGGGACTGACGGCGCCACCAGCGGCCCGCCTGTCCGGGCCGGTCGTTCGGCGCGGCGGTCCGGCGTGGCGTTGTGGTCCGACCCGGCTTGAGCGTACGCTCAAAGCAACCGCTCAACCCCCCCTCCCCCGGGAGATGACGCCGATGGACCCTGCCCCGTCGCCGGACCGGCCGCCCAGCCTCGGGCCCGACCAGTTCGCCCGCCTCTTCGGCATCCCCGACCTCGCCGATCGGCTGGCGGCGGTCGACGACTGCATCGCCCGCGAGCTGGCCCGCGACGACGCGGTGCTCGGCCCGGCGTCCCTCCGCATGGCGGCGACCGGCGGCAAGCGCCTGCGCCCGCTGCTCACGATCGTCGCCGCCGCCCTGGGCGACCGGTTCGACGAGCGGGTGGTGGCCGCGGCCGCCGCGGTCGAGCTGGTCCAGGTCGGGTCGCTCGTGCACGACGACATCCTCGACCAGGCCGCCACCCGTCGGGGCAAGCCGACCATCAACGCCGTCGAGGGCCTCGACCACGCCGTGCTGGCCGGCGACTACATCCTGGCCCGGGCGGGCGAGCTCGCCGCCTCGGTCAGCCAGGAGGCCGCGGCCGCCCTGGCCGCCACGCTCGGGGCGCTGTGCGAGGGCCAGGCCCTCGAGATGCGGGACGCGTTCGACCCCGACCGGGCCGTCGAGTCCCACCTGCGGTCGATCCACGGTAAGACCGCCGCCCTGTTCGCCTGCGCCTGCCGGATGGGGGCGCTGGCCGCGGACGTGTCCGAGCGCAACACGACGGCCCTCGCCCGGTACGGCGAGGCGTTCGGCATGGCGTTCCAGGTCCTCGACGACGTGCTCGACCTGATCGGCGACGCCGAGCGGCTGGGCAAGCCGACCGGCATCGACATCGCCAGCGGCGTCTACACGCTGCCGGTGATCACGGCGCTGAACGGTCCGCACGGCGCCGAGCTGCGCCGTCTCCTCCCGGGGCCGTCCCCCGAGCCCCGGGACGGGGACGGCGCGTCGGGCGACGGCCCGGTCGCCCGGGCGGTCGCCCTGGTCCGCGACACCGGCTGCGTCCCGGTGGCGCTCGAGGCCATGGACCGCTACGCGGACGAGGCCCGGCGGGCCATCGCCCACCTCGACCAGACGACGATCGGCGACGGCCTCATCGCGTTCCCCCGCACGTACATGACCTGGGCGCTCGAGACGTTCATGGACCCGCGGTACCTCGAGGTGCCGCTCACGGCCATCGGCTGACCCCATGACCCGGCCCGAACCGCCGCAGGAGTCCCGTCCGGCGCCCCGCGCCCGCGACGGCCGCGACGCGCTCGACACCCGCGCCCGGATCGTCGCCGCCGCCCTCGACGCGCTGCAGGAGACCGGCATCGCGGGCATCAGCGCCCGCAGCATCGCCCGCCACGGGGGGTTCAACCAGGCGCTGATCTTCTACCATTTCGGCTCCGTCGAGGGCCTGCTCATGGCCGTGGCCCGCAGCGAGAGCGAGCGGCGGTCGACCCTCTACGCCCCGGCGCTGCGCGAGGTCGCCTCGCTGGCCGAGCTGGTCGCGGTCGCCCGGCGCCTGCACGAGGAGGAGTTCCGTTCGGGCAGCGTGGCCGGCCTCACCCAGATGCTGGCCGGTGCCAGCCGGTCGGAGGAGCTGGCCCGGGGCGTGTGGGATGCGCTCGAGCCGTGGACGACGCTGGTGGGCGAGACGATCGAGCGGCTGCTGGGCGACAGCCCGTACGCCGGCCTGCTGCCGGTCGACGACCTCACGACCGCGGTGGCCGCCTTGTTCCTCGGCATCGAGCTGCTGACCGGCCTCACGCCCGAGGGCCCGACGTCGGGCGGCGGGCTGTTCACCACCATGGAGTCGGTGGCCCGGCTCATCGACGCCCTGCTCCAGTCGGCCCCGCCAGCGACGTCAGCCACGTCAGGGACGTCGTAGACGACGCTCTCTGGGGCGACGCTTTCGGGACGACGCCTCTGAGACAACGCCTTTCGGGACGACGCCCTCTGGTCCTGGACCTTAACCGGATCGTAAGCTGTTCGCGCGGAACGGCGCGGGTCCCCAGCGGGCGCCGCCAGTCCGGCTCAGTCCAGTCACAACGGCGTGATCGGAGGACGACGATGTCCAGCCAGACCTTCCCTTCCAGCTCCTCGCACGTGGTGACCCGCGTCGAGGTGGTCGACCACATCGGCCACGCGTTCGCCAACGGCCCGCTCAGCAAGTCCGACCTGGTCGCCACCGCCCAGCAGGTCGGCGCCCGACCGGCGGTGGTCGAGCTGCTCGGCACGCTGCCCGACCGCAAGTTCTCCCGGCCCCACGAGCTCTGGAACGACCTGGCCCACGTTCCGATCGAGCTCTAGCACACGCGCTCAGGCCACCCGAGCGCGGGTGGAGGGGGCCCGAAGGCCCCCTCCACGTGCCGGCGCGCGGCGGTCCGACTCAGCGCAGGCCGAGCTGGGCCGAGCACGCGGGCCAGGCTCCCCAGCCCTGCATGTTCAGCAGGTTCTCGGCCACCCGGATCTGCTCCTCGCGGGAGGCGTTGGCCGGGTTGCCCGAGCCACCGGCGGCGTTCCAGCTCTCCTGCGAGAACTGCAGACCGCCGTAGTAGCCGTTGCCGGTGTTGATCGACCAGTTGCCGCCCGACTCGCACTGGGCGAGGCGGTCCCACACGGTGCCACCGCCGCTGCTGGCGGTCGGCGCCGGGGCGGGCTCCGGCTCGGGGGCCGGCTCGGCGGCGGGCTCCGGCGCCTCGGCCGGGGCCGACGCGGGGGCGGAGCCGCCCGGGGGCGCACCGTCGAGGTAGATGACCTGACCGGGGAAGATCAGGTGCGGGTTGGCGAGCCCGTTGGCGGCGGCCACCGCGACCCAGTTGGCGCCGGCGATGCCCGAGAGGGTCTCACCGGGCTGGACCACGTGGACCTGGGGCGACTCGGCGTTGGCCACGCCGGCGAAGCCGATCACTCCGGCGGCGGCGACGGTCGCCACCGCGGCCGTTCGCTTGATGGTTCTCTTCAGCACTAGCCATTCCTTCGCTGTCGGGGGTTAGGGGGCCAGCTCCGAGCGCGCGAGGAGCTTTCGTGCGTCGGGGCTGGTCGCCGCCCACCGCATGCGGCCGGGTCCGTCACCGTTGGCGAGCCCGGCGGTCCCCACGCCCTCGCGCCCTTGGGGGCGCCCCGCGCCTGAGCTGGAGGCCCGGCCGGCGGTGACGGCCGGGCGCGGCTCGGCGGGGGTTACGGGGGAGTGGGGTGCGGGTGGGGAGCGGCTCGGCGGCGTAGCCGCTCCCCACCGCCTTCACCTGCGGCCGTGCCGGGACCAGCTGGGCGGATCAGCGGTCTCCCGGTCGGCTGCGCAGGGCGATCGTGTGCGCTACTCGGCCTCGAGACCGCCGAGGTCGGCGCGCTCCTCCTGGATCATGTCGCTCACCTGTCCTCTCGGTGCCTGGGCGTGTTGCGGTTCCGTGTCCGTCTGGTGAACGGCATCACTCGACAGCAGGTGGAGGGGGAGGGTCAGGAGTGCGCGCTACTCGTCTCACCCGCCCCACCACCCCCC
>DATCLS010000010.1:0-83053 GCA_036563805.1 Acidimicrobiales bacterium | reverse complement strand
CCCACGGGCAAGGGCCGGCAGCGCTGGATGAACCGCTGGAAGCCCGCCCTCAACGCCTTCGCCATCACCTTCGAAGGACGACTCTTCCCCACCGCCTAACACCCGCCAGCCCGGTTACACCGTTCTCTTGACAGTCCCCCGTCCGGGGATCGACGCCCGCCGCCAGCAACTCGGTGATCATCGTGTGGCGCAAGCCGTGGAGGTCGACCTCCGGCCGCACGCCGGCCCGCTCCTTGAGACGGCGGAACCGGCGGGTCGTCGAGTCCGGTCGCCATGGCTTGCCGTCCAGCGGGTGGCGCCGGCTGCCCGAGCCGCCGCTGAAGACGAACGCCTCCGGGTCCACCGTGACCGGCTTGCCGGCCGCGGACGACAACGCCTTCTCGATCGCCTGCTTGCGCTCGGCCAGAAGGTCGAGCGTGAAGCGGGAGACAGCGATCGTCCGGGGCTTCTTGGTCTTCGTGCGGCCCCGCACCTGGACGCCGTCGACTCCTGCGCTGATGACCGAGTCGATCGTTACGCACGACCGCTCGAAGTCGACGCCCTTCCACCGCAGCGCGAGCGTCTCACCCCGCCGGCCGCCCTCCTCGGCGGCGACCCACAGGTAGGCGTGGAAGAGCGGATCGTCCTCCTCGGCGTACAGCAGGAGCTGGGCCGCCTCCTCGACGGTGGGCGCCACCCGCTCGGCCTCGGGCAGCTCGGGCGGCGGGACCTTCATCACCGGGTTCGACTCCGCGTACTCCATCGCCACCGCGTACGACATCACCGCCGAGAGCACACTGCGGACCTTGCGCACCGTCGCCGGATGCATGCCGTCGGATTGCAGACGCCGAAGGAATTGCCCGACCAGCCGGGGCCGGATCTCCTCGGCTCGCTTGCCGCCCAGGACCGGGAGGATGTGGTTGTCGAGGTTCAGCTTGTAGTTGGCGGCCGTCGTCGGGGCGAGCCGCGGGCCGGACGCCCACCACTCCTCGACCAGGTCCCGCACCAGGATGCGGCCGGTGATGCCGGCCTCGACCCGACGCCGGAACTCGCGCTCCATCGCCAGCGCCTCGCGCTCGGTCGCCGCCGAGCCCGAGAGCTGGTGCCGCTTACCGGTGATGGGGTCGCGCCTCGCCTGGACGACGACCCTCCAGCGCTTGCCACGCTCGTGGATCAACTGGGTGCCTCCGTGAAACCTGCTGACAGAACTGCTGACAGCTCGGCCTCACTAAGCCCCTCGGCGGAGGAAACTTGACGGCGTGACCAGCACGTATGTGCCGCACCCCCAACGGGATTCGAACCCGTGTCGCCACCTTGAGAGGGTGGTGTCCTAGGCCACTAGACGATGGGGGCTTGAAAGGACGAGTAACTCTACCGCTTCCGGAGAGCCCCGCGAAACACGGATCGGTAGTCTCCGCGGCGTGGGGAGAACGTACGAGATCGCCGGGCGGACCGTCACGCTGCCGTGCGAGGTGCGGGACGCCTCCGCCGGCACCGCCCTGTTCGAGGTCGACGCCGGAGCGGCCGCTGAGCTGGTGCCCGAACCGTTCGAGCTGGTGGAGTCGGCGCCCGGCCGGGGCCAGCTCAACCTGGCCGTCATCGATTACCGCGACAACGACCTCGGCGACTACCTGGAGATCGGCATCATCCTGTTCGTGAAGCCTCGGGGCGGGGCCGACGACCAGGCCGGCACGTACATCGCCCGGCTGCCGGTCGACCAGGAGTTCACCTGCGAGGCCGGCCGCACGATCTGGGGCTTCCCCAAGACGGTCGAGGAGATCGACCTCGCCTACGCCGACGACTCGGCCACGGCGACGCTGCGCATGGGCGGCCAGCTGGTCCTGCGGCTGACGCTCCCCCGGGGCGGCGACGACGAGACGCCGCCGCTATCGATGACGACCTACACGCTGATCGACGGGGTGCCGCACGCCACCGCGTTCAGCCAGGGCGGGGCCGGCGCCCAGGTCGTCCCCGGCGGCGCCGGCGTCACGCTCGAGCTCGGCGACCACCCGGTGGCCAAGGAGCTGGCCGCCCTCGGCCTGCCCGCCGAGGCCCAGCTCTCGACCTGGACCGAGCGCATGCGGGGCACGTTCGAGGAGCCCCGGCCGCTGGCCTGACGGCCCGCTCCTGGTCTGACGGCCCGCCGCCGGCCCGACAGGGCCGACCCCCGTCGCCAGATCGGCCTAGAGCTCCGGTTCGTCGGGCAGGCGCCAGTCGATCGGCTCGCGCCCCGCCTCGATCAGGGCGGCGTTGGCCCGCGAGAACGGGCGGCTGCCGAAGAACCCGTACGACGCCGAGTGCGGCGACGGGTGCGGCGACTCGATGACGACGTGGCGGCTCTGGTCGACGAGCGCCTTCTTCTTGCGGGCCGCCGCGCCCCACAGGATGAACACCACCCGCTCCTGCTTCTCGTTGACCCGCCGCAGCACCTCGTCGGTGAAGATCTCCCAGCCCTTGCCCTGGTGCGAGGCGGCCCGCCCGGCCCGGACCGTCAGCGACGCGTTCAGCAGCAGCACGCCCTGCTTGGCCCAGTGGGTGAGGCAACCGTGCTTGGGCGGCGGGTAGCCCAGGTCAGCCTCCAGCTCCTTGAAGATGTTCTGGAGCGACGGCGGGATCGCCACCCCCGGGCGGACCGAGAAGCACAGGCCGTGGGCCTGCCCCCGCCCGTGGTACGGGTCCTGTCCCAGGATCACCGCCTTGACCTCGGCGTAGGGCGTCAGGTGCAGCGCCGCGAACACCTCGTCGTGCGGCGGATAGACCGTCGTGCGCTGCCGCTCCTCATAGACGAACCGCTGCAGGTCGATCCAGTACGGCTTCTCGAACTCGGCCTTGAGGATCGGGTTCCAGTCGGTCTTCATCGGACGCTCATCGTGCCAGGCCATCCCCTGGGGAGTTGACCGGACCCCGCGAGTTAGGGGAACTTGACATAGATGGCCAGCCCCTCGAACACCGCGCCGGCGCCCCCTCCCGGGGCGGACACGCCCGGTGCGAGCCCCCGGGGGCCCGGAGTGGCGGCGAACGGCACGGACCTCGGCATCGACGACGGCGCCGCCGCCGGCACCGACGCCGGCGGCCAGCCGACCGCCACGCGTCCCCGGCGCCGCGGCCTCCTGTCGTCGGGCTGGACGCGGGCCGGCGGGCTGGTGGTGGCCCTGGCCGTGCTCGTGCTCGTGGCCGGCTGCTCGCTCGCCTTCGGCTCCAAGCCGATCCCGCTGCGGACGGTCATCGAGGCGCTGTTCGACTTCGACGGCTCCAACGACCACCTGATCGTCCGGAGCCTGCGCGGCCCCCGCACGATCGTCGGCCTCTCGGTGGGGGCGGCCCTGGGCCTGTCGGGCGCGCTCATGCAGGGGCTCACCCGCAACCCGCTGGCCGACCCGGGCATCCTCGGCATCACGCCGGGGGCGGCGCTGGCGGTGGTCATCGCCATCCGCTGGGTCGGCATCGGGTCGGTCACCGGCTACATGTGGTTCGCCCTCGTCGGGGCGGCGCTGGCCAGCCTGGTCGTTTACGTGCTCGGGTCGCTGGGCCGGGGCGGGGCGACGCCGGTGAAGCTCGCCCTCGCCGGGGCGGCGCTGTCGGCGATGTTCGCGGCGCTGACGCAGGCCATCCTGCTCACCGACATCGCGACGCTCGACCAGTTCCGCTTCTGGATCGTGGGCTCGCTCGCCGGGCGGGACGGCGCGATCGCCGCCCAGGTGGCGCCGTTCCTCATCGTCGGCGCCATCGTGGCCCTGGGTTCGTGCCGCGCCCTCAACACGCTGGCGCTGGGCGACGACGTGGCCCGCTCGCTGGGCCAGCGGGTCGGTGTGACCCGGGTGGTCGTGGCCACCGCCCTCGTGCTGCTCTGCGGCGGCGCCACCGCGGCCGCCGGCCCCATCGTGTTCGTCGGCCTGACCGTGCCGCACGTCGCCCGGGCCATCTGCGGCCCCGACTACCGCTGGATCCTGCCGTGGTCGGCGGTGCTGGCGCCCATCCTGCTCGTCGGGTCCGACGTCGTCGGCCGGGTCGTCGCCCGGCCCGGCGAGCTGCAGGTCGGGATCGTCACGGCCCTGCTGGGGGCGCCGTTCTTCATCGCCCTCGTCCGCCGCCGGAGGCTGGCCTCGCTGTGACCGCCCCCGTCGTCGCCGACAGCCGGCAGAGGCGGGCGGCCCGGTCCGGGTTCGTCACCCTGCGGGTGCCCGGGCGCGACCTGTCCGCCCGCTTCGAGACGCGGGCGCTGGTCGTCACGCTCGTCCTCACCGCGGTGACGGCCGTCGTCTTCGCCTGGTCGCTGTCGGTGGGCGACTTCCCCATCCCCTTCGGGGACGTCGTGCGCACGCTGGTCGGCGGCGGCACGACCGACAGCGACTTCATCATCCGGACGCTGCGGCTGCCCCGCGGCCTGACCGGCCTCTTCGTGGGAGCCGGGTTCGGTCTGGCGGGCGCCATCATCCAGCGGATCGCCCGCAACCCCCTGGCGAGCCCCGACATCATCGGGACCAACGCCGGCGCCGCTGCGGCCGCCCTGTTCGTGATCGTCGTGCTCAACGGCACGACGGCCCAGGTCACGGGCGGCGCCCTGGCCGGCGCCCTCGGCGCCTCGCTGTCCGTCTACCTGCTCGCCTACAAACGCGGCGTCACCGGCTACCGGTTCGTGCTCGTCGGGATCGGCATCACGTTCATGCTCGAGGCCGTCGTGTCGTACCTGCTGACCCGGGGGCGGATCGAGGACGTCCACGAAGCCACGGCCTGGCTCAACGGCAGCCTCAACGGGCGGGGCTGGGACGACGTGCGGCCCATGGGGTGGGCGCTGCTCGTCCTCGGGCCGGCGGCGCTGCTGCTGGCCCGGCAGCTCCGCATGCTCGAGCTCGGCGACGACATGGCCAAGGGGCTGGGCCTGCGGGTCGAGCGGGCCCGCGGGGCCCTGCTGCTCGTCGCCGTCGTGTTGGCGGCCGTGGCCACGGCGTCGGGCGGGCCGATCAGGTTCGCGGCGCTGGTGGCGCCGCAGATCGCTCGGCGGCTGGTGGGCGAACGGTCGGTGGCGCTCGTGCCCTCCGCCGTGTGCGGGGCACTGCTGGTCACCGCGTCCGACCTGGTGGGGCGGCGGCTCTTCGCCCCCACCGAGTTGCCCGTGGGCGTGGTCACCGCGGTCGTGGGCGCACCGTTCCTCCTGTGGTTGCTCGCCCGGGCCAACAGGATCGGCAGCGCAGGGTAGGGAGGCATTCTGGGATGACAGCGACGACGGAAGCTGTGGCGACGACGGAAGCTGCGGCGACGACGGGACCTGCGGCGGCGTCCGGGCCGAGCCTGGCCGCCGAGAACGTGTCGCTGGCCTACGACGACCGGGTGATCGTCGACGGGCTGTCGGTCACGATCCCGACCGGCAAGTTCACCGTGGTGGTGGGCGCCAACGCCTGCGGCAAATCGACCCTGCTGCGGGGCCTGGCCCGCCTCCTGCGCCCCCAGGCCGGGACCGTGCTGCTCGACGGCCACGACATCCACCGCCTGCCCACCCGCGAGGTCGCCCGCCGCCTCGGGATGCTGCCCCAGCAGCCGATCGCTCCCGAGGGCATCACGGTCGCCGACCTGGTCGGGCGGGGGCGGCACCCCCACCAGCGATGGTTCCGGCAGTGGTCGCCCGCCGACGAGAAGGCCGTGCAGGAGGCCCTCGAGGCCACCGGCACCGCCGACCTGGCAGACCGGCCGGTCGACGAGCTGTCGGGCGGGCAGCGGCAGCGGGCCTGGATCGCCCTGGCCCTCGCCCAAGGGACCGACCTGATGCTGCTCGACGAGCCGACCACGTTCCTCGACCTGGCCCACCAGATCGAGGTGCTCGACCTGCTGGCCGACCTCAACCGGCGGGAGGAGCGGACGATCGTGGCCGTGCTCCACGACCTGAACCTGGCCTGCCGCTACGCCCACCACCTGGTGGCCATGTGCGACGGTGCGATCGTGGCCGAAGGGCCGCCGCGGGAGGTCGTCAACGCGGAGCTGGTGGCCGAGGTGTTCGGGTTGGAGTGCCTCGTGGTGCCGGACCCGGTGACCGACACGCCGCTGATCGTGCCCCTGCCGGCCGGGCACCGGGCCGAGGGCGGGGCGTCGGCCGGGCCCGCGGCCGGGGCCGCCTCGGCGACCGCGGCGCCCGCCGGGACCGGGGCCGGCGCGCCCGCCGAGGGCGCGGCTGCGGTCGCCGGCGGCGCGGTGGCCTGACGTCGGCCCGCTGGCGCCGGGGACCATCGCCTGCTCGACAGCGCGGCCGTCCTGGCCGGCGCGGGGGCGAGCGGCGCCTGGCGCCGGCCGAGGCCCGGGTCAGGAGGTGGCGCCGCCGACGGCGGCGTGGAGGTCGAGCTGGGCGGCCTCGGCGGCCTCGTGCCCGGCCCGCCAGCCCCACCAGTCGTTGGCCGACACCGAGGTCGACCGCACGTGGGGGAACGCCTCCTCGCAGGCCGCCTCGGCGGCGTCGCGCCGCTCGGCCAGCACCGGCAGCAGGTTGTCGTGCTCCTCCGCGTAGGCGTCGGTCGCCGCCTCGACCGCCTCGCGCAGGCGGGCGCCGATGCGCGTGGCGAACGCCACGAGGAAGGACTGCCGGAACGAGCGGGTGCGGCCGGCGCCCTTCGGCCCACGGGCCGAGCCCGGTCCCTCGCTCAGCATCGCCCGGGCCGCCTGCACCAGCAGCGAGGTGTAGAGCAGCTCGACGGCGTCGAGGTCGCCCTCGGCGCCGAACACCGTGGCGTAGCCGTAGCCCTTGGACCACACGCTGCGGCAGCGGTTGGCCGAGGCGATGGCCTCGAGCAGGATCGCCTTGGGGGCGGCGTACGGGTCGTCGACCGCCAGCCGGCGGGCGGCCACGTCGGGGCCCGTGCCCCGCTCGGCCTCGAGGACGGCGGCGTCGATGGCGTGACGGGCCATCAGCTCCTGCGCCTTGGCCGTGAGGGCTTCGGCCTCCTCGGGGAACGTCGTCGACTCGGCCTTGGCCAGCAACGACCGCACCCGGTGGAGGATGCGGGGGTCGGCAGGGCCGCCCCCCTCGCCCGCGGCGCCGGCCGCGACGCCGACACGGGCGTCGCCCGGCGCCGGGCCGAGCTTGGGCACGTCGGGCAGCCGACGGACGAGGGCCAGCGTCTCGACCGCGGTCATGACGGCCGCCCGCCGATCTCCGTCGCGCACCGGGACCGCCCACCGGTCATCGTCACCGTCGCCGCTGCGGCCGGGACCCGGCTGGCCCGCGCGGCCACGACCGGCGCCGTTCGGCCCGCCGTCGCCGTGGCCGTCGCCCGGCGGGCCGGCGTCCGAAGACCGGGAATCCGCGCCCTTGGCGGCGCCCGGCGAGCCCGGTGAGGCGTCGCCGTCGCCGGCCGGGCCGGCGTCACCCCCGTTCGTCGCAGCGCCGCCGTGGCCGTTGCCGGATGGATCGGCGCCACCTCCGGTCGGCGCACCGCTGGCATCGGCGCCCACGCCGGCGTCGGCCCGGTCGGTGCCGCCGGGTGGCTCGCCGCGGCCGGAGCGGCGGGCCGAGCCCGCCGCCGCCCCGCGCCCGGTGGGGCCGGACGGCCCGTTGGCGGCCAGGTCGTCGACCTGGGCCCGCCAGCGGGGCGGGACCATCGACGGCTCGTAGCGGGCGGTGTCATGGACGACGGCGGCGACGGCCAGCCGCCCGTGGGCCCGGCCGAGCTGGCGCTCGACCACGCGCACCAGGTCGGCGGGCTGCCACCCCCGGCCCCAGGCGTTGCCCACCGCCTCGACGAGATGGCGACCGAGCGCCCCGTCGACCAACGCGTGACCGGCGGGGCCGCCGGCCTCGCCGTCGACGATCGGGCCCCGGGTCAGGACCGTCACCGCGTTGTCGATCGCCCGGACGTCGTGCACCCGCGCCGCCGCCACGGCGACCTCGATCACGCTGTCGATCAAATCGGGCGTGAACGATCGCCCGCCCGAGCCCCCGCCGGACCTCGGGCCGGCCGCCCCGGCACCCTGCGGACCGGCGTGGACACCCGATGGCCGGCGGCCCCAGCGATCGTTCGTGCGGGCTCGCCGGCGGGCCCGGGCCTGGCCCTCGGCCTGACGGCGACGCCGGTCGTTGCGCTTCCCCATCGGACAATCCTTTCGCATACGGCACGCAGCCCCGGTGGATCTCGGAGGCGGGCCCGTGCCGGCGCACGCCGCACGCGGCTCCAGCGATCACCCCCGGCGGAACCCCCGGCGGAACCCCAGCGGTACCCGGGCGAGGCGAACGAGTGTACGGTGAAGATGTGACATCCGACGGCGAGCGCCCCGAGCTGACGCGGCTCCGGTCGATCTGCCTGGCCCTCCCCGAGACGACCGAGCGCCTGAGCCACGGCTCGCCGGCGTTCTTCGTCCGGGGCAAGAAGACCGTGGCCATGTTCCTCGACGACCACCACGGCGACGGCCGGCTGGCCATCTGGTGCCCGGCGCCGCCCGGCGTCCAGGCCGAGCTCGTGGCGCAGGAGCCGCACCGGTTCTTCGTGCCGCCGTACGTGGGGCACCGGGGGTGGCTGGGCGTCCGGCTCGACGTCGATGTCGACTGGGACGAGGTGGCCGGCATCGTCGAGGACGCCTACCGCCTCGTCGCCCCCAAGCGCCTGGTCGCCCAGCTCGACGCCTCGACGGACGCCGCCGACTGACGGCCCGCCCTGCGAGACGCGGCGGGCCCCCACCCCGACGGAGCCGCCCCTTCACACGGACGGTGGCCAGGCGTACCGTCGGGGTGGCGACAGGAAAGGGGTGGGCCATGTTCATCCAGGTCTTCACCGGCCGGGTAGGCGACGCCGCCGCGCTCGAGGAGGTCCTCGACCGCTGGGAGCGGGAGCTGCGACCCGGCGCCACCGGGTTCCTCGGCGCCACGATGGGCCAGACGCCCGACGGCCGGTTCGTGGCGGTGTGCCGGTTCGAGTCGGCCGAGGCGGCCCGGGCCAACAGCGAGCGGCCCGAGCAGGGCGCATGGTGGGCCGAGGCCGAGAAGTGCTTCGACGGGACGGTGACGTTCCACGACTGCCCCGAGGTCGACACGTACCGGGGTGGCGGTAGTGACGAAGCCGGCTTCGTGCAGGTCATGCAGGGCCACGGCGACCGGGACCGGCTGCGGGAGCTCGACAGCCGGTTCGAGCCGCTGCTGACCGAGACGCGGCCCGACCTGCTCGGCACCGTGCGGGCCTGGGACGGCGACGTCTACACCGAGGCGGCGTACTTCGCGAGCGAGGCCGAGGCCCGGGCCGCCGAGGTCCAGGAGCCGCCACCCGAGATGGCCGCCGCCATGCAGGAGTGGCAGGAGGCCATGGGCGAGGTCACCTGGTTCGACCTGCCCCGGCCCCGTCTGCGGACCTGACCGGTCCCCCGGCCGGTCAGCCCGACCGACTGACGACGCACCCACGCCTGTGGGCCCCGACCGGCCCCCGCCATACGGCGACCGGCCAACCAACGACGCACCCACGCCCGAGGCGCCGAGCCGTCGCCGCTGAGCGGGCGTCCCGGCCGACGCCGCACCGGCGCGGGTGGTCGGATGCCCGGTCGCCGCCGGTAGCGTCCTCGGTGCTGCGGTTCGACGGGAGGGGGCCATGGCGACCGAGACCACCGACGCGGGCGGCGAAGTCAGCGCGGGCTACGACGCAGGCGGCGCCGGCGACACCCAGGGCGGCAGCGGCCGCAGCGCCGGCGGCGCGGGCTACGACGCCAACGACGCCCGCGACACCGGGGCCGGCAGCGCCGGGCCGGGCGGCGCCGGCGGCGGCGCCGCCCGCCCCGCGAGCGGTGGCGGCACCGAGGTCACGCCCGAGGCGGTCCGGGCCGAGGTGCGGGCCTGGCTGGCCGAGGCCTGGGACCCCGACCTCCCGCTGGCCGAGTGGCGGCGCCGGCTCGTCGACGCCGGCTGGGCGGTGCCGTCGTGGCCGGCCGACCGCTACGGCCGGGGCCTGCCGGGGTGGGCGGACGGGCTCGTCGCACAGGAGCTCGACGCCGCCGGCGCCCCGGGGCCGCCGGTCGGCGTGGGCATGGTGCTGGCGGCGCCGACGCTGCTGGCCCACGCCTCCGACGACCTGGTGCGCCGGCTCGTGCCCGGCACCCTGACCGGCGAGCTGACCTGGTGCCAGCTGTTCAGCGAGCCGGGCAGCGGGTCGGACCTGGCCGGGCTCACCACTCGCGCCGTCCGCGACGGCGACGAGTGGGTGGTCGACGGCCAGAAGCTGTGGAGCACCAGCGCCCACCACGCCGACTACGCCATGCTGCTGGCCCGCACCGACTGGGACGCCCCCAAGCACGCCGGCATCACCTACTTCGCCCTGCCGCTGCGCCAGCCGGGGGTCGATGTGCGCCCGCTCCGCCAGATGAACGGTTACGCCTCGTTCAACGAGGTGTTCCTGAGCGGCGCCCGGGTGCCGGACCGCAACGTGGTCGGCGCCCCCGGCGACGGCTGGCGGGTGGCCCGGACCACGCTGGCCCACGAGCGTCGGTTCGGCACGATCGAGCGGCCCCGCCGCGACCGGGCGGGACGGGCGGCGGCCGAGGCGGTGGCCGAGGCCGACGAGCACATGGCCGCCTACGTCTGGTACCCGCAGCGGGCCGGGCGGGTCGACCTCGTGGTCGAGCAGGCCCGGAAGACCGGCCGCGCCGCCGACCCGATCGTCCGCCAGAAGGTGGCGGCCCTGCTCACGCTGGAGCGGGTGCACCGGTGGACGGCCCGGCGGGCGGCCGCGGCCCGGGCCCGCGGGCGGCCGCCGGGGCCCGAGGGGTCGCTGGGCAAGCTGGCCGCCAGCCAGGTGGCGCGGGCGGCGGCCGAGGTCCACGCCCTGGTCGCCGGGCCGGCTGCCACGATCGGCGGCGAGGAGGGCGCGGCCGGCGGGCTGGTGGCCGAGGTGCTGGTGTCGGTACCCGCCCAATCGATCGCCGGGGGCACCGACGAGATCCAGCGGAACATCATCGGCGAGCGGGTGCTCGGCCTACCGGCCGAAAAGCAGATCGACCGGGACCGTCCCTTCCGGGACGTTCTCCGGTCGACGCAGCTCGGGGGGGAGGACTCGAACCCCCAATAACAGGGCCAGAACCTGTCGTGTTGCCGATTACACCACCCCCGAAGGCGGAGACGACAAGATACCACGACCGCGCCGCCGCCCCGACCCGGTGCCGGCCCTCACGGGACGAAAATCCGGACCCGGCGGCCCTACCGCGAGGTCGACCGCACCAAGCGGTCGTCGAGGTTGACCAGGCGGCGGAACCCGACGATCCGCCCGATGGCCACCGCCCCGGTCTCCTGGATCAGCTCGGGCGCCGTGGCTCGGCCGCCGCTGGGCGACACGACGGCGTCGAGGCCCAGCTCGTCCGCGATGGCCTGGACCCGGAGGGCGTGGTAGCCGTCGGTCACGAGCACGACCCGGCTCATGTCGCGGTCGCGCAGGATGCGGGCCGACGCCGCGATCGACTCCCACGAGTTGCGGCCCTGGGACTCGAGCAGCAGGTCGCCCTCGGCCACCCCCTCGCGCTGCAGGTAGCTGGCGCCGGCGGCGGCCTCGGTGCAGCGGTCGCCCTCCTGCTTGCCCCCGGTCACCACGATCGTGGGGGCGATACCGTCGCGGTGGAGCTCGAGGGCGTGGTCGAGCCGCTGACGCAGAACCGGCGAGGGCTCGCAGTCGTAGTTGGCCGCCCCCAGGACGACGATGGCGTCGGACGGGCGGGCCCCGTCGCGTCGGCTGGCCGACCACACCTGCACGAACGTGATGCCGACGTAGAGCAGGCCGACGAGGGCCACGATGGCCACCGCCCGCACCAGCAGCCGCCCGAGGCGGAGCCGCCGCCGGCCCCGGCCGCTGCCGTCCACCTCGTCCACCTCGTCCACGTCAACCAGGTCGTCCATGTCGTCGACGTCCCCCACGTCGAGGTCGTCGGCGTCGTCGAACGAGCCGGTCCGCCGCAGCCGCCGCAGGCCCCGGGCCCGGGCCCCGCGGCCCGGCCCGGAGGCGGTCGGGAGCTCGGCGGTGTGGCTCACAGCCGCGCTCGGGCGTCCTTCAGGCGGGCGAGCGTGCGCTCGCGGCCCAGCACGACCAGCGACTCGTACAAGGGCGGGCCCACGCCCCGGCCGGTGACCGCCACCCGGACCGGGCCCTGGGCCTTGGCCATCTGGACCTTCCCCTCGGGGTTGACGAACCCGGCCTCGGATGCCGCGCTGTGGAGCGCCGCCTCGATGGCGTCGCGGTCCCACGGGGCGGCCGCCAGGGCGGCGACCGCGGCGTCGAGCATGGCCGCGGCTCGGTCGCCGTGCTTGGCCACGTGCTTCTGCCACGAGGCGTCGTCGTACGCGATGGCCTCGTCACGCAGGAAGTCGACCATGGGCTCGACCTCGGTCAGCAGCCGGACCCGCTCCTGCACGAGCGGGGCGATGGGCCGCAGCACCTCCTCGGTGGCCACGCCGTGGGCCAGGAACGGCCGGACCCGGTCGAGGAACGCCTCGGTGTCGAGCGCCCGGATGTACTCGGCGTTGAAGTGCTGCAGCTTGCGCACGTCGAAGAACGCCGGCGACTGCGTCACGTCGGCCAGGTCGAACAGGGCGACGATCTCCTCCAGCGGGCGGATCTCGACGCCGTCGGGCGGGCCCCAGCCCAGCAGCGCCATGTAGTTGACCATGGCCTCGGGCAGGTAGCCCTCGTCGCGGAACGTGGCCACCGACACCGAGTCGCGCCGCTTGGACAGCTTCTTGCGCTGCTCGTTGACCAGGATCGGCAGGTGGGCGAACGTCGGGTGGTGGTCGAGCCCGAGCGCCTCGCCGATGAGCAGGTACTTGGGCGTGCCGTTGACGTGCTCCTCGCCCCGCACGACGTGGGTGATGCCCATCTCGGCGTCGTCGACCAGGTTGGCGAGCAGGAACGTGGGCGTGCCGTTGGCCCGGACGAGCACGAAGTCTTCGAGCACCCGGTTCTCGAAGCTGACCCGGCCCCGCACCAGGTCGTCGAACTCGGTCGTGCCCTCGTCGGGCGTGCGGAACCGCAGCGCCGTGCCGGGCCCGGGCCCCAGGCCCCGGTCGCGGCAGTGGCCGTCGTAGCCGGGCGGGCCGCCCCGCTCGCGGGCCCGCTGCTGGATCTGCTCGGGCGTGCAGTCGCACCAGTAGGCGCGGCCGGCGCCGAGCAGCTTGTCGGCCGCGGCCCGGTGGGAGTCGAGGTTGTCGCTCTGGTGGACGACCTCGCCGTCCCACCCCAGGCCGAGCCACTCGATCATCTCGAGGATGTTGTCGGTGAGCTCGGGCCGGTTGCGCTCGGTGTCGGTGTCTTCGATGCGCAGCAGCATCTCGCCGCCGTGCCGCCGGGCGTAGAGCCAGTTGAACAGCACGGTACGGGCACCGCCGACGTGCAGGTAGCCGGTCGGCGAGGGGGCGAACCGCAGACGGGGACGGGACGACATCGTCGCCCAGGGTAGCCAGGCCCTGTGACAGCCCGAGCGGCGCCCCCGGGCCCACGGCGGTGGGCCCGGACGACCCGACGACCCGGCAGCCCGAGCGGCGCCTCCGGCGTCGGGCGGAGGCGCGGGCCGGCCCGGGCCGGGGCCGCCCCGGCCGCGCCCTCAGACCCGCAGCAGGCGGCGCCAGTCGGCCCGGTGCGCGTCGGCGATCTCCTGGGGCGACATGCGCAGGACCTCCTCGGGCACCAGGTCGACCACCCGCCGCTGCTCCGCGTAGTGGTGGGGGTTGGCGATCTCCTCGAACAGCGGCTGGCGGTAGGCGATGAGGTCGGGCGGCGAGTCGCCCAGATACCCCCAGATCGTGAACGCCACGGTCAGGTCGTGCAGCACCGGCGCCCGGCCGAACAGCGAGGCCCGCTTGAGGGCCACGCCGACGCAACCGGCGATGGCGTCCTCCTCACGCTCGTCGGACGCCAGTTGCAGCTGCCCCTCGAACCGCCGGGCCAGCACGTACACGTAGCCCTGGTCGGGCCCCGGGTTGCCGAACCGCTCGCCCCGGGGCTGCCCCGTGGGGATGTCGCCGGGCCGGCTGGGCCGCCACGAGTCGGGCCGCCGGGGCGGCGACTCGTAGCTGCGGACCTGCTGGACGGGCGGTTGGGGGACGTACTCGGGTGCGGCCACGGCCGAGAACCTTATTGCGGTGCGTGCAGCAGGCCGTAGACGAACGAGTCGGCGAGGGCCCGCCACGAGGCCTCGATCACGTTCTCGCTCACGCCGACGGTCGACCAGGTGGCGTCGCCGTCGGTGGACTCGATGAGGACCCGCACGACGGCGTCGGTCTGGCCCGAGCCCTCGAGCACCCGCACCCGGTAGTCGGTCAGGTGGATGCGCCGCAGCTCGGGGTAGCGGTCGCACAGCACGGCCCGCAGGGCGCTGTCGAGGGCGTCGACCGGGCCGTTGCCCTCCCCCACCGCCACCAGGCGCTCGTCGCCGGCCCACACCTTGACCGTGGCCTCGGTGTCGAGCATCGACTCGCCGTCCTCGATCGGGACCCCGCCCCGCACCGCGTTGCGGTGGTAGGAGGTGACCCGGTAGCCCTCGAGCCGGAAGTACGGCTGGCGCCAGCCCGTGGCCTCGCGCATGAGCAGCTCGAGCGAGGCGTCGGCCGCCTCGAACTGGTAGCCCTCCGCCTCGAGGCGCTTCAGCCGCTCGGTGAGCTCGGCGGCCGCCTTGTCGTCGAGGTCGATGCCGAACTCCTTGGCCTTGAGGGCCATGCCGGCCCGGCCCCCGAGGTCGGACACCAGCACGCGGGTGTGGTTGCCGACCAGGGCGGGGTCGACGTGCTCGTAGGAGGCGCCGCCGACCCGGCCGAGCGCCGAGGTGTGGAGCCCGCCCTTGTGGGCGAACGCCGAGGCGCCGACGTAGGGGTCGGCCGCATGCGGCGGGAGGTTGACCAGCTCGGCGACGTGCCGGCTCACCGCGGTCAGGCGCTCGAGCCGACCCTCGGGCAGGCACTGCACCCCCATCTTGAGCACCAGGTTGGGGATGCAGGTCATGAGGTTGGCGTTGCCGGTCCGCTCGCCGTAGCCGTTGACCGTGCCCTGGAGGTGGGTGGCGCCGGCCACGACGGCGGCGACCGAGTTGGCCACCGCGCACCCGCTGTCGTTCTGGGTGTGGATGCCGATCTGCTGGTCGGGCCCGAAGTAGCGGGTGACCTCGCCGACGATGCGCTGGACCTCGTGGGGCAGCGAGCCGCCGTTGGTGTCGCACAGCACGAGCACCTCGGCGCCCTCGGTGGCCGCCGCCTCGAGGACCCGCAGGGCGTACTCGGGGTTGGCCTTGTAGCCGTCGAAGAAGTGCTCGGCGTCGAAGAACACCCGCAGGCCCTGGCCCCGCAGGAACCGCACCGAGTCGGACACCATGGCGACACCCTCGTCGAGCGTGGTGCGCAGGGCCTCGGTGACGTGGAAGTCCCAGCTCTTGCCGACGATGCAGGCGGTGGAGACACCGGACTCGACGAGCGCGGTCAGCGTCGGGTCGACGTCGACCTTGCCGGCCGGCCGCCGGGTCGAGCCGAACGCCACGAGCGTCGCCGTCTCGAGGTGCAGGTCGGTGGCGGCGCGCCGGAAGAACTCTGCGTCGCGGGGGTTGGCCTGGGGGTAGCCGCCCTCGATCCAGCGGACGCCGAGCCAGTCGAGCTGCTCGGCCACGCGCAGCTTGTCCTCGACCGTCAGCGAGATGCCCTCGAACTGGGCGCCGTCGCGGAGCGTGGTGTCGAAGATGTCGACGGCGGACGGGATGGAGGGCGCGGAGGGGACGGAGACGGTGGGGGCGGGGACGTCAGTGGACATGTTCGACCCAGTCCTTGTAGCGGTCGACCTTGCCGGTCACGGTGCGGTGGTACTCCTCGCCGATGGCGAGCGTCATGGGGCCGGGGCAGGGCAGCTCGCGGTCGTCGACCGAGCGGACCGCGGAGACCTCGGCCGCGGTGCCGCACACGAACATCTCCTCGGCGATGTAGAGGTCGCTGCGGGCCAGGTCGCCGACCTCGACCTCGAAGCCGAGGTCGGCGGCGATGGCCATGACGGTCGACTGGGTGATGCCCTCCAGCGCCCCGGCGGAGACGGGCGGCGTGATGAGCTTGCCGCCCCGGGCGCAGAAGATGTTCTCGCCGGTGCACTCGCTGACCAGGCCCTGGGGGCTGAGGATGATGGCCTCGTCGTAGCCGGCCTTGAGCGACTCGACCTTGGCCAGCGACGAGTTCACGTAGTTGCCCGTGGTCTTGGCCGCGGGCGGCATGGCGTTGTGGTTGTGGCGGACCCAGGACGAGATCTTCATGCGCACGCCCTTCGTGAGCGCCTCGTCGCCCAGGTAGGCGCCCCACGGCCAGCAGGCGATGGCCACGTCGACCGAGCAGGGCAGCGTGTTGAGGCCCATCTCGCCGTAGCCGTAGTAGGCGATGGGCCGGACGTAGCAGGACGGCAGGCCGTTGACGCGCACGACCTCCTTGGCCGCCTCGACGAGCTCCTCGACGGTGTAGGGGAGCTCCATGCCGAGGATCTTGGCCGAGTTGTGCATCCGGACCATGTGGTCGGTCAGGCGGAAGATGGCCGGCCCGTCGTCGGTCTCGTAGGCGCGGATGCCCTCGAACACGCCCATGCCGTAGTGCAGGGAGTGGGTCAGGATGTGGATGGTGGCGTCGTCCCAGTCGATGAGCTCGCCGTTGAACCAGATCTTCTCGGTGGGCGTGATGGGCATCGGGGCTCCCCCTAGGTCAGCGTGGTGAGGTCAGAGTCGGGCGGCGATCGCGTCGCCGATCTCGGGCGTGGTTCCGGTGAGGGCCGACGGGTCGGCGCAGGCCTTGCGGATGCGGGCGGCGGCGTCGGCCTCTCCCAGGAAGTCCAGCATCATCGCGGCGGACAGGACGGCGGCGGTCGGGTTGGCCTTGCCGGTGCCGGCGATGTCGGGCGCCGAGCCGTGGACGGGCTCGAACATGGACGGGCCGGTGCGGGCCGGATTGAGGTTCCCCGAGGCTGCGAAGCCGATGCCGCCGGACACGGCGCCGCCCAGGTCGGTGAGGATGTCGCCGAACAGGTTGTCGGTGACGATGACGTCGTAGCGGCCGGGGTCGGCCACGAAGTGGATGCAGGCGGCGTCGACGTGGTTGTAGGCGGTGCCGACGTCGGGGTGCTCGGTCGCCACCTCGTTGAACGTCCGCTCCCACAGGTCGCCGGCGAACGTCAGCACGTTGGTCTTGTGGACCAGCGTGAGGTGCTTGCGGCTGCGGCTCTCGGCCAGCTCGAACGCGTAGCGCACGCAGCGCTCGACGCCCATGCGGGTGTTGACCGAGCCCTGGGTCGCCACCTCGTGGGGCGTGCCCTTGCGCAGCACGCCGCCCTCGCCGACGTACGGGCCCTCGGTGTTCTCGCGGATGACCACCATGTCGACCCCGGACGACGGGTCGAGGAACGGCCGCTGGTTGACGTAGAGGTCGAGGTCGAAGCGCATCTTCAGCAGCAGGCCCCGCTCGATGACCCCCGGGGGGACCTCGGGCGTGCCGACCGCGCCGAGGAGCAGGGCGTCGAGCCCCCGCCACTCCTCCAGCACGCTGTCGGGCAGGATCGTGCCGTCGCGCAGGTAGCGGGCGCCGCCCAGGTCGTAGTCGACCGTGTCGAGCCGCACGCCGGCCGCCCGCACGACCTTGAGCGCTTCTGCGATGACCTCGGGGCCGATCCCGTCCCCGCCGATGACTCCTACCTTGTGGCTCACTGCTGCTCCGTCTGGGAAATGGCCGAATAAATGAGAAACCGCCCGCAGGGGCGGACGGTCGGAAGCGCACGTCGGTTGTCGACGTGCGCTAGGTGATGATGATTACGGCCGGGGCGAGATGCTTCATGCGCAAAGCAGTGTCCTCTGTCGTCCGGCGCCCCGTCAACCGGAACTCGGGCCGGGGCCCGGAACCGGGACGTGCCCGCAGCAGGGTGGGGGGAGGGGACCCCGCCGCGGGCACGTGCCCGGATCCGACGCTCGTGTCAGCCGCGGCGGCCCAGGGCGAACCGGCGCGAGGCGACCAGGGCGGCGCCGACGGCCACCAGCGCGGCGCCGGCCACCACGAACGGGGCGACGGTCGAGCCGGTACGGGGCAGCTCCTGCTCGGCCGGCGGCTGCGGGGCCGCGGACGACGGCGGCGCCTCGGGGACCGTCGTCTCCGGCGTCTCCGGCGGGGCCGTGGTCTCGGTCGTCGCCGGCGGCTCGGTGGTGACCGTGGTGGTCGGGCAGTGGTCGCACGGCTGCTCGGGCACCTCGCAGTCACCCTCCGCCGCGCAGCCCGGCTCCTCCTCGCCGTTGAGCTGGATGTTCACCGGGTACTGCATCTCGGCCGAGGCCTCGGCCTCCTGCGCGCTCTGCTCGCCGGACCGGGGCAGCACGCCGGCGCCGTTGCCGACCTGGATCTGGTCCTCGCCGGCCACCTCGCAGATGCCGGACAGGCTGTTCAGGGCCGCGAGCGGCCCGTCACACAGCGCGCTCGGCGCACTGGCGAGCGAATCGACGCCACCGGTCGGCAGCCCGTCGGTGGGCAGGGGGACCTGGGCACCCGCGGGGCCCGCGGCCACCATCATGGCGCCCCCCGCGAGGAGGGCCGCTGGCACGGTCCTCCGCAGAAAGCTGTTCATTTCCGAAGCCTCCCTTTCAACGCTGAAAAGACAGACGCCGCAGGTCTGCGGCTCGTGCTGCGGGGTGGCCCCACGGCACGGGGGTGGTCGCCGCACGTCGCGGCGGGCCAGCGGCGGGGGTGATGCCGCGACCAGGACTACGCCTGGCACTTGGGGCGGCACTCTACGCGCAGACTTGACCACTGAGCACGTTCTTGATCACACGTAGAGTGAAAAAGTCCGCGAGCAGGGATCACAACGCGCGTCATCGGCCCGGTGCGCGGCCCGTTGGGGACCCGCGCCCCCTGGTCTAGGCTTGATCAGCCATGGCACAGACCCACCACCTCTCGCCGGCCGCGTACGAGCGCCTCAAGGCCGAGTACGAGGACTTGACGACGCGCGGCCGGGTCGAGATCGCCAGGAAGATCGAAGCGGCGCGTGAGCTGGGCGACCTGTCCGAGAACGGCGACTACCACGCCGCCAAGGAAGAGCAAGGCAAGATGGAGGGTCGCATCCGCCAGCTCGAGTCCATGCTCGAGAACGCCGAGATCGTCGAGGCCGAGAGCGACGGCACGACCGTGTCGCACGGCTCCGTCGTCGGCATCCGCTACGAGGGCGACGACACCGTCGAGCGCTACCTCGTCGGCTCCATCGAGGAGCGGCACGACGACCTCGACGTCATCAGCCCGTCGTCGCCGCTCGGCGAGGCGCTGATCGGGGCCAGCAAGGGCGACCGGGTGTCGTTCACGGCCCCCACCGGGGCCCAGCTCACGGTCGAGGTCGTGACGGTCGACTGACCGCGTGCGGGCCGGGGCCCGCCGGGCCCCGGCCCGCACGGCCGCCGCGGTCCCCCTCGGGTCCTCGTCGCGGCCCACATCAGCCCAGGTCAGGACCGACCCCGGTACGGACGGCGGGCCGTCGGGTAACACTGGGGCCAACCGGAACGAGGGGGGCCTCAGATGCGTGTTCCGCTGACCATCGCCGACCACCTCGAGCGGGCCGAGGTCGTCTACCCCGACCGCACGGGCGTGGCCGACGAGCCCGACCAGCCGGCCTCGCCGTGGGGCGCGCTGTCCTACCGTCAGGTGGCCGACCTGGCCCGGCGCCAGGCCGCCGCCCTCGACGCCTTGGGCATCGGCCGGGGCGAGCGGGTGGCCATCGTGTCGCCCAACGCCGCCCGCCTGCTCGTGTCGTTCTTCGGCGTGTCGGCCTGGGGCCGTGTGCTGGTGCCGATCAACTTCCGGCTCAACGCGGAGGAGGTCCGCTACATCGTCGAGCACTCGGGCAGCCGGATGCTGCTCGTCGACCCCGAGCTCGACGAGGCCCTGGCCGGCGTCACCGCCGAGCACCGGGTGGTGCTGGGCGAGGGCGACGACGTGGTGTGGCCCGAGACGACGGCCGAGCCAGAGCCATGGGAGGAGCCCGACGAGGACGCCACGGCCACGATCAACTACACGAGCGGCACCACCGCCCGCCCCAAGGGCGTGCAGCTCACCCACCGCAACCTGTGGATCAACGCCGCCACCTTCGGCTGGCAGACCGGGGTGAGCGACCGCGACGTGTACCTGCACACGCTGCCGATGTTCCACTGCAACGGCTGGGGCATGCCGTACGCCCTGGCCGGCATGGGCGCCACCCAGGTCGTGATCCGCAAGATCGACGGGGCCGAGATCCTCCGGCGCGTCGAGCGCCACGGCGTGACCCTGCTGTGCGGGGCGCCGGCCGTGTGCGCCGCCATCCTCGACGCCGCCGGCCGCTGGGACGGGCCGGTGCCCGGTCGCGACCGGGTCCGCATCGTGGTGGCCGGCGCTCCACCCCCGACCCAGACCATCGAGCGCATCGAGACCGAGCTAGGCTGGGAGTTCATCCAGATCTACGGCCTGACCGAGACCTCGCCGCTGTTGACCATGAACCGGCGCCGGGCCGAGTGGGACGGCCTCGACGCCGCCAAGCGGGCCGAGCTGCTGGGCCGGGCCGGGGCGCCGGCGCTCGGCGTGCGCCTCCGGGTGGACGACGAGGGCGAGGTGCTGGCCCGGTCGAACGTGGTGCTGGCCGGCTACTGGAACCAGCCCGAGGCCACGGACGAGGCGATCCGCGACGGCTGGTTCCACACCGGCGACGGGGGCTCGATCGACGACCAGGGCTACCTGACGATCTCCGACCGCAAGAAGGACGTGATCATCTCGGGCGGCGAGAACGTGTCGTCGATCGAGGTGGAGGACACGCTGTACTCGCACCCGGCCGTCGCCGAGGTGGCGGTGATCGGCGTGCCCCACGCGCGCTGGGGCGAGACGGTGAAGGCGCTGGTCGTGTTCGCCGAGGGCCGGTCGGCCACCGAGGAGGAGCTGATCGCCTTCTGCCGCGACCGCCTCGCCCACTACAAGTGCCCGACCTCGGTCGAGGTGCGCGACGCCCTGCCCCGCACCGCCACCGGCAAGCTGCAGAAGTTCAAGCTCCGCGCCCCCTACTGGGAGGGCCGCTCCCGCCAGGTGGGCTGACCCCGGGCCGACCACAACCAGGGCGACCAAGCCGGCTGGGCTGATGCCGGCGGTGCCGTCGGGTCAGGACAGCCGCGCCGAGATGCGGCCGGCGGCCTCGACGACCGCGGCGCCGTAGCGGGCGCCGGGGCTGGGGGTGAGCCGGTCGGCGGGCCCGCTCACGCTCACCGCCGCCACCACCCGGCCGCCGGGCCCCCGCACCGGCGCGCTGACCGAGGCCACGCCCGGGGCCCGCTCGGCCACGCTCTCCACCCAGCCGCCCCCGTCGGGCGGGGCGGTGAGGGCCCGGCCGCCCGAGCCCCGGTCGAGCGGGAAGCGGGCCCCGACCGGCACGATCGTGCGCAGCTCGTGGTCGGCCTCCAGCGACTCGACGCACACCCGCTCGTCGCCGTCGCGCACGAACAGCTGGACCGACTCGCCGGTCTCGGCGCGCAGCCACTCGAGCGCCGGCCGGGCGTGCACCCACCCGGGAACGGCCTCGGCGGCGGCGTGGCCGAGGCCGATCAGGCGCAGACCGAGAGCGAACCGGCCCTCGTCGTCGCGCCGGACCAGGCCGTGGGCCTCGAGCGCCACGGCCAGCCGGTGGGCCGTGGCCCGGGACAGGCCGGTGGCGGCCACCAGCTCGGCCAGCGTCCGGGGCCCGGCCTCCAGCGCCCCGAGCACCGCAACCGTCTTGTCCACGACACCCACGCGGCTTAGGCTAGTCCATCTTGCGAGAACGACATCTCACTATTTGAGACGGAGCACAGTCCGATGGCCACACCGCGCACGTTGAGCGAGAAGGTCTGGGACCGGCACGTCGTCCGCTCGGGCGACGGCGAACCCGACCTGCTGTACATCGACCTCCACCTGGTCCACGAGGTGACCTCGCCCCAGGCGTTCGACGGCCTGCGGCTCGCCGGCCGCACGGTCCGCCGGTCCGACCTCACCGTGGCGACGATGGACCACAACGTGCCGACCACCGGCCTCGACCAGCCGATCGCGGACCCGATCTCGGCCAAGCAGATGGAGGTGCTCCGCAAGAACTGCGCCGAGTTCGGCATCACCTGCTACGCCATGGGCGACGCCGGCCAGGGCATCGTCCACATCATCGGCCCCGAGCAGGGCCTGACCCAGCCGGGCATGACCGTCGTGTGCGGCGACAGCCACACCTCGACCCACGGGGCGTTCGGGGCGCTGGCGTTCGGCATCGGCACCAGCGAGGTCGAGCACGTGCTGGCCACGCAGACCCTCCCCCAGCAGCGGCCGGGCACGATGGCCGTGACCGTCGAGGGCGAGCTGCCGGCCGGCGCCACGGCCAAGGACGTGATCCTCGCCATCATCGGCCGCATCGGCACGGGCGGCGGCATCGGCTCGATCATCGAGTACCGGGGCAGCACGATCCGGTCGCTCTCGATGGAGGGCCGGATGACCGTGTGCAACATGTCGATCGAGGCCGGCGCCAAGGCGGGCCTGATCGCCCCCGACGACGTGACGTTCGCCTACCTCGAGGGCCGGCGCCACGCCCCCACCGGCGCCGCCTGGGAGCAGGCGCTCGACGACTGGCGGACGCTGCCCACCGACGAGGGGGCGACGTTCGACAAGGAGGTCGAGCTGGACGCGGCCGAGATCGTGCCCCACGTGACCTGGGGCACCAACCCCGGCCAGGTCGTCCCCATCACCGGCACCGTGCCCTCCCCCGACGAGTTCGCCGACCCGTCCGAGCGCAACGCCGCCCAGCGGGCGCTCGAGTACATGGGCCTCGAGCCCGGCACGCCGATGCGCGACGTCCGGGTCGACACCGTGTTCATCGGGTCGTGCACCAACAGCCGGATCGAGGACCTGCGGGCCGCGGCCGCGGTGGCCGAGGGCCGGCGCGTGGCGCCCGGCGTGCGGACGCTGGTGGTGCCGGGCTCGCACGCGGTCAAGGCCCAGGCCGAGGCCGAGGGCCTCGACAAGGTGCTGACCGCGGCGGGCTTCGAGTGGCGCGAGCCCGGCTGCTCGATGTGCCTGGCCATGAACCCCGACAAGCTCGCCCCCGGCGAGCGGTCGGCCTCGACCAGCAACCGCAACTTCGAGGGCCGCCAGGGGCGGGGCGGCCGCACGCACCTCGTGTCCCCGGCCGTCGCCGCCGCCACCGCCGTCGCCGGCACGTTCGCCACCCCCGCCGACCTGGACTGAGACCGGAGAGAGCCATGGAAGCCGTCCGCATCGTGCAGGGGACCGCCGTCCCCCTCGACCGCTCCGACGTCGACACCGACCAGATCATCCCAGCCGACTGGCTCAAGCGGGTCGAGCGCACCGGCTTCGGCCGGGGCCTGTTCTCGACCTGGCGCGACGACCGCGACTTCGTGCTCAACGACGAGCGCTACGCCAACGCCCGCATCCTGGTGGCGGGCCCCAACTTCGGGACCGGATCGTCGCGGGAGCACGCCGTGTGGGCGATCCTCGACTACGGGTTCCGGGCCGTGGTCAGCCCCCGCTTCGGTGACATCTTCCGCAACAACGCCACCAAGAACGGCCTGGTGCCGGTCGTGGTGCCGCCCGAGGTCGGTGAGCGGCTGATGCGGGCCGTCGAGGCCGACCCCGACCTCGAGGTCACGATCGACGTCGAGCGCCGCACGCTCTCCGCGCCCGCCGCCGGCATCGAGTGCCCGTTCCCGCTCGACGACGCCACCCGCGAGCGCTTCCTCGAGGGGCTCGACGACATCGGCATCACGCTCCGCAACGAGGACGCCATCGCAGCCTACGAACAGCGGCGGCCCGGCTGGATGCCCCGGGTGACGGAGCCGGTCTGACCGACCCGGCCCGCCGAGCCGCCCCACCGCGCCGCTCGACGATCTCGTGGCCCGGCCATCCGGCTGGCTCCGGCCCGCCGGATGGCTCCGGTCAGGCGGCGGGCCCGGTCAGCCGGCGGCGCGCCCGGGCATGGCCGCGGCGGCGGTGCCGTTGGCGGCGGCCGCGCCGCTGTTGGCCAGCGCCTGGCACAGCATGACCGCGGTGCCCATGGGCGAGCTGGCCACCCGGACCCGGTCGACCAGCGCCTGCATGAGCGCCAGCCCACGGCGGCCCACCTCGCTGGCCGGGGGCATGTCGAACGACGACGGGACGTAGAACCCGTGCCCCGAGTCGGTCACGTCGATGACGCACGACCGGTCGTCGCGGGACACGGTCACGGTGAACGTGTCGCAGTCCGCGTGGAGGACCACGTTGTTGCACGCCTCGGCGGCCGCCAGGACGAGCCGCTCCTGGGCGTCGTCGGTGAGGTCGAGGGACGCGAGGACGGTGCGCACGAACTTCCTGGCCGCGGGCACGGCCGTCGGGTCGCGACGGAACGTGGTGCTGGCCAGCAGTTGCATCGCCAGGGGCCGTACCCGCGTGCAGATGCTCACAAACGCCCCGTTGCGTGATACGACGGAGCGTAACTACCCCACCACCAGGAGTTTTGTCACCGAGAGCGCCGCTGTCACCGCCCCCCGAGAGGCCGCCTACAGTGCAGGGCCGATGGCGTCCCACCTTCCGGTTCAGCTCACGTTGCCGGCCGAGCCGGGCTCGGTCCGCCTCGCCCGGCTCGTCGCCGCAGGCGTGGCGGCCGACGCGGGCCTCAGCATCGACGACACTGAGGACCTGCGGATCGCGGTGAGCGAGCTGGTGGCCCTGCTGATCGAGGGCTCGGAGGACCCGTCACAGCGGGCGGAGGTGACCTACGAACGTTCGGCCGGGTGGGTCTCCGTCAGCGGCGAGGTGCGGGTGGCCGCCGCGGCCACGTCCGAAGCCCCGACCGATGACCTGGCGCTCGAGATCTTGCGGGTCGTCGTCGACGAGCACGAGTTCGCCGTCGACGGTGACACGCGACGATTCCGCCTGGTCAAGCGGGCCCGCACTCCCGCATGACCGAGCCTGACGCACCGAGCGAAGACCTGGACCAGCTCTTCCGCGAGTACCGGGAGACCCGGCAGCGGGCGCTCCGGAACCGCCTGGTCGAGGCCCATCGCGGCCTGGCGGCCTCGATCGCCCACGACTACCGGGGGCGGGGCGTCGAGCTCGACGACCTCGTCCAGATCGCCATGCTGGGCACGCTGAAGGCCGTGGAGCGGTTCGACCCCGACCGGGGCATCCCTTTCTCGTCGTTCGCCAGCCGCACGGTCAACGGCGAGATCAAGCGCTACTTCCGCGACCGCACGTGGGCGGTCCGGCCGCCCCGCAGCGCCCAGGAGCGCCACCTCGACCTGCGGCGGGCCACCACCGCTCTGTCGGCCCGGCTCGGGCGCCCGCCGAGCGTCAGCGAGCTGGCCCAGGAGCTGGACCTGTCCGAGGACGAGGTGCTCGACGCCATGGAGGCCGGCGCCGCCTACCGGGCCACCAGCCTCGACGCCCGGCGCCCCGGCGACGAGGACAGCGCGCCGCTGGCCGAGCGCCTGGCCGGCCCCGACGTCCCCAGCCGGCCCGTCGAGCTGCGCATGCTGGTCGGCCAGCTGCTGCAGACGCTGCCGGCCCGCGAGGCCGAGATCATCCGCCTGCGCTTCTACGAGGAGATGACCCAGAGCGAGATCGCCGAGCGCCTCGGGATCAGCCAGATGCACGTGTCCCGGCTGATCCGACGGTGCCTGATCGAGCTGCGGGAGGCGCTCGACCGCTGAACCCCCAGCGGAGGGGTGCGCCGGTGAGGCCCGGCGGGTCAGGCCACGACGGTCACGGCTCGACGGTCAGCAGGTCGTCGAGGCGGGTGATCTCGAACAGGCGCTGGACCTGCGACGGCACCTTGCGGACCGTGAACTGGGCGCCGGCGGCCTCGGCGTGGCGGTGGACCGCCACCAGCGCGCCCAGGCCGCTGGAGTCGACGAACCGTACGTCGCTGAGGTCGAGGCTGAGCGACGCGGCGCCGGAGTCCAGCACCTCGGCCAGCTCGCGCTTCACGTCCTCCGAGGTGACGATGTCGAGGTCGCCGCCGAGACGCGCCACCACCTGCTCGCCTGAACGCTCGACGATCTCCAGGTTGACCGGCTCACTCACGCGCCGAACCGTAGTCGCCGACTACAAACCGCACACGACCCGCGCCAACCGTGGGATCGCGGCCCGGTCGTCCGCCCCGGGCGTCGATCCCGGGCGTCAGCTCCAGTCGTCGAGGTCGGGCATCGTGTCGTCCCGGAGCCAGGCGTCGAACAGGTCGGACAGGTCGCGGCCGGCGACCTCGGCCGCCAGGGCCTCGAAGTCGGCGGTCGACGCCGCCTCGCCGCCGTAGCGCTCCAGCCACGTCCGCAGCAGCCGGAAGAAGGCGCCGTCGCCCAGCTCCCGCCGGAGGACGTGCAGGGTGACGGCGCCGCGGAAGTACACCGACTCGTCGAACAGGTGGTCGGCGCCGGGGTCGGCGGGCGGCCGGTCGAACCCGCCCTCGGCCGCCACTGCGGCGGCGATCTCCGCCGCCGACAGCCCGCCGGTCTCCTCCTCCCACAGCCACGAGGCGTAGACGGCGAAGCCCTCGTTCAGCCAGATGTCCTGCCAGGTGGCCGGGCTCACATGGTTGCCGAACCACTGGTGGGCCAGCTCGTGGACCTGGATCGACTCGTCGAGCACGGTGTCGGGCCCGAAGATCGCGAGGGTCTGGGTCTCGAGCGCCAGCCCCAGCGAGTCGTCCACCACGGCGGTCCCGTAGGTGGCGAACGGGTAGGGGCCGAACAGGTCGGCGAGGACCTCGACCATCTCGCCGGTGCGGGCCGTGGCGCCGCGGGCCACCTCGGCGATGTCGGTGTCGAAGGCGTGGCGGAGGGGCAGGCCGCCCGGGCCCTCCTCCTCCACCAGCTCGAGGTCGCCGATCACCACCTGGATCAGGTAGCTGGCCATGGGCTCGGGGGCCTCGTACACCCAGGTGGTGCCGTCCTCTCCCGGGACCCGCTCGGCCAGCCGGCCGTTGGCCGCCACCTCGAAGCCGTCCGGGACGGTGATGCGCAGCTCGTAGGCCGCCTTGTCGGACGGGTGGTCGTTGACGGGGAAGAACGTGGCGGCGCCGTCGGGTTCGGCCAGGACGTGGACCTCCTGGCCGTCGTCGATCCAGCCCGGCTCGAGCACGTCGGCCCGATTCGGCAGGGGCTCGGGGACCCCGCTGTAGCGGACCTCGGCCGCGAACTCGGCGCCGTCGTCGATCGGCGTCGCCGGTGTGATCACCAGCTCGCGCTCGCCCTCGCGGGCGACGGTGGCCGGCTCGCCGTCGACGGTGACCTCGGCGACGTCGAGCCCGGCCAGGTCGAGGTGGAAGCGGGCCAGCGGCTGGGTGGCGGTCGCCTCCACCCGCGTCGTGCCCTCGATCCGGCCGGACCCGTCCGAGCCGGGCGTCCAGGCCAGGTCGAGGACGTAACGGGCGACGTCGTAGCCGCCGTTGCCGGCGTCGGGGAAGTAGGGGTCGCCGACCCCGGCGGCCCCCACCGCCTCGGCGGCAAGACCGTCGTCGGGCCCGGGCGGGGCGGTCGTCGCGGCCCGGTCGCGCTCGGCGCCGCCGGCCAGGTCGTCGCCGTCGACGCGGTCGCTGCGCTCGGCGCAGGCGGCCGACGCCGCGGCGGCGAGCACGGCCGCCAGGCCGACCACCGACGCCCGCATGCCCGCCCGGAGCCGCATGCGGGCGACGGTAGTGCCCCGTCAGGCGACGGTGGCCGCCCCGCGGTGGCGGTTGGCCGCCGAGACCACGGCCCGGAGCGACGCCGTCTCGATGCTCTCGTGGAGCCCGACGCCCCACCGCACCTCGCCGTCGCCGTTCTGGGTCTCGACGTAGGCGCAGGCCACGGCGTCGGCCCCGGCGCCGACCGCGTGCTCGCTGTAGTCGAGCACCTCGATGTCGATGCCGAGCTCGGCGCGGAGGCCGCTGACGAAGGCGGCGATGGGGCCGTTGCCGGCACCGGTCACGGTCCGGTGCTCGCCGTCGACGATCAGCTGGGCCACGACCTTCGAGCCCTCCTCGCCGGTCGTCGACTCGTGCGAGACGAGCTGGACAGGGGCGTCGTCGGGCAGGTACTCGGCCTTGAACGCGTCCCACATGTGGCCCGGCGTGATCTCGGTGCCGGTGTCCTCGGTGATGTGCTGGATCGTCTTCGAGAACTCGATCTGCAGCCGGCGGGGCAGGTCGAGGCCGTGCTCGGCCTGCATGATGTAGGCGACGCCGCCCTTGCCCGACTGGCTGTTGACCCGGATGACGGCCTCGTAGGTGCGGCCGACGTGCTTGGGGTCGATGGGCAGGTACGGCACCTCCCACACGTCGTAGTCCTCGCCGAGGGCGGCGAAACCCTTCTTGATGGCGTCCTGATGGCTGCCGGAGAACGCCGTGTACACGAGGTCGCCGACGTACGGGTGGCGGGGGTGCACCGGCAGCCGGTTGCAGTACTCGGCCACCCGGCGCAGGTTGTCGACGTCGGAGATGTCGAGTTCGGGGTCGACGCCCTGGCTGAACAGGTTGAGGGCCAGCGTGATGACGTCGACGTTGCCTGTACGCTCGCCGTTGCCGAACAGCGTGCCCTCGACGCGGTCGGCGCCGGCCATGACGCCGAACTCGGCGGCGGCGACGGCCGTGCCCCGGTCGTTGTGGGGGTGCAGCGACAGCACGACCCGGTGGCGGTTGGGGATGTTGCGGTGGAAGTACTCGATGACGTCGCCGTAGATGTTCGGCGTGTACATCTCGACCGTGGCCGGCAGGTTGAGGATGATCGGCCGGTCGTCGCTCGCCTCGACGGCGTCCATCACGGCCGAGCAGATCTCCACCGCGTACTCGATCTCGGTGCCGGTGAAGCTCTCGGGCGAGTACTCGTAACGGACGACCGTCTCCGGCACCGTCTCCTCGAGCTTGCGGCAGAGGCGGGCGGCGTCGGTGGCGATCTGGGTGATCCCGTCGTAGTCGAGGCCGAACACGACCCGGCGCTGCAGGATCGACGTCGAGTTGTAGAAGTGGACGATCGCCTCGCGGGCACCACGGATCGCCTCGTAGGTCCGCTCGATCAGCTCGGGCCGACACTGGGTCAGCACCTGGATCGTGACGTCCTCGGGTACGAGGTCCTCGTCGATCAGCTGGCGGACGAAGTCGAAGTCGGGCTGGCTGGCCGACGGGAAGCCGACCTCGATCTCCTTGAAGCCCATGGCGACGAGCGTCTCGAACATCCGCCGCTTGCGGGCCGGGTCCATCGGGTCGATCAGCGCCTGGTTGCCGTCGCGCAGGTCGACCGAGCACCACAGCGGCGCCTTCTCGATGCGGCGGTTGGGCCACGTCCGGTCCTCGAGCGCGAGCGGCAGCGGGAGGAACGGCCGGTACTTGTGGAACGGCATCGTCTTCGGGCTGGCGGGTTCGGGAGGCATCGCTGTCCTTCTCGCGTTGTCGGGTGGATCGGGTGGTCGATCGGGTCGGTTGTCGGGTGGGTCTCGGGTCGTGTCGGCCGCTGGGCTCGGCCGGTGTGGTGGGCGGAAAACTGAAAAACCTCCTGGCCGGATCGGCGCAGGAGGCTGGGCGAACGCCTATCTGGGGCGTTCGCCTTACATAAGAAGGAGGCCGGCGAAGTGCAGGCGCATGGAGGAGAGAGTGCCCGACTTCGCCGACCCCGGTCAAGTGTGGGTGCGTGTCAGCCCCAGCGGGGCTGCTCGTCGGGGCTGATCCCGAGGCTCATCTTCCCCACCAGCTCGTGGGTGAGCATGGGGTTGCCCGGGTGGAGGCGGCCGAGCCGGCCCTCGCGGACCAGCTGCTCCAACCGGTTGCGCTTGAAGATGCCGGCGCCGCCGCTCACGTCCAGCGCCGTGTCGACCACCGACCAGGCCTGGCTGACCACTGCGTGCTTGCAGGCGACGATCTTCACCGGCCAGTCGTGCCCGTGGTCGACGCCCCGGGTCCAGTCGTCGCAGATCCGGTCGAGGTGGGCCTCGGCGGCCTCGAGGGCGATCCGCATCTCGGCCACGCGGTGCTGCACCTCGGGGTGGTAGGCCATCGACCGGGTCAGGCCCACCGACGAGCGCTGGGGCAGGCGGGTCAGGACCTCGTCGTAGGCCCGCTGGGCCAGGCCCAGGTAGACGCCGGCGAAGCCGAGCAGGGCCCAGGCGAACAGGCCGACGTGGAACGGCCCGGCGCCGGCGAAGCCAGCCGGGCACACCATCACCACGTCCTCGTCGGGGATGAACGCCCGGTCGAGCAGCGTGTCCTGCGAGGCCGTGGCCCGCATGCCGAGCACGTCCCAGGTCTCCTCGATGTGGTAGCGGGGCGCCTCCCGGCTGAGGAAGCCGTGGACGATGCGGGGCGCGGACGGATCCGAGGCGTCCATGGCGTGCAGGCCGAGGTAGGTCCAGACCGGCGTGAGGCTGCCGAAGATCTTGTGGGCGGTGATCTCCCAGCCGCCGTCGACCCGGTCGGCCGTGGCCGAGGACAGTAGGACCGGCACGTCGTTGCCGGCCTCGCCGTGGCCGGCGGCCAGGATGTGCCCGTCGGCGGCCTGGCGGAGGATCCAGTCGCCGCCCGGCGCACCCATCCGCTGCATGTCGGCGGCCATCCCCACCCAGTAGATGTGCATGTTGACGGCCAGCGCGGTGGCCGGGGCGTGATAGGCCAGCCGGCGCTGCAGCCGGTTGACGTCGAGCAGGCCGAGGCCGGCGCCGCCGAGGTCCTCGGGCAGGGCCACGTCGAGGTAGCCGCTGGCCCGCAGTTCGTCGAAGTCCTCCTGGAAGAAGCGGTTCTCCCGGTCGTACATGGGGGCCCGCTCGTCGAAGCGGCCGAGCATCTCCTCGGTGAGGACGCCCGCCGCCCGGTCGATGGTCGTCATCCGGTGACTCCTTCTCTCGGGGGTACGGGCGACGGTACGGGTGGCCCCGGCGCCGCACATGACCAGGACGCGCCTTCCTGGCCGGCCGGCGGCGCCCCATCTACCAGGCCTGACTGATCAGATCTGACTAGCCTCGTCGCCAGTGGGCGGTACGAGACCCGCGGGCGCGGGCGGGACGGGCACCGTCGAGGTGCCGCTGCCGCCGGTCCTCGGCATCGAGGCGGAGTTCCCCTTCGTCGGCCGGTCCGAGGCGTGGGCGGCGCTGGTCCAGGCCTGGACGATGGCGTCCGGGGGCGGGCGCCGGGCCGTGCTGCTCGGCGGCGAGGCCGGGTCCGGCAAGACGCGCCTGGTGACCGAGCTGGCTCGGTGGGTCCACGCCGGCGGCGGGGCGGTCGTGTACGGGGCGTGCAGCGAGCAGTCGTCGCTCCCCTACGAGCCGTTCGCCCTGGCCGTCGACCAGCTGCTGGCCAGCGTCGACGCCGACGCCCGGTCCTGGCTGCTGTGGGGCCGGGGCGGCGAGCTGGCCCGGCTCGTCCCGCGGCTGGCGGACCGACGGACAGGCTCCGCCCGGGCAGCGGGCGCGGCGGGCCGGGCCCCCGGCGGCGCCGCGCCCGGCAGTGTGCCCGGCACCGGCCCGGCGCCGCCGGCCGACCCCGACGCCGAGCGCTTCCGCCTCTACAGCCTTCCGCCTCTACAGCGCGGTGACCGCCCTGTTCGCCACGCTGGCGGCCCGCCGCCCGCTGCTGGTGGTCCTCGACGACCTGCAGTGGGCCCGGCGCCCGACGGTCGACCTGCTCGACCACCTGATGCGGGCGCCCGGCCTGACCGGCGTGTGCGTGGCCGCCACCTACCGCTCGACGCCCGCCGAGGTCGGTCCCGACTTCAAGGCCGCGCTCCCCGACCTGCGCCGCTATCCGGGCGTGACGCGGGTGACGCTCGGCGGGTTCGACCGTGACGGCGTGCGGGCCTTCGTCGCCGGCGCCGCCGGCCACGACCCGGGCGCCGACCTCGAGCCGGTCATCGACGTCCTCACCCGCGAGACGGGCGGCAACGCCTTCCTGCTCGGCGAGCTCTGGCGGCACCTGGTCGAGACCGGCGACGTGGTCCAGGTCGGCGGCGTGTGGCGCCTGGCCCAGCCGCTGGGAGAGGTCACGAGCCCCGAGGGGGTGCGGGACGTGGTCGCAGCTCGGCTCGACCGGCTGCCGGCCGAGACCCGCTCGCTGCTGCACCTGGCGGCGGTGGTGGGCACCACGTTCCCCGTCGCCCTGCTCAGCGCCGCCTCGGGCGTCGACACCCGGACGGCCGTGCGCCTGCTCGACCCGGCGGTGCGGGCCCGGGTCGTCGAGGAGGCCGGGGGCGGCGACCACCGCTTCGTGCACGTCCTCGTCCGGCGGGCCGTGGTCGACGCGCTCCCGGCCGGCGAGCGCCAGGTCCACCACCTGGACGTGGCCGAGGCGCTCGACCGCACCGAGGGCGACCGGGCGGCGGCCGAGATCGCCCACCACCTGCTGGCCGCCGTCCCCGTGGTCGAGCCGCACCGGGCGGTGGCGGCCGGGCGGCGGGCGGCCCACGCCGCAGGCCGGGCCGTGGCCTACGACGACGCCGCCCGCCTGCTCGAGGCCGTGCTGCCCCTGACCCCACCGGACCGCGACCGGTGCGAGGTCCTGCTCGAGCTGGCCGTGGCTCGCATGCGGGCCGGCGACGTCAGCGCCGCCCAGGACCGGTGCCTGGAGGCCACGGCCCTCGCCCGCGACCTCGACGAGCCCGACCTGGTGGTGGCGGCGGCGCTCACGTTCGACGACGCCAACTGGCGGGCCGCGGTGCACGGGCACCTGCCCGAGCAGCTCCTGCGGGCGGCGCTGCCGCTGGCCACCGAGCCGGCGCTGGCCGTGCGGGTCCGAGCCGGGCTGAGCCGGGCGCTCGCCCTCTCCGGCCAGGGCGGCGAGGCCGAGCCGCTGGCCGAGGCCACGATCGCCGAGGCCCGCCGGATCGGCGACCGCGAGGCGCTGCGCATCGCCTATGCCGCCGCCCTGTTCGTGCCGTGGACGCCCGACAACCACGACCGCCTGCGGCTCATCGCCCGCGAGCTGGTCGAGCAGGCGCAGGCCGAGGGCGACCCCGAGTGGGAGCTGGGCGGGCTCGACAAGCTGCTGTTCGGCACGATCATGGCCGGCGACCTCGGCGAGGCCCGGGCCCTCGCCGCCCGGCACCGCCGGCTCAGCCGCCGCCTGAACCAGCCGCTGTTCCGGGTGCTCGACCTCCAGGCCCACGCCTTGCTCGCCATGGGCGCCGGCCGGTTCGACGAGGCCGAGGCGCTGGCCGAGGAGGCCGACGGGATGGGGGCGTTCCTGTCGGGCAACGACGCGGCCGGCGGCTACGGCGTCCAGCTGTTCAGCATCCGGCGCGAGCAGGGCCGGCTGGACGAGGCCCGGCCGCTGGTCGAGGCCGTCGCCCGGCTCGACCGGGCCGAGGCCACGTGGCGGCCGGCGCTGGCCGTCCTCTATGCCGAGCTGGGCCTGCGGGCCGAGGCGGCCGGCGAGCTCGAGCGCCTGGTCGCCGACGACCTGGCCGCCGTGCCCCGCGACTCGCTGTGGTGGGGCTCGCTCAGCTACCTGGCCGACACGTGCATCCTGCTCGGAGACCGGGCGGCCGGGGCCGTCGTCCACGCTGCGTTGGCGCCGGCCCGGGGGCTGGTCGTCCAGGTCGGCTACCTGCTGGCCGCCTACGGGGCGGCCGACCGCTACCTGGGCGGGCTGTGCGCCCTGCTGGGCCGCATGCGGGACGCCGAAGCCCACTTCGAGGCGGCCCTCCGCATCGACCGTCGGGCCGGCATGCCGGCCTGGGTGGCCCGGACCGAGCTGGCCTACGGGCGGTTCCTGGCCGGGCGGGGGCGGCCGGGCGACGCCGAGCGGGCCCGCACGCTGCTGCGGGCGGCCCGGGACCGCGCCACCGCCTGTGGCATGGTGCGGGTGGCCAGCGAGGCGGCGGCCGCGCTCGACGCCGCGGCCGGGCCGGAGGCGCCAGCCGGGACCTCGCCGGGGGCGGCGGGCCCGGCGGGGGCGGCAGGGTCGGCGGCTCCGGCGGGATCGGCGGCCGCCCCGGCCCAGGTAGCGGGGCTCACGAGCCGGGAGCTGGCCATCCTCCCGCTGCTGGCCGACGGCCGCACCAACCGCGAGATCGGCGAACGGCTCCACATCAGCCAGCACACGGCCGCCAACCACGTCCGGTCGATCCTGCTCAAGACCGGGTGCGCCAACCGGACCGAGGCCGCCGCCTGGGCGCTGCGCCGAGGCCTGGCCGGGACCTGAGCGCGGTCGGGGCGCCGGCCGGGAGCCCACCGGGGCGCGGGCCGGGCGTCGGCCGGCGCCTACCGCCCGGTGGCGGCCACGATCTCCTCGGGACGCAGCTCGCCCACGGGGACGATCACGTCGGCCGGGATGTCGTTGCGGCGGGCCGCCTCGCGGATGGCCTCGGCGCTCGGCGCCTCGTACAGGCAGTAGGTCTTGCGCTTGTCGGCGCTCAGGAACGAGTACACCCAGCGCACGCCGACGTCGTCGTTCACCGCCTGGATGCCGAGCACGTCGCCGGCCCCGAGCTCGAGGTCCTCGGCGAAGTTGCGCTCGACCAGGAACAATGCCACGCGCGGAGTGTAGGGCCGGCGTCAGCGCCCCGCGCCGTAGATCTGGCGGACGACGTCCTCGATGGCCGGCTCCTCGACCGTGATGTCGCGCACCGCGGCCCGGGCCGTGACCGCCGCCAGCAGCGACGACGCCGTGTGCCCGTCCCGCCGGAACCGCAGCCACTGGCGGGGCCCCTCGACCCGCTCGACCTTCGCCCCCTCCACCTCCAGCGGCGGCGCCGGGCGCTCCAGGTCGACGACCAGCGTCCGCTCGCCGCCGTAGCGGGCCTTGATGCCTTCGACCGTGCCGTCCTCGATCACCCGACCCCGGTCGATGATCAGCAGCCGGTCGCACAGGCGCTCGACGTCCACGAGGTCGTGGGTGGTGAGCAGCAGGGTCGTGCCCCGTTCGCGGTTGAGCTCGGCGAGGAAGCCGCGCACGGCCTCCTTGGACACGAGGTCGAGGCCGATCGTGGGCTCGTCGAGGAACAGGATGGGCGGATCGTGGAGCAGCGCCGCTGCCAGCTCGCCGCGCATGCGCTGGCCCAGCGACAGCTGGCGCACCGGCGTGGCCAGGAACGGGCCGAGGTCGAGCAGCTCGGTCAGCCGGTCGAGCCGGGCGGCGTGGTCGGCCGCCGGCACCCGGTAGACGTGCCGGAGCAGGGCGAACGAGTCCGCGAGCGGCAGGTCCCACCACAACTGGGTCCGCTGGCCGAACACGACGCCGATGCGCCGGGCCACGGCCACCCGGTCGCGGCTCGGGTCACGCCCGTCGACCCGCACCCGACCCCGGGTCGGCACCAGGATCCCGATCAGCATCTTGATCGTGGTCGACTTCCCGGCGCCGTTGGGGCCGATGTAGCCGACCATCGCCCCCGGCTCGATGGCCAGGCTGACGCCGTCGACGGCCGTGACCTCGGCGCGGCGGCGCCGGATCCGGCCCGCCTTGCGGTGGACGGTGAACCTCTTGGCGACGTCCTCGAGCTCGATGAGGGGGCTCACGTCTCGTCAACTCCCGGTGCTGCGGTAGCGGCGGAGGCCGGCGGTCCAGGCGGCGCGGGCGGCCAGCGCCAGGGCCAGGGCCACCAGCGGGCCCGACCAGGCGGCGGCGCGGGGCAGGCCGAGCGGCAGGGGCTCGTCGAACAGGCGGGCGGCCGGCAGGTAGGCGACCGAGGCCAGCGGCACGACGAACGTGGCGAACCGCTTCAGCCAGGTGCCGAGCACGTCGATCGGGTACGAGGTCAGCAGGCTGCCGCCGTAGGTGACCGAGTTGGCGACCTCGCGGGTCTCGGTGGTCCAGAACCCCAGAGCCGCGGTCAGCACCCAGATGGCGCCGAAGATCACGGTGCCGCACACGACCGTGAGCGGCACGAGCGCCACGGCCGCCGGTGTCCAGGCGACGTCCACCCGGCCCAGGGCGACGGTCAGCACGATGGCCGGCTGGATCACCCGGCCCAGCCGCCGGGGGGCGAACTCGGTGGCCAGCAGCTGCCACAGCGCGCCGACCGGCCGGATCAGGAACCGGTCGAACGTGCCCGCCTTGATGTGGACGGCGGCGAACTCGACCGGGCTGACGAACAGGTCGGCGAGCCCGAACGCCACGCCGCTGGCCCCGTACAGGAACGCCACCTCGACCGCCGCCCAGCCGGCCAGCTGGTCGACCTGGGTGAAGATCACGGCGATCGCCGCGAAGTCGACGCCCGACGCCATCGCCTGGGCGCCGAGGTAGAACAGGAACGACGTGCGGTACTGCCAGTCGCTGCGGACGCGGGCCGCCACCAGCCGGGCGTAGACGACGAGGGCGGCCCGGGTCTCGGCGAGCCGCGTCTCGGCCGAGCCCGTCTCGGCCGGTAGCCCGGTCGGCCGTGGCGGGGGCGGCCGCTCAGCCACCCTGGACCACCACCCTCCGGACGGCCCGGGCGAGCACCAGCCGGCCAGCCACGGCCAGCGCCACGAGCCACGCCACCTGCCGGGCGTACACGCCGGCCAGCTCCCAGCCGGCGTAGCGGCCGAGGAACACCTCCGCCGGGTACTGCATCATCGGCGCGAACGGCAGGGCCCGCACCACGGCCTCGACGCCGTCGGGGAACAGGAACAGGGGCACGAACACCCCGCTCAGGAACTGGGCCGTGATCCACCCGAGCTGGTTGGGGCCCCGGACCTCGAAGATCCAGAACGCCGTGAGCTGGAGCAGGAACCCGAACCCGAAGGCCACGCCGACCGCCAGCGCCACCGAGGCCAGGAACGCCGCCCACGTCCAAGCATGCGGCGGCAGCCGGACGTCGAGCACCAGCGCGGCCGCCACGAACGGCGGGACGCCCCGAGCCCACACGTAGTACAGGGCCCGCCCGTAGGCCACCGCCGCCCACCAGCCCTGGTAGTCGTAGGGCCGGCACAGGTCGAGCGCCACCTCGCCGGTCCGGATCCGCTCGGCCTGCTCGAGGTCGGTGCCGAAGACGCCGATGGGCATCAGCAGCCCCTGCACCACGAACGTGAACGTCACCGCGTCCACGGCGTCGAAGCCGTCGATCTCCGGCCGCTGGCGGAACACGGCCAACAGCACGTAGCTGAGGATGAACCCGAAGGCCGTGTTGGTGACGACGCCGGCCAAGGTGGCGCCGCGGTAGGTCGCCAGGCGGCGGGCCGTGGTGCGGGCCACCTCCCAGTACAGGCGCACGGTCACCTCCCCGTCGTCGCCGTGCCTCGCCCGCGCCCGTGGGACGCGCGCCAAGGCGGCCGCATGGGCCGCGGCCGGGGGGTCCGACGGTACTGCGCCGGGGCCGGCGAGGCCCGGCGATTACGGAGCGCGGTCCCTGAGCGGCCGGAGAGCCCCGATTACGGTGCAAGGGGTGAATCGACGATGGATCCGCCGTATCGGGCTGATCGCGGTCATCGCTGGGATCGTCCGCCTCCTCGTCCGCTGGGTGCAGGAGGCGCCGCCGGCGCCCTCGCCCGCCGGCGAGCGCCCGTCCCCGGCTCCGCCCCGGACCGGGGCGCCGACGTCGGCGTCGCCGTCCGGCCCGTCCACATCTGGCGGGTCGGCGTCCGGTGCGTCGACGTCGGGAGCGTCGGCCGCGGGCCCGGAGGCGCCGACCGGTGAGCCCGCCCCGGCCCAAGAGAAGGCGCCTACGAAGACGTCGCCCGCCAAGAAGACCGCCACCGAGGGGTCGACCGCAGCCGGAGCGCCGTCGGCGTCAGCGCCCGCCGGCCGGGCGGCGGCGAAGAAGGCGCCCGCCAGGAAGACCCCGGCCAAGAAGACGACCGCCAAGAGGGCGTCCTCCGCGTCGGGGTCCACCGCCAAGAAGGGCTCGGTCAAGAAGACGGCGGCCAAGAAGACCGCGGCCAAGAAGACGACCGCCAAGAGGTCGGCGGCGAAGAAGACGGCCGCCAAGAAGTCGGCCCCGACCGAGTCGCCCGAGCCATCCGAGCCGTCTGCGCCCACCGACCGGTCACCGAGCGACCAGCAGCCGCCCGACCCCTCCTCGTAGCCGACAGACCGCCGGCTGGGCGCCCCCGTCAGCGGAGCACGTGGACGGAGACGATACCGTCGCCGGCCCGAAGGGCGTCCTGGATGTCGGGCGGCACCACCACGTCGGTGGCCAGCACCTGGAGCGCGGCCCGCCCGTTGCTCGCCCGCCCGAGGTGCATGTCGTCGATGTTGATCCCGGCGTCGGCCAGCACGCCCGCCACGAAGGCGATCATGCCCGGCCGGTCGTCGTTGCGGACGACCAGCATCTGGTTGGCCGGCGGCAGGTCGATGGCGTGGCCGTCGAGCATGACGATACGAGGCTCGCCCCGCAGCCCGGTCAGCGTCCCGCCGATCGAGTGGCCGCCGCCCCTGATCGTGATCAGGTTGACGTAGTCGTGGACCGTGGCCGTCGACGTGTCGCGAACCTCGACGCCCCGGTCGGCGGCGATACGGGGGGCGTTCACGTAGGACACGGGCTCGTCGGTGACGACCCCGAACACGCCCTTGAGCACCGAGAGCGTCAGGATGCGGGTGTCGTAGTCGGCAAGCTGGCCGGCGTACTCGATCTCGAGCACCGACGGCACCTTCTCGGCCAGCGACATGTACAGCTGGCCCAGGCGCTCGGCCAGCGGCAGGAACGGCCGCACGGTCTCCGACGCCTCGGCGGCGCTCACGTTCACCGCGAACGGGACGAAGTCGCCGGCCAACGCCAGCGCCACCTGGTCGGCGATCGTGTCGCCCGCCTTGTCCTGCGCCTCGCGCGTGCTGGCGCCCAGGTGGGGGGTGACGACGACGCCCGGCAGGGCGAACAGCGGCGACTCGGTCGTCGGCTCCTTCTCGAACACGTCGAGCGCCGCCCCGGCCACCCGGCCGTCGCGGATGGCCTCGGCCAGCGCCGCCTCGTCGACGATGCCGCCCCGGGCCACGTTGATGATGCGGATACCGGGCTTGGCCTTGGCCAGCAGCTCCTTGCCGATCAGGCCGATCGTCTCGGGCGTCTTGGCCACGTGGAGCGTGACGAAGTCGCTGACCTCCATCAGCCGCTCGAGCGGCAGCAGCTCGACGCCGAGCTGGCGGGCCCGCTCGGCGGACACGAACGGGTCGTGGGCGACCAGCCGCATGCCGAAGGCGTGGGCCCGCTGGGCCACCAGCTTGCCGATGCGGCCCAGGCCGATGACGCCGAGCGTCTTGTCGGACAGCTCGACGCCCTCCCACGTCGACCGCTCCCAGCGCCCGGCGACCAGGGCGGCGTGGGCTTGGGGGATGTTCCGGGCCTGTGCGAGCAGCAGCGCCATCGTGTGCTCGGCCGCCGACAGCACGTTGGACTGGGGCGCGTTGACCACCATGACGCCGCGCTCGGTGGCCGCCTCGACGTCGACGTTGTCGAGCCCGATGCCGGCCCGGCCCACGACCACCAGGTCGGAGCCGGCCTCCAGCACCTCGCGGGTCACCTGCGTGGCGGACCGGATGATGAGCGCCGCGGCCCCGGGCACCACCTCGACGAGGGCCTCGGGCGTGAGGCCGAGGCGCACGTCGACCACGTGGCCGGCCTCGCGAAGCTTCTGGAGCCCGCCCTCGGCGATCTTCTCGGTGACCAGGATGCGCGCCATCGCTCAAAGTGTGGCCCGCACCACCCGGCGGCCGCACATTGCATACGACCGTGCGCCGGCGGCGGCCTGGGGCCCCGGACCGCCGGCCGGCGGCGGCCCGGGGGCCGTCGATGCCCTGCCGGGACAGCCCGGTCCGCGTCGCCCGGCGTCAGAACGGGATGCCCACGCCGCAGTGGACCGGCCGGGCGTGGGCCGGGTCGAGTGCGTTGAGCACGATGCCGAGCACGCTGCGGTCGAGGGCGAGGCCCACGTGGCCGACCGGGTCGAACGGGCAAACGTCCTGCACGTGGACGTTGCGCACGCCGGGCTCGCGCACGAAGGCCGACCCGGACGGGGTCACCACCAGGTCGGCGCGGGTGGCGACGATCGTGTAGGCGACGCCCGGCCGGGCGATCGGCCCGGCGGTCAGCGCCGCGACGGGCGGCGCCCCGGGCAGCGTGTCGGCGCAGGCGGCGCAGCCGAACGTCCGCAGGAGCTCGTCGACCAGCGGCCGGATGCCGAGCACGTCGGCGAACGTCACGAGCCCGCTCACGGTCGTGCCATGGGTGGGCGGTGCCAGCGCGACGACCCGCTCCACCTGGCCGGACAGCCCCAGCACCTTGGGGAGGTAGAGCCCCAGGAAGCCGCCCTCGGAGTGGCCGACGATGTCCACCCGGGCCGCGCCGGTGGCGGCCCGCACCTGGTCGACGAAGGCGGCCACCTCCTGGGCCGACTGGGCGATGGGGGCGAGGCCCCCGATCTCGACGTCCGGGGTGATCCGGCCGTAGGTGGGCGTGAACACGCAGTAGCCGGCGTCCCGCAGGCGGGGGCCCAGGTACGTCCAACTGCCCTCGCCGGTGCCGGTCAGGCCGTGGAGCAGGACGACCGGGTTGGGGTGGGCGGCCGGGGGCCGGCACCGCCAGTCCGTCCCGTCGCCGGAGGACGCGGTCACGGGCGCGGCGGGTGCCCTGGGGGCGGCGTCCGCACCTCCCGCCGTCGCCACCAACGGGACCGGGGCCAGCAGCGCCGCCAGCGCCGCTCGGAACAGCATGGAACGCACGGTCGCTCCCCCTCGTGGCGGTGTCGTCCCCACATTTCCCTGTACGCCTGCTAAAGAACAAGAAATCTTATTTACAACTCATAAGCTTTTTCGTGACGGCGGACCTACCATCGCAGGGACATGGGGACGGCTGGGGCAACGAGCCGCGGGCGCGTCATCCGCGGCCTGGACGCCGCTCAGCGCCAGGCGCAACGCCGCCAGCAGTTGCTCGACGCCGCGCTGGCGTTGATCGCCGAGCGGGGCTACGCCAACACGTCGATCGAGCAGATCTGCCAGACCGCGTTCGTCGGCACCAAGGGCTTCTACGAGCTGTTCGACGGCAAGGAGGCCTGCTACCTCGCCCTGCTGGACGAGACGACCGCCATGGTCGCCGGCCGCCTGGTGGCCGCCCTGCGCCACGCGCCCCCGGACCAGCGGGAAGCGGTGAAGACGCTGACCAGCGCGTTCGCCCACGCGGTGGCCGACGACCCCCGCATCGCCCGGGCGACGTTCGGCCAGACCGGCAGCATCTCACCGGCGGTCGAGCGCCGCCAGCGCCAGGCCCGGCGGTGGGCGGCGGCGTTCGTCGAGCGGGTGTGGCGGCGCTACGGGCTGGCTTGCGCGCCGCCCGAGGAGCTGCGGTCGCTGGCGCTCGCCGTCGTGGGCGGGACCGTCGACCTGCTGGTCGACTGGCTCCACGGCCGCGACGCCACCAGCAGCCCCAAGCCCGGCGACGTCGAGGCCCTCATCCACGCCATGACCGAGTTCCACGAGCTGGTGCGGGCCGGGCTCGCCACCCGGGCCGGCTGACGCCGGGGACGGGACGGTCGGCCCCGCTCCGCCGCCGGGGCGCGACGCCGACCGGGGCGCTCCGCCGCCGGGGCGCGACGCCGACCGGGGTCAGGAGTCGAGGTTCTCGACCGGGACCGGCTCGATGCCCTCCTCGGGGGGCAGGGAGAAGCCGAACACCTGGGCGTAGAACGACAGCTCGCCGTCCAGGGCCCGGCGGATGTTCTCGGCCTTCCGGAACCCGTGCTGCTCGCCCTCGAACGGCACGTACGCCACCGGCACGCCCCGCTCCCGAAGGGCGTTCACGATCATCTCGGCCTGGTTGGGCGGCACGACCTCGTCCTCCAGCCCCTGGAACACGGCCAGCGGCCGGTCGAACCGGTCGAGGTGGTGGATGGGCGAGCGGGCGACGTACACGTCCCGCTGATCGGGATAGGGGCCGATCAGGCCGTCGAGGTACCGGCTCTCGAACTTGTGGGTCTCGGTGGCCAGCGCCTCGAGGTCGGCGACGCCGAAGTGGCTGGCACCCGCCGCGAACGTGTCGCGGAAGGCCAGGGCGGCGAGCGTCGTGTAGCCGCCGGCCGAGCCGCCCCGGATCAGCAGGCGGTCGGGGTCGACCCGTCCCTGCTCCCCCAGCCACCGGGCGGCGGCCTCGCAGTCGTCGAGGTCGACGACACCCCACTGCCCGCGCAGCTGGTCGCGGAACGGCCGGCCGTAGCCGGTGGAGCCGCCGTAGTTGACGTCGACCACCGCGAAGCCCCGGCTGGTCCAGTACTGGGTGCGGAGCTGGAGCTGGGGGCGGGCGGCGGCGGTCGGCCCGCCGTGGATGAACACGAGGAGGGGCGGGCGCTCGCCGGGCGGCGGTACGGCCTCGGGGTTGGTCGGCGGGTAGAACAGCCCATAGGCGGTACGGCCGCCGCTGGTCGGAAACGAGATGGGCTCGGGCACCGAGAACCAGCTGGGGTCGAGCCCCAGGTCGCGGGCGGGCCGCAGCACCTCGGGCTCGCCGGCGACGGCCCCGGCGCCCCCGGACCCCTCGATCGTGACCCGGACGACGGCCGGCTCGGCGGTGGGCGAGGCCCCGACGAACGTGATCCGGTCGCCGGCGGCCTCCACCGACGCCACGTCGGTGTAGGGCAGGTCGAGGTCGTGGACCGTGCCGTCGGCGGCCCGGACGGCGAGGTGGTCGACCCCGTCGCGCCGGTAGGCGAACGCCACCCGGCCGCCGTCGAGAAAGGCGTAGACCGACTGGCCGAACACCCACTGGGGCTGGCCGATCTCGGCCTGCATGATGACGGCGGGCTCGACCCGGGGGGCCTCGGCGGCGGGGCTGGGCACCCACCGGTACAGGTTCCACCAGCCGGTCCGGTCGGAGGCGAACCACAGCGAGCCGTCGGGCGCCCACCGGGGCTGGAAGATCGACTCCCCGAGCCCGGCGTCGTTGCCCCGCCCGGCGACGACCGTGACGTGCATGAGCCCGGGCCCGATGCTCGACCACCGCAGGTCGGTGACGCACAGCTCGGTGCCGTCCCACGGCATGTCGGGGTGGTTCCACTGGAGCCAGGCCAGCCGGGCGCCGTCGGGCGAGAACCGGGGGTTGGAGACGAAGTCGGGCCCGGTCACCAGCACCCGCGGCGGGAGCTCCCCCTCGAGGTCGACGACGACGAGCTCGTTGGCGACGTCGGCGGGCGTGCCGCCCGGCGGGTGGTGCTCGCGCACGACGACGAGCCACCGCCCCGACGGGTCGAGGTCGCCGTCGGCCCACCGGTCGCCCCGGGGCACCGTCGGCTCGGGCGTCACCGCCACCGGCTCCCGGCCCTGGTCGAGCTGGTAGAGGCGCTGGTCGGCCCACTCCGCGTACCAGACCCGCCCGTCGCGCACCCACCAGGCCCCACCGCCGTACTCGTGCACGGCGGTGCGGGCGTTGGCGCCCTCGGGCAGGACGTCCGCCGCCTCGGCCCCGGGCCGCCACCGCACCAGCTGGGTGCGCCCGGCCTCGTGGGGCCGCTGCTCCGACCACCACACGTCGTCGCCGTCGAGCGCCACCGCCCCGATGCTGGCGGCGGCCCTCACCACCAGCTCGGACGTGATCGGCGTCGCCCACGAGCCGTAGGGCTGCGGGGCGCCGCCCTCCGGCGCCGTGCCCTCCGACGCGGCCGTGCTCGCCTGCTGGTCGCTCACCACCGGGTCGCCGCCCATCGCTCAGGCCGCCTCGCCGAGCAGGTCGACGATGCGCCGGCAGCCCTCGGCCAGGTCGTCGTCGCTCAGCGCGAACGACAGGCGGGCATAGCCGGGCCCGTCGAACGCCTCGCCGGGCACGACGGCGACCTTGGCCTGCTCGAGCAGGATCTCGCTCAGCTCGAGCGTCGAGGCGGGCGTGCGGCCGCGGATCGACCGGCCCACGTAGGCGGACAGGTTGGGGAAGGCGTAGAACGCCCCCTGGGGCTCGAGCACCGACACGCCGGGGATCTGGGACAGCAGCCGGTGCATCATCCGGCCCCGGCGCTCGAAGGCGGTGCGCATCTCGGCCACGGCCGACAGGTCGCCCGACACGGCGGCCAGCGCCGCCACCTGCGACACGTTGGCCACGTTCGACGTGGCGTGCGACTGGAGGTTGGTGGCCGCCTTCACCAGGTCGGGCGGCCCGATCATCCAGCCGACCCGCCAGCCGGTCATGGCGTACGTCTTGGCCACGCCGTTGAGCACGACGCACCGCTCGGCCAGGTCGGGCACGACCGCCGGCATCGACGTGAAGGCGTTGTCGCCGTAGGTGAGGTGCTCGTAGATCTCGTCGGTGACGACCCAGATGCCCCGCTCGGCGGCCCACCGCCCGATGGCCTCGACCTCGGCCCGGGGGTAGACGGCGCCGGTCGGGTTGGACGGGGACACGAACACGAGCGCCTTGGTGCGGGGCGTGAGCGCCGCCTCGAGCTGGTCGACCGTGACCCGGAAGCCCGTGGCCTCGTCGGTAGGCAGCACGACCGGCTCGCCGCCGGCCAGGCGGATGGGCTCGGGGTAGGTGGTCCAGTACGGCGCGGGCAGCAGCACCTCGTCGCCCGGGTCGAGCAGGGCGGTGAAGGTGTTGTAGACCGCGTGCTTGCCGCCGTTGGTCACGAGGACCTGCGAGGCGGCCACGTCGTAGCCCGAGTCGCGCTTGGTCTTGTGGGCGATGGCCTCGCGCAGCTCGGGCAGGCCGGCCGCCGGCGTGTACTTGTGGTTGCGGGGGTTGCGGCACGCCTCGACCGCGGCCTCGACGACGTGGGCCGGCGTCGGGAAGTCGGGCTCGCCGGCGCCGAAGCCGATGACCGGCTCGCCGGCGGCCTTCAGGGCCTTGGCCTTGGCGTCGACGGCAAGGGTGGCCGACTCGGCGATGGCGGCCACGCGGCGGGAGATGCGGTTCGAGGTCCGGGGGGAGGGGGACATGGGAGGCAACGCGTTGGCTCCTTGGTTCGACCGGCCGCGATAGTGGCACGCGATGAGCGAGGTGACCTCCGATATCTCCATACCCGCCGACCTGCTCCCGGCAGACGGGCGGTTCGGGTCCGGCCCGTCCAAGGTGCGCTCCGAGGCGGTCGAGTCCCTCGCGGCGTCCGCGCGCGACTACCTGGGCACCAGCCACCGGCAGGCGACCGTCCGGTTCATGGTGGCCGCGCTGCGCAACGGCGTCGGCGAGCTGCTGGAGCTGCCCGACGGCTATGAGGTCGTGCTCAGCAACGGCGGCACCACCGCCTTCTGGGACGCGGCGACCTTCTACCTGATCGAGCGGCGCAGCCAGCACCTGAGCTTCGGCGAGTTCTCGTCCAAGTTCGCGGCCTGCGCGGCGGCCGCGCCCCACCTCGAGGCGCCGGACGTCATCGAGTCGGCGCCCGGCACCCACCCTGAGCCCAAGCCCAGCCCCGACGTCGACGCCTACTGCCTGACCCACAACGAGACGTCGACCGGCGTGGCCATGCCGCTCGTCCGGCCCGAGGGGGCCGAGGGCCTGGTGCTGGTCGACGGCACGTCCGCCGCCGGCGGGCTCCGGTTCGACGCCAGCCAGACCGACGCCTACTACTTCGCCCCCCAGAAGTGCCTGGCGTCCGACGGCGGGCTGTGGATCGCGGCGCTGTCGCCCGCCGCCGTCGAGCGGATCGAGCGGCTGGCCGCGTCCGGCCGGTGGGCCCCGGCGTTCCTCGACCTGAAGATCGCCCTCGACAACAGCCGCAAGGACCAGACCTACAACACGCCGGCGCTGGCGACGATCCACCTGGCCGTCTCGCAGATCCAGTGGATCATCGACCACGGCGGCATGCCGTGGGCCGCCAGCCGCTGCGCCCGGTCGGCCGAGATCGTCTACGGCTGGGCCGAGGCCAGCTCGTACGCGCGGCCCTACGTCGAGGACCCGGCCGACCGCAGCCAGACCGTGGCCACGATCGACCTCGACGACGCCCTGCCGGCCGCCCAGGTGTGCCAGGCCTTGCGGGCCAACGGCATCGTCGACGTCGAGGGCTACCGCAAGTTGGGCCGCAACCAGCTCCGCATCGCGCTGTACCCGGCGATCGAGCCCGACGACGTCGAGGCGCTCACCCGCTGCGTCGACTACGTCGCCGAGCGGCTCCTGCCCTAGCCGGCCGGACGCCCGTGACCCCGACCGGGCCCCGGGGACGCACCCCGAGGCCCGGCGGTGTCGTCAGGCGGTGTCGTCACGCCGTGTAGGCGTCGTAGAGCGTCTGGTCGATGCTGGCGCCGGCGGCGTCGACCGCCTCCACCCGCAGCGACACGCCCGTGCCCGCCGGCGCCCGGGGCAGGCGCAGCTCGTAGCCGCCGCCCCGCCGGGGCCGGACCGGGGCCGGCCGCCACGTGGCCCCGTCGTCGGTCGACGTCCAGGCCCGGACCCGGCGGATGGCGCTCTGCTCCGCCCCGGTCATCTGGCGGACCGTCAGCACGGCGGTGTCGCCGGTGGGCCGGTTCTGCGTGTCGAGCCGCAGGTCGTAGCCGACGACCACGAGCGGGACGAGCCCGATCCCGCCCCCCTCCGGGGCCTCGGACCGGAACGTCCACGTCGTCGTGCTGCGGTGCGGGTACGGGGCCCGGGCCTCGTCCTGCCGGAACGTGAGCGTGTAGTCGGCGGGCTCGGCCGGGACCGGGAACAGGGCGAAGTCGAGGTACGGCTCGTCCCCGAGCTCGGGGACGGGCTCGCCGTCCCGCAGGAGCGTCATCTCGGCCGCCAGCGGCGTGGCGCAGGTGATCCCGTCGAGCCGATCCTGGAGGACGGCGAGCGACACCTGCAGCTGGTCGGCGGTCCGCGCCACCGGGGCCGGCTGGCAGGTCGACGCGCCCCGCCCGATGTCGCCGACCGGCCCGGGCCACTGGGGCCGGCCGGCGTACCGGACCCGGTGCTCGCCGCCCGCCTCGTAGGTCCGGCCCTCGTCCATGCTGACGGCGACGTTGCCCTCCTGACGCTCGCCGGTCCACGGGTCGAGCACGAGGGCCGGGCCGATGGCCATGCTCTGCCACCCGACGCCCGGCGTGACGTGGGCCGTGCGCCGCTCGGGCAGCGGGCCGGCGGAGTCGAGGTTCATGAGGTCGTGCAGCGCGTACCGCCGGTCGCCGATGGCCCCGACCCCGTCGGCGTCGCGGTGGAACCGCTCGTCGAGCGTCGCCAGCTCGGCCTGCTCGTCCTCGTCGATCACCGGCTCGGGGTCGAGGCGGGGGGCCTCCGGGGTGACGATGTCGTACACGAAGGGGCTGGCGGTCGACGTGACGGTCACCGGCTCGCCGGCGGCGGCCGCCGCCCGCAGCCCGGCGGCGCCGTCCCGCCCGGCCGCCAGGATCGGCAGGTCGCCCCACGGGTCGAACGGGTCGAAGGCGTTGAGCGTCACGTACGTCCGGCTCTCGTCGACGAAGGCGAGCAGCGCCGCGCCCGCCTCGGCCGCCCGCCGGCTGACGTCGGCCCGCGCCGGCCGGTCGGGCGGCAGGTCGACGAGCACCAGGCGCCCCTCGGCGCCGGACAGGTCGGCGCCGTCGCCGGCGTCGAGCACCGCGTAGGACGCCTCGCCCTCCGGGATCGGCACGCCGTTGTCGGTGTCGGTGACGGCCAGCGGCTCGCCGCCCGCCTCGACGGCCAGGTGCGGCGCCTGCAGCCGGAAGGTCTGGACGGCCCCGAACTGCTCGGCGTCGCCCTCGATCGGGACGACGTGCACCGGCGGCGACGGGTGCCAGGCGTACGCCCCGGTGACGACCGCGTAGCCCTCGGTGCCGGCCCGGGGCGTGATGGCCAGCGTCGTGCTCGAGTAGAGGGGCGGCGCGGTGTCGACCCCCTCGACGGTGGGCGCGAGCGGCACCGCCGCCGACCCGTCCAGGTCCACGGTGGTGTCCGCGGCGATCTCGACCTCGGGGTCGCCGACCTGGGCCACGACGTCCTGGTCCTGGTCGCCGGTCGAGACCTCGCCGGTGACGGCGTAGCGGCCGGCCGGGACCGGCACCGTGAACGTGGGGCCCGAGAACCCGGTGTAGAGGTCGAACACGCCGAAGTCGTCGAGGTTGACGACCGACAGGATCGTCGAGGCCGCTTCCGGGTCGGCGCCGGCCGGCGGGGTGGCGGTGACGGTCAGGTCGAACGTCTCGGCGCCGGCGTGGACGGCCACGGGGGTGCGGGCGCCGTCGTCCCCGTCGCTGGTCTCGTCGTCGTCCCCCTCGCCGCCGTCGTCCTCCGGTGTCGCCGTCACCACCCCGGCGTACAGCGCGGCGTCCAGGTCGGGGGCGTCGACGGTCAGCGTGGCCGTGCCGGTGGCGCCGGGGGCGATCGTCAGCTCGGCCGGCTCGATGGCCACCTCGTCGACCGGCTCGCCCTCCCGGTCCTCGAGCGTGGCCTCCAGCGTCACGGTCACCGGCTCGGTGCCGTCGTTGGCCCACGTCAGCTGCTGGGCGTGGGGCTCGGTGCGGGGGTGGGGCAGGCTCGCCTCGACGGCGTCCTGGCCCGGGCGGACCATGGCGGTGACCGCCTCGCCGACGTCGAGGCGCCCGGCCCCGACGTCGTAGGTGTCGTCGTCGAGCTCGTCGGCGGCGCCGACGAGCGCGCTCTTGAGCTGGGTGGCCTCCCAGTCGGGGTGGCGCTGGACCAGCACGGCGGCGGCGCCGGCCACGTGGGGCGCGGCCATCGACGTGCCCGAGGCGGCGACGTAGTGCTCGCCCACCGGGTCGCCCATGGTGGTGCCGGCGGCCCGGGCCGAGACGATGTCGACGCCGGGAGCCACGACCTCGGGCTTGAGCTCGAAGCTGCCCGGGGTCGGGCCCCGGCTCGAGAAGTCGGCCAGCACGTCGTCGGTGTCGACCGCGCCGACGGTCAGCGCCCGGTCGGCCACGCCGGGGAACTCGACCGACCGGCTGCCCGGCCCGGAGTTCCCGGCCGCCACCACGAACAGCGTGCCGTGCTGCTCGGACAGGGCGTCGAGCGCGGCCGAGATCGGGTCGCTGCCGTCGCTCCCGCCGCCGTAGCCCAGGCTCATGTTGACAACGTCGGCCCGGGGCGCCGCCCACTCCATGCCGGCGATGGCCTGCGACTCCTGCCCGAAGCCGCTGTCGTCCACGACCTTGCCGACGAGGAGCCGGGCGTCGGGGGCCACGCCCCGCCGGGCCCCGCCGGCGCCGGCCCCGGAGCCGGCGGCCAGGGCGGCGACGTGGGTGCCGTGGCCGTGGTGGTCGAGGGCGTCCTCGGCGTCGCTGAAGTTCTCCTGGGCGTCGATCCGGCCGGCGAGGTCGGGGTGGGCGGGGTCGACGCCGGTGTCGAGGACGGCCACCACCGCGCCCTGGCCCGTGTAACCGGCGGCCCAGGCGTCGTCGGCGCCGATCTGGGTGAGGTTGGGGTCGAGCTCCGGCGCCTGGGCCGGCCCCGCCGGGCCGCGCCGGGCCGCCGGTGCGGGCGGGGCCGCCGGTGCAGGCGGGGCCGCCGCCGACCGGGCCGCGCCGGCGCGGCTCAGCGTGACCCGGCGGTCGAGCCAGATGCGGGTGACGCCCGCCCGCCGGCGAGCCGCCCCGCCGGCGGCCAGGTCGGCGAGCAGGGCTTCGGCGGGCGCCGTGTTCCCCTTGGGGACCTCGACGGCGACCGCTCCGATGCTGGGCAGCGGGCGCTCGGTGGCGCTGGCCGTGCGGGCGGCCACGTCGGCCTGCCCGGTCCGCTGCACGATGAGCGGGATGTCGGCCCGGCCCTCGTCGTGGTAGCCCTGCCGGACCAGGCCGGTGACGTTGAACACCTCGCGGTCGAGCACGTCGCCGAGCAGCGGGGCCACCCGGCGCGGGATCACGTACAGCTCGCCGTCGGGCTGGCGGAGCGTGTGGTAGGGGCCGTCGTGCTGGCGGACCTGGGCCGTCACCCGGCCCTCGCGGTCGGCCGCCACGTCGACGACCTCGCCGGTCACCAGCGTGACCGTCCACCGGCCGCCGGGCGGCAGCACGTCGGGCGGCCCCTCCGGCACCCCCGGGCGCCCCGGGTCGCCCGCCCGCGCCGCGGCCCGGTCCGTCGCCGGGGCCCGGTCGGCGGCGGCCGGCGCCCCGACCACGGCCAACGCGACCAGCACGGCCGCCGATGCCACCGCCACCCCGCGCCACCGGCGGTGCGGCCCACCCCGCCGCCCGATGGTCCCGCTCGTTCCCCTCATCGCTGTCGACTCCCCCGATGCTCAGGCCCGCGCCCGTATGGACGCGCGAGGGAGCCTCGGGGTTCCCTCCCCGGCCTGGCATCCTCTTCCGGTGCGCTTCTCGATCTGGCCCGCCGCCACCCAGCCCTACACCGACCTCCTGGCGGTCGCCCGCCACGCCGCCGACACGGGGTGGGACGGCGTCTGGATCGCCGACCACTTCATGGGCTCGGGCGGCCCCGGCTTCCCCGCCGAGGCCCCGACGCTCGAGGCCGGGTCGCTGGTGGCGGCGCTGGCCGCCACGGTGCCGCGGGTGCGGATCGGCACGCTCGTCTACGGCAACACGTACCGGCACCCGGCGGTCGTGGCCAACATGGCCGCCACCGTCGACCAGATCAGCGGCGGCCGGTTCGTGCTGGGCCTGGGCGCCGGGTGGCAGGAGAACGAGCACCGCCAGTACGGCATCGAGCTGCCGCCGGTCGGCGAGCGCGTCGACCGCTTCGAGGAGGCCGTGCAGGTCATCCGCAGCCTGCTGAGCGAGCCAGTGACGACGTTCGTCGGCGCCCACTACCGCCTGACCGACGCCGTGTGCGAGCCCAAGCCCGTGCAGGACCCGCTGCCCGTGCTCATCGGGGCGTCAGGCGAGCGGCGCATGCTCCGCCTGACGGCCCGCCACGCCGACCTGTGGAACACGTGGGGCCTGCCCGACCACATCGCCCACAAGTCCGCCGTGCTCGACCGGCACTGCGAGGCGGTCGGTCGCGACCCCGCCGCCATCCAGCGGACCGCCCAAGCGCTCGTCTTCCCGACCGACGACCCCGCCGAGGCCGACGCCCTCGTCGCGCGGTCGCGCTTTCCGGCCTTCGGCGGCCCGCCCGACCGCCTCGCCGAGGTGGTGGCAGCCTACGCCGAGGCCGGCGTCGACGAGCTGATCGTGCGCGACAACACGCTCGGCCAGGGCGCCGGCAAGCTCGAGAACCTGGACCGGCTCGGCGCCGAGGTCTTTGCCCCGTTTCGCTGACGCCCGCGTAGGCTCGCCGGCGAGAAGGGGTCGGCAACAAGCGGTTCCAGGGGGGACGATGCCCAGCTCTGCCGAGGTCCGCGCCCAGCTCACGGGGCCGGGCGGGATGTTCGAAGTGGTCCGCGAGACGGTGAACGGCCGCAAGATGGACGTCTACAAGGAGCGGATGCGATCGCTCCGCGAGATCCTGGCGGCGGCCGCCGGCCGGGGCGACGAGACGTTCATCGTCTACGGCGAGGAGACCTGGGGCTTCCGGCCGTTCGTCGAGGCCGCCAACGGCGTGGCCCGGGCCCTGGCCGCCCAAGGCGTCGGCCCCGGCGACCGGGTGGCCGTGCTCAGCCAGAACAACCCCGAGTGGTGCCTGACGTTCTGGGCGACGGTGGCGTCGAACGCCATCCTCGTCGGGCTGAACGGCTGGTGGAAGGCCGACGAGATCGTCTACGGCCTCAACGACTCCGGCTCGAAGGTGCTGGTCGCCGACCGCAAGCGCTTCGAGCGGATCGCCGACCGACTCCACGAGGCGCCGGAGCTCGAGCACGTCTACCTGGTCGGCTGCGAGCCGTCGGACTTCCCCCAGGCGGCCGACGGCCCCGCCCAGCTCCACCCGTTCGCCGAGCTGACCGCCGAGCCCACGAGCGAGCTCCCCGACGTGCCGATCGACGAGGACGACCCGGCCGTCATCTTCTACACGTCGGGCACGACCGGCCGGTCGAAGGGAGCCATCTCGACCCACCGGTCGATGATCGCCAACCTCCAGAACACGCTGTACGTCACGGTGGCCAACGCCATGCTCGGCACCCGGTCGCCGCTGGAGGGCGGCGGGCGCACGGTCTCGCTCCTGACCTCGCCGCTGTTCCACGTCTCGGGCTGCCACTCGGGGCTGGTCGTGGGCACGCTGGCCGGGACCCAGCTGGTGATCCCGCCGGGGCGGTTCGACCCCGAGGTCGTGCTGCGGCTCATCGAGCAGCACCGCGTGACCGTGTGGTCCACGGTCCCGACCATGGTGTGGCGGGTGTGCGAGTACCCCGACCGCCACGACTTCGACACGTCGTCGGTGACGCTGGTCGCCTACGGCGGGTCGCCCTCGGCCGGCGAGCTCCAGCGCAAGGTGCGCGACACGTTCCCCAACGTCCGGTCGACGTCGAACGCCTACGGCCTGACCGAGACGTCGTCGGTGGCCACCGTGAACTCCGGCGAGGACGCGGTGCGCAAGCCCTGGTCGGTGGGGCCGCCCGTGCCGACCGTCGAGATCCGGATCGAGGCGGCCGACGGGTCCGAAGCGCCGGTGGGCGAGCCGGGCGAGGTCTGCGTGCGGGGCCCGATCCTCATGAAGGGCTACTGGGGCAAGCCGGAGGCGACGGCCGAGGCCATCGACGCCGACGGTTGGCTCCACACCGGCGACGTCGGGTTCCTCGACGACGAGGGCTTCCTCACCATCACCGACCGGAAGAAGGACATGATCATCCGGGGCGGCGAGAACGTGTACTGCGTCGAGATCGAGAACCGGCTCGTCGACCACCCGGCGGTGGCCGACGCGGCCGTGATCGGCGTGCCCCACCCGGAGCTGGGCGAGGAGGTCAAGGCCGTCGTCCAGGTCGAGCCCGGCCAGACGCTCACGGAGGACGAGGTCAAGCGCTGGGTGGCCGCCGAGCTGGCCGACTTCAAGGTGCCGGCCTACGTCGAGCTGTGGGACGAGCCGCTCCCCCGCAACGCCTCGGGCAAGCTGCTCAAGAACCTGCTGCGCGACGGCGGGGACGCCGCGGCTCGGTTCACCGAGACGCTCTAGCCGGACCGGGCCCGACGTGGCCGGAAGGCGGAGCCGCGCCGCCGGGCGGCCACGTCCGTAGCCTGCGGGCATGGCCTACCACCGCATGTCCGAGGACGAGTGGCGTAGCTTCCTGCGGACGCCGGTGCGGCCCGGCGTCCTGGCGGTGACGCGCAAGGACGGCCGGCCGCTGGCCGCCCCCATCTGGTACGACCTCGACGACGACGGCCGCATCGTGTTCACGACCGGGGCCGACACCGTCAAGGGCCGGGCCATCCGGCGCGAGGGCCGCGCCGCCCTGTGCGTGCAGGACGACCGGCCGCCGTTCTCGTTCGTCACGGTCTCGGGCCCCACGGCCTGGACCGACGACCTCGAGCAGGTCCGGCCGTGGGCCGCCCGGCTCGGCGGCCGCTACATGGGCGCGGACCGGGCGGAGGAGTACGGCGCCCGCAACGGCGTCCCCGGCGAGCTGCTCGTGTGGCTCACGCCCGAGACCGTCGTCTCCGCCCGCGACGTGGCCGACTGACGGAGCGCGGCCCGACGGAACCGGCGACCGACGGCCGCCGCGCCGGCGGAGCGGCACCCGTCCCCCGGCCTGTCACGGCGGGTGCGTACGGTCCGGTGTGCGCACCGGCATCAGCCTTCCGATCTTCACCGACGCCGCCACGCTGGTCGACCTGGCCGTCGAGGCCGAGTCCGCCGGGTGGGACGGCGTCTTCCTGTGGGACCACCTGGTCTGGCGGCCCGAGCTGAAGCTCGACGTGCACGACCCGTGGGTGCTGCTCGGCGCCATCGCCGCCCGCACCGAGCGGGTCCGCCTGGGCACGCTGATCACGCCGCTGGCCCGGCGCCGGCCGTGGGTGGTGGCCAAGCACCTGACCACGCTCGACCACCTCACCGGCGGTCGCGCCGTGCTGGGCGTGGGCCTCGGCGAGCCGCCCGACGCCGACTTCGCCGCCTTCGGCGACCCGAGCGCGGGCCGCGACCGGGCCGCCCGGCTCGACGAGGGGCTCACCCTCCTCGACGGCCTGCTGCGGGGGCCGGTCGACCACCACGGCACCCACTACACGGCGACCACCGAGCTGCGGCCCCGGCCGGTCCAGCAGCCCCGGCCGCCCGTCTGGGTCGCGGCCGTCGCCCCCAACCGGCGCCCGCTGGAGCGGGCGGCCCGGTGGGACGGCGTGGTGCCGCTCGTCTTCCCGGAGGGCACCCCGACCCCCGACGAGCTGGCGGCCTACGTCGGGGGCGTCGAGGCGCCCGCCGGCTGGGACGTCGTGGCGTTCTGGCGGACGGGCGTGCCGGCCGCCGAGTACGCGGACGCCGGCGCCACGTGGCTGGTCGAGGCGCCGTGGCCCGACGGCGACTGGGTGGCCCGGGTACGGGCCCGCCTGGCGGCGGGCCCGGGGGCCTGACGGCGGCCGGCGCCGCCGCGCCGGCCGCGTCGACCGTGTCGACTCTGTCGAGTGCGTCGACGTGCGGGGGCTCAGCCGCCCGACACGTCCTCGACGCGCTGCTTGCCGGCCGAGATCCAGGGCATCATCGCCCGCAGCTCGGCGCCCACCTTCTCGATCGGGTGGGCCTTGCCCTGCTCGCGCAGCTGGTGGAACGTCGCCCGGCCCGACTCCGACTCGGCGATCCACTCCTGGGCGAACGCCCCGCTGCGGATCTCGTCGAGGATCTTGCGCATCTCAGCCCGCACGGCGTCGTTGATCACCCGTGGCCCCCGGGTGAGGTCGCCGTACTCGGCCGTGTCGCTGATCGAGTAGCGCATGCCGGCGATGCCCTGCTCGTACATGAGGTCGACGATCAGCTTCAGCTCGTGCAGGCACTCGAAGTAGGCCGACTCGGGCTGGTAGCCGGCGTCGACCAGCGTCTCGAACCCGGCCTGGACCAGGGCGGTGAGCCCCCCGCACAGCACGACCTGCTCGCCGAACAGGTCGGTCTCGGTCTCCTCCTCGAACGTGGTCTCGAGCACGCCGGCCCGGGCGCCGCCGATGGCGTCCGCGTAGGCGAGCGCCAGCTCCTTGGCCTTGCCCGACGAGTCCTGCGCGACGGCGATCAGGCAGGGCACGCCGCCACCCTCGGTGTAGGTGCGGCGCACGAGGTGGCCGGGGCCCTTGGGGGCCACCATGGCCACGTCGACGCCGGCCGGCGCCACCACCTGGCCGAAGCGCACCGAGAAGCCGTGGCCCACGAACAGCGCGTCGCCGGACGACAGGTTGGGGGCGATGTGCTCGGTGAAGATCGCCTTGTGCTCGGTGTCGGGCCCGAGGAGCATGACGAGGTCCGCCTCGGCGGCGGCCTCGGCGATCGAGCGGACGGTCAGGCCGGCGGCCTCGGCCTTGGGGCGCGACGACGAGCCCTCGCGCAGGCCGACCCGCACGTCGATGCCCGAGTCCTTGAGGTTGAGGGCGTGGGCGTGGCCCTGGGAGCCGTAGCCGATCACGGCGACCTTGCGGCTGCCGATCAGCGACCGGTCGGCATCCTTCTCGTAGTAGACGTTGGCCATCTCGGGGTTCCTCTCGGGTGGAAGACGGAAAGAACGGGGTCGGGGGCTCAGGCCGTGCGCCGCACGGACCGCAAAGCTGGCGACGTGCGCTCGAGCTTGGGCAGCGCCACCCGCCCGGTGCGCTGGAGCTCGACGATGCCGTAGGGCCGCAGCAGGGCCTCGAGGTCGTCGAGCCGCTCGGGCGTGTCGTCGAGGCTGACGGTCAGCTCGTCGTGGCCCACGTCGACGATGCGGCCGCCGAACAGGCTGACCAGCTCGACGACCTGGCTACGGGTCGTGCCGTTGGCCCGGACCGTGGCCAGCATCAGCTCGCGCTCGACCGAGTCGCGGGGGTCGAGCTCGCTGATCTTGACGACGTTGACGAGCTTGTACAGCTGCTTGGTGATCTGCTCGAGCGGGGCCGAGGCCACGTCGACCACGATCGTGATGCGGCTGAACCGCTCGTCCTCGGTGGGGGCCACGGCCAGCGAGTAGATGTTGAAGCCCCGCCGGGCGAACAGGCCCGACACGCGGGCCAGCACGCCCGCCTTGTTCTCGACCAGCACCACCAGCGTGTGGTGCTTGGCGTCGACGCCGGGAACGGCCATGGTCAGCGACCCCCTTCGCCCTGGGACGGGTCCACGATGATGTTGTCGTTGGGCGCACCGGCCGGGACCATCGGGTAGACCTTCTCGCGGCTGTCGGTGCGGAAGTCGATGACGACCGGGCGGTCGTCGATCTCGTTCGCCTTCTGGATGGCCGCGTCGACCTCCTCCGGCGACTCGACGCGCAGGCCGACGCACCCCATGGCCTCGGCCCACAGCTTGTAGTCGGGCAGGTCGGGCGAGAGGTACACCTCGCTGTACCGCTCGTCGTAGAACATCTCCTGCCATTGGCGCACCATGCCCAGGTAGGCGTTGTTGAGGATCGCCACCTTGACCGGGATGCGCTCGCTGGCCGCGGTGACCAGCTCCTGGGCGGTCATCTGGAAGCAGCCGTCGCCGTCGACCGCCCACACGGTCCGGTCGGGGCGGCCGACCTTGGCGCCGATGGCGGCCGGGACGGCGAAGCCCATCGTGCCCAGGCCGCCCGAGTTCACGAACGTGTAGGGCTTGTTGAACCGCCAGTACTGGCTGGTCCACATCTGGTGCTGACCGACGCCGGCGACGACGATGGTGTCGTCGTCGTTGGCGTTGCGCAGCCGCTCGAGCACGAACTGGGGCTTGAGGGCCTCGCCCGGCTCGGACTGCTGGTAGGTGAGCGGGTACCTCTCCTGCCAGCCCGACAGCGTCTGCTTCCAGGCCGAGCGGTCGGGGAAGGCGGCGCCGCCCTCGAGCAGGTCGCGCACGGCGGTGACCAGCTCCTCGATGACGAGCCGGCAGTCGCCGACGATCGGCACGTCGGGCCGGCGGACCTTGCCCAGCTCGGCCGGGTCGATGTCGACGTGGATGATGCGGGCGTCGGGGGCGAACGCGTCGACCTTGCCCGTGACCCGGTCGTCGAAGCGGCTGCCCAGGGCGATGAGCAGGTCGCTCTGCTGCATCGACGTGACCGCCGTGTAGTTGCCGTGCATGCCCGGCATGCCCAGGCACAGCGGGTGGTCGTCGGGGAAGGCGCCGCGGGCCATCAGCGTGGTGACGACGTAGATGTCGCACAGCTCGGCCAGCTCGCGCAGCGCCTCGGCCGCCCGGGCCTTGAGGATGCCGCCGCCGGCGTAGATGACCGGGCGGTGGGCCTGGAGGATCAGCTCGGCCGCCTGCCGGATCATCTTGGGGTGGCCCTTGGTGTTGGGCCGGTAGCCGGGCAGGCTCGTCTCGACGTCGCGGTCGCTCGGCCAGTACCACTCGAGCGTCGAGCGGGGGTTCTGGGGATCGACGATGTCCTTGGGGATGTCGAGCAGCACCGGGCCGGGCCGGCCGGTCGTGGCCAGGTGGAACGCCTGGCGGACCGCCAGCGGGATGTCCTGGGCCTCGGTGATGAGCTCGTTGTGCTTGGTGACCGACCGGGTGATGCCGACCGTGTCGCACTCCTGGAAGGCGTCGGTGCCGATGGCCGAGAACGGGACCTGCCCGGTGATGCACACCATCGGGATCGAGTCCATGTAGGCGTCGCACAGCGGCGTCACGACGTTGGTGGCCGCCGGGCCCGACGTCACCATGCACACGCCCGGGCGGCCGGTGGCGTGGGCGTAGCCCTCGGCCATGTGGCCAGCGCCCTGCTCGTGGCGCACGAGGACGTGCCGGATCGGGCTGTCGATGATCGGGTCGTACACCGGGAGGATGGCGCCGCCGGGCAGGCCGAACATCACGTCGACGCCCTCCATCTCGAGGGCTTTCATCAAGGCTTGGCCGCCGTTCATCTGCATGGCCGGGCTCCCTGTAGGCGATGGGTGTGCGGTGTGCGGTGCGAGTGGAGGACGGGCTGGGGGAAGGCTGGGCGAAAACTGAAACGACCTCCCGTCGGGGAGGCCGGAAAAGCGCACGCGGGTAGAACCGGCGTGCGCTAAGCGAGCATTACGAGCACGTGGCGGAAGCGCTGCATCGAACGGAGAGCTTCGCGCGCCGCGCCGACCTAGGGCAAGGTGGATGCCAGCCGCCCGGCGAGGCGGCGGAGCAGGTCGACCAGCTCGGGCGGCTCCAGCACCGTGAACGGCAGGTCGAGGGCGACCAGGTGCCCGGCCAGGCTGGCCAGGTCGTTGGCTCCGACCGTGAGCAGGGAGCCGTCGGGGTGGTCCTCGACCAGGCCGACCGTCGGCGGCACCCGGGCCGCCAGGTCGTCGGGGGTGGTGGCGAACACGACCCGGGCGACGTGCGGGTAGGGCGCCACCCCGCTGGCCCGGGTGACCAGCTCGGCGGCGTCGGGCGGGTCGTCGAGCTCGAACCGGTGGCCGGTGGCGGCGACCTCGGCCACCCGGTCGGCCCGGAACGTGCGCCACGCGGCCCGGTCGACGTCCCACGCCACCAGGTACCAGCGCCGCCCGGTAGGGACCAGGCGGTAGGGGTCGACGCGGCGCTCGGTCCGCCGGTCGGCCCGGTCGACGTAGGCGATGCGCAGCCGCTCCTGCTCGGCCGCGGCCCGGGCCAGCCGCACGAGCACGTCGGGAGCGACGGCATCGAAGCCGCCGATCGGCAGGGTGGCCCGGCTGACGGCCTCGACCCGGGCCCGCACCCGCGGCGGCAGCACCCGGTCGAGCTTGGCCAGCGCCGAGCGGGCCGGCTGCTCGAGCCCGGCCAGCGCACCGCGGGACCAGGCCCCGAGGGCGAGGGCGATGGCGGTGGCCTCGTCGTCGTCGAGCACCAGCGGCGGGACGGCGGCGCCGATGCCCAACCGGTAGCCGCCCGCCACCCCGGGCTCGGCGTCGACCCGGTATCCGAGCGCCCGCAGCCGGTCGACGTCGCGCCGCAACGTGCGGGTGGTGACGCCCAGCCGCTCGGCCAGCTCGGGTCCCGACCAGCTCGCCCGCTGCTGGAGGAGCGACAGGAGGCGCAGGAGTCGGGATGGCGCGGCCATGCGGACAGAATCTGTCCGCATGGAGCGGTAGGCAAGCCCCATGGATTGGAACGCCGAACTGCTCGCCCAGCTCACCGAGCACTGGGAGCTCCAGGCCCGCCCCCGCCTCGAGGGCCTGACCGACGACGAGTACCGGTGGGAGCCGGTGCCCGGGGCGTGGAACGTCCGGCCCCGCCACCAGGCCGAGACCGCCCAGGCAGCGGGCGCCGGCGACCTGGTCATCGACTGGGAGTACCCGACGCCCGAGCCGGCCCCGGTCACCACCATCGCCTGGCGGCTGGGCCACGTGATCGTCGGGGTGCTGGGCACCCGCAACGCCGCCCACTTCGGCGGCCCGCCCGTGGACTACGCCACGACCGACTGGCCGGGCACGGCCGCCGGGGCCCTGGCCCTGCTCGACGACGCTTACGGCCGGTGGATGGCCGGCGTGCGGGGGCTCGACGCCGATCGGCTAGCCCAGCCGGTCGGCCCGGCCGAGGGACCGTACGCCGACCGGTCGTACGCCACGCTCGTGCTCCACATCCACCGCGAGGTGATCCACCACCTCGCCGAGGTGGCGCTGCTACGCGACCTGTACGCCCACCGCCACCCCGAACGCGGCTGAGCGGCGCGCAGGATCGGCGTGCCGGTTGGCCGGGGGCCGCCGGGCGGGGTCCCCGCCCGGCGGCCCGACGGCGTCACGGCTCGGTGATGGCCCCCCGCTCGGCGCCGGTGGCCAGGCGGGCGTACTTGGCCAACACGCCCGACGTGTACCGTGGCTCGGGCAGCTTCCAGTCGCCCTTGCGGCGGCGCATCTCCAGGTCGTCGACCAGCAGGTCGATCGACTTGGCGTTGACGTCGATCACGATGCGGTCGCCGTCGCGCACGAAGGCGATGGGGCCGCCGTCGACGGCCTCGGGGGCCACATGGCCCACGCAGAACCCGTGCGTCCCGCCGGAGAACCGGCCGTCGGTCACGAGGGCGCAGTCGGCCCCCCGCCCGGCGCCCTTCATGGCGCCGGTGACGGCCAGCATCTCGCGCATGCCGGGGCCGCCCTTGGGGCCCTCGTAGCGGATGACCACGACGGTGCCCGGCTCGATCGAGCCCGACAGGATCGCCTCCATGGCGCCGTCCTCGCCGTCGAACACCCGGGCGGTGCCCTCGAAGCGGTCGGTCGTGATGCCGGCCACTTTGACCACCGCGCCCTTGGGCGCCAGCGACCCGGACAGCACCGCGATGCCGCCGATGTCGTGGATCGGATAGTCGAGCCGGTGGATGACCTCGCCGTCGGGCGCCGGCGCGTCGATGGCGTCGAGGTTCTCGCGCACGGTCCTGCCGGTGACGGTCAGGCAGTCGCCGTGCAGCAGGCCGGCGTCGAGCAGGTGGGCCATGACCACCGGGATGCCGCCCACCCGGTCGATGTCGGTCATGTGGTACTTGCCGCCGGGCTTGGTGTCGGCGATGTGCGGGACCTTGGACGCGATCCGGTTGAAGTCGTCGAGCTCGAGGTCGACCCGCGCCTCGTTGGCGATGGCCATCAGATGGAGGACGGCGTTGGTCGAGCCGCCCAGCGCCATGACCACGGCGATGGCGTTCTCGAACGCCTCCTTGGTGAGGATCTGCCGGGGCCGGATGCCCTGGCGCACCAGCTCGACCACGGCCCGGCCCGAGGCCCGGGCGAAGTCGTCGCGTCGGCGGTCGACGGCCGGGGCCGACGCCGAGCCCGGCAGCGACATGCCGAGCGCCTCGGCCACCGACGCCATCGTGTTGGCGGTGAACATGCCCGCGCACGAGCCCTCGGTCGGGCAGGCGTTGCGCTCGATGGCGTCGAGGTTCTCGGCCGACATCGTGCCGGCGGCGTGGGCGCCCACCGCCTCGAACACGCTGACGATGTCGAGGGCCTGGCCGTTGTGGTGGCCGGGGAGGATCGACCCGCCGTAGAGGAAGACCGACGGCACGTTGATGCGGGCGGCGGCCATGAGCATGCCGGGCAGCGACTTGTCGCAGCCGGCGAACGTCACGAGGGCGTCGAGCCGCTCGGCGTGCATGACGGTCTCGACCGAGTCGGCGATGATCTCGCGGGACACGAGCGAGGCGCGCATGCCCTCGTGACCCATCGAGATGCCGTCGCTGACGGCGATCGTCGTGAACTCGATGGGGAAGCCGCCGGCGTCCTTGACGCCGTCCTTGCACCGCTTGGCCAGGCGGTCGAGCGGCAGGTTGCACGGCGTGACCTCGTTCCAGGAGGAGCAGACGCCGACCTGGGGTTTGCCCCAGTCGTCGTCGGTCATGCCGATGGCCCGGAGCATCGCCCGAGCGGGCGCACGCTCGAACCCCTCGGTGACCTCGTGGCTCCGCGGCTTGATCGACACGCGGCTCTCCGTCGAGTCGCCTTCTGTCTGCTCAACCATCCGGGGAAGACTACGCCCCACGATGCGTGGTCGCCTCCGAGATCCGGCCGACCGCGAGATCGCCCGGCTCGCGATCCCCGCGTTCGGGGCGCTGATCGCGGAGCCCGTGTACGTCCTCACCGACACGGCCATCGTCGGGCACCTGGGCACGCCCCAGCTCGGCGGCCTGGCCGTGGCGTCCAGCGTGCTGCTCACCCTGCACGCCATGTTCATCGTCCTGGCCTACGGGACGACGGCCTCGGTCAGCCGGCTGCTGGGGGCCGGGCACGGGCGGGAGGCGGCGCTGGTGGCCGTCCAGTCGCTGTGGCTGGCGGCCGGCGTCGGGGTCGCCCTCGCCGCGGTCGGCTACCCGCTGAGCGGCGCCCTGGTCGACCTCGTCGGGGCGGAGGGGACGGTGCGGGCCAACGCGCTCGTCTACCTGCGGATCAGCCTGGTCGGCGTGCCCCCGATCCTGGTGATGCTGGCCGGCACCGGCTACCTGCGGGGCGTCAAGGACACCCGGACGCCGCTGGCCGTCGCCGTCGGCACCGCCCTCGTCAACCTGGGCCTCGAGGTGGTCCTCATCTACGGCTTCGACCAGGGCATCGGGGCCTCGGCGCTGGCCACCGTCGTGGCCCAGGTGGGCGGCGCCGCCGTCTACCTGCGGCTCGTGCTGGGCGCCGCCCGGCGGCTGGGGACGCCGCGGAGGCCGGACCCCCACCGCCTGCGGGAGCTGGCCCGGGTGGGCCGCGACCTGCTGGTCCGCACGGCGGCGCTGCGGACCGCGCTGGTGGTCACGACCGCGGTGGCCACCCGCATCGGGCCGGTCGACGTGGCCGCCCACCAGGTGGCGTTCGAGATCTGGGGGTTCCTGGGCCTGGCGCTGGACGCCATCGCCATCGCCGGGCAGACGCTGGTGGGCCACGCGCTGGGCGCCGGGGACGCCGAGGGGGCCCGGGCGGCCGGCCGCCGCATGATCGAGCTGGGCGTCGCCGCCGGCGTGATGGCCGGCGCGGCGGTGGCGCTGGCCCGCCCCTGGCTCCCCCACCTGTTCAGCGACGACCCCGAGGTGGTGGCGCTGGCCGGCTTCCTGCTGCTGTGGGTGGCCGGCCTCCAGCCGGTGAACGCCGTGGCGTTCGTGCTCGACGGCGTGCTCATCGGCGCCGGCGACATGCGGTTCCTGGCCTGGGCCATGGCCGGGGCGGCCGCCGTGTTCGTGCCGGCCGCCCTGGCCGTCCTGGCCACCGGGGCCGGGATCGGCTGGCTGTGGGCGGCGCTCGGCCTGCTCATGGCGACGCGGGCGGGGTCGCTGCTGGCCCGCTTCGCCGGCGACCGGTGGGTCGTGCTGGGCGCCGTGCGCTGAGGCGGGCCGGCATCGTCGGCCGGATCCCGGGACGTCGGGCCCGAGTTGCCGTCCGGCGCGGACCGCGTGCCCGTCCCGGGGACCGTCCGGCCCGGCTGCGGTGACATCAGCCGGGCCGGAGGCCCCACGGTGGCGAGCGGCCGGTGCTAGGGGAACCGGCCGCTCAGCCTCCCGGTACGGCGGAGCTGCCTCCACCGCCGGTGCCCACCCGACCCTCCACGCGCGTCGGGGCGGACGACGCCGGGATGGTGTCGGTCGTGGGCACCGCGGGATCTCGCCCGGTGGGACCGGGGGCGGTCGTGCCGGGAACGGTGATCGTGGTCGTGGTGACGCCCGGGGGCGCGCCGCCGGCGGGCCCCGGGGCGGTGGCGGCCGGCGTCTGGGTCGCCCCGGACGGGGCCACCGGACGCGTGCCCGCCGGCGTCTCGGCCACCCGGTCCGGGCCGTGGCCGTCCGGGCCGGCGTGATCGGGCCGGTGCGCGGCCCCGGGCGCCTCGTCGAAGATCTCGCGGCCGTCGCCTCCGGGGGCCCCGTCGCTCCCCCCTCTGGCGTCGGCGGACACCCGGTCGCCGAAGCGCGCCGGGTCGTCCCGGCCCGCGGGCTCGTCCGAGGCCCCGGGACCGCCGAACTCGACCGGCGTGACGGCCTCGATGGCCCCGCGCACGTCGTCGGCGATCGGCCCGGGGAGCACCCCGCCCGCGCCCGCAACAGCGGCGCCGGCCGCCGCCACCGAGATGCCGAGCCCGATCTTGGCGACCGCCCCCAGCCCGGCGACGCGGACGGTGACGGCCCCGAGCCGACCCGTCCGGCGGCCGGACCAGAGCCCGGGCCGGGTCCGCCCGGCCAGCACCGCCTCCAGCGCCGGCGAGGGCGGGGGCGGCGGCCCGTCGCCCAGGGCCTGCACGTCGCGGACAAACGCGACGAGCTGCTCGAAGCGGGCGTCGACCTCGTCGCCCGCCACGATCGCCTCGATCGTCGCGTCGTCCAGCAGTCCGGTGGATGGCATCTCGGACCCGTTATCGCCGGACGCGCTCACAGCGGTACGCCCTCGCGCTCGACCAGGCGCCCGATCGCCAGGAAACCCCGGCGCTGGAGGGCCTTCACCGCCCCCGGCGTCTTGCCGAGCGTCGCCGCCACCTCCTCGACCGTGAGGTGGCCGAGCAGCCGCAGAAGCAGCACGTCGCGCTGGTCGGGGACCAGCCGCTGGCACAGCGCCTCGACCCGGGCCGTGTCGAGGGACCGGCCCACGATCTCCTCGACGTCGTCGAGCGCCGGGGCGTCCGGCAGCTCGGACAGCGGCACGGGCGGCGGGCGGCGGCGCAGGCGCCGGCGCTCGTCGAGCAGGCGGCGGTGGGCGATCGTGAACACCCACGACCGGAAGGCGGCCTCGTCGCCCTCGAAACGGCGCAGGTTGCGGAGCACGCCGACGAACACCTCGCTGGCCAGGTCGTCGGGCTCGAGGCTGCCCTGCAGCCGCAGGTAGCCGGTCACGACCGGGCCCAGGGCGCGGAAGATCTCCTCCAAGGCCCAACGCTCGTTGCGTCGGGCTGCGGCCAACACCTGGTCGAACCGGCCACCAAACCTGTCGCGTTGTGCCATGAGCTCAGGACCGTCATCGCCCCGGATGCCCAAAAGGTGACGCCCGCGCCCGGTGCGGCGGTCGGGCGGCACACACGAAAGGCGCAAGATGACGCGCACTCGGGCGTACCCCTCCCGGCCCCTCCGGCGATGACGTTCCCGTTCCGATACCCGGCGGACCACGTCCGGGACAGGTCGCGGCCGGCCAACGGAGGCCGGCAGGAGGGGAGCTGAGAGACATGGAGAGGGCGCGGGCACTCCGTGCCGTCACGGCGGCGGCCGCTGGCGCCGGCCTCGTGCTGGCGCTGGCCGGACCGGCGGGAGCCCAGCAGGGGCCGCCCGGCAACAACGGCACCGTCAAGATCGACGGCGTCGCCTTCGACGACCACCCGAACAACGAGCCGCACGTCGGCTGCGTTTTCCAGGTCGACTTCTACAACTACGACGAGGGCGACCTCGAGGCCGACGTCGTGTTCCAGGCCTGGCCGCCGACCGGCGACCGCGAGGTCCTGCTCGAGGACACGCTGGCCATCGGCGAGGACCCCAACGGGGGCGGCACCGACCTCGACGCCAGCGGCACCTACGACCTGACCGAGGCGCTGGCCGGGATCGAGCCCCACCCCCAGCAGGGCTGGCACGTGCGGCTCACCGTCCACGCCGAGGGCTCGCAGGGCGCCGACGTCAAGCACAAGACCTTCTGGGTGAGCGGCTGCGGCGACGACGGCACGACCACCACGTCGTCGTCGACGACGTCGACCACCCACGGCGGGTCGACCACCAGCACGACCGCGGGCGGTTCGACCACCACGCACGGCGGGTCGACGACGTCGTCGGTGCCGGCCGACACCACGCCGTCCACCCGGCCCGGGCCGTCGGACCAACCCGGGGCGTCGGCCGAGGTGCCGACGACCGCGCCGGCCGCCGGGGGCGAGCTGCCCGTGACGGGCTCGAACGCCATCCCCCTCGTGGTCGGGGCCGCGGCGCTGGTCGCGCTCGGCGTCGGCGGCGTGCTGGGCGCCCGCTACCTGCGGGCCGCCCGGGGCTGACGCCACGGCTCGCGCCCGGCGGGCCCGGGCCCTCGAGATCGCCGGCGACCGGGCGGCAACCCCATGACCCGTCCGGTCGCCGGAGACCTCTCTCGCGGCAACCTGCCCAGTCACCGCGACCGGCGCCCGTGCGGGCGCCGGTCGCCGCGCGGGCGCACGGCGCGCCCGCCTCCGGCGGGCCGACGCCCCGGACCGGCGTCAGGACGGCACGGTCGGGAGCCGCGCGGTCAGAGCGGTCAGAACGGCGTCGCGCAGAACGGGGCCCGCTCGGTGCGGAACAGCGCGTCGGCCCGGGCCACGGCGCCCGGCCGCCGCTCGTCCACCAGGCCGACCCGGCGCAGCGTCGCCCACGACACGCCGCCCAGCAGCGCCGCCCCCAGGTCGGCCACCATCACCTCCAGGTCGGGCTCGGCGTCGGTGCGGGCCACCTCGGCCGCGCCGTCTGCCCCGGCGTCGAGCCGGAACCGCCCGCCGAGGTCGGGCCGGTCGGGATCGACGACGCCGAGCACCAGGCCGCCCGCCCCCGCGTAGCGCCGCCCGGCCAGGCAGCGGGCGACGTCGAGCGGCCGCAGCCACAGGTGGTCGCGCTCGGCCGTGACCCGGACGGCCCGGGAGTCGGCCAGCCGCCACCGCAGCGGCAGGTCGACCGGCGCCGCCGTCCAGCGCACGGTGCGGACCAGGTCGACGTCGAGCAGGAACCGCACCAGGGCGGCCTCGACCTGATCGTCGGCGCCCGCCACCTCCTCGACCGTCAGATCGTGGCCGCCGCCCTGGGGCGACCAGTCCTGCTTGAGGCGGTAGGTGGCGTACCCGTCGGGGGCGCCGTCCGCGCCCTCATGGACGACGACGTAGCGGGCGCTGGCGCCGCCGCGCTCGTGCTCGGGGTCGAGGTTGGCGGACCGCCACCAACCGGGGTTGCGGCTCAGCTCGCCCGGGACGCGGCGCCAGTGCCGCTCCCAGATCGCGGGCAGCAGGCCGGCCGCTTCGGCCGGCGGGACGAGCCGGGTGTGGCCCGGCCCGGCACCGGCCGGCCGGTCGCCGGCCAGCTCCGGCAGCTCGGCCGTGCGGGCCGGGTCGACCTCCAGCGTGTGGAACCGGGTGGCCACGCCGTAGCCGAACCGGCGGTAGATCGTGGCCTCGCTGGCGGTCAGGCCGGCCGCCGCCTCGCCCCGGTCGAGGGCCTGGTCGACGAGGGCGGCCATGATGGCCCGGAGCATGCCCCGGCGCCGGTGGGTGGGGGCGACGCCCACCTCGGTCACCGCCGCCAGCGGAACGGGCGTGCCGCCCGGCAGCGTCATCTCGTAGGTGAACGCCCCGCCCGTGCCGACGACCGCGCCGCCGTCGGTCACGACGAACGTGCGGTCGGGCTCGAGCGCGGCCTCGACCTGGGCCTTGTAGTCGGGCGTGGCCACCGGGCCGGTCCCGAACACGACCGCGGTCAGGTCGACCGCCTGCGCCACCTCGCCGGGCTCGGCCAGCCGCACCTTCCAGTCCACGGTCCCCAGCCTCGCGTGCGGCGGGCGGCCGGCCGGGGGATTTACGTCGGCCGGGCGCGGATCGCCCGGCCGCGGGACCCGAGCCGCCTAGCCGACGCGGGAACGGAGCAGCGCGGTGACCACCTTGCCGTCGGCCTGGCCCTTGGTCGCCTTCATGACCTGGCCCACGAAGAAGCCGGTCAGCTTGCCCCGGACTTTCTCGTCGCCGCCGACGAACCGCTCCCACTCGGCCGGGTTGGCGGCGATCACCTCGTCGAGCACGCCGGCCAGGGCGTCCTCGCCCATGGCCTCGAACCCCTTGGCCTTGGCGATGGCGGCGGGCGGCTCGCCCGTGGCCACCATCTCGGCCAGCACGGTCTTGGCCTGGGTGGCGGTCAGCTCGCCCCCGACCTCCATCTTCACGAGGTCGGCCAGGTCGCCGGGCTTGACCCGCTCGGCGCCCTCGATGGCCAGGTTGTGCTCGATGTGGGTGAGGACGCGGCCGGCGTCGGCCCCCGCCTCGATGGCGCCCAGGGCCAGCTCGTCGAGGCCCCTGGACACGGCCACCGCCACCGAACCGCCGGTGTCCTCGACGCCGGCGGCCGCCGCCAGGCGCTGGCGCCGCTCGGCCGGCAGGGCCGGCAGCTCGGCGTCGACCCGGGCGATCCACTCGTCGCCGGGGTCGAGCGGCACCAGGTCGGGCTCGGGGAAGTAGCGGTAGTCCTCGGCCTCCTCCTTGCTGCGGAGCGTATGGGTGCGGCCGTCGTCCTCGTTCCAGTGGCGGGTCTCCTGCCGGACCGTGTCGCCCGCCTCGATCAGGTCGATCTGCCGGCGGGCCTCGTACTCGATGGCCCGGCCCAGCGACCGCAGCGAGTTGAGGTTTTTGATCTCGCACCGGGTGCCGAACGGCTCGCCCGGACGGTGGACCGACACGTTGGCGTCGACCCGGAGCGACCCCTCCTCCATCTTGGCGTCGGACACGCCGGTGGCCAGGAGGATGGCCCGCAGCTCGGACACGTAGGCCCGGGCGTCGTCGGCCGACCGCAGGTCGGGCGCGGACACGATCTCGAGCAGGGGGACGCCGGCCCGGTTGTAGTCGACCAGGCTGTAGCCGGCGTCGTGGATGCGGCCGCCGCCGCCCACGTGGGTCGACTTGCCGGTGTCCTCCTCGATGTGGGCCCGTTCGATGCCCACCCGGCGCCCGGACGGCAGGTCGAGGTAGCCCTGGACGTTGATCGGCAGGTCGTACTGGCTGATCTGATAGTCCTTGGGCATGTCCGGATAGAAGTAGTTCTTCCGGGCGAACACCGACCGGCGCACCTCGCACCGCAGGGCCCGGCCCAGCCGCACGGCCAGCTCGACGACCTGGGCGTTGAGCACGGGCAGCGACCCGGGCAGGCCCAGGCACACCGGGCACACGTTGGTGTTGGGCTCGTCGCCGAAGCGGTTGGGGCAACCGCAGAACAGCTTGGTCGCGGTGGCGAGCTCGCAGTGGACCTCGAGCCCGATGATCGTCTCCCACTCGCTCACGGGCGCGCCTCCGTCGGGCTCGGGGCCACGGCCTCGAGGGCGGCGGCCGCCTGGAACAGGGTCTCCTCGCCGAGGGCCGGGGCCATGATCTGCACGCCGACCGGCAGCCCGTCGTCGCCGACGCCGAACGGCACGGTGATGGCCGGGTCGCCGGACAGGTTGGCCGGGATCGTGCACACGTCGTTCAGGTACATCGTCAGCGGATCGTCGGTCTTGGACCCGTGCGGGAACGCCGTGCACGGCGAGGTGGGGCTGAGCAGCACGTCGAACTGCTCGTAGGCGGCGGCGAAGTCGCGCAGGATCAGCGTGCGGACCCGCTGGGCCTTGCCGTAGAAGGCGTCGTAGTAGCCGGCCGACAGGGCGTAGGTGCCGAGCATGATGCGCCGCTTGACCTCGGCGCCGAAGCCGGCGGTGCGGGTGCGGTCGTACATCTCGCCGGTGGTCGGCGCGTCGACCCGCAGGCCGAACCGCACGCCGTCGTAGCGGGCCAGGTTGCTCGAGGCCTCGGCCGGGGCGATCAGGTAGTAGGCCGACAGCCCGTAGACGGCGGCCGGCACCGACACCTCGTCGACCTTGGCCCCGGCCGACTCGAGCGCTTCGGCGGCCTCGCGCACCCGGGCCGACACGTCTGGCTCGATGCCCTCGGCCTGGCACAGCTCGGTGACCAGGCCCACCCGCAGCCCGGCGACGCCCCGGTCGAGCGCGGCGCCGACCGCCGGCACCGGCTCGGGGATCGACGTGGCGTCGCGGGGGTCGTGGCCCGCCACCGCCTCGAACAGCGCCGCCGCCTCGGCCACGGTGGCGGCGAACGGGCCGATCTGGTCGAGCGAGCTGGCGAACGCCACCAGGCCGTACCGCGACACGGCCCCGTAGGTCGGCTTCATGCCGACGACGCCGCACAGGGCGGCCGGCTGGCGGATCGACCCGCCCGTGTCGGACCCGAGCGCCAGCGGAGCGAAGCCGGCGGCGACCGCCGCGGCCGAGCCGCCGGACGAGCCGCCCGGCACCCGGCTCGGGTCGTGGGGGTTGCGGGTGGGACCGAACGCCGAGTGCTCGGTCGAGCTGCCCATGGCGAACTCGTCGAGGTTGGTCTTGCCGATCACGACGGCGCCGGCGTCGGCCAGGCGCTCGACCACGGTGGCGTCGTACGGCGGGCGCCACCCCTCGAGGATCCGGGACGAGCAGGTGGTGGGGATGCCCTTCGTGCAGAGGTTGTCCTTGAGGGCGACGGGCACGCCGGCCAGCGGGCCCGGGTCCTCCCCCGCCTCCACCCGGCGGTCGATGGCCAGGGCGGCCTGGCGGGCCTCGTCGGCCAGGACCAGGTTGAAGGCGTGGATCTCGGGCTCGCGGGCCTCGATGGCGGCCAGGTGCTCCTCGACCACGTCGGCGGCCCGGCGCTCGCCGGCCCGGACCGCCCGGGCGATCTCGAGGGCGGAGGCGGTCACGGCGCCTCCCCCAGCACCGGCGGGACGCGGAACTGGCCGGCCTCGGCCTGCGGGGCGCCGGCCAGGGCCTCGTCCTGCCCGAGGCAGGGCGCGGGCTCGTCGGGCCGCATCACGTTGACCAGCGGATAGGGGTGCGAGGTGGGCGGCACGTCGGCCACGTCGAGGGCCTCGACGTCGGCCGCGTGGTCGAGCACCTTGTCGAGCTGGTCGGTGAACATCTCGACCTCGGCCTCGCTGAGCTCGAGCCGGGCGAGTCGGGCCACGTGAGCGACCTCGTCGCGGGTGATCCTGGCCATGCGGGCCATCGTAGGCCCGCCCGGCCACCACCCCCGACGGGGTTACGAGCGGGGTCGCCCCGTCACGCGGCGCCCGTCACCCGGCGGGATTGCGCCCCGCCCCCCGCCCGTCACGCCGCGCCCGTCACCCGGCGGGCGAAGGCGACCGCCCGCTCGTTGACGAGGTCCTTGTCGTAGTCGACGGTGGCCACGTGGTAGCTGCGCTCGAGCGTCACCCGCTCGACCGGCCCCTGCACGGCGGCGGCCAGCATGTCGCTGTTGGCCGGCGGCACCACGTGGTCCTCGACGCTCGTCATGAGCAGGACCGGGCAGGCGATCTTGGCCAGGTCGTCGCGCAGGGCCGCCGCGCCCTCGTGCAGGCTGAGCAGCGGCGCCAGCGGGGTGGCGTCGTAGGCCCGCTCCCGCGCCTCGGGGTCGGCCACGTCGCCGCCGATGGACGGGAACCGGTCGACCCCCTCCGCCAGCTGCTGGCGGGCCAGGTCGGCCACGTCGTCGCCCACGTCGAGGACCGGGTTCACGCACACGATGCCGGCCACCTCGGGGTGGCGGGTGGCCAGCCAGGCGGTGAGCGTCCCGCCCATCGACAGCCCGGCCACGACCACGGACTCGGTGCGCGCCGCCAGGTCGTCGTAGGCGGCCTCGGCCGCCGCCGACCAGTCGGCCCAGCCCGTCGTGATCATGTCGTCGACCGACGTGCCGTGGCCCGGCAGGAGGGGCAGCTCGACCGCGAACCCGGCGGCCGCGAACGCCTCGGCCAAGCCCCGCACCGACTGGGGCGAGCCGGTGAAGCCGTGGAGGACGAGGACCCCGTGCGGGCCGCCCGGCGACGACCAGGGCTCGCATCCCGGCAGGATCTCGATCTCGGTCATCGTCCCCCAGGTCGTCACGCCCGTCGGTCGATGGTTATTGACCCGCTGGTCAAGTCCCGGACACACTGTGCCTCGCACCATGCCCGAGCGCAACCTCACCAGCCAGGGCGCGGAGCGCAAGCAGCAGCTCCTCGACGCCGCCGCGGCCCTGTTCGCGGACCAGGGCTACTCGGCCACGCGCGTGGTCGACATCGTCGACGCGGCCGGCGTCGCCAAGGGCCTGTTCTACTGGTACTTCGAGAACAAGGAGGCCGTGTTCCGCGAGCTGGCGGCCAACATCCGCCAGCGCCTGCGCCGCCACCAGCGGGCGGCGATGGACCCCACGGCGCCCGCCCTCGACCGTCTGGTCCAGGGCTCGGTGGCGAGCGTCGAGTTCATGGCCGAGCACGCCCACTTCTTCTCGCTGCTCGAGGGCGAGGGCCGCACGGTCAGCGACGTCCTGCGCCAGGGCTACGAGCAGCACCTCAACGACACGATCGTGCTGATCGAGGCCGGGCAGGCCGACGGCACGGTCACGACCGACGACCCGCCCGACCGGCTGGCGCACGCGGTCGTGGGCGTCGTCGGCCAGTTCAGCCACTCCCACCGGACCAAGCGCATCGACCTGTCGCTCGATGAGCTGGCCGCCTTCGTGGCCCGCCTGGTGGCCCGGATGCTGGCCGTCGACGAGCACGCGGCCCGCGCCGCGGTCGCCGCCCTCCACCGCCGGCGGTCGGACGCCAAGCCGGACGGTGGGCAGGCGTCGACGTCCCCGTCGCGCTCGACGCCGGCGGCAACGTGACCCGGCCCGAACCGCGCCGCTAGCGTGTCCCGCCTATGAGTCGCCGCCGACGGATAGCCGTGCTCGCCGCCGTCACCGGGTTGGCGCTGTCGGCCTGTGCCAACCAGGACGCCGACATCGACGACGTCCGCGAGGCGCTGGAGGACACCGAGGGCCTGAGCCGCGAGCAGGTGGACGCCTGCGTCGAGGGCTTCGAGGACGCCGACTTCAGCCAGGACGAGCTGAACGACATCGCGGACGCCGAGACCCTCTCCGACCTGTCCAACGAGCTCGAGGAGCGGGTCGACGAGATCCTCCGGTCCTGCATCGAGGGGTCGACCACCACCGAGGGCGAGGGCGACGGCTCGACCACCACCGAGGGCGACGGCTCGGCCGAGGAGCAGGACGACACCGGCGACACCGGCGACGAGCAGGGCGAGAGCTCGACCACCACCGCCCCTTGAGGGCCACCTGACCACCGCCTGACACCGCCCGAGCGGGTCCGGGCGCGCCCGCGGACCTTTGCATTGCCGCTGCAACTACTGCGCTACGATGCGGTCCGCTCCGCGATGGCGCACCAGGGAGGACCTCCGTGCCGTACAAGTTCCTTTCCGACGAGTGGATCGAAGCGGCCAAGAAGCTCCGTGAGGAGGGCGCCGAGCCCGCCACCACGCCGCACCAGGTGAAGATGAACCTCGTCATCACCGACGTGCCCTTCGGCGACGGCACGGTTCACGCCCACATGGACACGACGAGCGGCACCGTGCAGCTCGACGTCGGCCACGTCGACTCGCCCGACGTCACGGCCACGCTCGACTACGAGACGGCCAAGGCGATGATGGTCGACAACAACCCGCAGGCGGGGATGCAGGCCTTCATGGCCGGCAAGATCAAGCTGCAGGGCGACATGACCAAGGCCATGGCGCTGCAGACCGGCGGCGCCACCGACCCCGCGCTCACGGAGAAGATCCGGGAGATCACCGAGTAGCGGCCGACCAGCCGGCGGCCGGATCCCAGCCGAAACGCACACTGGGCGCCCTCCGGGGCGCCCAGTCGTCGTTCTCACGGCTCTCGATCTCTCACAACTGTCGAGCCGGCTGGGGCGGCAGCCTCATCGCGGCGGCTGGGGAACACCGCGTCCGGCGTACCGCCCCAGCGGGCCCGACACTTGCAGCTTAGATTCTAAACGATGCTTTAACCCTTGTCCGCCGTGCTCAAACCTCCGGCGACCGGAACTTGGCGCACCGACCTCCAGCGACCCGAGCGACCAGCGGGGGGGTGAGCCAGGTGTGCCGTTCGGGACGGGGGTCTGCCCCTCCCGGCTCCTCGACTGCACAGGGGAAGAGTCGCCCGCGGAGGGGGGTCAGGTCAAGTCAATCCGTCGCTGTCGGCAGTTATTCGTGCTCAGCGCGTGAAGAGCTGCACCTCCGTACCGGGCGCCACCACCTGTCCGGCCAGCGGCCAGGTGGCGAACACCCGGCCCCGGCGGGGCCCGAGCACCTGGCCGACCTCCAGGTTGGCGTCCTCGAGCGCATCCTCGGCCTGGTTGCGGCGCATGCCGGTCACGTCCGGCACCTCGGCCCCGCCCTCGCCGGCGACGGTCACCATGACCGTGTTGTCGTCGTCGACCTCCTCGCCCGGCTCCGGGTCGGTGGCGACCACCTCGTTCCACTCGCCCTCGGCCTCGGCGTCGACGCGCCGCTCGACGTCGAGGCCGGCCTCCTCCAGCTCGGCGGCCGCCTCGTCGTAGGACCAGCCGATCACGTCGGGCACGGTGGGCCGGGGCGGGCCGGAGGATACGACGATGGGGATGGTCGAGCCCTTGGGCGCCCGGGCGCCCACGTCGTCGCCGAGGCGGATGACGATCCCCTCCTCGACCTCCTCGCTCGGCTCCTCGACGAACTCGGGCGTGAGGTCGGGCGCCGCCTCGCGCATGCGGTCCTCGGCCTCCTCCCTGGTCAGGCCGACCAGGTCCTGGGGGACGTCGACCAGGGTCGGGCCCTGCGACACGACGACGTGCAGGGTGCCGCCCTCGCGCAGGCTCTCGCCCGCCTCGGGGTCGGTGCGGAGGATCTCGCCCGGCTCGGTGCCGTCCTGCCGGGTCTCCTCGATCTCGGTGCGCCAGCTGTAGTCGCCGATGAGCTGCGGGAGGTCGCCCTGCTGGGTGCCCACCAGCTGGGGGACCTCGTGGCTGGGGACGCTCGTGCGCTGGAACAACAGGGCGCCGGCCACGCCGAGCGCCACGGCCGCCAGCACCACGAGCGGCAGCACCCACCGGCGGCGGGGCCGGGCCCCGGCGGCCAGCGGCACCGGCCCGCCGGGCGCGCCCGGCGGCGGGGGCACGGGGGTCGGCAGCACCGCGGTCTGGTCGGCCGGGGGCACCCCACCGGCGGCTGTCCCGCCGTTCGGCGCCGGCGCCCTGGCGACGGCGGCACCGACGCCAGCCCCGGCGACGGCACCGGCGGCCACCGCGGTGGCGCCCAGCAACGTGGCGTCGCGCCCGTCGGCCCCCGCCGGGCGGCCGGTCGGGGCGCCGGCGGCCAGGGGCAGCGGTGCGGGCCGGGGAAGCTGCTCGGCGGCGGCCACCAGGGCCCGGCCCAGGCCGGCCGCGTCGAGCCGGGCGTCGTGGTCGAGCCGGCCGGCCGCCTCGAGCACCGGGCGGAGGGGCCCCAGCTCCTCCGGCACCTCGAGCGAGCGGTCGATGCGGGCCATCAGCGTGCCGATGGTCGTGTCGGCGGTGAACGGCACGCTGCCGGTGACGGCCTCGACCAGCACGAGGGCCAGCGAGTACACGTCGCTGCGCCCGTCGACGGGCTCGCCTCGGGCCTGCTCGGGCGAGGCGTAGCGCGCCGTGCCCAGCACCGCCCCCTGGGGCTCGGTCCACGCCGCCTCGGCGATGGCCCGGGCCAGGCCGAAGTCGGCCACCCGGAGCCGGCCGTCCTCGCCGAACAGCAGGTTGGCCGGCTTGATGTCGCGGTGGACGAAGCCCCGGCGGTGGGCGTGGTCGAGCGCCCGGGCGGCCTCGAGGCCCACCACCAGCGCCTGCGACCGGCTGAGCAGGTGGCCGGCGTCGAGCAGCGAGCGCAGGCTGCCGCCGCCCAGGTACTCGGTGACGATGTAGGGCGTGCCCTCGTCGCTGCTCCAGTCGTAGATCGCGACGATGTGCGGGTGGTTGAGGGCCGCGGCGGCCTGGGCCTCGGCCCGGAACCGGCGCAGGAAGGCCTCGTCGTCCGCCAGGGCAGCGTGCAGCACCTTCACCGCCACCTGGCGGCGAAGCCGCACGTCGTCGGCCAGGTAGACCTCGGCGGATGCACCGGCGCCCAGCGGGGCCAGGAGCCGGTACCGCCCACCCAGCACGCGACCGACCTGCTCGGTCATGCGCGACACGGCCACGCCGTTGACCGTACCGGTCGCCGCCGGTTCGCCGCTACGCGCCCCCGGCGGCCAGGATGGGGCCCGGCTATGAGCAACGCCCCCACCTACAGCACCCGGTTCAAGCTGCTGGCCGCCGGCCTGCTGCTGGTGGCCGTCGCCGCCTTCGTCGGCGCCTACCTCACGTTCTCGGAGACCGGCGAGGACCCGGTTCTCAGCTCGTCGGGCCAGGACCAATACGTCGAGCGGCTGATCCCGGGCCGCAACGACCAGGTCCTCGCCCAGGCGCCGATCGGCATCGACCTGGCCACCGGGTGGAGCGGCGTGCTGGTGGTGAACGGCACAGAGATCCCCGAGGACGAGCTCGACATCACCCGGGAGCTGGGCCTGATCCAGTTCACGCCCCAGGAGGGCGGCACGGTCGAGGAGCTGCGTGCCGGCCGGAACTGCGTCACGGCCATCGTGTGGCCGCTGTCGGAGGGGCGCACCAACGGCTCCCGCACCATCCAGTGGTGCTTCGAGGTCGTGTAGAGGTCGTGACGTCGTGTCGGTGCCGGGCGCCTCGGCCGCTGGGCCGCCCGCCCGCAGGCCGGCCGGTCAGCTGCTGTTGGGCAGCTCGCCGGTCTCGAGCAGGTGCTCGAAGCCGGCCTCGTCGAGGATCGGCACGCCCAGCTCCTCGGCCTTGGTGAGCTTGGAGGCGCCGGGGCTCTCGCCGACCACCACGGCCGTCGTCTTCTTCGACACGCTGCCGGGCGACTTGCCGCCCCGGGCCTTGATGGCCGCCTCGGCCTCCTCGCGGCTGTAGTTCTCGAGCGTGCCGGTGACCACGATGCTCATGCCGGCGAGCGTGGTGGCCGACTCGCCGCCCGACGGCCCCTCGAAGTTGAGCCCGGCGGCCCGCAGCCGCTCGATCAGCTCGCGGTTGGCGGGGTCGGACAGCCAGGTCGACACCGACTCGGCGATCACGTGGCCGACGCCGTCGACCGCAGCCAGCGCCTCGGTCGAGGCCTCCATGATGCGGTCGAGGTGGCCGAAGGCCCGTGCCAGCGCCTCGGCCCCGGCCGGGCCGAGGTGGCGGATGTTGAGCCCCACCAGCAGCCGGTCGAGCGGGCGCGACTTGGACTGCTCGATCGACGCCCGCAGGTTGGCGGCCGACTGCTCGCCGAACCGCTCGAGCTTCTGCACCCGGTCCCAGTCGAGCGAGTACAGGTCGGCGACGCTGTGGACCATGTCCTCGGCGATGAGCTGGCTGATGCGCTTCTCGCCCAAGGCGTCGATGTCCATGGCGCTGCGGCTGGCGAAGTGCTCGATGGCGTGGTGGCGCTGGATCGGGCACTCGGGGTGGATGCAGCGGTGCTCGGCCTCGCCTTCGGGCCGCACCAGCGTCGAGCGGATGGGGCACGGACACGTGGTCGGGAACTGCCACGGCTTCGAGTCCTTGGGTCGGTCGGCCAGCACCGGGGCGAGGACCTCGGGGATGACGTCGCCGGCGCGGCGCACCACCACCCGGTCGCCGGGCCGGACGTCCTTGGCCGCCACCTGGTCCTCGTTGTGGAGGGTGGCCTGGCTGACCGTCACCCCGCCGACGAACACGGGCTCGAGGACGGCGTACGGGGTGGCCCGCCCGGTGCGCCCGATCGAGACCATGATGTCCTTCAGCAGGGTGGTGCGCTCCTCGGGCGGAAACTTGTAGGCGATTGCCCAGCGGGGCGCCTTGGACGTGAAGCCCAGCAGCTCGCGCCGGGCCAGGTCGTCGACCTTCACGACCACGCCGTCGATCTCGTAGTCGAGGTCGTGGCGGTGCTCCTGCCAGTGGAGGCAGTAGGCGAGCACCTCGTCGGGCCCGGACACGGTCTTGATCTCGGGGTTGACCGGGAAGCCCAGGCCGGCCAGGTACTCGAGCGTCTCGTGGTGGGTGGTGAAGGCGGGGCCGCCCTCGATCTGGCCGAGCTGGTACGTCCACAGCGAGAGCGGGCGGCTGGCCGTGATGCGCGGGTCCTTCTGGCGGAGGGCGCCGGCCGCGGCGTTGCGGGGGTTGACGAACGGCCGCTCGCCGGCCTCGAGCTGGCGCTCGTTGAGCGCGGCGAAGGCGGACAGCGCCATGTAGACCTCGCCCCGCACCTCGAGCACCGCCGGGGCGTCGGCCCCCAGCTGGCGGGGCAGGACGTCGATCGTGCGGACGTTCTCGGTGACGTCCTCGCCCGTGCGACCGTCGCCCCGGGTGGCGGCCCGGACGTAGCGGCCGTTCTCGTAGCGGATCGAGACGGCCAGCCCGTCGATCTTCAGCTCGCACACGTAGCCGACCTCGGCCTCGTCGCGCTCGGGCGGGGCCACGTCGACCGCCTCGCCGGCCGCCGCGGTCGCCGGCGCCTCGGCCCCATCGCCCGCCTTCTCGACCAGCTCGCGGGCCTCGGCCGCGGCCTCGCGGCCGGCCAGGCGGCGGTGGATGCGCTCGACCCAGGCCCGCAGCTCGTCCTCGTCGAACGCGTTGTCGAGGCTGGTCATCGGCACCGTGTGCTCGACCGGGGCGAACAGCGTCACCGCCGGGGCGCCGCCCACCGTCTGCGTCGGCGAGTCGGGCGTCAGCAGCTCGGGGTACTGCTCCTCGAGGCTGCGCAGCTCGCGGACCAGCTGGTCGTACTCGTAATCGCTGATGATGGGATCGTCGAGCTCGTAGTAGCGGCGGTTGTGCTCGGCGATCTCCGCCCGCAGGGCGGCGACCCGCTGCTCGATCTCGCGGTCGGCCATGGTCCCGGACTGTACCGAGGGGGTGTGACGTAGGCCGACGAGCTGGGCACTCCCATAGCGCCTGCTAGGAGTGTGCTACCTACGTAGGTGTATGGACGGGGCCTTGCGGGACATCCTCGTGACCACCATCGCCTGGGAGCGGTTCACCGGCCGCCTCACGAGCGTGGCCCCCGGGCGGTGGTGGACGATCGAGACGGACGGGACGATCCGCCTGGCGGCCGGGCCGCCGCCGCCCGGGGTCGCGGTGGGCAACGGCGCCGCCACCGATGCCCTGGTGGCGCTCGGCGGACCCGAGATCGCCTGGCTGTCGACGGACAGCTTCTACTCGGGCGTGTTCCGCCCCATGGCCCGGACGCTGCGGTCGAGCGAGCGGCTCGCCTGGGTCCAGTCGGCGGCAGCCGGCACCGACGCCGGCGTGTTCCGCGACCTGCTGGCCCGCGGGGTGCGGATCACCACCGCCCACGTCACCGCCATCCCCATCGCCGAGTACGTGCTGGGCGCCGTGCTCCGCCACTACCAGCGGCCCGAGGCCTGGGAGGAGGCCGCCCGCGCCCACGAGTGGCGGCACCACGACTTCCGCGAGGTCCACGGCACCACGTGGCTCGTGGTCGGCCTCGGGGCCATCGGCACCGAGGTGGCGACCCGGGCCCGGGCGTTCGGCGCCCGCGTGCTGGGCGTGCGGCGCACGCCCACCGGCGACGAGCCGGTCGACGCCGTCTACACGCCCGACCGGTGGCGGGAGGCCCTGCCCGCGGCCGACGTCGTCGTCCTGGCCGCCCCCGCCACCTCCGAGACCCACCACCTGATCGACCGGACGGCCCTGGCCGCCATGCGGGCCGGCTCCGTGCTCGTCAACGTGGCCCGGGGCTCGCTGGTCGACGAGGACGCCCTGCTGGCCGCGCTGGACCGGGGCCGGCCGGCCCACGCCGTGCTCGACGTCGTCGCCACCGAGCCGCTGCCGGCGGACAGCCCGCTGTGGGACCACCCGGCGGTGACGCTGACCGCCCACTCGGCGGGCGGGGGCCTGGGCCGCGACGGCCGGGCCGCCGACGTGTTCACCGACAACCTGGGCCGGTACCTGGCCGGCGAACCGCTCGTCCACGAGGTCGCGCCCGACCAGCAGGACGCGGTGGGCGCCGGCTGGCGGCAGGAGCGCCCGTGACCGCCGGAACGGGGGCGGGGACGGACGCAGGGGCGGACGCGCCGTCCGGGCCGGGCGCCGCGGCGCCGACGGCCCCGCCCGGGGCGGCGGGGGTCGCCGGGGCTCTGGCCGGGTTGCGGGTCGCCGACCTGTCCACGCTGCTGGCCGGGCCCCAGGTGGCGGCGCTGCTGGCCGACCTGGGCGCCGACGTCGTGAAGGTCGAACCTCCCGACGGCGACCCGCTGGTCCGGCTGGGTGCCCAGCGGTCCGGCCGGTCGCTCCCCTACGTGCTGGCCAACCGGGGGAAGCGCCGGGTGGTCGTCGACCCGGCCACCGACGAGGGCCGCGCCGACCTGGCCCGCCTCACCACGGCCGCCGACGTGGTCGTCACCAACCAGCCCCGGAAGCTCCTGGCACGCTGGGATTGCACGCCCGAGGCCATCGCCGCCCGCAACCCCCGGGCGGTGGTGGTGACCGTGTCGTGCTTCGGGACCGACGGGCCGTGGGCCGACCGTCCCGGCAACGGCTCGCTGGCCGAGGCGTTCGCCGGCCTCACGTTCCTGACCGGCGAGCCCGACGGCCCGCCGATGCTGCCCTCGGTGGCGCTCGGCGACTCGCTGGTCGCCCTGGCGGGCGCGCTGGGCGCCCTTGCCGCCTGCTGGCACCGGGACGCCGGACGGGGCCGAGCGGCGGGCCCGGCATCGGACCCGGCCGCGGGACCGGCGCCGGGTCGGGGCCAGCACGTCGACGTGGCCATGTACGAGCCGATCGTGGCCCTGCTCGGCCCGGCCGTGGCCGCTTGGCGCCCGGAGGACCCGCCGCCCACGCGCACGGGCAGCCGGGTCCCGGGCGGCGTGCCCCGCAACGTCTACCGGGCGGCCGACGGCCGGTTCCTCGTGCTGTCCGGCACCACGGACGCCCAGGTGGCCCGGGTCCTGGCCACCATCGGCCGGGACACGCCCGACGACCACCGCCGCTACGGGACCTCGGCCGAGCGCCTGGCCCGAGCCGACGAGCTCGACGGGCTGGTGGCCGACTGGATCGCCGGTCGGCCGCGGGACGAGGCGGTCGCCGCCTTCGAGGCGGCCCGCGTCCCCGTCGCCCCTGTCCACGACCTGGCCGGGCTGGCCTCCCACCCCCAGGCGGTGGCCCGGGGCGCGCTCGCCACCGTCGACGACCCGGTGGCCGGCCCGGTCGTGCTGCCCGGCCCGGTCGCCCGCCTCCACGCCACCCCGGCTGCGCCCCGGCCCGCCCCCGTCGAGCCGACGCCGCTCGGCGACGTGCTGCGCGCCTGGCGTTCCTGACACGCCGGCGAGCGTGATCGCTACGGATCGTGCGGGCCCGCGGGCCGCGGCCGCCGGGGAGGGGCTACGCTCCGGCCGCGGGAAGGTGTGACGATGGCGGTAGTGCGGTGGCCCTTCGTGGGTCGCGCCCGCGAGTTGGGCGGGGTGCGCGCGGCGCTCCTCGGCGGCGCGCGGGGAGTGGTCGTGGCCGGCGCCGCCGGCGTGGGCAAGACCCGGCTCGTCGCCGAGGCTCTGCGGCAGGCCGAGGAGGCCGGCTGCGCCGTGGTCCGGGCGACCGGCACGCTCGCGGCCCGGGACCTGCCGCTGGGCGCGTTCCGGGCGCTGCTGCCCGACCATGACCGGCCCGGCGTCGTGGACGACCGGGCCGACATGCTGCGGGCCGCGGCCGCCACGCTGGTGGCGGGGGCGGGCGACCGGCGGTTGGTCGTGTCCGTCGACGACGCCCACCACCTGGACGACACGTCGGCCACGCTCGTCCACCAGCTCGCCGCCACCGGGGCGGCGTTCGTGCTGGCCACGGTGCGCTCGCGCGAGCCGGCACCTGACGCCGTCATCGCCCTGTGGAAGGACGGCCTGGCCGAGCGGCTCGAGCTGACGCCGCTGGGCGAGGAGGGGGTGGACGCACTGCTCCGAGCCGTCCTCGGCGGGCCGGTGGCGCCGGGGGCGGTCGCCCAGCTGTACGCCCGCTCGCAGGGCAACATGCTGTTCCTGCGCGAGCTGGTGGCGGGGGCGCTCACCGACCGGACGCTGCGCCGGGACGGCCGGGAGTGGGTCCTGCGTGGGCCGCTGGCCACCCCCGGGCGCCTGGTCGAGCACGTCGAGTCCCGGCTCGCCGGCCTCGACCCCGCCGAGCGCTCGCTGCTCGAGCTGGTGGCCTACGGCGAGCCGCTCCACGACGCCGAGCTGGACCTCATCGCCGACGCCGACCGGATCGCCGGCCTGGAGCGGCAGGGGCTGCTGGCCAGCCGCCTCGATGGCCGCCAGCTCGAGGTGCGCCTGGCCCACCCGATCTACGGCGAGGTGCTCCGAGCCGCCACGCCCCCGGCGCGCGAACGCATCATCGCCCGGGCCCTGGCCGAGGCGGTCGAGGCCAAGGGCCGCCTCGACGCCGACGACGTGCTGCGGGTGGCGGCCTGGCGGCTCACCGGCGGCGGCGCCCAGCCCCGGGTCCTGCTCGACGGCGCCACCGCCGCCCGGTGGCGCTACGACTTCCCGCTGGCCGAGCGCCTGGCCCGAGCCGCGCTCGACGCCCAGCCGGCGGACCGGACCATCCGCTTCCAGGCGGCGCTGCTCGCCGCCCAGCTGGCGGGGCTGCGGGGCCGCAACGAGCAGGCCGAACGCGAGCTGGCCGCCCTCGCCCCCACGGCCGTCAACGACGACGAGCGCGGCGCGGTCGCCGTCGCCCGCATCCAGAACTCGGTGACGTTCGCCGGCGTCGACGACGAGCGCCTCCTCGACGAGGCCGAGCGGACGATCTCGGACCCCGGCTGGCGCGACCAGATCGCGGCCGAGCGCCTGGTCCAGGTGGCGGGCCTGAGCGGCCCCGGGACGACCGTGGAGGCCGCCCGTCCCCTGCTCGAGCGGGCCCGCGGCGTTGCGCTCATCACCACGTGCGTGGTCGGCGGCTTCGCCCTGGCCCGGGCCGGGCACCTCGACGAGGCGATCGCCACCGGCGACCGGGGGCGGGCCGCCCACGCCGCGCTCACCCGGCCCTCCCGCTGGTACCCGTGGTGGCACGACTACACGCGGTGCCTCGCGCTGATCTTCGCCGGCCGCCTCGTCGAGGCCGAGGACCTGGCGGCGGCGATGCTGCGCCGGGCCCGGGCCGAGCGGTCCGCCGAGGCGCAGACGATGTTCGGGATGGCCCTGGGGTGGACGCTCACCGACCGCGGCCACGTCGAGACCCTGGGCGGGCACATCCGCGAGGCCGTGGACGCTGCCCGCAGCCTGGGCCGGCCCCTGCTCGCCGGCGTCGGGCTCGCCTACCAGGCGACCACGCAGGCCCTCGCCGGCCGGGCGGACGAGGCGGCCGAGGCCCTCGTCGCCTTCGACGCCCTGGGCCTGGCCCCGCTGGCCGTGACCGAGGCGCAGCTGGCCCAGGCCCGCGCCTGGACCGCGGCCGCCCGGGGTGACCTCGCCGCCGCCCGGGCCGTCCTCCGGGCCGCAGCCCGCGCCAGCGGGGAGCACGGCGACCTCGTGGCCCAGGCGAGCGAGCTCCACGGCGTGGCCCGCCTCGGTGACGCCGGCGACGCGGCCGCCGTCGTGGACGAGCTGGAGGCCGTCGCCCGCCGCATCGACGGCGACCTCGCCCCCGCCCGGTCGGCCCACGTCGCCGCGCTCGCCGCCGGCGACGCCGAGGCCCTCGCCGCGGTCGCCGGCCGGTTCGAGGCGATGGGGGCCGACCTGCTGGCCGCCGAGGCCGCCGCCCAGGCGGCCGCCGCCCACCGGCAGGCGGGCGACCCCGGCCAGGCCGCCGCCCTGGGTCGGCGGGCCGCCGCGCTGGCGGGACGGTGCGAGGGCGCCCGGACGCCGGCGCTGGCCCCCGTGGTCGACCGGCCCCGGCTCACCCCCGCCGAGCGCGCCACCGCCGAGCTGGCTGCGGCCGGGCGCACCAACCGCCAGATCGCCGAGGAGCTCAACGTGTCGACCCGGACGGTGGAGAACCGCCTCCAGCGGGCCTACGCCAAGCTGGGCATCGACCGGCGCACCGAGCTGGGCGCCGCGCTCGACCCGCGCTGATCGGGCGGGGCGACCGCTCGGACGGCCGGTTCCGGCTGGCCGGTCAGGAGCGGAGGAGCGGGACGCAGTCGGAGCCGCAGGACGAGCCGTCGTCGGCCGGCGGGCCCGGCCGGTGGAGGACGGCCCGGGTCGGCCGCAGGGTCACCTCGCCGCCGTCGGGGCGGGGCGCGACCGCGGCCTCGCCGTCGACGATCAGGCTGTAGCCGCCCGGCTCGGCCGGGGGCCAGAGCACCGACACGTGGGGCCGGGCCCCGGCGTTGCGGGAGCTGCTGCGGCCGGCGCCCATGACCAGGGCGTCGCCCTCCCACCGGGCGGTGACGGCCACGACGTGGGGCCGCCCGTCGTCGGAGAC
>DATCLS010000007.1:0-88656 GCA_036563805.1 Acidimicrobiales bacterium | reverse complement strand
CGGCCGGAGGCGGGTCGGCCGGAGGCGGGTCGGCCGGAGGCGGGTCGGCCGGAGGCGGGTCGGCCGGAGGCGGGTCGGCCGGAGGCGGGTCGGCCGGAGGCGGGTCGGCCGGAGGCGGGTCGGCCGAGGGGCGCGCCGCGTGGACCTGCTCCATCACCGCTGTCCGGAGCCGGGTGAGCTCGGCGTGGAGGCCGTCGACGTCGTCCCGGTCGACGGCGGCGCGCAGGCGCCGAGCGGCCGCCCGCAGGTCGACGTCGGGGGCGGCGACGCTCATGGGCGGGGGGCGACGCCGAGCCGTTCGAGCGCCTCCGGCGACAGCCGCTCGGGCGTCCACGGCGGATCCCAGACGACCCGCACGCGCACGTCCGCACCCGGGACGGCGGCGCGCACCGCGGCGTCGGCCTGGGCGGGGAGCTGCTCGGAGATGGGGCAGCCCGGGGTGGTGAGCGTCATGTCGACCTCGACGGCGGCGCCGTCGGCTCGCACGTCGTAGACCAGGCCGAGCGACACGATGTCGAGGCCGAGCTCGGGGTCCCACACGGTGCGGAGGGCGGCGAGGACCTGGTCGGCGAGCCCCGGGTCGGTGGGTCGTCGATCACGTCGATCGCGGGTCATGACGTCCTCCCGGAGGTGTCGAGCGCGGAGGTGTCGAGTGCGAGGGTGCCGACCGCGCCGCGCCGACCGCGCCGCCGGCCCGCGGGCGCCGTGAGCGGCGCGCCGCCCGGCGGGGACCGGTGCCGAGGTTGGCGGTCACGAGCGCGCCGGCGACCGCCACCAGGACGCCCCCGACGGCCACCACCTCGGCGGAGGTCGCGAGCAGGCCCCCGGTCGTGGCGGCGAAGCCGCCGGCGGCGGCGACGAGCGTGAGGCGGGCGATCCGGTGGTCGAACAGGTCGGCGAACAGCAGGGGCTGGCCGTACGGCCCGGTGGTGGCGCCGCGGGCGAGCAGCGCGGTGTAGGCGATGAAGGGGACGATCTTGTGGGCGTGGCCGATTACGGCCAGGCCGAGCCAGGCCACGAGCGCGGCGATCTCGGCTGCCACCAGGCGGGACCGGACGGCGAAGCCGACGTCGGCCAGCCCGGCGACCGCGGCGAGGACCATGGCGCCGGCGAGGAACGCCGTCGACGCGAACAGGAAGCCGTGGAGCAGCTCGAGCCGGCGGCGCCGGTGCCGCACGGCGCCGACCAGCGAGGCGACGTGGCAGCCGAGCCCGGCCGCGACGGCCACGCCCCCGGGCCACGCCACCGGCGGGGCGGCGACGAGCAGCCCGGCGGCGAGGACGGCGGTGCCGGCGGCGACGAGCCCGACCGCCCACGCACCGGCCCGCGCTCGGGGCCGATGGGCGAGCAGGAACATCGGCCACAGCTTCTCGGCGACCGCGACGTAGGTGAGGCCGAGCCATCCGAGGAGGCCCAGGTGGGCGTGGGTGAGCACCCGGTGGGGCAGCAGCGGGAACCAACCGGTTTGGCGATCGAAGGCGTAGACGACCCCGAAGGCGACGGTCGCCACCAGGAACCCGACCGACAGGCGCAGGCCGGCGACGGGCAGTCCGCCGTCGGGAGACGCGAGCGGACGGGACAGGTTCCAGGCGGCGAGCGCCACCGTCAGCGCGCCGACCGCCCCGCCGGCCGCCACGAGGGACTCGGGGCCGTGGGCGAACCCCGAGGGCAGCAGCCATGCCGTGGCGACCATGCCGGCGAGGGTCACCCGGGCGGCCGCCACCGACCGCAGCGGCCGGCGCCCGACGACCGGCGCGAACTGGTGGAGGGCGCCGAGGACCGCGGTCGTGAGGAACGCCAGCATCCCCACGTGCACGGTCGCCACCGCGCCCGGATGCGTCGGGGTGTCGACGAGCCGGTCGGCCGCCAGCCAGACCGCGAGCCCGAACGCCGCCAGGCCGACCCCGGCGGCGGCGAGGAACCCGAGCGGCACCGACGCCGGGGGAACGGCGGCGCCGTCAGCGGGGGCGGAGTCACCGGGGGCGGACGGACCAGCTGCGGCCGGTGTGCTCGGGGCTGCGTGGGTCGGTGCCGCCACTGGACCTCTCCCATAATTCTTCTAGTGTTGGCTAGAAGAATTATGCCTCCGCCGTCGGCGCGTCGACAGCGGGAGCGCGCCAGGCAGATCCCTTGGCAGATGCCCCGAGGAGGTTGAGCGATGCCCGCCGAGACCCATCAGCATCGCGAGCACACCGACGCCGGAGCGGTGCTCGACTTCCTCGCCACCGTCGTCGAGGTCGACCCCGCCGAGGCGGACGAGGTGCGGCTCGCCGACATCGGGCTCGACGACGACCTGTCGATCCTCCGCCTGTGGGACATGGCGGTCGAGGAGTTCGCCGAGAGGACGGTCGGCGACGTCGATCCCGACGACCTCCAGCGCGACCTGGACGCCGATCGACCCGCCACGCTCGCCGAGCTCGCCCAGGTGTTCGACGAGGCGCTGCGGCGATGACCCGGCCGCCAGCCGCGGCGCGGGTGCAGGCCACCGGAGCCGGGACGGGTGGAGGTCCGTCGCGCCGCCACCGTGCCGACGCCCGGGTCGCTCGCCGGGGCGCCGCCGACCGCGTGCGGCTCTCCCACGCCCAGACCCGTCCCACGCTGCGGCTGGCGCTCGGCTTCGTCCTGGCCGCGGCGCTGGCGGCCGCCGGCGGGAGCCCGCGCTGGCTTCCCCTCCACCTCTTCCTGGCGGGCGGGGTCGTGCTCGCCATCAGCGGCGTGTCCCTGATGCTCACCGTCACCTGGTCGGCCGCGCCTGCGCCGCCCGCCGGCTGGGTCGCCGTGCAGCGCGCCGGCGTCGCGGTTGGGGCGGCGGGCGTCGTCTTGGGCCGGGAGGCCGGCGTCCCGCACGGTGCCGCCGCCGCGGGCGGCCTGTACCTCGCCGGGCTCGTGCTCCTGGCCGTTCTGCTCGTGGTGACGGTCCGGCGCGGGGTCGAGCGGCGCTTCGACGTGGCCGTCGCCGCCTACTTCGCGGCCCTCGCCGCCGGGGCCGCCGGCGTGGGGCTCGGCATCGCCCTCGTCGTCGGCGCGCCCCCCGCGGCGGCGCGCGCCGCCCACCTCACCGTCAACCTCCTCGGCCTCGTCGGCCTCGTGGTGGGCGGCACCCTGCCCTTCTTCGCCGCCACCGTCGGCCGCGCCCGCATGTCGCCGCGGGCCACGCGGCGGCGCCTGGCGTTGACGCTCGGCTGGCAGGTGGCCGCGCTCGGGGCCGCCGTGGCGGGGCTGGCCGCCGAGGTCCCGGACCTGGCGGCGCTCGGGCTCGCCGGCTACGCGGGCGGGATCTGCGCCACGCTGACGACCCTGCCGAGCCTCACCCGGCGGCAGCTCCGCTGGGCCGGACCCCGCCTGCTCGGCCTGTGGGCGGGTGGCATCTGGTGGGCGGTCGCCGTCGCCGCCGCGGCAGCCGACGCGGCCGCGGGCCGGGCCGTCTTCGCCGACAGATGGCTGGTCGTGCTCGTGGTCGCCGGCTACGCCCAGATCCTGTGGGGCTCCCTCGCCTACCTCCTGCCGATGCTGCGCGGCGGCGGCCACGAGCGCCTCGGCGAGGGCTTCGCCGCCACGAGGTCGTGGCTTGGGCTCGCCGCCGCCAACCTCGCCGGGCTCGCCGCCGTGCTCGGCGCGCCCGGCCGGGCCACCGCCGGCGCGGTCGCCGTCTGGGTGCTCGACGGCGTCTGGCGGGCGGCTCGGGTCGGGACGAGGCCCGTCGCCCGGCCGGGGAGAGAGTGACCGCCCCCTGCCCGTGTCCGCCCCGCACGGGCGGGGGCGTCCGCGGGGCGGCGGTCGGGAGAGGGGTCAGCGCCCCCGGTGGTCGGTGGCGGCGCCGGGGGTCCTGGGATGGGGCATGGAGTGGACCGGCGGGGCGGGGTGCTGCTCGACCGCGTAGGCGAGGCGGCGGGCGGCCGTGCGGTACTCGGCGATGAGGGCGTCCTCGGCGGCGTAGTCGAACCGGTCGGTGAGCGACGGGCTGGCCCCGGGGTCGGCGTCGGGCCCCAGGGTGTCGTACCAGCGGACGACCTCCTCCAGCGCCGCCATCGGCTCCACCACCGGCCGGTAGCCCAGCTCGCGCTCGGCCTTCTCGGTGCTGACGATGCAGTGCGGGGCGGTCGTGTTGGCCAGCGGCAGCAGCGTGGACGCGGCCTCGACGGCGATGTCGCCGGGGATGGCGACCAGCTCCATCTCGGCGCCGAGGAGGGCCACGATCGCCGCCGCCCAGTCCCGCAGCGACCACTGGGTCGGGTCGCCGCAGTTGTAGATCTGGCCGGCGGCGGCGTCGGGCCGGTCGACGGCGGCGAGCACGCAGGCGGCGGCGTTGCGGGCGGCGCACCGGCTGATCACCTGGAGCCCGCCGTCGGGGAGGATCATGTGCGGCCGGCCGTCGCGCACGCGGCGCACGACCGACCACTCGTGGGGCCGGGCGTTGTTCGGCCCGTAGATCATCGGGAAACGGAACACGGTGCCCTGGGGATGGGCGGCGAACACGGCGTCCTCGGCCTCGGCCAGGCGGCTCGAGAACCGGAGCGCCGGGTCGCCGTCGGCGTCGCGCACGACCGGGTGGTCCTCGGTCACCGGGACCGGCAGGGGCGCGACGCCCGGCCGGGGGAAGTAGCCCCGGTAGACCGGCACACCGCCGATGCTCACGAACTGCCCGCACCGCCCGGCCAGCGCCGGGGCGAGGTGCTTGACCCGCCCGTACATGGCCAGGACCACGTCGAACGTGCGGTCGCCGAGCGCGGCGTCGATCGACTCCCGGAAGTGGGGGTCGCCGTGGACGTGCTCGACGTCGTCGAGGTCCGGCGACTCGTGCACGCCCCGGTGGAACACGGTCACGTCGTGACCCCGCTCCAGCAGGCCCCGCACGATGTGGGGGCCCGTCGGCCCCGTGCCCCCGACGACAAGCGTGCGCATCGACGACGAGACTAAGTGAGCATTCACGAATCGACGCAAATCGGGAGCCGGATCGGCGCCGGGCCGGCGGGCGTCGCCGACCGGCACGGCACCGCTACAGCGTCCTCGGCCGGTTGACGAACCTGCGCTCGGTCGGCGAGTAGAACCAGCCGCCGCCCGCCTTCGTCCCGCCGTCCACGGGGATGTTGTGGCCGGTCACGAAGCTGGACAGGTCGGAGGCCAGGAACAGCGCCACCCGCGCCTGGTCCTCGGGCCAGCCGAGGCGCCCGACGGGCGCCCACGACGGCCACAGGTGCTGGGCGTCCTCCCACCCGGTGAGGTAGTCGACCTGCGGCGTCTGCGTGAGGTCGGGGCCGATGCCGTTCACCCGGATGCCGTGCCGCCCCATCTGCGCCGCCAGGCACACCGTGAAGTGGGCGACCGCCGCCTTCATCGCCCCGTACACCGGCTCGCCCGGGTAGCCCCGCATGCCCTCGACCGAGTGGAGGTTGACGATCGAGCCGCCGCCGCCCTCGATCATCGAGTCGATGAACGCCCGGGTCACGGCGAAGACGTGGAACAGGTTGACGTCGTACATCGCCTTCCACGACGCCGGGGACGAGTCGCGGAACCGGACGAGCGGGCGGAAGTCGCCCACGTTGTTCACCAGCACGTCGACCCGGCTCTGGGCGCCGAGGACCGCCTCGGCCAGCGCCGCGACGCCGTCCTCGGTCGTGACGTCGACCACGTGGGCCCGGGCCGTGCCGCCCGTCGCCTCGATGTCGGCCACCGCCTGCTGCGCCCGCTCCGGGTCGATCTCCGCGATCTCGACGAGCGCCCCGTGGCGGGCGAACAGCCGGGAGATGGCCCCGCCGATGCCGTCGCCGCCGCCGGTCACCACGGCCACCCGGCCGTCGAGCAGGCGGTTCCAGTCGTCGATGGCGGGGACGTTGGACGGATCCTGTGCCGTGGACATGTAGAAAATATACGGATGGCGGCCGACACCGCGGGCGTCGAGGGCCCAGGGCGCCCAACCGGGGTGCTCAGGCGGAGGCGAGGAGGGCGTCGAGGGCGGTGAGAGCGGGGTCCGGGGGGTCGGGGACGAGGATGGCGTGGAGCCCGGCCCGCTGGGCGCCGACGACGTTGCCCTCGACGTCGTCGAGGAACACGGCCCGTTCGGGCGGCACCCCGCCCAGCAGCTCCAGCGTGTGCCGGTAGATGGCCGGGTTGGGCTTGCGCATCCCCACGGCTGAGCTGTCGACGACGACGTCGAACAGCTCGTCGACCGGGAGCAGGGCCCGCCACCGCGCCGAGCCCTCCCGGATGTTGTTGGTCACGAGCGCGGTCCGGTAGCCGTCGGCCTTCAGCGACCGGACGCGCTCGACCACGACCTCGTGCACGACCAGCGTGTCGAGCAGCGCATTCAGCGGTGTGAAGTCGAGCGTGACGCCCGCCTCGGCGGCGAGGTCTTCGACCGCCACCTTCCACTCGGTCAGCGTGATCTCGCCCCGCTCCAACCGGTGCCAGGGGTGGTCGGTGTCTTCGTGGTAGGGGCCGGTCATCAGCGCCAGGTCTCCGTCGGCCGTCGCCGCGATCGCCGGCCACGGCGAGGTGGTCAGCACCCCCGAGAAGTCGAACAGGACCGCCTCGATCGTCCCCCGAGCCATCCCCCGATCATGCCCGGGCCGGGCACCGGGCGCCCGATCGGGCCAACCGCCGCCCGCCCGGGCGCGACCCGGACCGCCCGACGGACGTCGACGCCCGGCGGGCGCTCAGCGCGCCGCCCCGGGGCACGCCTCCACCAGCCGCGGGTAGGCGTTGACGGCCGATCCGCCGCCCGGATGGAACTCGAAGTGGAGGTGGGGGGCGTTGTCCGGGGCGTTGCCGCTCGCCCCGACGTAGCCGATGACCGTGCCCCGCTCGACGTGGCCGGCCCCCACGTTCTCGTAGCCCTGCAGGTGGGTGCCGTAGTACGTGTTGCCGTCGTCGCCGTACACGTACCAGCTCAGGCCGCCCAGCGAGGTCGACCGGTGCTCGACCTCGCCGCTCACCGGGGCCACGGTGGGCGTGCCGTAGTCGGCCATCATGTCGGTGCCCTGGTGGCTGCGCCCGCCCGAGCGGGCGGCACCCCACGAGTCGATGAAGTTGAGGCCGCCGCCCTGCACCGGGCACTCCCAGATGCCGGCCAGCTCGCAGCGCCGCTGCTCCTCGGCCAGCCGGCGCATGGCCTCGGCGAACTGGGCGGCCTCCTCGGCCTCCTCGATGGCTTGCTGCAGCTCGGCCTGCCGCTGGAGGACCAGCGGGTCGTCGGTGGCCTCCAGCTCGCCGGACGCGAGCCGACGGCGGACGTCGAGCACGAACCGGGTCTGGGCGCTCACCGCCGCCTCGAGGTCGGCCAGCGCCTGCTCGGCGTCGGCCCGGGCCTCGTCGGCCGCGGCCCGCGCCTCCTCCTGCTCCTCCTGCTGGCGCTCGAGGACCTCTTCCTGCTCGTCGAGCTCGGTCAGCGCCGCAGCGGCGTCGGCGGCGTGGAGGTCGAGGATCGCCTGCTTGACCGTGGCCTCCTCGATGCTGTCGGAGGCGAACACCTCGACGCCGTCCTGGACCGGCGGGTTGATGAACGCCTCGACGACGATGGCGTCGCTCTGGACGACCAGCTCCTCGATGCGCAGCTCGGTGTTCTGGAGCTGGGACTCGATGTCGGCCAGCCGGTCGTGCGCCTGGCTCACCGCCGCTTGGGCCAGCTCGAGCCGCTCGAGCTGGGCGGTCACGTTGGCCTGGAGGTTGTCGAGCGTCCCGGCGAGCTCGCCGGGGCCGGCGGACGAGGTCTCGACGTCGACGAGCGCCCGGTCGGCCGACTCGCGGCCGCCCTCGGAGGGTTCCTCTTGTGCCGGGCCCGCCGGCGTGGCCGCGACGCCGGACCCGGTGGGCACCGAGAGCAGGAGAGCGGCGGCGGTGACGACGAACGAGCGACGGACGGCCAGAGGGCGGGCGTCCAGCATGAATCCCCCTTGTGGGGTGACGGCCTTCGTATCCCCAGGCGACTCCCGGCCCGAGCGGGACGGTGACACGGATCGTAACGACCCCGCCCACCTGGGGTCACGTCACGCCATCCGGGTCGCGGCGCCGGTCGACCGGACGGTCGGGGCCGGAGGTCGGCTGGTCGGGCGGGCGGCCGGCGGACCCGGCCCCGGGCTCAGTCCGGGGACCGGCGCTCGACGGCGGCGATGTCGGCGCACGCCGGGCCGCTACCGGTCGTCGGGGCGTCGCGCGCATCATGGCGCCGAGCCCGCCACGCCCGCCCGGCGGCACCTCCAACCGCACCGCCAACCCGCACCGCCGACCAGGCCGGGGTCCTTGTCCACCAGCACGGGGCGGGCGCCGGCCCGCACCGCCATCCCGCACCCCGCCGCCCCGGCCGTTTGCCCGGGCGGGGCGCGGGTAGCTCGCGCCCATGCCGACCAAGAAGGAAGACCTGCCGGACACGATCAAGCGCTCGTCGGCCAAGGCGCAGCGGACCTACGCCAAGGCGCTGGACGCCGCCCACGAGGAGTACGGCAGCGAGGAGCGGGCGCACCGCGTGGCCTACGCCGCGCTGAAGCACAGCTTCCAGAAGGTCGGCGACCACTGGGAGCCCAAGGACCGCAAGGGTCCGTCCGACTCCCGGGCCAAGTCGCCCCGCGGGCGCCGCGGCCAGTCGGCCGGCGGTGTGGACGTCGAGGGCAGCTCCCGAGACGAGCTGCTGAAGCGGGCCAAGAACCTGGGGATCACCGGCCGGTCGCGGATGAACAAGACCGAGCTGGGCCAGGCCATCGCCCGCAAGCAGGACTGATCGTCCGCCGGCAGAGCTGACGCCCCGCCCGCCTGCCGACTCCCCGCCCCGGCCGCCCTACCCGGAGCCGGCCAGCCGCACCAGGCAGAGCGCCACGTCGTCGGTGAGCGGTCCGCCGTTGCGGCGTCGGGCCTCGGCCAGCAGGCCGTCGAGCAGGTCGGTGCCGGTGGCGCCCATGCGGTGGAAGTCGTCGATGATCGGCAGCAGCGCGTCGATGCCGAGCCGCTGGGCGCTGTGGGGCGCGGCCCGGCCCTCGAACAGGCCGTCGGTGTAGAGCAGCACGGTCGTGTCGGGCTCGAGCGGCAGCTCGGCCGGCGCCCACGTGGGCTCGGGGAGGATGCCGAGCAGTGGGCCGAAGGCGTCCTCGCCCACCAGCCGGCTGGTGTCGCCGACCAGGATGGGCGGCGGGTGCCCGGCCAGGACGAGGTGGGCGGTCGACCGCGTCGGGTCGATGGCCAGCGTGCACACGGTGGCGAACGTGACCGTGTGCCACTCGGTGCGGATGAACGTGTCGAGCGTGCGGATGACCGTCGCCTGGTCGAGGCCGGCCAGCGTCAGGGCCCGCCAGGCGCTGCGGAGCCGAGCGGCCAGCGCCGCCTCGTCGGCGCCGTGCCCGGCGACGTCGCCGATGAGCACGTGCAGGTGGCGGTCGGGCAGCTCGATGGCGTCGTAGAAGTCGCCGCCCAGGTCCGACCCCTCGCGCCGGGCCGCGTACCGCAGGTGGACGGAGACGTCGGCCGAGCAGATCTCGGGCGGCGGGGTGAGCGCCCGTTCGAGGCGGGCGTTCTCGGCCCGCCGGCGCTCGGCGTCGTCGAGGTCGCGGCGGAGCTGGGCGGCCCGCTGGCGCTCGATGGCGTACCGCACCGAGCGGACCAGCACGTCGGGGTCGACCCGGCCCTTGACCAGGTAGTCCTGGGCGCCGGCCATCACCGCGGCGACGCCCAGCCGCTCGTTGTCGGCCGCGGTGAGCACCACGACCGCGGTGTGCGGGGCGGCCGCGGTCAGCTGCTCGACCGCTCGCACACCCTGGGCGTCGGGCAGGCCGATGTCGAGCAGCACGCATTCGGCCTCGGGCGCCCGGCGGAGCGCGTCGTCCAGCGAGAAGGCGTGCCCGACGAGCGCGCCGGGCAGCCCGTCGGCCAGCATCCCCCGGACCTCGAGGGCGTCGCCGTCGTCGGCCTCGACCAGAAGCAGGCGCCAGCCGGTGATACCGGCCTGATCGGGCAGATGGTCGATGCTCACGACGGTGCTCTCGTGTCGGCCGCGACGGTGACCGGCGCGGACACGAGCAGTTTCACATACGACGGTCGCGGCGGGTAGCGCTCACCCCTCCAACCTGGGGGGTTGCGTCGGGGTCGGGCCCAGGACCGAGCGCACGCCCCGGGCGATCTCCAGGTCCTCGCGGGCGGCCACCACCAGCACGCGGGCCGCCGCCCCGGCGCCGGTGACGTCGGCGTCGGGGTGGGCCGCGGCGTTCCGCTCGGCGTCGACGGCCACGCCGAGGAACCCCAGCCCGTCCACCGCCGCGGCCCGGACGGCCGGGGCGTTCTCGCCCACGCCGCCGGTGAACACGAGGGCGTCGAGCCCGCCGAGGGCGGCCGCCATGGCGGCGACGCCGGCCCGGAGGCGGTGGACGTACACGTCGAGGGCCAGGGCGGCCCGCTCGTCGCCGGCACCGGCCCGCTCGACGACGGTGGCCATGTCGGCGGTGCCGGCCAGGGCGGACAGGCCGGAGCGGTGCTCCAGCGCGTCGGCCACCGCGTCGGCGTCGAGCCCGGCGTGCTGCTGGAGCCACAGCACGGCCCCCGGGTCGACGGTCCCGGACCGGGTGGCCATGACCAAGCCCTCGAGGGGGGTGAACCCCATCGTCGTGTCGACCGACCGGCCGTCGTGCACCGCGGCGAGCGAGGCGCCGGCACCGAGGTGGCAGGTGACGACCCGCCCGACACCAGCGCCGGCCCCGCCGTCCGGCCCGCCGGTCCTGCCACCCCCGGAGCCCCCGGAGCCCCCGGAGGTCCCGGAAGCCCCGGTCAGCTCCCCGGCCCGCCGGGCCGCGTAGGCGTGCGACAGCCCGTGGAAGCCGTAGCGGCGCAGGCCGAGCCGGTCGCGCCAGTCGGCCGGCACCGCGTAGGTGGCGGCCGCCGCCGGGAGCGTGGCGTGGAAGGCGGTGTCGAAGCAGGCGACCGCCGGGACCTCGGGCGCCAGGTCGGTCACGGCGTCCAGCCCGGCCAGGCTCTTGGGCTGGTGGAGGGGGGCGAGCTCGGTCAGGGCGGCCAGGCGGTCGCGCACGTGGGCGTCGATGCGGGTCGGCGCCGTGTACTGGGCGCCGCCGTGGACGATGCGGTGGCCGACGGCGTCGAACGGCGCCAGGTCGCCGAGCGCCGCCGCCAGCTCCCCGGCGCCGAGCCGGTCGACCGGTCCCAGGTCGGCCCGGCCCACGACCTCGTCCCCGTCGTCGAGGACCCGGAGCTTCAGGCTGCTGGAGCCGGCGTTGACGACGAGGATGCGCACGCCGTCAGCCGCCGTCGGCGGGCCACGTCCAGTTGCGGATCTCGGGGGCGTCCTCGCCGTACATGCGGGTGTGGCGGCGGGCCGCGTCGCGCCGGGCCTCCATGTCGGCCCGCACGTCGAGCCCGACCCCGGCCGGGCCCAGGCGGGGCACCCGGTCGATCACGTCCATCACCAGGTGGTAGCGGTCGAGGTCGTTGAGCATGACCATGTCGAAGGGCGTCGTGGTCGTGCCCTCCTCCTTGTAGCCGCGGACGTGCAGGTTGTCGTGGTTGGTCCGCCGGTAGGTCAGCCGGTGGATCAGCATCGGGTAGCCGTGGTAGGCGAACACGATCGGGCGGTCGGTCGTGAACAGGGCGTCGAACTCGGCGTCGCTCAGGCCGTGGGGGTGCTCGGCCTCGGGCTGGAGGCGCATGAGGTCGACCACGTTCACCACCCGCACCCGGAGGTCGGGCAGCAGGCGGCGGAGCAGGTCGGCGGCGGCCAGCGTCTCCAGCGTGGGGATGTCGCCGGCGCAGGCCAGCACCACGTCGGGGTCCCGGCCGCCGTCGGTCGACGCCCACTCCCAAACGGAGGCGCCCCGAGTGCAGTGCTCGACGGCCGCGTCCACGTCCAGCCAGTTGGGCGCTTCGTTCTTGCCGGCCACGACGACGTTGACGTAGTGGCGGCTGCGCAGCACGTGGTCCATGACCTCGAGCAGGCAGTTGGTGTCGGGCGGCAGGTAGACGCGGACGACCTCGGCCTTCTTGTTCACGACGTGGTCGATGAACCCGGGGTCCTGGTGGGAGAAGCCGTTGTGGTCCTGGCGCCACACGTGGCTGGACAGCAGGTAGTTGAACGACGGGAGCGGACGCCGCCAGGGGATGGCGCGGGTCACCTTCAGCCACTTGGCGTGCTGGTTGAACATCGAGTCGACGATGTGGACGAACGCCTCGTAGCAGTTGAAGACGCCGTGGCGGCCGGTGAGCGTGTAGCCCTCGAGCCAGCCCTGGCACAGGTGCTCGGACAGCACCTCCATCACCCGGCCGTCGGGGGCCAGGTCCTCGTCGCCGTCCCACCGGTCGGCCAGCCACGCCCGGTCGGTGACGTCGAACACGGCGCTCAGCCGGTTGGACGCGGTCTCGTCCGGCCCCATGATCCGGAACGTGCGGGGGTTGCGGGCCACGACGTCGCGCAGCCAGGTGCCCAGCACCCGGGTGGCCTCCGACCGGGTGCCGTCGGGTCGGGGAACGTCGACCGCGTAGTCCCGGAAGTCGGGGAGGTCGAGCTCGATCGGCTCCCGGCCCCCGTGGGCCTTGGGGTTGGCGCCCATGCGCCGCTCGCCGTCCGGCGCCAGCGCCGCCACCTCGGGTCGGAGGCGGCCCTCGGCGTCGAACAGCTCGTCGGGCCGGTAGCTGCGCATCCACTCCTCGAGCAGGCGCAGGTGGTCGGGCCGCTCGGCCAGCCCGGCCAGCGGCACCTGGTGTGACCGCCACGTGCCCTCGACCTGGGTGCCGTCGACCTCGCCAGGGCCCGTCCACCCCTTGGGCGTGCGCAGCACGATCATCGGCCAGCGCGGCCGCTTGCGGGGCCCGCCGGGGCCACCCGACCGCCAGTCCGCCTGGATGGCGGCGATGTCGTCGAGGGCCTCGTCGAGCGCGGCGGCCAGCTCGGCGTGGACGACCATCGGGTCGTCGCCGGTCACGAACCGGGGGTCGTGCCCGTAGCCCTCGAGCAGGCGGCGCAGCTCGTCGGGGCCGATCCGGGCCAGGATCGTCGGGTTGGCGATCTTGTAGCCGTTGAGGTGGAGCACCGGCAGCACGGCGCCGTCGTTGGCCGGGTTCAGGAACTTGTTGGCGTGCCAGCTGGCGGCCAGCGCGCCGGTCTCGGCCTCGCCGTCGCCGATCACGCACACGGCCAGGAGGTCGGGGTCGTCGAGCGCCGCTCCGTAGGCGTGCGCCAGGGCGTAGCCCAGCTCGCCGCCCTCGTTGATCGACCCGGGCGTCTCGGGGGCGGCGTGGCTGGGGACGCCACCGGGGAACGAGAACTGGCGGAACAGCCGCCGCATCCCCGCCTCGTCCGGGGTGACGTCGGGGTAGAGCTCGCTGTAGCTGCCCTCGAGCCAGGTGTTGGCCACCATGGCCGGCCCGCCGTGCCCCGGCCCGCACACGTAGATAACGTCGAGGTCGCGGGCGCGGATCACCCGGTTGAGGTGGGCGTAGATCAAGTTGAGGCCCGGGGTCGTGCCCCAGTGGCCGAGCAGCCGGGGCTTCACGTGCTCGATCCGCAGCGGCTCGCGCAGCAGCGGGTTGTCGAGCAGGTAGATCTGCCCCACCGACAGGTAGTTGGCCGCCCGCCACCAGGCGTCGACGGTGGCCAGCTCGCCGCCCGGCCCGCCGGGGCCCTCGGAGCGGTCGCTCGGACGCGCGTCGACGTCGACCATGCCCCGAGTCTCCCCCGGGAGCGGCCCGGCGATACGGGGAGATGCGCGGACGGCGCGGCAAAAGTTCACCCGGCCGTCGGCGGCGGTTCGCGCGCCGGCCGATCGCCGGATTCCTCGGCTCCTTAGCGTCGCCGGTGCGAACACCGTTCCCAGACCCGGAGCACGTTCCCAGACAGGGGGATCGCCAGATGTCCACGCTCGACCGCCGCTCCTTCCTCGCCCGCAGCGCCGCCGCGGCCGGCGCCACCGCCCTCGCCGCCGGCGGGCTGTTCCAGACGCTCAGCGCGGCCGGGGCCACGCCGGCCCCCGCTCTCGGCGGCGGCCGCCGGGGCCGCGGCGGCTACGGCCCGGTGTCCCGCAAGCGGGACCAGAACGGCGACGAGATCCTGGCCCTGCCCGACGGCTTCGAGTACGTGACCTTCTCGCGCACCGGCGCCCCGATGAGCGACGGCACGCCCACGCCGCGGGCCCACGACGGCATGGCCGCCTTCCGGGGGCCGCGGGGCACGACGCTGCTCATCCGCAACCACGAGGTCCGCACGGCCCCCGGCACGGTGGCGGGGTCGGTGCAGGTGCCCGAGCACCGTCGCTACGACCCCGTCGGCGTGGGCGGCACCGTGTCGGTGCTGTTCGACACCCGCCGGGGCCGGGTGGTGCGCGACTGGGCCAGCTTCGGCGGCTCGTTCACCAACTGCGCCGGCGGCGTCGCCTACCGTGACGCCGGCTGGATCACCTGCGAGGAGACGATCGCGGGCCCCGACGACGGCTGGGGCCGCAAGCACGGCTACATCTTCCTCGTGCCCGCGGACGCCCGTGGGGGCGTCGCCACCCCGCTGCCGGTCACCGCGACCGGGCGGTTCTCGCACGAGGCCGTGGCCGTCGACCCCCGTACCGGCTACGTGTACCTGACCGAGGACGACGGCAACGACAGCGGCTTCTACCGGTTCCGGCCCCGCGATCCCGGGCGCCTGCACCGGGGCGGCCGGCTGGAGCAGCTGGCCGTGCGGGGCCGCGACCGCTACGACACGATCACCGGCCAGCGGGTCGGGCGGCGGCTGCCCGTGCGCTGGGTCCCGATCGACGACCCCGACCCCGACCTCGAGGGCGGCGCCACGCCGGTGCCGCTCCAGGGGGCGGCGGGCGGCGCCGCCGCCTTCAACCGGCTCGAGGGCATCTGGTACGACCGGTCGACGCAGGGCTTCTTCTTCGTGTCGACCAGCGGCGGCGACGCCGGCTTCGGCCAGGTCTGGCACTACGACCCCCGGCGCGAGACGCTGACGCTGTTCTTCGAGTCGCCCGGCGGCTCGGTGCTCGACTCGCCCGACAACCTGACGGTCTCGCCTCGGGGCGGCCTGATCCTCGCCGAGGACAACGCCAGCGCCGCCGGCGGCGGCGGCCACCCCGCCGCCCCCGGCATCGAGGACGTCAACCGCCTCGTCGGCGTGAGCCGCCACGGCGAGGCGTTCGAGCTGGCCGTGAACGTGATGAGCGACTCGGAGTTCGCCGGCCCGACGTTCTCGCCCGACGGGCGGACGCTGTTCGCCAACATCCAGGGCGGCGCCGAGCCGGGCAGCGGCCTGACCGTGGCCATCACCGGGCCCTGGCACCGGGGCGCGCTCTAGCCGGACGTCGGCCGGGGTGCCCCGAGCGCCCGGATGGGCGGCGCGCCGGCGGCGACCGGCGCGCCCCGGCCGCACCGTAGGGATATGAACGCGTAGCGCGCGATCCTGCGCCGCGAGTGCGGAATCCGGCGCCCGGGCGAATAGCGTCACCTCGGTCGCCGCCGGTCCCCCGCTGGCGGCGCAGGCCCCTGCTGCGATGGTGAACCACAACGACCTCCGCCCGGACAACCGTCCGTCCCGCATGTTCCACTGGCGCGACTTCGACGCGCGCGACCTGGCGCGGGCCAAGGGCGACCAGACGATCTCCGTGTGCATCCCGGCCCACGACGAGGCGGCCACGGTGGGCGACGTCGTGCGCATCCTGGTCCGCACCCTGGTCGCCCGGACGGGCCTGGTCGACGAGGTGGTCGTCGTCGACGACCACTCCACCGACCGCACGGCCGAGGTGGCGGCGGCCGCCGGCGCCCGGGTCGTGCACGCCGCCGACGTCCTGCCCGACGTGGCCGGCGGGCCCGGCAAGGGCGAGGCGCTGTGGCGGTCGCTGCACGTCGCCCGCGGCGACATCGTCGTCTGGTGCGACGCCGACATCACCGACTTCGGCGCCCGCTTCGTCGTCGGCCTGGTCGGGCCGCTGCTCACCCGGCCGGACATCGAGTTCGTCAAGGGCTTCTACGACCGGCCGACCGCCTCGGGCGACTCCGGCGGGCGGGTCACCGAGCTGATGGCCCGGCCGCTGCTGGCCACGCTGTTCCCGCACCTCGCCACGATCCTCCAGCCGCTGTCCGGCGAGTACGCCGGCCGCCGGTCGCTGCTCGAGCGCCTGCCGTTCGTGCGGGGCTACGGCGTCGACCTCGGGCTGCTCATCGACATCGCCGAGCTGGCCGGCCCCGAGGTCATCGCCCAGTCCGACCTCGGCACGCGCCGCCACCGCAACCGCCACCTCGACGAGCTCGGGCCCCAGGCCCTCACCGTGCTCCAGACCGGCCTGCAGCGGGCCGGGGTGGCGGCCGCCGACCCGGCGCTGCTCCTCCGGCCCGGCCGCGACCCGCTGGCGGCTACGTTCGGCGAGATGCCGCCGCTCGCCGCCCTGCTCACCGAGGCATGACCGCCAGCGACAGGCTCGCCGCGCCCCGCCTGGCCGCGCGCGGCCGCCGGCTCGACCTGGCCGAGCCGGCGATCATGGGCATCGTCAACGCCACGCCCGACTCGTTCTCCGACGGCGACCCCACGGCCACCGTCGAGGCCCGGGTGGCGCAGGCGACCGAGCAGGCGGCGGCCGGGGCCACGATCATCGACATCGGCGGCCAGTCCGGCATCACGGGCGTGCCCGAGATCCCGGTCGGCGAGGAGATCGACCGGGTCGTGCCCGTGGTCGCCGGCGTCCGGGCTGCGCTCCACGACGTGGTGATCTCGGTCGACACCTACCGGCCCGAGGTGGTGCGGGCCGTGCTCGACGCCGGGGCCGACGTCGTCAACGACGTGAGCGGCCTGCGCTACCCCGAGGTGGCGGACGTGTGCGCCGCGACCGGCGCCGGCCTGGTGATCATGCACACCCGGGCGCAGCCCAAGGTCAAGGTCCTCGACCCCCGGCTCTACGACGACGTGCCCGGCAACGTCACCGGCGACGTCGTGGCGTTCCTGGAGGAGAAGCTGGCCGAGGCGACCGGGCGGGGCGTGCCGACCGAGGCGCTGGTCGTCGACCCCGGGCCCGACTTCGCCAAGACCCCGTACCAGACCGTCCGGGTGCTGCGCGAGCTCGACCGCGTGCGGGCGCTCGGGTACCCGGTGCTGCTGGCCCTGTCGCGCAAGGACTTCATCGGCGCGGTCACCGGCAAGCCGCCCCGCGAGCGGCTGGGCGGGACGCTGGCCGCGGTCGGGGCGCTCGCCGGCCCGGGCACGATCCTCCGCGTCCACGACGTCGGCGTGGTGGCCGACTACCTGCGGGTGGCGGCGGTGCTGGCGGGCCGGGAGGAGATCTCGGAGACGCTCACGCTGGCCGAGTCGCTCCGCCGGGAGCGCCGCCCGTAGCCGGGGTGTCTCCGGCGGCCGGCCCGCCGCCCGTGGCCGGGGTGTCTCCGGCGGCCGGCCCGCCGCCCGTGGCCGGGGTGTCTCCGGCGGCCGGCCCGCCGCCCGTGGCCGGGGTGTCTCCGGCGGCCGGCCCGCCGCCCGTGGCCGGGGCGTCGCCCTCCGCCGCCAACGCGGCGATGCCCGCCCGGTCGAGCCGCCAGACCTCCCAGCTCTCGTTGTGGCGGGCGCCGAGTCGCCGGTAGAAGCCCTTGGCCAGCTCGTTCCAGTCGAGCACCGCCCACTCGAAGCGGGCGCAGCCCCGGGCCCGGGCCTCTGCCGCCAGGGCCCGCATCAGCCCCCGTGCGACGCCGGTGCCCCGGACCTCGGGGTCGACGAACAGGTCCTCGAGGTAGATGCCGTGGGTGCCGGTCCAGGTCGAGAAGTTGAGGAACCACACGGCGATCCCCACGATCCGCCCGTCCCGCTCGGCCACGTGGGCGTACACCCGGGGGTCCGCGCAGAACAGGTGGTCGCGGAACGACTCGGCCGTCGCCTCCACCGCGTCGGGCGCCCGCTCGTAGGCGGCCAGGGCTTTCACGAGGCGCAGGATGTCGTGCTCGTCGCCCGGCCGGGCGGGGCGGATCTCGACGGCGGGGTCGGCGGTGGGCGGGTCGGCCACCGGGCGTCAGACGAGCTGGGCGACGTCGCGGACCACCGCGACGGTCAGGAAGGCCCACACGACCGCCACCAGCGCCGTGTAGTGCCAGCGCTTGGCGTGATCGGCCCGCCAGAACCGGCGGAGGCTGCGCGTGCTCATGACGAACGCCACCGCGCACAGCAGGATGCTGAGCGGCGCCGCCACCAGGTCGAGCACTCCGACGATGGGGGTGAGGATCGGCACCAGCAGGTAGGTGATCGTGCACCGGACCGCCGAGACCAGGATCGAGCTGGTCATGGCCCGCTGGGCGCCGAGGATGGCGCCGGGCTCGGCCTCGCCCTCGATGCGCAGCAGCCGGCGCATGAGGCGGTCGGCGGACGTGTGGGGGCGCGCCGAGCGAGCCGGTCTGGTGGCCGTGGGGGGATCGGCGGTCACCGGCGTGTCGGACGCAGCCTGCGGGGTCGCCGGTGTCGACACGGGGGCCAGTGTGCGATCCCCCGCCGGCCCCCGCAAGTCGAGGGCCGGCCACCGGCGGGCGCGGGGCCGGGAGAGGGCTCGGTCAGGTGAGGGGGGTGGGGTTGGCCCCACCCCCGCGACACCCGTGGCCTGCATGGTCGGGGGGTCGCCGCCTGCTTACCGTTGACGTCGTGATGGCCGCTCTACGTGATCTGCTCCGCCCCTGGCGGCAGCCCCGGACGTGGTGGGCGCTGACCCACCTGCTGCTCTGGGGGCCGGCGTCGACCGTCACGTTCGTCGTGATCTTCACGCTCCTCGTGACGTCGGTGGCGTTGCTGATCACGTTCCCGCTGGCCATCCCGGTGATGTGGGCGCTGTTCGTGGCCGCCCGCATCCTGGGGACGGTCGAGCGCTCCCGGTACGAGGCGCTGCTGGGTGAACGGATCGCCGATCCCGTCCCGCCGCTGCAGCGCCCGTCGTGGTGGGGGCGGCTGTGGGAGCGGGTCCGCACCCCCGCCCGCTGGCGCGAGATCGGCTACCTGCTGCTCCTGCCCGTGGGCCTGCCGTTCATGATCCTGACCGGCCTGGTGTGGTGCGGCGCCGCCGCTCTCATCGGCCTGCCGTTCTACGTCGACCACCTGCCGGGCGGCACCGCCAAGTTCTGGCTGTTCGAGGTGGGCCCGGGCGCCGGTGCCGTCGCGGCCGCGCTCGTCGGCGTGGTCGGGCTCGTGGTGGTGGCGCCCTGGGTGACGCTCGGCCTGGCCCGGGCGGCCACTGCCGTCGGCCGCCGGCTGCTCGGCCCCCGCCCCAAGGGCGAGCTGGACGAGCGGGTCGAGGCCCTGGAGACCAGCCGGGCCGCGGCCGTCGACTCCGCCGAGGCCGAGCGCCGCCGCATCGAGCGCGACCTGCACGACGGCGCCCAGCAGCGGCTCGTGTCGCTGGCCATGGGGCTGGGCGCCGCCCGCCAGCGGCTGGAGGAGGACCACGAGGCCGGCCGGCGCATGGTGGCCGAGGCTCACGAGGAGGCCAAGGCCGCGCTGCGCGAGCTGCGCGACCTGGTCCGGGGCATCCACCCCGTGATCCTCGAGGACCGCGGCCTCGACGCCGCCCTGTCGGCCGTGGTGGCCCGGGCCTCGGTGCCGGTGCAGCTCGAGGTCACGGTGCCGGAGCGGCCCTCGGCGGCGGTCGAGAGCGCGGCCTACTTCGTGGTCATGGAGGCCCTGACCAACGTGGCCAAGCACGCTCAGGCCAGCCGGGCGTGGGTGACGATCGAGCGGGCCGGCGACCGCCTCGTCGTCGAGGTCCGCGACGACGGCCGGGGCGGCGCCGACATGACGAAGGGCACCGGCCTCGCCGGCCTGCACAACCGGGTGACCGGCCTGGGGGGCACCATGCACGTGGTGAGCCCCGAAGGGGGGCCGACGACGTTGCTGGTGGAGCTCCCGTGCGCATCGTGATCGCCGAAGATTCCGTCCTCCTCCGGGCTGGCCTGACCCGGCTCCTCGTCGACGAGGGCGAGGAGGTCGTCGCCACCGTGGGCGACGCCGACGCCCTGCTCGAGGTCGTCGAACGGCACCAGCCCGACCTGGCGGTGGTGGACGTCCGCATGCCGCCCACCCACACCGACGATGGGCTGCGGGCCGCCATCCAGGTCCGCAACCGGTGGCCGGAGGTCGGCATCCTCGTGCTGTCCCAGTACGTCGAGGAGACCTACGCCACCGAGCTGCTGGCCACCGACACGGGTGGGCTCGGCTACCTGCTGAAGGACCGGGTCGCCGACGTGTCCGAGTTCATGGAGGCGGTGCGGCGCGTCGGCGACGGCGGCACCGCCCTCGACCCCGAGGTGGTGGCCCAGCTGCTCGCCCGCACCCGCCGGCGCGACCCGCTGGACCGGCTGTCGCCCCGCGAGCGCGAGGTGCTGGGGCTCATGGCCGAGGGCAAGTCCAACACCGCCATCGCGTCCGAGCTGGTGATCAGCGCGGGCGCCGTCGAGAAGCACATCAGCAACATCTTCATGAAGCTCGACCTGCCGCCGACCGACCACGGCCACCGCCGGGTCCTGGCCGTGCTGCGCTGGTTGGAGAGTTAGGAGGCGGACAGTGGCCACCCGCGCCCCGGACACGGGCACACCGACCGAGACCCCACCCCCCGCCCGCCCGCGCGTCACCGCGCTGTGGCGGGTCGGCGGCTCGCTGGCCGCCGTGGGTCTGCTCGGCATGGGCACGGTCCAGGCGGTGGCCCAGCTCGCCCACGAGGAGGAGACGATCGTGCGCCGCCTCGACGGCGCCGACGTCCGCACCGTCGACATCGACAACGGCGCCGGGTCGGTCCGGGTCGTCGGCACCCCAGGCGACGAGGTGACGATCCGGGCGCGGGTCAGCCACGGCCTGCGCTCCACGGGGCACGACGAGCGCCTCGAGGGCGACCGACTCGTGCTCGACGCCAGCTGCCCCCTGTTCGCCTCCAACTTCTGCTCGGTGAGCTACACGGTGGAGGTGCCCCAGGGCGTGTCGGTGCGGATCCACGCGGAAGCCAGCATCCGGGTCGCCGACATCGCCGGCGACGTGGTGGCCGACACCAGCAACGGGCGGATCCAGGCCGACCGGATCGGCGGCGACGTGCGCTTGGACAGCGCCAACGGCCGGGTCGTCGGCACCGACCTGGAGTCGGCGACCGCCCACGCCGCCTCCGACAACGGGGCCGTCGAGCTCGAGTTCCTCGAGCCGCCGCGCACCGTGGTGGCCGACTCCGACAACGGGAGCGTCGAGGTGGTGTTGCCCGACACGCCCGACGACTACATCCTCGACACGTCGTCCGACAACGGGACGGTGTCGGACTCGCAGATCCGGCGCGATCCGGACAGCGAGCGCACCGTCACGGCGTCGTCCGACAACGGCGACGTGACGGTGCGCTACGCCCCCCGGCGCTGACGGCCGGCGCCCGGGGTCACCGGGGCCGGCCGTCAGCTCGGGACATCAGCCGAACTCGTCCTCGCAGGTGGCGGCGTGATCGCCGCCCGGGTCGATCCCACCGCAGCTCTCGGCGAACGCCTCGATGTTGCTGCCGACCGGCGTCTGCCACCACAGCTCGTCGCAGGCGGCCATGTCACCGCCGGCGCAGGCCTCGGCCAGCGGGATGTCCTCGGGGTCGGCGTCGGCCAGGGCCTCGGGCGGGACCTGGCCGGAGGCGCTGCCGCCGCCGCTGCCACCGCTGGTGCCGGAGTCCGAGCCGCCGCTGGACGGCCCGTCGTCCACGTTGCCGTCGGACGGGCCGCTGCCCGAGCCGCCGTCGGACGGCCCGGCGCCCTGGCTCGAGCCGCCGGCGCCGAACGTGTTGAAGTCGATGCGCCACTCGCCGTCCTCCTTGACGACGCCGTAGGTGACGGTGTGCTCCTCGCCTTGTGCCCGGACCGTCGCCTCGACGGTGGCGCTGTCGTCGGTCTCGTCGGTCACGTTGGTCGACACGAGCTCGACGCCACCGGAGAACAGGCCGGACCCCTGGCCGGCGCTCTCCTCGCAGTCGGCCGTGAGCTCCTGCCGTGTGAAGCCCGACTGCTCGATCGAGGCGTTGGAGAACAGCCCGACGGCGCGGCTGCAGTCCTGGTCGCTGGCCGCGTCGACGAGCGCCTCGACGACCGACTCGGGGCTGTCGCCGTCGTCGTCGCCCGACAGCAGGAAGAAGGCGCCGACGCCCACCGCCACCAGGGCGAGCACGATGACGATCGGGATGACCGGGTTCATGCCCTTCTTGCGGGGGGCCATCGGCGGGGGTGTGCCCCCGGCCCAGTTGGCGCCCGAGGGCTGCTGGCCCCACCCGGGCGGGCCGGGCGGGGCCCCGGGGGGCGCGCCCGGAGGCTGACCGTACGGGTCGGGCGGCGCGCCGCCGGGCGGCGGGGCGCCGGGCGCGCCAGGGGGCGGACCGCCGGGCGGCGGTCCCCCCGGCGGGGGACCCCCGGGCGGCGGCGGGCCGCCCCACTGGCCCGGGTTTTGGGGCGGCGGGGGCTGATTGGGGTCGGGTGGGTACTGGGACACCGGGCCTCCCTGGGTGTCTCGTCCTCATAGGGCCACGGCCGCCGAGCGGGAGTTGGAGTCGCTGCGTCTAGGTCCGTGACCACGCTGCGTGCAAACACCGCATGTTACGTGAAGGCCGCTCGCGGGTGACATCGCGTCAGACGGCGGGCGGGGGGCGGGCCGCATCACGGGGGTGGGGTGAACCCCACCCCGTAGACGCCGGGCCACTCCATGTCGCCGGACGGCCCTGGTCCGGACAATCGAGCCATGTCTGCACACGACGTGATCAACCCGGCTACCACGGTGGAGGCCCCTCCCTCGGTCCCCGTCGCGGCCGTCCGGGCCGAGGCGGCCGTCAAGGTGTACGGACGTGGCGATGCCGCGGTCCGGGCGCTCGACGACGTGTCCGTCGCCCTGCCCGCCGGCCGCTTCACCGCCATCATGGGGCCCTCGGGCTCGGGCAAGTCGACCCTCATGCACTGCCTCGCCGGGCTCGACGACCTGACCTCCGGGCGGGTGTTCCTCGGCGACGTCGACCTCGGCCGGCTGCGCGACAAGGACCTCACCCAGCTGCGGCGCGACCGCATCGGGTTCGTGTTCCAGTCGTTCAACCTGCTGCCGATGCTGACGGCGATCGAGAACATCACGCTGCCGTCCAGCCTCGGGGGTCGGAAGCCCGACAAGGCGTGGCTCGACGGCGTGATCCAGACGGTCGGGCTCGGCCACCGGCTGAAGCACCGGCCCGCCGAGCTGTCGGGCGGCCAGCAGCAGCGCGTGGCCGTGGCCCGGGCGCTGGCCACCCGGCCCGACGTGATCTTCGCCGACGAGCCGACCGGCAACCTCGACTCGCGCAGCGGGGCCGAGATCCTCGGCTTCATGCGCCGGGCCGTCGACGAGCTGGGCCAGACGATCGTGATGGTCACCCACGACCCGGTGGCCGCCGCCTACGCGGACGCGGTCGTGTTCCTGGCCGACGGCCGGATCGTCGACTTCATGGACGCCCCCACCGCCGAGCGCGTGCTCGAGCGGATGAAGGCCTTCGGGAGCTGACATGTTCCGCACGACCCTGAAGAGCATCAACTCGCACAAGCGCCGCTTGTTCGGCACGTGCACCGCGGTGGTGCTCGGCATCGCGTTCCTCGCCGGGACGCTGGTGCTCGGCGACACGCTGCGGTCGGGGTTCTCGAACCTGTTCACCGAGGCCAACGCGGGCACCGACGCCCTCGTCCGCAACGAGACCGAGATCGGCGTGGACGACTTCGCCCAGCGGGGCGTGCTCGACGCCGCGCTCGTCGAGGAGATCCGGGCCGTCGACGGCGTCGCCGCCGCCGAGCCCCAGATCGAGGTCAGCGGCCAGATCGTGGGCGCCGACGGCGACCCGCTGGGGGGCAACGGGCCCCCGACGCTGGCCGGCAACTGGATCGAGAACCCCGAGCTCAACCCCTACGACCTGGCCGAGGGCCGGGCGCCCGAGGGGCCGGGCGAGGTCGTCATCGACCGCCGCTCGGCCGAGGACGGCGACCTGCACGTGGGCGACACGACCACGGTCCGCGTCCCCGAGCCGCTCGACGTCACGATCGTGGGCATCGCCACCTTCGGCTCGGCCGACTCGGCCGGCCCGATGACCTGGGCCGCCTTCGAGACCGGCTACGCCCAGGAGGCGCTGATGGCGCAGCCGGGCACGGTCACGAGCGTCGTGGTGGCGGCCGAGGACGGCGTAAGCCAGGAGGAGCTGGTCCGGCGCATCGCCGGCGTCCTGCCCGACGGGACCGAGGCGCTCACGGGCGCCGAGCTGACCGCCGAGCAGGAGGAGCAGATCGAGAGCGACTTCCTCGGCTTCATGGAGCAGTTCCTGCTCGTGTTCGCCGGCGTGGCCCTGCTCGTCGCCACCTTCAGCATCTACAACACGTTCTCCATCCTGGTCGCCCAGCGGACCCGCGAGTCCGCCCTGCTGCGGGCGCTCGGAGCCTCTCGCCGCCAGGTCCTGACCTCGACGGTGGCCGAGGCGGCGCTGGTCGGCCTGGTCGCCTCCGCCATCGGCATCGGCGCCGGCCTGGGCGTGGCCAGCGGCCTGCTCGGGCTGTTCGACGCCATGGGCTTCGACATGCCCACCGACGGGCTGCGGATCGACGGCGGCACCATCGTCGCCAGCCTGGTCGTCGGCCTGGTCGTCACGCTGCTGGCCAGCCTGGCCCCGGCCGTGAAGGCGTCGCGGGTCGCCCCGCTGGCGGCGCTGCGGGACGTGGCCGTCGACCGGTCGGGCGCCTCGCTGGCCCGCGGGATCGCGGGCGTGCTGCTGACCGGCGTCGGCGCGGTCATGACCGTCGGCGGCACGGCCGGCGACGGCTCGATGCAGCTGACCGGGCTCGGCGCCCTGCTGACCGTGATCGGCGTCGTCCTGCTCGGGCCGGTCGTGGCCCGGCCGGCGGCCAGCGTGCTCGGCCGCCTGCTGACCGTGCGCCGCTCGATGAGCGGCGTGCTGGCTCGGCGCAACGCCATGCGCAACCCCCGGCGCACCGCGGGGACGGCGTCGGCGCTCATGGTCGGCGTGGCCGTCGTCACGCTGTTCACGGTCGTGGCGGCCTCGATCAAGGCCTCGATCGACGACGTGGTGTCCGAGCAGTTCGCCGGCGACCTCGTCATCGAGTCCGACAACTGGAGCGGCGCCGGCCTCGACCCCCGGCTGGCCGGCGAGGTGGGCGAGCTGCCCGAGATCGACCAGGCCACCGGGTTCGGCATCGTGCCGATCACGGTCGACGGCGACGACAGTTTCGCCGACGCCGTGGAGCCCGCCACCCTCGACGCCATGCTCGACCTCGACGTCAGCGAAGGCTCGCTGGCCGAGATGACCGACCGCCAGGTGGCGGTGAGCGCCGAGTTCGCCGAGGACCGGGGCCTCGTCGTCGGCGACCCGGTCACGGTCGCCTACGCCGACGGGGCGTCGGAGGAGCTGACGGTGGGGGCCGTCTTCGACCGGGACGAGCTCATGGACGAGGTCCTCATCCCCAAGGAGGCCTGGGCCCCGCACGCCACCGGCGGTCGGGTCGGCGACATGGTCGTGCTCATGACCGTGGCCGACGGCGTGTCCCTCGACGAGGCCCAGCGGGCCGTCCAGCCGGTCGCCGACCGCCTGGGGGCGCCCGAGGTGCAGGACCGCGAGGAGTACGTCGACGCCGTCGCCGGCGAGGTCGACCAGATGCTGACCGTCGTCTACGCCCTGCTGATCATGGCCATCGTCATCGCCGTGATGGGCATCGCCAACACACTGTCGCTGTCGGTCCACGAGCGGACCCGCGAGCTCGGCCTGCTCCGGGCCGTCGGCCAGACCCGGCGCCAGCTGCGCAAGATGGTCCGGGGCGAGTCGGTGGTGGTGGCCCTGTTCGGCGCCGCCGGCGGCCTGGCCCTGGGCTCGTTCCTCGGCTGGGCGCTGTTCCGGGCCATCTCCGCCTCCGAGGGGCTCGGCACGTTCACCGTGCCCACCGGCCAGCTGGCGGTCGTGCTCGTCCTCGGCGGGCTGGTCGGCGTGATCGCCGCCGTCCGTCCCGCCCGCCGGGCCGCCCGGCTCGACGTGCTGCAGGCGATCGCCGCCGACTGACGGTCGCTGCGGCCGTCGGGCCGCCCCGCTCGCCCGGCCCCGGGGTGCCGTCTCCCCCGGGGCCGGCGCGCGTCCGACCGCCGGTGGCGTCGGTGCGGGTGGGGCGGATCCTCCCGCCGGTGGGCGGGGCGGCTTGCGGTGCCGGTGCGCCGGTCACCAGCTCCCGCCGCCGCCCCCGCCGGCGCCGCCGCCGACCGACCCGCTGAAGCCACCTCCGCCCCCGCCCCCGGACGACGACGGAGCGGTGGCCGTCCGGGTCGTGGACGTCACCAGCTGGGGCGCCATGTGCACGTAGCCGAGCCCGGCGTCCTCGGGGATGGCGGTCGAGGCCTTCACAGCCCGCGACCACCGGTCGATCTCGCCCAGGGCCACGGCCCACGCCGTGTACTCCCGGAGCAGGCCCCGCTTGGCCGCCTCCTCGGCGTGGTACGCCTCGGACGCGGCCAGGAAGCGGCGGAACGACTCAACCCGCAGCCAGGCGGCCGAGCCGGCGGCCGTTCGCACGCGCAGCTCCCACGACGTGATGGCGGTCGTGATTCCGGCACCGGCGACGAGGCCGCCGATGGCGACCAGCGCCAGCCAGCCGGCGCCCCACCGGTTGGCCCCGAGGCCGCCCAGCCCCACCAGCCCGGTGCCGATCACGCCGACCACGATGCCGAGGACCAGCGCCGGGATGCGCCGGGCCCCGGCCCGCTCGTCCCACAGGCCGGAATCCTTCCGCCACAGCTCGAGGTCGCCGTCGAGCTTGGCCCAGGCCTTGGCGAAGCGCTTGTCGTAGGTGCCGAGCGTGATCCGCTGGCGCTTGCCGAACGCCCGGTCGAGGAAGCGGGCCTGCTCGGGCGTGCCCGGTCCCTTGCGGACGAGGTTGAACTTGTTGGCGCCCCGGTCCTCCAGCTCGACGGCCCCGTCGATCGCAGCCTGGATCAGCCAGGCCGTCTTGTGCTCACGCTGCACCCGCTCGGTCAGCACGATGCCGCCCTGGGCCGGGGTCAGCCCCTCGGGCGGGGCGAACTCGGTCGTGGCCAGGGCGGCCAGCTCCTCGTGGTCGACCAGCACCTCGGCCGCCGGCGCACCGGCCGGCCCGGCCCCCGCTCCGGGGGCGGCCCAGGGTCCCGGGGGGACGCCGCCGGCGCCGCCCGGCCCATCCCCCGGACCGCCGGGCGGACCGCCCTGGCCAGCGAAGGCGGCGTCGGCGGCCCCGCCGGGCGCCATGCGCTCCCGCCCCGCGCGGCGGATCACGGCCACGGTGGGGAGGGCGGCCACGACCAGGGCGGCGACGGCCGTCCCGCCCGGGGGCAGCAGTCCGGTGCCGGGGTCGTCGGGCGCCTCGAGCGGCGGGCCCGGCAGACCGGGGGTGGCGTCGAGCCGCGACCCCGAACGGGCCTCGAGCGACAGGCCCTCGTGGTCATCGAGACCGCCGTGCTCGACCGTGAGCCGCCCCGGCTCGGTCTGGCGGACGTCGCACCGGTCGGTCGACCCCACCCCGCCGACGAAGCACTGGGGATCGGGGAAGTCGACGGGCGCGGCGAGGTGGATCTCGGCCCGCTCGATGGGGACCTCCCAGGCGGTGCCGATGGCGTCCCAGTCGACGCCCTCGTCGGTCATCACGTCGGGCAGCCGGTACTCGATCATGTAGCGGTGCTCGCCCGACACGGTCTGGGCCGGGTTGCCGATGCGCACGTTCACGGCCGACTCGCCCTCGACGAAGGCGCTGGCGACGCTGACGTCGTCCGGGGCGTCGGACGTGACCGTGATCTGGTCGGCCGTCGTCAGCCCGGGGATCACGCGGTAGATGCCGTGCTTGTTTCGGGCGAGGCTGCCGAAGTCGTAGTCGATGACCTCGACGACGCGGGCCGAGCCGTCGGGCTGGACCTCGGCCGACACCCACATCTGCTGGATGCGCTCGTTGTCGCCGATCAGACCGCCGACGACCGCGACCGCCCCGACCGCCGCGGCGCCGCCGCAGATCAGGAACTTGTCGAGCCTCCGCCGGTTCCGTGCGTGCATGGTTCGGACCGTAACCCGCGGCGCCCGACCTGGGGATCGCGACCCCTGCCGGACTGAAACCGGATATCAGCCGAGCGGCGGGCGGCTTGGTACGGTCCCGGCCATGGCTGGCCCGCTCGAAGGTGTGCGCGTGGTCGAGCTCGGCCTGTGGGTGGCCGGGCCCGGCGCGGCCGGGATCCTCGCCGATTGGGGCGCTGACGTCGTCAAGATCGAGCCGCCGGCCGGCGACCCGGCCCGGTCGTTCCAGCGGACGCTGGGCGGCGACCTCCCGACCAACCCCGTGTTCGAGCTCGACAACCGGTCGAAGCGCAGCGTCGTGCTCGACCTGGCGAGCGACGAGGGGCAGGCCCTGGCGCTCGAGCTGGTGGGGACGGCCGACGTGTTCCTCACCAACGTCCGGCCCGCCGCCCTGGCCAAGGTCGGCCTCGGCCACGAGGTCCTGCTCGAGCGCTACCCGGGCCTCGTCTACGCCCTGATCACCGCCTACGGGCTCGACGGCCCGGACGCCGACCGGCCGGGCTACGACATCGCCGCCTGGTGGGCCCGGTCGGGCATCGCCCATCTGCTGACGCCGCCCGGGCAGGACCTGGCGTTCCAGCGGGGCGGATGGGCGACCACACGGTGGCGATGACCGGCGCCGCCATGGTCAGCGCCGCCCTCGTCGCCCGCCAGCGCACCGGGCGGGGGCAGCTCGTCTCGACGTCGCTGCTCCGCCAGGGCGCCTACACCGTCGGCTTCGACGTCAACGTCGCCCTCATGTGGGGCCGGTCGCTGGCCCACGCCCAGCGCCAGACCGCCCGCAACCCCACCATCAACAACTACACGGCCGGCGACGGCCGTCGGTTCTGGCTGGTGGGGCTCGAGGCCGACCGGCACTGGCCGCCGCTGGCCCGGGCCGTCGGGCGACCCGACTGGCTCGACGACCCCCGCTTCGCGACCGCCCGGGCCCGGGCCGAGCACGCCGTCGAGCTGGTGGCCGAGCTCGACGCCATCTTCGCCACCCGGTCCCTGGCCGAGTGGGCCGAGGTCTTCGACGCCGAGCCCGACCTGTTCTGGGCGCCAGTGAACACGCTGGAGGACCTGCTGGCCGACGAGCAGTTCCACGCGGCCGGCGGGCTCGTGGGCGTGCCCGACGGCCAGGGCGAGACCACGATGCTGGCCACGCCCGCCGACTTCCACGGCACGCCGTGGCGCCCCCGCGGCCTCGCCCCGGAGCTGGGCGAGCACACCGAGGACGTCCTGCGCGAGCTGGGCCGGTCGCCGGAGGAGATTGCCCGCCTGGTGGCCGACGGCGTCGTCACGGTCGCCTGAGCCAGGCGGGCCGGTCGGGCGGCCGGGTCGGTCGGCGAGGTGCCGGCCCGGGCGCGCCGGCAGGCGTGGCCCGGGGAGCGGGCCACGCCTGCCTCGGGGGCGGGTCGGGCGGACCGGCGACCGCCGCGCCCCGCCGATCCGTCAGTCCGACCGCACCGCGTCGAGCACGTCCAGCCGGGCGGCCCGGCGGGCGGGCCGCACCCCGGCCAGCACGCCGGCCACGGCGCCGACCACCAGGATCACGGCCAGGCGGGCCACCGGGGCGGTGAACACCCCGACGCCCGACGACGACGAGGCCACCTGGACCAGGCCCCAACCCAGGAACACGCCCAGGGCCAGGCCGCCCACGGTGCCGAACACGGCGATCAGCACCGACTCGTCGCGGACCATGGTGCGGAGCTGGCGGCGGGTCTGGCCGACCGCCCGCAGCACGCCCAGCTCGCGGCGCCGCTCGTGGATCGACAGCGACAGCGTGTTGGCGATGCCCATCAGGGCGATGAGGATCGCCAGCGCCAGCAGGACGTAGATGACGCCCAGCATCATGTCGAGCCCGGCCGTCTGGTCGGCGGCGTACTCGTCGCGGTCCTGCACGTCGGGGCCGTCGAACCGGTCGACCACCGGCTGGATGGCGGCCTTGCCGGCCTCCAGGTCGACGCCCGGAGCGAGCGACACGTACACGGCGTTGTCCATGGCCTGGGGGGCGTGGGGGACCCACGCCGCACGGGGCACGAACAGATTGCCGATCAGGGTGTCCTCCTCGTAGATGGCGCCGACGGTGAACCGCTCCGTGGACCCGTCGATGAACTCGACGGTGAGCGGCGAGCCCAGGCGCCAGCCCTCGTCCTCGGCCGCGTCGGCCGACACGGCCACCTGGTCGTCGGCCAGCTCGCCCAGGGAGCCCTCGGTGACGTCCAGGTCGATGATCTGGGACAGCGGGCCGGGGTCGCCGTAGCGGACGCCCCGCTCGTCGCCCTCGATCACGGCCGCGCCGGTGCCGAGCCCGACGCTGTCGGCCACCTCGGGCAGCTCGGCGATGGCCGGGGCCAGCGACGGGTCGATGCCCGCCCCGCCGAAGGCCGGGGCCGAGACCACCAGGTCGGAGCCGAACGTCCGGTCGATGGTGTCGGTCAGGTACGTCTTGATCGACGCCGCGAACACGGTGAACACCACGACCACGCCGACGCCGACCAGCAGGGCCGACGCCGTGGCCGACGTCCGGCGGGGGTTGCGCATGGCGTTGCGCCGGGCCAGCACGCCGCCCATGCCCCGCAGCCGGGCCAGGGGCAGGCCGAGCACGCTCGCCGCGGGCCGGGCTACGACCGGGCCGGCGACGACCACGCCGGCCAGGCAGGCGACGGCGCCGACGCCGGCCAGCAGCACGACCGAGTCGCCGCCGACGGCCGCGCTGGTCAGCACGGCCGCCACGCCGGCACCGAGGATCACCGCGCCGGCGACGGCCCGGGCCCGCGAGGTGCCGCTGCGGTCGACCGCGGTCTCGCGCAGGGCGGCCAGCGGGGCGATCCGCGAGGCCCGCAGCGCCGGGGCGGTGGCGGCCACGACGGTGGCGACGATGCCGACGGCCGCCGAGACCAGCACGGCGGTGGCCGTGATCGTCATGCCGCCGGCCGGCAGGGCGAAGCCGAAGGCGTCGAACATGCCCTTGAGCAGGCCGGCGATGCCGAGCCCGCCGACCACGCCGGCCACCGAGGCCACGACGCCGACCGCCAGCGCCTCGACCACGACCGCCGCCAGCACCTGCCGGCGGGCGGCGCCGACGGCCCGCAGCAGCGCCATCTCGCGCGTCCGCTGGGCGACGATGATCGAGAACGTGTTGTAGATGCTGAACGTGGCCACCAGCAGGGCGATGCCGGCGAACATCGTCAGGAAGGTCCGCAGCATGCCGAGGAAGTCGCTGTTGATCTCGTCCACGCGGTCCTGGGCCACCTCGGCGCCGGTCAGCGTCTCGGTGTCGGCGGGGACGACCGCCTCGATGCGGTCGACGAGCTCCTCCTGCGACACGCCGTCCTCGCCCCGCACCAGCACGCTGCTGATGCGGCCCTCGTCACCGGCGATCCAGCGCTGGGCGGCGTCGAGCGTGAAGGCGGTGAACGTGGTGTCGCCGATGCCGTCGGCGTCGCCGAACGTGGCGATGCCGACCACGGTGACCTCGAGCGGCGTCGGCACCTGGACGGTGGCCGTGTCGCCGACCTCGAGGCCGGCGTCCTCGGCCGCGCCCCGGTTGATGACGACCTCGTCGTCGGCCTCGGGGGCTCGACCGTCGACCAGCCGGTAGGGGTTGAGCTCGGGGTCGGTGATCCAGTTGCCGCCGAGGCGGGGCGGGCCGTTGCCGCCCACGGCCTCGCCGTCGGGGCCGATGATGGCGGCGTAGCCGTTGATCGACGGCTCGGCCGCCGCCACCCCGTCGACGGCCGCGATCGTGTCGACCAGGTCGGCGTCGAGGAAGCCGGTCTGCTCGATGTCGGGGCCGCCGCCCGAGATGCTGCGCGGGCTCTGCACGACCGCGTCGGTGCCGGCGGTCGTCTCCGCGAACAGTTGGTCGAAGTTCCGGCTCAGCGTGTCGCCGAGCACCAGCGTTCCCGACAGGAACGCCACGCCCAGGAACACGGCCAGCGCGGTGCCGACGAGGCGGCGCTTGTGCCCCCAGGCGCTCTTCAGGCTGATGCGCAACATGGCTGGGCTCCTCAGGTCTCGAGCGACTTGATGCGGTCGAGCACCGTCGCCGCCGTCGGGTCGGCCATCTCGTCGACGATGCGGCCGTCGGCCAGGAACACGACGGCGTCCGCGTAGCCGGCGGCCACCGGGTCGTGGGTGACCATGACGATGGTCTGGCCCAGCTCGTCGACCGCCCGGCGCATGAAGGCGAGGATGTCGCCGCCGCTGCGGGAGTCGAGGTTGCCGGTGGGCTCGTCGGCGAAGATGATCTGCGGCTGCGTGGCCAGGGCCCGGGCCACGGCCACCCGCTGCTGCTGGCCGCCCGACAGCTCGGAGGGCAGGTGCTTCAGCCGGTTGCCCAGCCCGACGGTGGCCACGACGGTGTCGATCCAATCGGGGTCGCCTTTGGCGCCGCCCAGGGTGAGCGGCAGCGTGATGTTCTCGGCCGCGGTCAGGGTCGGCACCAGGTTGAACGACTGGAACACGAACCCGATGCGCGTGCGGCGCAGGACGGTGAGGTCCTTGTCGCTGAGCGTGCCGAGGTCGACGTCGCCGAGGAACACCCGCCCCTCGGTCAGGTCGTCGAGCCCGGCCAGGCAGTGCATGAGCGTCGACTTGCCCGAGCCCGAGGGGCCCATGATGGCGGTGAACCGGCCGGCCGGGAAGCCGATCGTCACCTCGTCGAGCGCCCGGATGGCCGTCTCGCCCGAGCCGTAGACCTTGGTGGCCCGCTCGGCGCCGGCGACCACGGCGGTGGTGGTCTCCATGAGGGTTGCAGTCATGGCCTCATGGTCGGTGAGCAGGGCCTTCGCGTCGTCGCCCGAGGGGCTGCAGTTGCCGCTACCGCCGTCGGCGTAGGGGGCCCGCCGACGCCTACGCCCTCTGGGGTACGCGCCGGCTCAGGCCAGCCAGCCCGGCGTGACGAGGCCCGTCTCGTAGGCGAACACCACGAGCTGGGCCCGGTCCCGGGCGTTGAGCTTGACCATGGCCCGGCTGACGTGGGTCTTGGCCGTGGCCGGGCTGACGTAGAGGCGCTCGGCGATCTCGTCGTTGGACAGGCCGGCAGCCACCAGCGCCATCACCTCGCGCTCGCGCTCGGTGAGCAGGTTCAGCTCGGGGGCGAGCTCGGCGGGCTTGGCGCGGGTGGCGAACTCCTCGACCAGGCGGCGGGTCACGCTCGGCGACAGCAGGGCGTCGCCCGCCGCTGCGGCCCGCACGGCCCGCAGCAGGTCGGCGGGATCGGTGTCCTTGACCAGGAAGCCGCTGGCCCCGATGCGCAGGGCCTCGAACACGTACTCGTCCAGTTCGAACGTGGTGAGGATCACGACGTGGACGCCGCTCAGCCGGTCCTCGGCCGCGATCCGGCGCGTGGCCTCGAGGCCGTCGACGCCCGGCATGCGGATGTCCATCAGCACCACGTCGGGGACCAGCTCGGCGACCAGCCGGTAGGCCTCCTCGCCGTCGCTGGCCTCCCCCACCACCTCGAGGTCGGGCTGGGCGTCGATCAGCGCCCGCAGTCCGGCCCGGATCAGGACCTGGTCGTCGGCCAGCAGGACCGAGGTCACCGGCGCACCTCCTCGCCGTCGCGCTCGGGGGGCGCCGGGTCGGCGCCCGTGTCGGTGTCGGTCGTGTCGGTGGCGGCGGACGGGCCGGTGGCGGACGTCTCGGCGGTGCCGGCGCCCGTGTCCGCGCCCTCATCCGCCGGGGCGGGCAGGCGGGCCCGCACCCGCCAGCCGAACCCGGGCCGGGGCCCGGCCGAGAACTCGCCGCCCAGCGACTCGGCCCGCTCCCGCATGCCGGTCAGACCCTGGCCCGACCCCGGGGACGGCGCCGCCGCACCCGGGCCCGCGCCCGTCCCCGGGCCGTCGTCGTCCACCTGGACCTCGACGTGCCCGGGCTCGTAGGTGATCCGGACCCGGGCCGTCGTCGTCCCGGCGTGCCGCGACACGTTGGTGAGCGCCTCCTGCACGATGCGGAAGGCGGCCAGGTCGACGCCCCGGGGCAGGGGCCGGGGCTCGCCCCGGGTCTCGACCTGCACGTCCAGCCCGGCGGCCCGGGCCTGGCCCACGAGGTCGGGCAGCCGCCCCAGGCCGGGGGCCGGGTCGCGGGGCGCGCCGTCGTCGACCTGGCGCAGAACGCCCAGCACCGAGCGCAGCTCGACCAGGGCCTCCTTGCTGGCGTCCTTGATGGCGGCCAGGGCGGTGCGGGCCTGCTCGGGCTGCTCGTCGATCAGGTGGAGGGCCACGCCGGCCTGGAGGTTGATCATCGAGATGTTGTGGGCCACGACGTCGTGCAGCTCGCGGGCGATGCGCAGCCGCTCGTCGGCCACCCGCCGGCGGGCCTCCTCCTCGCGCGACCGGGCGGCCGCCTCCGCCCGGTCGCGCCGGGCTCGCAGCAGCTCCGAGCCGGTGAGCAGCACGAGCAGCCAGGCCGCCAGGCCGACGGCGGCGGCCAGCGAGGGGGCGTCCTCGGTGCCGGCTACGTACGGCCCCCACGTGAAGGCCACGTAGCCCACGGCCAGGGCGACGCCGGCCGCCGCCCGGCGGCCGGCCATGACCATGGTGGCGAAGGCCACGATCATGGCGAACCAGATGGGGCCCAGCGGGTAGTCGAGCAGGACGTAGGTGAGGGTGGACGCGAAGGTGACCGCGAACACCGCCTCGGGGTGACGGCGCCGGGCCACCAGCGCCAGCGGGCCGATCAGTAGCAGGGCGACGCCGAGCGCGCCGAGGGCCCGCCGGTCGTGCTGGTCCTGGCCGGCCGCCCACGTGCCGGCGACGGTGACGGCCGCGAGCACGAGCGCGACGACGACGTCGACCAGGGGCGGGCGCCAGCCGGCCCGCGCGGGCGTGTCGTCGCTCTCCATCGCCCCCGACGGTACGGCGCCGCCGGCCGGACGTCATCGTCCGGCGGGCGGAGGCGCGACGTACTCCGCCTGGCGTACCCTCAAATTGGAATCTGAGTACAGGGCTCGAGCCCGGGCGTCCGGCCCGGTCCGGGGCCCGTGCGCGGGACCGAGGGGGGAGCCGTGAGCGCGGTCACCGACATCTACGACCCCGAGCTCTACGTCGACGGGCCGATCCACGAGATCTTCGCCGAGCTGCGGCGGACGGACCCGGTCCACTGGCAGGACATGCCGGGCGAGCCGGGCTACTGGGCGGTGCTCAAGCACGCCGACGTCACCCACGTGGCCCGCCACCCCGAGCTGTTCTCGGCCGAGCGGGGCGGCGTCGTGCTCGAGGACCAGCCGCCCGAGCGGCTCGAGCTGAGCCGCAACATGCTGCTGATGATGGACCCGCCCCGGCACACGGCCCACCGCAAGCCGCTGGCCGAGAGCTTCAAGGCCCGGGTCATCGGCCAGATGGAGGGCCGCATCCGGGAGCTGACCCGGCAGATCTTCGCCGAGGTCGACGGGGAGGTCGACTTCGTGCACGACGTGGCCGGGCTGCTGCCCAGCATGGTGGTGGGCGGCCTGTTCGGCATCCCGGCCGAGGACTGGCCGAGCATCCGTGTGTGGGCCGAGCAGTCGACCAGCTCGCAGGACCCCGAGCTGGCCGGCGAGCGCGACGAGGGCAACCCCTACACCGACATGGCGCTGTACGGCATCGAGTTCGCCGCCCGGCGCCGGGCCGAGGAGCCCCGCGACGACCTCACGTCGCTGATCCTGGCCGGCAACTTCGGCGACGGGCCGATGTCCGACGTCGAGTTCGGCAGCTTCTTCACCCAGCTCGTCACGGCCGGCAACGACACCACCAAGACCATGCTGTCGTCCGGCCTGCACCTGCTGCTCGACCACCCCGACCAGCTCGCCGAGCTGCGCGCCGACCCAAGCCTGATCCCCGGGGCGGTCGAGGAGATCCTGCGCTACGGCAACCCGCTCCACTACTTCCGGCGCACGGCCACCGCCGACACCGAGCTGCGGGGCGTGGAGATCAAGGCCGGCGACAAGGTGGCCATGTGGTACACGTCGGCCAACCGCGACGAGGACGTGTTCGCCGACCCCCAGCGGTTCGACATCCACCGCCAGCCCAACCCCCATCTGTCGTTCGGGACGGCCCAGCACTTCTGCCTCGGCGTCCACCTGGCCCGCCTCGAGGGCCGGGTGTTCTTCGAGGAGCTGCTGGCCACGTTCCCGGCCATCGAGCAGGTGGGCGAGGCCCAGCGCATCCGCTCCAACCTGAACAACGGGCTGAAGCGGCTGCCGGTGCGGCTCGGGCGGTAGCGCCCGGCGGGGCGGCCGGGTCGTGCAGCGGCCCGGCCGTGCGGCTCAGTCGTGGCCCGGGGACCGGACCACCACGACCGGGCAGTGGGCGTGCTGCACGCACGCCATCGCCACCGACCCCAGCACCAGCCGGCCCAGGCCGCTGCGGCCGTGGGAGCCGACCACCAACAGCGCGGCGTCCTCGGACAGGTCGACCAGGGTGGCGGCCGGCGCCCCGGGCAGGACCGTGATCTGCACCTCGGGGGTGGGCCCGTCGAGACCGGCGACGGCCTCGCCCACGATGCGGTCGAGCTCGGCCCGAGCCGCGGCGTCGACCTCGGCCTCGTCGACCGGCACGACCAGCGTGGCCCCGAACGGCAGGGCGGACACCGGCGGGGCCCAGGCGTGGACCACCTCGAGCGTCGTGCCCCGGAGCGCCGCCTCGTGCAGCGCCCACCGCAGGGCGGCGGCCGCCGGCTCGGAGTCGTCGACGCCCACCACGATCCTGCCGTCCGTCTGCGCGTTCATGCGGACGGTCTACCAGGCTGGTGTACTCCTTGACCGGAGGGGGGTGATCCGGCGATGCCGTACAACTCGACCGGGCTCGTCGTCCACGACGCCGACGCCCACATCATGGAGACGCCGACCTGGCTGCGCGACCACGCCGACCCGCAGGTCCGTGACCGCATCCCGCCGCTGCGCTACCCGGGCGGCAACGAGCTGAGGCAAACGCGAGACGCTTTCCTGGACCCGGACCAGCCGCAGTCCGAGTGGCAGGAGAGGATCTCGACCAGCGATCCCGAGGAGCAGCTGCGCGACCTGGAGGCGGCGTTCGCCCGCCTGCGCGAGCGCCACGCCTCGGCCGAGTACCGGGCGGTCGAGGCCGAGGAGATCATGACCCGGAAGAACTTCGCGGCCACCGGCTCGTTCGTGGCCGAGGACCGGGGCCGGGCGCTCGACCTGCTCGGCTTCGCCAGCCAGCTCGTGTTCAACACGTTCCACAACCGCCGCCTGCACGACTGGGAGCACAGCGGCGACCTCGACCTGGCCTACGGCGCGGCCCGGGCCCACAACCGGGGAATGGTCGAGTTCTGCGCAGTCGACCCCCGGCTGCTGCCCACCTGCTACGTGCCGCTGGCCGACTTCGACCGGGCGGCGGCCATGGCGGACGAGGCCATCGCCCTGGGGGCGGCGGCGCTGCTGGTCGCCTCCGGCTGCCCGCCCGGGCACTCGCCCAGCCACGGCGGACTCGACCCGGTGTGGGCCCGGGCGGCCGAAGCCGGGATCCCGGTCGTGTTCCACGTGGGCGGCACCGGCGACCTCATCGACCCCGACTACTTCCGCAACGGCCTGCCGGTGCCGCCCGACTTCCACGGGGGCGAGGAGAACTTCCGGTCGGTCGACTACATGGGCATCCCCGGGCCGCCGGCCCAGACCCTGGCCACGATGATCTTCGACGGCGTGCTCGAGCGGTTCCCCACCCTGCGGATCGGGGTCATCGAGCAGGGGGCGATCTGGGTGCCGTCGTGGATGCGGCAGATGGAGTCGGCGGTCGACGCCTTCGGCCGCCACGAGGAGCGGCTGCGGAACCTGTCGCTGCGGCCCACCGAGTACGTCCGCCGCCAGGTCCGGTTCACGCCGTACCCGACCGAGGACGTGGGCTGGATCATCGCCCAGGCCGGCCCCGAGGTGTGCATGTTCTCGTCCGACTACCCGCACGTCGAGGGCGGGCGCCGGCCGATCGAGCGGTTCGAGGCCTCGCTCGCCGCGGCGGGCACCGACGACGACGCCCGGCGCCGGTTCTACGCCGGCAACTTCGCCGACCTCATGGGGAGCGCGCTGACCGCTATCTGGTAGAAGATTTATATGGCAGACGACGCGCCCCGCCGGACCGCGATCGTGACGGGAGCCGGGTCGGGCATCGGCCGGGCCACCGCGCTGCGGTTGGCCGGCCGGGGGTGCGCCGTCGCCTGCCTCGACGTGCGCGAGGCGGCGGCCGGCGAGACCGCGGTCGCCATCCGCGACGCCGGCGGGGAGGCCTGGGCCGTCCCCGCCGACGTGGCGGTCGAGGCCGACGTCGAGGCCGCGGTCCGGTCGGTCCTCGGTGACGACCGGGGCGACCGCCGGCTCGACGCCCTGGTCAACGCGGCCGGCATCCTCGTCCACGGGCGCCTGGCCGACACCGACGTCGACGAGCTCGAGCGGGCCCTGCGGGTCAACCTGGTCGGCACGTTCGCCATGTGCCGGGCGGCGGCGCCGGCGCTGGCCGCGGCTCGGGGCGCCATCGTGAACGTGGCCAGCGCCGCCGGGCTGAGCGGCCGGCCGTACCTGTCGGCCTACTCGGCGTCCAAGGGCGGGGTGGTGGCGCTGTCGCGGGCGCTGGCCGTCGAGCTGGCGCCGGACGTCCGGGTCAACGTCGTGTGTCCCGGGGCGGTGGCCACGCCCATGGTCGAGACGATGCGGGTGCCCGACGACGCCGACCCCCGGGTCCTGGCCCGGCAGGCGTCGCTGATCGGCCGGAGCGCGACGCCCGAGGAGGTGGCGGCCGCCATCGACCACCTGGCCTCGCCCGAGGCCGGGTCGACGACCGGGGCGGTCCTCCGCATCGACGGTGGCGCCGGCGCCTGACGGTCGGGCGGCTCCGGCCGGTCCCGGGTCCCGGCGGTCGCCCGACCACGGGTGATACGGCTGGTCGGCGGGTGGGCGTGCCATCCTTGACCCCCGTGGACCGTCCCCCGAGCGCCGTCCGGCCCCAGCGCGTCGCCGAGCTCGTGGCCAGCCGGCTGCGCGACCGCATCCTGCGCGGCGAGCTGGCCGACGGCGACCTGCTCCCCAAGGAGGACGAGCTCCGCGAGGAGTTCCCGGTCAGCAAGCCCTCGATGCGCGAGGCCCTCCGCATCCTCGAGACCGAGGGCCTGGTCACGGTGCGGCGCGGCAACCAGGGCGGCGCCATCGTCCACCGGCCCACGGCGGCCAACGCCGCCTACACCCTGGCCATCGTGCTGTCCGGGCAGCGGGTGACGATCGCGGACGTCGCCGCCTCGCTGCGCGAGGTCGAGCCGGCGTGCGCCGCGCTGTGCGCCAAGCGCGAGGATCGGGCCGAGGCGGTCGTCCCCCGGCTCCGCCAGCTCCAGGACGAGGCGCTGGCCGCGGTCGACGACCTGGTGGCGGCGACCACCCTGTCCCGCCGGTTCCACGAGACGGTCGTCGAGCTGTGCGGCAACCGCACGCTCATCCTGGTCGTGGGCGCCCTCGAGGCCCTGTGGTCGGCCCACGAGACCACATGGGCCACCCACGCCGCGGACCCGGAGGAGGTGCCGGTCGAGGCCCGGCGCGAGGCGCTGCTCACCCACGGCCGGATCATCGACCTGATCGAGGCGGGCGACGCCAACGGCGTGCGGGAGCTGGTGGCCGGGCACCTGGCCGAGGTGCAGGGCTACCCCGGCCCGGTGTCGAGCAGCGCCGTCATCGACGCCTCCACGCTGCGGAGCTGGGCCCGCCCCTAGCCGCGCCGCGGGCCCCGTGCCTGGGCCTGGTGCCTGGCGCCGCACTCTTTTTTCGTGCCCTCTCAATCTTCTATAAGATTGCATCGTGCACGCGTTTCGGAACGTCGTCGACCCGGCCCTGGCCGCCGAGTACCGGGCCCAGGGGTGGTGGGGGGACGAGACGCTCGCAGACGTCGTCCGCCGCCACGCCGCCGAGCGGCCGGACGCCACCGCGTTCGTCGCCGACGCCGGCCGGCTGACCTGGTCGGGCTACGACCGGGCCGCCGACCGTCTGGCCGCCGCCCTCGCGGGCGCCGGGCTCCCCGCCGGCGCCCGCGTCGGCGTGTGGCTGCCCGACTCGGCCACCGTCCACGTCGCCTTCCTGGCCGCCGAGCGGGCCGGTCTGACCGTGGTCGGCGTCGGGGCCCGGGCCGGCGCCCGCGAGCTGCGTCACCTGCTGGGCACGACCGGGGCCGAGGCGCTGGTGACGCTGGCGACGCACCGGGGCCAGTCGACCGTCGAGGTGGTGGCCGGCCTGGCCCGGGACGGGCTCGCTCTCCGGCACGTGGTCGTGCCGCTGTTCGAGGCGGGCGGCGATCAGCCGATCCTCGTCGACGGCGAGGAGGCGACGCCGGCGGAGCTCGACTCCGACCGCCGCCTCGGCCCCGACGACCTGTTCCTCATCAACTCGACCTCGGGCACGACCGGTCTGCCCAAGTGCGTGCTCCACCACCAGAACCGGTGGATGTACTTCCACCGCAAGGCCGTCGCCCACGGCGACCTCGGGCCCGACGACGTGTTCCTGGGCGCGGTGCCGGCGCCGTTCGGCTTCGGGCTGTGGACCGCCCACTTCACGCCGACCCTGCTCGGCGTGCCGACGGTGGTCAGCGAGCGGTTCGACCCCGCCTGGGCCCTCGACGCCATCGAGACCGAGCGGGTCACGGTCCTGTGCTGCGTGAGCACGCAGTTCATCATGATGCTGAACCAGCCCGACGTGGCCGAGCGCGACCTGTCGTCGCTGCGGGTCATGTTCACCGGGGGCGAGGCCGTGCCCTACGACCGGGCCCGGGCGTTCGAGGAGCGGACCGGCTGCACGGTCCTCCAGTTCTTCGGGTCCAACGAGACCGGCCTCCTATCGGGGACGACGCTGGCCGACCCGCCCGAGCGCCGGCTGCGCACAGCCGGCCGGGTGGTGCCCGAGATGCAGGTCCGCCTGTACGAGGACGGGCGCGACGTGACCGAGCGGGGCTGGGGCCAGCCGGCCTGCCGGGGCCCGGCCACCTGCCTCGGGTACCTGGGCGACGAGGACAACCGGTCCGGCCTGTACACGCCCGACGGCTGGATGCTGATGGGCGACATCTGCACGCTCGACGACGAGGGCTACCTCACCGTCACCGGCCGGCTGTCCGACATCATCATCCGGGGCGGCAAGAACATCAGCGCCGCCCAGGTCGAGGACGAGGTGTCGACGCACCCGGCCGTCGCCCTGGCCGCGGCCGTCGCCCGCCCCGACCCGACGTTCGGGGAGCGCGTGTGGGTGTACGTCGAGCTGCACCCCGGCGCCGAGCTCACGTTCGACGACCTGATCGCCCACCTCGACGCCCGGGGCACCTCGAAGGAGATCCGCCCCGAGCACCTGGTGGTGCTCGACCGGCTGCCGCGCTCGAGCGGCGGCAAGGTCGCCAAGGGCGACCTGCGCCAGCGGGCCGCGGCGGGGATCGACGACTGATCCGGGGCGGCGGACGCGAACGACCCCCGGCCCGGGACGACCGACCAGGACGACTGACCCGAGGAGACCAGATGTTCACCAGGATGGACGCCGGCACCACCGAGGAGTGGATGGCCATCCGCGAGGAGACGCTCGCCAACCAGCGCCGGGTAGCGGACCGGATCCTGCCGATGCTGCGCGAGCTGCGGAACCACGTCGACGGCTACGCAGTCGACCAGCTCACCCACTCGCTCCAGACCGCCACCCGGGCCGAGCGGGCCGGCGCCGACGACGAGCTGGTGGTGGCGGCACTGTGCCACGACCTCGGCAAGTTCGTGTCGACCGCCAACCATGCGGCGATGTCGGCCGAGATCCTGCGGCCGTACGTGCGCGACGAGCTGTACCACCTGATCCTCCACCACCAGACGTTCCAGGGGGCGCACTACAACCACCACTTCGGGTGGGAGGCCGACGGGCGCGAGGCCTTCCGGGGCGAGCCGTGGTTCGACCTGGCGGCCACGTTCGCCGACGAGTGGGACCAGACGTCGTTCGACCCCGACTACGACACGCTCCCGCTCGAGCACTTCGAGGAGCGCCTCCGGGCCGTGTTCGCCGAGCCCCGCATCACCAAGTGAGCGCCGCCGTCGGGCGGACCGTGGCCGAGGCGATCGCCGCCGCCCTGGCCGCCGGGACCGATGGCCCGGCCTTCGGCGTGCTGGGCGAGGGCAGCCTGGCCGTGGTCTACGACCTCGTCCATCGCCACGGCCGGCGCTACGTGGCCGCTGCCCGCGAGGACGGCGCCGTGCTCATGGCCGACGGGTTCGGCCGGGCCGGCGGCGGCCTCGGGCTGGCCGCCATCACCCACGGGCCGGCGCTCACCAACGCGGTCACGGCGCTGACCGAGGCGGCCCGGGCCCGCACGCCGCTCGTCGTGCTCGTCGGCGACACGCCGCCCGACGACCGCCGCAACCCCCAGGACATCGACCAGGTGGCGGTCGTCGCCCCGACCGGCGCCGGCTTCCAGCCGGTGACGTCTGCCGCTGCGGCGCCGGCCGACGTGGCGCTGGCGCTCCGCCGGGCCCGGACCGAGCGGCGCCCGATCGTGCTGAACGTCCCCACGCCGCTGCTCGACCAGCCGGCCCCGCCCGACGACGTCGATCCAAGCGTCGCCCCGCCCCAGGCGGTCGCCCCCGACCCCGACGCCGTGGCCCGGGCGGCCGCGGTGGTGGCCGGCAGCCGCCGCCCGCTGGTCGTCGCCGGGCGGGGCGCAGCCACCGAGGGTGCCCGCCACGCCGCGCTCGAGCTGGCGGAGCGGGCCGGCGCCCTGGTAGGCACCACGTTGCTCGCCAAGGGCCTGTTCCGCGGCGACCCCTACGACGTGGGCGTCTGCGGCGGGTACACCGCGACCCGCGCCGCCCGCGACCTGATCGCCGGCGCCGACTGTGTGGTGGCAGTCGGCGCTGGCCTCACCGGCTTCACCACCGACGGCGGCGCCCTGCTGGCCGGGGCGCCGATCGTGCAGATCGACATCGACCCGGCCGCCTTCGGGAGATGGACGCCGCCCACGGTGGCGGTGCAGGCCGACGCCGCCGCCGGCCTCCGGGCCCTGGCCGCCGCCCTCCCGCCGGCGACCGACACGTGGCGGACGGCGGCGACCGCGGCCCGGCTGGCCGGGGCCCGGGACGAGGAGGTGGCGGCGGAGGCGAAGCGGGCGACGTCGGCGGCGGAGGCCGGCCGGCCGGTCGGCCTCGACCTCCACGCCGTCGTCCGGGTGCTCGACGAGCTGGTGCCCGAGCAGCGGACGGTGGTGGTCGACGGCGGGCACGCCGCCCTCTCCGAGCCGTCGCGGTCGCTGGCCGTCCCCGACCCCACGGGCTTCGTGTTCCCGTTGCACTTCGGGTCGATCGGGCTGTCGCTGGGGTCGGCCGTCGGCGCCGCCTTCGCCCGGCCCGACCGGGTGACGCTGTGCACGGTGGGCGACGGCGGCTTCCTCATGTCGCTGGCCGAGCTGGACACCGCGGTGCGGCACCAGCTCGAGCTCGTGGTCGTCGTGCTGAACGACGGCGGCTACGGCTGGGAGTACCACCAGATGCGCGACCAGGGCCGCGACCCGGCGCTGTCGCTGATCGCGCGGCCCGACTTCGCGGCCGTGGCCCGGGGCTTCGGGGCCGACGGCGTGGCGGTCGAGACGGTCGACGAGCTCCGCGCCGCGCTGGAGGACCGCCTGCCGGCCCTCGGCCGGCCGCTCGTGATCGACGCTCAGATCGACCGCGACGTCCGCACCGAGTGGTACGCCACCCATGCCAGCGCCCCTCCCGCTGGCCTGGACCCCTAATCTTCTATAAGATAGGGATCACTGAGAGAATGCAGGGGGCGGATGCGCCCTGCAGGACTCCAGCACCAGCTCTGTCGACTGGCCGGTCCGCCGCCGACATCGACACCGGCCACCAGGAGGGGTCACCCATGCGCAACCCGAAACGTTCGCTGCTGGCGTTGCTGATCGCCGCCAGCCTCGTGGCCGCCGGCTGCGGCGGTGACGACGACGACGGCGGCTCGGGCGACAGCGACGGCGCCGAGATCGGCAGCGGCGAGACCGAGAACATGCCGGAGGGCGAGCCGATCATCATCGGCATGGACCTCGACAGCACGGGTCCGGGCGCCTCGTACAGCGTGATCGCCGGGCAGACCATCGAGGACGCCGTCGAGCAGATCAACGAGGACGGCGGCATCCTCGGCCGCCCGGTCCGCCTCGTCACCGAGAACGACGAGAGCGACCCGACCCGGACGCCGTCGATCGTGCGCCGGCTGCTCGACGAGCACGACGCCGACGTGCTCCTCCTGCAGAGCGCGGGCGCCGCCGTCCAGCAGGCCAAGTCGGTGCTGCAGGAGGCCGGGGTCCCGGCCATCGCCCCCACCTCGATCTCGCAGTCGATCGCCGAGCCGCCGGACAACGACTTCATCTACGTCCTGGCCAACCCGATCTCCGACTTCGTCGAGGTCTACTGCGGGGCCTTCGAGGCCGCCGACATCGAGACGCTGGCCATCATGTCCGACTCCAGCTCGACGATCGCCGGCGTCAACGACCTGCTGCTGCCGGGCCTGAACGACTGCGTCGACATCGTCGCCCAGGAGGAGGCCGACGTCGACGCCTCGGACGTCAACGCCCAGATCGCCCGCATCGCCGACGAGGACCCGGACGCCGTGCTGGTCTCCAGTGTGGGCGGGAACTTCGAGGTCGTGGCCCAGAACACGCTGTACCAGCAGATGCCGGACGTGACCCGGTTCTCGCTGGCCTCGATCGGCAACCAGCCCGAGACCTGGGACCTGGCCAACCCGGGCGCCCTCGAGGGGCTCATCTACATGGCGTCGATCGACCCGTCGAACCCCCGCACCCAGGAGCTCGAGGAGTTCCTCGAGCCCCGGCGCGACGACGACTGGCAGATGACCGCCTACGACGCCCAGGCCTACGACTCGGTCTATCTGCTCCGGCAGGCGATCGAGGACGCCGGCACGGCCGACGACCCCGTCGCCATCAACGAGGCGCTGCAGGCGATCGAGGGCTACGAGGCCCACTTCGGGCAGGAGGGCTTCACGATCTCCTACGGCCCCGACAAGCACATCGGCAGTGACGGGCTGTGTGGCCTGAGCCTCGTCCAGTTCGACGCCGACAACCGGCCGTCCGAGCCCTGGGACGAGTACCAGCCGCCCTGCTGAGCCCCGCACCTCGCCATGACCGACGTCCAGCTCTGGCTGTCCGCCGCCGAGGTCGGCTGCTTCTTCGGGCTGCTCGCCCTCGCCTACCTGCTCATCCTGGAGGGGGCCGGGTTCTTCAACTTCGCCCTCGGCCCCTACGCCATGGTGGCCGGGCTCGGCACGACGTGGCTCGTCATCGAGAAGGAGCTGTCGCTGTGGCCGGCCGTCGCCGTCGCCGTCCTGATCGTGGTGGCGCTGGCGGCGGTGACCGAGCTGCTCGTGGTGCGGCCCATCGAGGCCCGCACCGGCGGCAACGAGCTGTCGGCCCTGGTGGCGGTCGCCGCCATCCTGTTCGCCGTCGAGCAGGGCGCCGGGTACGTGTTCGGGCGCCGGCAGCTGCCCGGGCAGCTGCTGGTGCGCTTCGACCCGATCGAGATCGGCGACGCCTTCCTCCAGCCCAGCGCCGCGCTGCTGCTGGCGGTGACGGTCGTCGTGTTCGTGGCCGTGGCCGCCTGGCTCCGCCTCGGCGGGACCGGGCGGCTGCTGCGGGCGATCGGCGACAACAAGGAGGCGGCGGCGGTGCTCGGCCTGCCCGTGTCCCGGGCCCGGCTCACGGCGTTCGTGATCGGTGGGCTGGTGGCCGCGGCCGCCGGTCTGCTGTACGCCCCCAAGGCCGGCGTCGGCTTCGAGTCGGGCCTGACCTGGACGCTGAACGGCTTCCTCGCCCTCGTGGTGGGCGGCACCGGCACCGTGTGGGCGCCGCTGATCGGCGGCCTGCTCGTCGGCGGCGTCCAGGTGTTCGTGCCCTACTACCTGGGAAGCGCCGCCCCCAACTACGTGATCCTCGGCATCGCGTTGGTGTTCTTCGCCTTCCGGCCCGAGGGCCTGTTCTCCCGGAGGATCCGGACGTGACCGCAGTGACACCCGAGGTGGGTGGCACCGCCGGTGGCTCGAGCGCCGGCGGCCCGGCCGCCGGCCCGCCGGGCACCCGCGGCACCGGTGTGCGGGTCTGGCCCCCGCTGGGCCTGGCCGCCGTCGTCGCCGCGCTGCTGCTCGTGTGGGTCGGGTCCAACGGCTACCGCCAGGACCTGGGCGTGCTGGCCGCCACCTACGCCCTCATCGCCCTCGGCATGTACGTGCCGTTCGTCATGGCCGGCTCCCTGTCGCTGGCCTACAGCGCCTATGCCGGTATCGGCGCCTACGCCGTCGGCATCGTGTCGCGCGACACCGGGTGGCCGTTGTGGGTGGGCTGGCTGGCGGCGCCGCTCGTGTCGGCCGCCCTCGCCGTCGTGCTCGGCCTGGCCACCCGGCGGCTCTCGGGCTTCTACCTGGGGGCGGTCACCCTGCTGTTCGCCACCGCCTTCGAGACCTGGCTGGTCGACGCCGACGGCATCACGGACGGGTCCCGGGGCATCGGCGGCATCCGCAACCTGTCGGTGTTCGGCTGGTCGCCCGACCGCAGCCAGCAGCTGATCATGGCCACCGTGCTGGTGCTGGCCGTGGCGTTCGCCCTCGACCGCCTGCGCCAGAGCCCGTGGGGCGTGCTGGTGCGGACGATGCGCGAGGTGCCGGCGGTCGTCGAGGCCACCGGCGTGCGGGTGCCGGTGCTCAACCTGGTGGCGCTCGGCATCGGGGCCGGCATCGCCTCGCTGGGCGGCTGCCTGTTCGCCAGCTTCGTGCGCGGCGTCACGCCCGAGACGTTCACGGTCAACATCGTGTTCCTGGCCATCTTCATGCCGCTGATCGGCGGGGTCGGGACGCCGTGGGGCGCGGTGGTGGGCGCCCTGGTGGTCGTGGAGCTCACGCTCAACTTCCCGGCCTTCTCTGACAGCGGCACGCTGGTCCTGTCGCTCGGCGTGCTGGTGATCCTGCTGGTGGCGCCCCGGGGCCTACTCGGCTACCTGGACGCGCTGCGGAACCGGCTGGCAGCGGGTCCCCTAACGGGGCTGCTGCCCCGGTCGTCGCCGGGATCGTCGTCTCCGGCGGGGAGGTCCAGCGATGGCTGACCGGGTTTCCGACCGGCCGTTGCTCGAGGGCCGTGGCCTCGTCAAGCGCTACGGCGGCGTGGTCGCCGTCAACTCGGCCGACATCGTCCTGTCCGGCGGCGAGATCCTGGGCCTCGTCGGCCCGAACGGCGCAGGCAAGACGACGCTGGTCGACCTCGTGTCGGGCATCCAGGCCGCCGACGGCGGGACGCTGACGCTGGCCGGCCGGCCGCTGGGTGGGCCGCCCTCCCGCCGGGCCCGGGCCGGCCTGGCCCGCACGTTCCAATACCCCCAGCTCGCCCTCGACCTCACCGTCCGCCAGAACCTGGCCCTCGGCCGGACCGCCCGGCGCAACGGCGGGCCGCTGGCCATGCTCCGTTCGGCGCTGGCCGGCGTGGTGGGCTCGGCCCCGGCCGAGGACGAGGCGGCCGTCGAGGCCATCGCCCGCGAGGTGCGGGTCGGCGACATCGACCGCCGGTGCCGCGACCTCACGCTCGGCGAGCAGCGGCTCGTCGAGGTGGCCCGGGCGCTGATCCAGGACCCGCTGGTCATGCTGCTCGACGAGCCGTTCGCCGGTGCGGACGCCAACGGCGTGGCCGGGATCAGCGAGGCGATCCGCGACGTGCGGGCCCGGGGCCACGGCGTGATCCTGGTCGACCACAACGTCGACCTGGTGGCGTCGCTGGTCGACCGGATCATGTTGCTCGACCAGGGCCGGGTGGTGTTCGACGGCGACCCGGTCGCCTGCCTCCGCAGCGAGGAGATGCAACGGGTGTACTTCGGCACGAGGGCCGGCGGTGGGGCGGCCGGCGGTGCGGCGGCCGACCCCACCGCGGCCGGCGGCGCGGCGAAGGGAGGTGCGGCCGATGGCACATGAGCTGGTCGCCCGCGGCGTGTCGGTCCGCTACGGCAAGGCCACCGCTCTCACCGACGTGGCGCTCGAGGCTCCTGGCGGGACGGTCACCGCCGTCGTGGGGCCCAACGGCGCCGGCAAGAGCAGCCTGCTGCTGGCGCTGTACGGGTCGGTCCGGGCCTCGGGCACGGTGACCGTCGACGGGGAGGACGTGAGCCGGATGAAGGCCACCGAACGGGCCCGAGCCGGCATCGCCATCGTGCCCCAGGGCCGCCAGCTGTTCCCCCGGCTCACCGTCCGGGAGAACCTCCAGCTCATGGCCGACCTGCTCAAGCTCCACCGGGGCACGGTCGACGAGGCGCTCGACCGCTTCCCGATCCTGAGGCGGCGGGCGAAGAACCTGGCCGGCGTGTTGAGCGGCGGCGAGCAGCAGATGCTGGTCGTGTCGCGGTCGCTGATGGGCTCGCCCCGCGTGCTGCTGCTCGACGAGATGACGACCGGCCTCGCCCCGCTGGTCGTCGAGGAGCTCGCCGACACGGTGGCGGTCCTGGCCCGCAAGCAGGGCACGGCGGTCGTCGTGGCCGAGCCGTCGCTGGGCCCGGTGGGCCGGGTGGTCGACCGGGGCGTCGTGCTCGTCCGGGGCGAGGTGGTGGCGACCGCCACCGGTGCCGACGCCCTCGACGACGCCTACCGCGCCGCCATGGGCGTCAGCGCCGACACCCCGGTCGCGGGCTGAGCCGTCCCGGTCCCGGTTCGCCGGGACGACTCAGCCGGCGCCTTCGTGTCCGCGCCGCCCGGGCGGTTCCCGACCAGTCTCCCGCCCGCGGGCCGGAGGGGCGGCGCCCCCGCCGGCGGGCCCCCTCCAGCGGCGGGGTGAGGCGCCCGGGTCAGCGCGTCAGCGCATGCGCGACCACACGAGGTCGGTCTCGGCTCCGGGGTCGAACCAGGTGGCCGGGTCGACCTGGTCGACGTGGCCGATGAGGCCCCGGTAGACGCCGTAGCCGACCATGCGCCGCAGCCGGGGCGGAAAGGCGGCGACCACCTCCCGGTCGAGCGCCAGCAGCTGGTTCTCCTCGTGGCGCACCCAGCCGGCGCAGTAGTTGCAGACGATGCCGAGGCGGCGGGCGTCGCTGCGGTTGGGCCCGCCGCCGTGCCACACACCGCCGTCGTAGACGAGCAGGCTGCCGGCCGGCATGACGGCCTCCACCCACTCCTCGGGCTGCTCGCCCTTGCGGGGCCGACGGTCGGCCCGGTGCGAGCGGGGCACGAGCCGGGTGGCGCCGTTGTCGGGCGTGAAGTCGGTGAGCGCCCAGATGGCGACGCAGGTGAGCGGCACGTGGGGCCGGGGCAGCGGGATCGAGCCGTCGTCGCAGTGGAACGGCTGGGCGTCCTGCCCGGGGTGCATCTCGATGGCGGTCAGCGACGACAGCAGCAGCCCGTCGTCGAGGACGGACTCGGCGATGCGGAGCGCCGGCGGGAACAGCGGCACCTCGGCGAACACGGGGTCGCGGGCCAGCAGGTTGAAGATCCGCCGCGTGCGTTCGCCCAGGAAGCGGTTGGTGCCGAACGGGACGTCGAGGGCGGCCATCGTCCGGTCGATCGCGGTCACCAGCCGCTCCACCAGGTCGGGCGGGACGACGGCGGGCAGGATCGTGTAGCCGTCCCGGGCGATCCGCTCGGCGTGCTCGGCGGCGTCGGCGTCGGTCACGAGGGTCATGGCGCACCTCCCGGACCGTGGCCCGGGCCGTGGAGCAGGCCCGGCACCACGCGGTTCTCCTCGTCGATCGAGTACACGGGCGCCCACTCGAGGTGCTGGCGGGCCTCGCGGGAGGCCGCCTCGGCCTCGCCCCGCTCGATGAGCCGCAGCAGCAGCTCGTGGTCGTCGAACCCGTGCTGGCGGTAGTCGCGGTCGGGGAACCCGAGCGGCACGTTCTGCTCGGCCCACTCGCGGGCGTGCGCCGACCACACCTTCTCCAGCGTGCCCACCACCAGCCGGAGCGTGGCGTTGCCGCACCGCTCGACCAGCACCTCGTGGAACTTGCGGGACACGACCACGAACTCGTGCGGGTCGTCGATGCAGGCGCGGGCGGCCTCGTGGATGGCGCGGAGCTGCGGCACCACCTCGGTGGCCCGATCGGGACGCGCGGCGCACAGCGCGGCGCACACCGGCTCGATGTGGTGGAGCGCGGTCGACACGTCGTCGACGCCCACGTTTTGGGCCCGGAGCACGAGCCCCAGCGTGTAGGCGGCGTTGTCGGCCACCGGCCGGTGCACGACGGCGCCGCCCAGCTTCCCCCGCCGCACGCTCACCAGGTGCTCGGCTTCGAGGATGCGGAGCGCCTCCCGCAGCGACGGCCGGCTGACGCCGAACTCGGCCAGCAGGTCCTCCTGCTTGGGCAGCAGGCTGCCGTCGGGCAGCTCGCCGTCGAGGATGCGGCGGCGCAGCTCGTCGGCCACCAGCTCGGCCACGTGGCGGGGTCGCAGCTGGCGGACGGGACCGTTGGGCTCCTGGTCGCTCACGCCGTTGACACCCCTTCCGCTGTTTTCCTAATCTTATACATGATGAGAGCCACGGAAAGCCAGGCTGTGCCGAGCCCGGCCGCGCCCGAGCAGGACGGTGTCCGCCGGGGCGGCGCCGCCGTGTGGACACCGTCGGTCATGCCCCCGATCGGCCGCGACCTGACCGACGAGCAGAAGCTGGCCTGCGCCTTCAGGGTTCTGGCCCGCGAGGGTTTCGCCGAGAACATGGCCGGCCACATCACCTGGCAGCGGCCGGGCGACGAGACCATGCTCGTCAACCCCTGGGGCCTGTGGTGGCGCGAGCTGTCGGCGAGCGACATCTGCACGGTCGACCCCGACGGGCGGGTGGTGGCCGGGCGGTGGGACGTCACGCCGGCGATCCACATCCACACCGAGCTGCACCGCGTCCGGCCCGACGCCCGCGTGGTCATCCACAACCACCCCTATCACGTCACGGTGCTGGCCGCGCTCGGGGTGCTGCCCGACATCGTCCACCAGACCGGGGCGATGTTCCACGGCGACTTGCGCTTCGTCGACGAGTACTCCGGCGAGGTCGACAGCGCGGACCTGGGCGCCGACCTGGCCCGGCAGATCGGCAACGGCACCACCGTCATCCTGGCCAGCCACGGCGTGATCGTGACCGGCGACACGCTGGAGGTCGCCACCTACCGGGCCGCCAGCATCGACCGGGCCTGCCGCCTGGCCTACGACGTCATGCTCACGGGCCGCGAGCCCCGGCCCATCTCGCCCGGCGTGCTCGTGGGCATGAAAGCGTCGCTGCTCGAGCGGGCCGCCGACGTGTACTTCGCCGGGGCCGTGCGTCAGCTGCTGCGCGACGAGCCCGACGTTCTCGACTGAGACGCTCTCGACTGAGACCGACCGAGGAGGACCCGCATGCGGGACATCGACGATCTCGCCTCCGACCTGAGCTTCACCACCGCGGCCACGGGCGCCGAGCGCACCGTGACGTTCCTGCCCGAGCCGGAGCGGGCTCCGCGCAAGTACACGGTCATCTCGGTCGACGACCACATCGTCGAGCCGCCCCACACGTTCGAGGGACGCGTGCCGGCCCGCTTCGCCGACCGCGCCCCCAAGGTGGTCGAGAAGGACGACGGCGGGCAGACGTGGGTCTACGACGGCGTCGAGCTGCCCAACGTCGGGTTCAACGCCGTCGTGGGCCGGCCGGTGAGCGAGTACGGCTTCGAGCCGGCCCGGTTCGACGAGATGCGGCGGGGCGCGTGGGACATCCACGAGCGCATCCGCGACATGGACCTCAACGGCATCTACGCGTCGCTCAACTTCCCGTCGTTCCTGCCCGGGTTCGCCGGCCAGCGGCTCCAGCAGACCACGTCCGATCGCGACCTGGCCGAGGCCTGCGTCCGGGCCTGGAACGACTGGCACATCGAGGAGTGGGCCGGCACCTACCCGGGCCGCATCATCCCCTGCCAGATCCCCTGGATGCTCGACCCCGAGCTCGGGGCGAAGATGATCTACGAGAACGCTGAGCGGGGCTTCAAGGCCGTGTCGTTCAGCGAGCAGCCGGCCAACCTCGGCCTGCCCACCGTGCACTCGGGCCACTGGGATCCGATCATGCGGGCCTGCGCCGAGACCGGCACGGTCGTCAACCTGCACATCGGTTCGTCCGGCGCCTCGCCCGCCACCACCGACGACGCCCCGCCCGACGTCGTCGGCGTCCTGTTCTTCGCCTACGCCATCTACGCCGCCGTCGACTGGCTGTACTCGGGCATCCCCACCCGGTTCCCCGACATCAAGATCTGCCTGTCCGAGGGCGGGATCGGCTGGGTGGCCGGCCTGCTCGACCGCCTCGACCACATGCTCAGCTACCACGAGATGTACGGGACGTGGAAGGACGAGCTGACGCCGGCCGAGGTGCTGAAGCGCAACTTCTGGTTCTGCGCCGTGGAGGACCAGTCATCGTTCGCCCTGCGCGACCGCATCGGCGTCGAGAACATCCTGCTCGAGGCCGACTACCCGCACTGCGACTCGACCTGGCCCCACACCCAGCGGGTCATCGACGAAGAGATCGGGGGCCTCCCGGCCGACGACATCCGCAAGATCACCTGGGAGAACGCCGCCAAGCTGTACCGGCACCCGGTGCCGGAGGCGGTCCAGGCCGACCCGGACGCGTTCTAGTGGCGGGTCCCGGCTCGGTGCGGGCCGCCACGCTGCTGGGCCCGGAGAAGATCGAGGTTCGGTCCTACAGTCGCCTCGAGCAGGCCGAGCTCGGCGACGACTGGGGTCTTCTGCGGGTCGAGGCCTGCGGGCTGTGCGGCACCGACGTCGAGCAGTTCCACGGCGGGTTCGTCGGCTCCACCTGGCCGGCCGGGCCGGTCGTGCCCGGGCACGAGGTGGTCGGCGTCGTCGAGTCGGTGGGGCCCGAGGCCGCGGCCCGGTGGGGCGTGGCGCCCGGCGACCGGGTCGCCGTCGAGCCCAACCTCCCGTGCGGCACGTGCGCCTGGTGCCTGTCCGGCCGTTACGTCTCCTGCCAGGGCTGGTCGCCCGCGCCGATGGCCTACGGGTTCATCCCGGTGGCCCACCCGCCGGGCCTGTGGGGCGGCTGGTCCGAGCTGATGGTGCTCCACCCCCGCTCGGTGGTGCACCGGGTGCCCGACGGGCTCGACGCCGGGACGGCCGCGCTGTTCAACGCCTTCGCCAACGGGTTCCGGTGGGCGACGACCTTGGCCGGCCTGCGGTACGGGCAGAGCGTGCTCGTGCTGGGCGCCGGGCAGCGGGGCCTGGCCTGCGTGGCCGCCGCCCGGGCCGCCGGCGCTGGGCTGATCGTGGCGACCGGCCGGTCCACCGACGCCCACCGCCTGGAGGCCGCCCGGGCGCTCGGGGCCGACGTCACGGTCGACGTCGACGCCGCGGGGCCGGCCGGCGACGTCGAGGCCGCGGTGCGGGAGGCGACCGGCGGCGCCCTGGTCGACGTGGCCATCGACGCCAGCGCCGGGGCGACGGCGCCGGTGCTCCAAGCGCTGGCCTGCGTCCGGCCCGAGGGCACGGTGGTGCTGGCCGGGCTCAAGGGCGGCCGGACCGTCGACGGCGTGCCGGTCGACGATCTGGTGCTGCGGGGTCTGCGGGTCGTCGGCGCCCGGTCCGCCGACTTCGAGGCATACGAGCAGGCGCTCGCCTACCTGGCCGCCGCCACCGACCGCGTCGCCCCGCTCCGCACCCACGAGCTGCCCCTCGACCGGGCCGAGACCGCCCTCCGCGTCCTCGCCGGCGAGGCCCCGGACGAGCACCCCATCTACGTCTCGCTCCGCATCCCCTGACCCGCTCCGCATCCCCCTGGGCCCCCACGAGCCGGCGCGCCGTGGTGCTCGGCGGGGCAGGGCGGCGCCGGCCACACGGGGCCGCCGCCAGGCGCTGCGTCAGCAGGGCGCGATTGACGGCGGGTAGAATCGGGTTTCAGAATGACGGTCATGGCCCGAGTCGACTTCGCCGCGTTCGACGCCGACAACCACTACTACGAGGCCACGGACGCGTTCACCCGCCACCTCGACCCGCGCTTCCGCAAGCGGGGCATCCAGTGGGCGGAGATCGACGGCAAGGCCCGGCTCCTGGCGGGCGGGCGCATCTGCCGGTTCATCCCCAACCCGACGTTCGACCCGATCGCCCGGCCGGGCTCGCTCGACCTGTACTTCCGGGGCAAGCAGCCGGCGAGCGACATCCGGGAGGCGTTCGGCGACCTCGAGCGCATCGCCGACCACCCCGAGTACCGCGACCGCGACGCCCGGCTGGCGGTCATGGACCGCCAGGGGCTCGACGGCTGCTTCCTGTTCCCCACGCTGGGCGTGGGCATCGAGGAGGCCCTGTTGCCCGACATCCCGGCCGTCCAGGCCAGCTTCGCCGCCTTCAACCGGTGGCTGGAGGACGACTGGGGCTACGCCTACCAGGACCGCATCTTCGCGGCGCCGATGCTGTCGCTGACCGACCCGGCGGCGGCCGAGGCCGAGCTGGCCCGGGTGCTCGAGGCCGGGGCCCGCATCGTCTGCCTGCGCACCGGCCCGATCCTCACCGCCTCGGGGGGCCGCTCGCCCGGCGACCCGGAGTTCGACCGGTTCTGGAGCCTGGCCGAGGAGGCCGGCATCACGATCGGCTACCACTCCGGCGACAGCGGCTACGGCCGCTACGCCGACGACTGGGGCGCGGGTGCGGAGATGGAGGCGTTCCGCTACGACCCGTTCCGCACGCTGCTGATGACCGATCGGCCGGCCACCGAGACGATCGGGGCGATGATCATCCACGGCGTGTTCCAGCGCCACCCGAACCTGCGCCTGGCCATGATCGAGATGGGCGCGGCCTGGGTGTCCGAGCTGTTCCGCCGGCTCCGCAAGTTCTACAAGCAGGTCCCCGACGCCTTCGCCGAGGACCCGATCGAGACGTTCCGCCGCCACGTGTGGGTGGCGCCGTTCTACGAGGACGACATCCGCGGCCTGGCCGACGAGATCGGCGTCGACCACGTGCTGTTCGGGTCGGACTGGCCCCACGCCGAGGGCCTGGCCGAGCCGACGGCGTTCGTCGACGACCTGCGCGGCTTCGACGACGACGAGATCCGCACGATCATGCGGGACAACGGCCGGGGCCTGGCCACGCCCCGCGTCCCCGCCGCGGCCTGACGCCCGCCAGAGCCGGCTCAACCGGAGGAGACCCCACGACCATGGACGCCCCCTTTGACGTCGGGATCATCGACACGATGATCGGCTTCCCGGCCAAGGACATGAAGGCCACCTACGCCTTCATCACCCGCCAGACCCGCGACCGCCAGTCGCGGGAGGAGTTCGAGTTCCCGGCCGAGTACATGTTCAAGCAGCCGCCCGACAAGGAGCTCAAGGACGTCTCCGATCCCGTCGCGGTCACGCTGCGGGAGATGGACACCTGGGGCATCGAGAAGGGCATGGTCGGCGTCCAGGGGACGGGCGAGAAGGCCCTGCGTGACCACCCCGACCGGTTCATCCCCTGCAACTCGGTCGACCCCAACGAGGGCATGGACGCCGTGCGGCAGATCGTCCGCGACTACGAGACCTGGGGCATCAAGGCCGTCACGATGTTCCCGGCCGGGACGTTCCCCCAGGTGGCCATCAACGACAAGAAGATGTACCCGATCTACGCCAAGTGCGTGGAGCTGGGCATCCCCGTGTTCGTGTGCGCCGGCGTCCCCGGCCCCCGGCTCAAGTTCGCCCCCCAGAAGGTCGAGCTCATCGACGAGGTCTGCTACGACTTCCCCGACCTGGTCTTCGTCACGCGGCACGGGTGCGAGCCGTGGACGGAGCTGGCCGTGAAGCTCATGCTCAAGTGGCCGAACCTCTACTACTCGACCAGCGCCTTCGCGCCCCGCTACTACCCCAAGGCGATCATCGACTTCGCCAACACCCGGGGGGCCGACAAGATCATCTACGCCGGCTACTTCCCGATGGGGCTGTCGCTGGAGCGGATCATGACCGAGATGCCCCAGGTCGGGTTCAAGGACGAGGTGTGGCCCAAGTTCCTCCGCCACAACGCCGAAAGGGTGCTGGGCCTGACCTGACGGCCAGAATCGACACGGCCATGCACGCCTGACACGGCAGCGAGGGGGGACCCATGACGGAGCAGCGGGAGGGGTCGGCGGGCGACCGCGACAGCCGGTTCGACGACAGCCGGTTCGAAGACCGGCCCACGGTCTCGACGCGCGACGCCGACGAGCTGACGGACCGGCTCGGCGCCTGGCTCCGCGCCCAGGTGCCGGGCGCCGCGATCACGAGCTGCGAGCGGCCGCAGACCAACGGCATGTCGAGCGAGACGCTGCTGTTCGACGCCGAGTGGCCGGACGGCGGGGGCTCGTTCGTGGCCCGCCTGGCGCCGTCCGACGACGCCTACCCGGTGTTCCCGACCTACGACATCGAGGCCCAGGCCCGGGTGATGCGGCTGGTGGGGGAGCGCACCGCGGTGCCGGTGCCCACCGTGCGGTGGTACGAGCCGTCGCCGGACGCCCTGGGCGCCCCGTTCCTGGTCATGGATCGGGTCGACGGCCGGGTACCACCCGACGTCATGCCCTACACGATGGGCTCGTTCCTGACCGAGGCGTCGCCGGCCGAGCTGGCGGAGCTGGAAGCCGAGTCGGTGGGCCTGCTGGCCGGCATCCACACGATCGGCGCCGGCGACGACCTGGCGTTCCTCGACCCCGGCGGGTCGGGCACCGCCCTGCGCCGCCACGTGGACGCCGAGCGCGCCTACTACCGGTGGGTGTGCGAGGGCCTGGAGACCCCGCTGCTCGACCGGGCCTTCGCCTGGCTCGAGGACCACTGGCCGGCCGCCGCCGATGCCGCCGAGCCGGTGCTGAGCTGGGGCGACGCCCGCATCGGCAACGTCATCTACCAGGGCGTGCGGCCGGCCGCCGTGCTCGACTGGGAGATGGCGTCGATCGGCCCCCGCGAGATCGACCTGGGGTGGATGATCTTCCTCCACCGGTTCTTCCAGGACATCGCCGAGGGCGCCGGCATGGAGGGGCTGCCGACCCTGCTGGCGCCCGAGTCGGCGGCGGAGATCTACGCCCGGCGCAGCGGCCACGAGCCCCGCGACCTCGAGTGGTTCATCACCTACGCCGCGGTGCGGCACGGGGTGATCATGATCCGGGTCATGAGCCGCCACGTGCACTTCCAGGAGGTGCCGCCGCCCGACGACCCCGAGGACCACATCACCCACCGGGCGGCTCTGGAGCGCCTGCTGGACGGCACGTACTGGTCCTGACCCGGGCGGCGCTCGTCGTAGGGTCGGCCGGCGATGCTGCGCCCGGAGTACCCGATCCGCACCGAGCGGCTCGATTTGCGCCCGTTCGTCCCCGAGGACCACGCCGACGTCCTCGCCTTCCGCTCACGAGCCGACGTGGCGCGCTACCTTCTCACCGGCCGGCTCGGGCCCGACGAGGTGCGCGAGCTGCTGCGCAAGGCGGCGGGGCGGACCGCGTTGCGGCGCGAGGGCGACGAGCTGGCCCTCGCCGTCGTCGAGCGCGCCACCGGTCGGGTGATCGGCGACGTCGTGCTGGTGTGGCGCAGCGCCGACCACATGACCGGCGAGATCGGCTACGTGTTCCACCCCGAGGTCCAAGGCCGGGGCTACGCCACCGAGGCGGCCCAGGCGGTGCTGGCCCTCGGCTTCGACCAGCTGGGGCTCCACCGGATCATCGGGCGGTGCGACGCCCGCAACACGGCGTCCGCCCGGGTGCTCGAGCGGCTGGGCATGCGCCAGGAGGCCCACTTCGTCGAGAACGAGCGGATCAAGGGGGAGTGGACCGACGAGCTGGTCTACGCCCTGCTGGCCCGCGAGTGGCGGAAGATGAACCAGCCCCCGGCCTGACCGCCGGCTCGCCGGGGTGCCACCTGGCGGACGCCCGGGGTCACGAAAAGCGCGCGACCCCTATTCATATCGTGAGGTCGTCTGTACGCTTCGTGGTATGGCGTTAGACCCTCAGTACAGCAATGTCGAAGGTGACGATGCCAATCAGATGATCCAGGACACCGGGATCACCAGGGTCCAGCTGGTCAAGCTGGGACTGGTGGCTGCCTTTCTCGCCATGTGCGCGGCGTTCGTGATGGAGAACGACGCCCGTGTCGAGACGAGCCTCGTGCTCTTCAGCGTCAAGACCCAGCTGTGGCTCGGGCTCGTGGTGGCGTTGGCGGTCGGGGCCCTGTTGGGCCAGGCCGCGGGGTTCCTCTGGCAGCGGCGCCGGCGCCGCCGTTCCGCCATGGACTGAGCCGCCCGGTACCCGGGTCCGTCAGCGCTTCGGGGGTGCGGTGGCCGGATCGACCGGCCACGGATGCTTGGGGTAGCGGCCCGCCATCTCCTTGCGCACGTCCTGCCATGACCCGGCCCAGAAGCCGGCCAGGTCGCTCGTGACCTGCACGGGCCGGCCGGCCGGCGACAGGAGGTGGAGGACGACCGGGACCCGCCCGCCCGCCACCGTCGGGGTGGCGGTGGTGCCGAACATCTCCTGGACGCGCACGGCCAGCACCGGCGGGTCGCCCGGCTCGCCCGCCCCGTAGGTGAGCGGCACCCGGCGGCCGCTGGGCACGGTCACGGCCGGCGGCGCCAGCCGGTCGAGGTCGCCGATCGCGGCTGGCGGCAGCTGCGCCCTCAGCTCGGCCACCAGGTCGAGGCGGTCGAGGTCGGCCCGGCCCGTCGCCTGCGCCGCCGCCAGACGGGGGGCGAGCCACTCGTCGAGCGAGCGCCGGAGGGCGACGTCGGACAGGTCCGGCCACGGCTCGCCGAGCCGGGCCCGGAGGAAGGCGACGCGGGCCTGGAGCTGGCGCGCCGCCTCGGTCCACGGCAGCGCGGCCAGGTTCGTGGCCCGGACGCGATCGACCAGGGCGGTCGTGGTCGGCAGGCCCGGCTCGGGCCGGCGCTCGACCACCCCCAGCCGCAGCCGGCCCAGCTGGCGCTCGACCCGGGCGACGAGGTCGTCGCGCTCAGGATCCCAGTCGAGGCGGGCGTGCTCGACGACCTGGTCGCCGGCCACCGCGTCGAGCTCCTCCGGCGCTAGCGGCGCAGCCAGCCGGATGCGGCCCCCCGACCGGCGCCCGTCGACCTCGGCGACGGCCAGCAGGGGCTCGCGGGCCAGCGGGTCGGTGGCGGCCACGTGACCCTCGGTGCCGGCCCGCAGCACGAACCGGCCCCGGCCGCCGCGGGCCTGCGCCACCCGGTCGGGGTAGGCGAGAGCGATCAGGGCGCCGACGCCGTCGCTGCCGGTCGCGGCCGGCCCGGCGCCGCCCGACCCGCCGGGGCTCGGTCCGCCGGGGGCGATGTCGAGCCGTCGGGCCAGGTCCCGGGCCCGGTCCCGGCCCCGGCGCAGCGCGCGGCCGTCGGCCAGCGGGTGGCGCCGGCCCGGATCGTCCAGCAGCGCCAAGCGCAGGCCCACGTCGACCGGCACCTCGTCGGGGTGGCCCCGCAGCACGTCGCGGTCCTCCAGGAGGGCGGCCAGCAGGCACCCGGTCCATCCCTGGCCCCGGTCGCATGCGGCCAGCACGAGCCGCGCCAGGCGGGGGTGGAGCGGGAGCTCGACCATCCGCCGGCCCAGCGCGGTGGGCTTGCCGTCGGAGCCGTCCAGGGCGCCGAGGTCGGCGAGCAGGCGCCGGGCCTCGTCGAGCACCCGGGCCGGGGGCGGGTCGAGGAACGGCAGGTCGGTGGCGTCCGTGCCCCACGCCGCCAGCTCCAGCGCCAAGCCGGCCAGGTCGGCCGAGCGGATCTCGGGCTCGGCATGGCGCCGCCGGGACCCGTGCTCCACCTTGGACCACAGCCGGACCGCCACCCCCGGCCCCAGCCGGCCCGCCCGGCCGGCGCGCTGGTCGGCCGAGGCCCGCGACGCCGGCACCGTCTCGAGGCGGGTCAGGCCCGTCGTGGCGTCGAAGACCGGCCGGCGGGCCAGGCCGGCGTCCACGACGATGCGGACGCCCTCGACGGTGAGGCTCGTCTCGGCGATGTCGGTGGCCAGCACGACCTTGCGCCGGCCCGGCAGCCCGGGGGCCAGGGCGGCGTCCTGCTCGCCGGCCGGCAGGGCCCCGAACAGCTGGTGGACGTCGACCGGCTCGTCGCCGAGCTCGGCCGCCAGCATCTCGGCGGTCCGTCGGATCTGGGCGGCGCCGGGCAGGAACACGAGGACGTCGCCCTCGGACTCGGCCCGCAGCACCCGGCGGACCGCGGCCACGACCGCCGGCTCCAGCCGGTCGCGGGGGCGCTTGGGCGCCCAGCGCACGTCCACCGGGTGGGCCCGGCTGTCGCTGGTCACGAGGGGCGCCGGGGTGCCGGGAGCCGGGGCGTCCGGAGCCGGGGCGGCGTCCCGGTCGGTGGCCTCGGGGTCGGCCTCGAGGTCGGCCCCGGGGGCGGTGGCGCCGAGGAGCGCGGCGACCCGACCGCCGTCGAGCGTGGCCGACATGACGAGGAGGCGCAGGTCGGGGCGCAGGTGGCGGCGGGCGTCGGCCGCCAGGGCCAGCCCCAGGTCGGCCTGCAGGCTGCGCTCGTGGAACTCGTCGAAGATCACCAGGCCGACGCCCTCGAGCGCCGGGTCGCGCTGGAGCCGGCGGGTCAGGATGCCCTCGGTCACGACCTCGATCCGGGTGGCCGGGCCGACCTGCCGGTCGTCGCGGGTCCGGTAGCCGACCGTGTCGCCCACCCGCTCGGCGAGCAGGGCGGCCATGCGCCGGGCCGCGGCCCGGGTGGCGAGCCGCCGGGGCTCGAGCATCACGATGCGCCCGCCGGCCAGCCAGCTCTCGTCCAGTAGGGCCAGCGGCACCGCGGTCGTCTTGCCGGCCCCCGGCGGCGCCTGGAGCACGGCGTGCCCGGGTCCGGCCAGCGCCGCCCGCAGCGCGTCGAGGCAGGCGACGACGGGCAGGTCGGCGGCGGCCGGGGGGAGGGGACGGGCCATGCCCCCGACCCTACGGCGGCCCCCGCCGCCTCCGGCGCGCCGGACGGCCGCGTCCCCGGGTGGCCCCGTGCCCGGGTGCCCCGGGGGCGTTCCCGGGCGTCCGAGGCACCCGGCGTGCCTGGCGTGTCCGGGGTGGCCCCGTGCCCGGGTGCCCCGGGCCGTCAGCGCGGGGGCAGGGCCCGGATGAGGTCGTCGCGGGCCCGGGCCACCCGCGACCGGATCGTCCCCACCGGGCACCCGCAGATGGCGGCGGCGTCCGCGTAGCTGAGCCCGAGCAGCTGGGTGAGCGTGAAGGCGGTCCGGCGGTCGGCGTCGAGCCGGCCCAGCAGCTGCTCGGTCAGGCTCAGGTCGTCGACGGCGATGTCGACGGTGGCCCTCACGTCGGTCCGGGCCACGATCCGGCTGGTGAGCCGCCGGCGCCGGGCCGCCGTCCGCACGGCGTCGACGGCGGCCCGCCGGGCGATGGACAGCAGCCAGGTCCGCCCGCTGGCCTCGCCCCGGTACGACGGCAGGGCCTTGATGGCCCGGAGGTAGGCGTCCTGCGTGGCGTCCTCGGCCAGCTCCCGCCCGGCGACGGCCGTGACGAGGCGGGCCACGTCGTTCCACGTCGTGCGCACGAGCGTGGACAGCGCCCCAGAGTCCCCCCGCTGGGCGGCGAGGGCCAACGTCGTCACCTCGTCCACCGGCCGGCACGGTAGGGCGGCGGGCGCGGGCGCCGCCAAGCCGTCGCCCCTGACCAGGGCCTCGTACTTACCGTCGGTACGTTTTCCGTCGCGGGCGCGGGGTCGGGCGGCGCGCGGTCGGGCGACCGGGACTCGCGGCGGTCGGCGGCCGCCGGGAACCGGACGGGCCGCGCCGGCGACTGAAAAGCCATGCGCTGCTCCCGCATCCGTGAAGCCGTGTCGGCTCGCCTCGATGGCGAGCGTCCCGGCGTACCCCCCGCACGGGTGGAAGCCCACCTGGCCACCTGCGCGGACTGCCGGGCCTGGGCCCGCGCCGCGGCGTCGCTCCCCGCCATCCTGGCCGAGGGTGTCGCTCCCGCCGACCGCGTGCGGGCCCGGACCGCCCCCGACCCCGAGGTGATCGCCGCGCCCCTGGCCGAGGCCAGCGACGCCGCCAGCCGCCCCGGCCCGCCCCGTCGCGCCGACCGCGCCGACTGGGCCGACCGGGTCGAGCCCGCCGGCGCAGGCCGGCGGCCCGCCCTGGTCAGCCTGGGCGAGCTGCGCCTGGTCCTGGCGGCGCTGGCCGTCGTGCAGCTGGTGATCGCCTGGCCCGGTGTGCTGCCGGGCGGGCACGCCACGGCCCACATGTCCCACGAGCTGACGTCCTGGGACTTCGGGCTGGCGGTCGGCCTGCTGTTCCTGGCCTGGCAGCCGTCCCGGGCGTGGGGGGCCTTGCCGCTGGTCGCCCTTCTGGTGACTGGCCTGACCGCCACGTCGGTGCTCGACCTGCTGTCGGGCCACTCGCTGATGGGGCGGGAGTTCGTGCACCTGCTCGGGCTGGCCGGGCTCGGCGTCCTGTGGGAGCTGGCGCGCCGCGTGCCGCGGCCCTCGGTGGTCGTCCGGCTGGCCTGAGGCACCTCGGTCACATGATCCAACCAGCTGGGGCTCGAGGCGAGGGAGACGACCGACTCGCGCCCATGGACACATCAGGAGGAATCCCGTGAGACTGCGACGGATGATCCGGGTGGCGGCGGTGGCCGCCGGCGTGCTGGTCGTGGCTGCGCCGATGGCGGCCGCCCACGTCAGCGTCAACCCGGGCGAGGCGCCGAAGGGCGGGTACGCCGCCCTGACGTTCCGCGTCCCCAACGAGCGCGACGACGCATCGACGACGGAGGTCGAGGTCAACATCCCGCTCGAGACGCCCATCGCCAACGTGCGGGTGCAGCCCAAGCCGGGCTGGACCTACCGGATCGAGCGGACCGAGCTCGACGAGCCCATCGAGAGCCACGGCGAGGAGATCACCGAGGTCGTCTCGTCGATCACGTGGACGGGCGGGGAGATCGGCGCCAGCGAGTTCGACGAGTTCAACGTGTCGGTGGGCCCGCTGCCCACCGACGTCGACCAGATCTACTTCCCGTCGATCCAGACCTACTCCAGTGGCGAGGTCGTGCGCTGGATCGAGGAGCCCGTCGAGGGCGAGGACGAGCCCGAGAACCCGGCGCCGGTGCTGACCCTCGTCGACCCGGAGGAGGACGGCGGCGGTGGCAGCGGCGCCGGGGGCGCCAGCGACGAGTCCGCCGGCGGGCTGACCGTCGAGAACGCCGCCACCCAGGACGACGTCGACGGCGCCAGCACGCTCGGCATCGTCGGCATCGTCGTCGGTGTGCTGGGCCTGGCCGCCGGCGGCTTCGCCCTCCTGCGCACCCGGCGGACCGCCACCGTGGGAGCCGACTCGTCATCGGCCGCTGACTGACCGCCGACCCGCGTGCCGAGTCGGCCCGCCGGCGCGGGGCCGTATGAAAGTCCGGGAATCCGGGAACAAACGGGCGCAGAACCGGCGTTGAACGCTCGTGAAGGCCGGGCAGACGCTGGGTAGGTCGCTCGTTCCCCCCTCCCCCCTCCCCCCGGAGCGGCCCCTGGGCGTTGCGCCGTCGTCACCGTCGCCCTCCCCCTCGACGGTGACGACGGGCCCGCCCTTCAGGTCTCGTGTGGCGGCGCCGACGGCGCCGCCACAGCCGCGTCGCGGGCCGCCTCAGGCCCGCTCGCCGTCGGCGTCGACCGTGTCGCCGGCGGGCTCGTCGGCCTCATCCGGGTCACCGGCGGGCTCGCCGCCGTCGCCCTCGGCGTCCTTGGCGCCCGGGGCGGCCCGTGCAGTGCTGCCCGGCGCGTCCGCCGTCGGGCGGAGCCGGGGCGGGCGCCCGAGCACGAGGCCGCCGCTCGCCACCACCAGCGCGGCGGCCCCGGCGGCGAGCGCCAGCGCCAGCGCCGTGCCCGCCCGGTCGAGGTTGGCGGGTAGGGTCGTCGGCAGGACCGGCTTCCACAGCACCTCGAGCCGGAGCGCAGCCCAGCCCAGGACCGCCGCCACCCCGGCCAGCGTGGCCACCGGCCCCCACGGGATCCCGGCTCTCCCGGCGCGCCCCCGGCCCCGCAGGATCCCGGCCAGGCCGGCCAAGCCGACCACCAGGGCGACCGCCGGCACCGCCACCAGCAGAGGGCTGGCTGCGCCCTGGGCCGGGGCGTCGGCGTACTGGCCGACGCCGACGACCAGCGCCACCGCTGCGGCCAGAACGGTGGCCCCAGCGGCCAGGGTCCGGGCCCACCCGGAGCGGAGGCGTCCGACCACGGCCAGGCCGGCCAGCACCACCGCGGCGAGCACCACCCACGGCCACGGGTTGGCCGGCTCGACCCACAGCAGGCGGCCCTCGATGGCGGTCGGCTCGCCGTCGACGGTGAGCACAACGGTCCAGCCCTGGATGACGTCGCCGGGCTCGCCGTCGGGCCGCCCGGGGTTCATCCAGTGGATGCGGTGGTCGTGCCAGGCGTAGCGGCCCCCGGAGGCCACCTCCTCCCAGTCGGGGTCGGCCTCGGGGTCGGCGTCGGCGGGGAGCTCGACGTCGCCCTGCCGGTCCTCGTTGGCGTAGGTGGCCGGCGACCGGCGGTTGCGCTCAACGGTCCCGTCGGCCCGGAACCGCAGGTAGGGCTCGCCCTGGTAGCCCTCGACGACGACCTCGTGGTCGGGCTCGACCGTGACCTGGAGGAAGGAGTCGCCGCCCACGACCTCGACGTCGAGGGCGTCGGTGGCGGGCTCGACGGCGTCGATCACCGAGCGGTAGTCGGTGGGCTGCGGGGGATCGGCGGCCGCCGGCCCGGCCAGCGCCAGGAGCGTGGCCAACGCGACGAGCCCGGAGGCGGCCCCGGCGGCGAGCGGGCGCCGCAGCCGGGGCCGGCCCCGGCGTCGACCCGCCGGCCGGCCCGTCGAGCCTCCAGTCCCGCCAAGCTGCGGCCCCGTCGGCCCCGTCGCTGCCGGGATCACCCGCCGTCACCCCCGCCGGCGTCGCCCGCGTCCCCGGCGCCGCCGACCGGCGCGGCCCCGCCGGTCTCACCTGCGGTGTCACCCGCCCCGTCGGGCGGCTCGGCGGACGACCCGCTGGTGCCGGCGTCGCCCGCCGCCCCGGCGCCGTCCGTGCCGTCGACAGGGCCCGCGCCGGCGTCGCCCGCGCCCTCTGCGCCTCCGTGCGGCGGGGCGGCCGCGGCGCCCCCCGATCCCCCGGACCCCGCCGGGCCGGACCGGGTGCGGCCGATCGTGCGGAGGGCGGTGAACAGACCCCCGATCGCCACCACCGCGGCGACCACGACGAGCAGGATCGGGAAGCTCGACCCGCCGTCGTCACCGTCACCGCCGGACTCGTCCTCCTCGGCCGCGGAGAGCCCGGTGCCGTCGTCCGCCGGGGCGAACCCGGTCGCGCCGCCGTCGGGCGCGTCGGGGTCGGTCGTCGCCGGGGTCTCGATCTCGGCGGTCGCCTCGGCCGCGGCCTCGGGGTCGGCGGACGCGAACCGCACCGTCCACGACCCGGGCTGGGTCATGTCGATCGCGCCCTGGTAGCGCCCGTCGTCGTCGTAGGGGGCGAGCGTGACGGGCTCGCCCTCGGTCCCGTCGGGGGCGACCGGCGTGGCGGTGACGGTGGCGCCGGACACGGCGTGGCCGTCGGCCTGGTAGGTCAGCCGTACGATGTAGTGGAAGCCCGTGGGCGTCGGGTGGGCGGCCTCGACCGCCAGCAGGCCCCCGTCGCCGTGGGCCGGCACGGCGGGGCCGACCCACGGGGCCAGCGGGTCCGGCGCGGCCGACGCCGCCGACGCCCGGCCGGCGCCGACCAGGGCTAGTGCCAGGGCCAGGGCCGAACACAGCGCGACCACGAACGGGACAACGGCAGCACGGGCTCGCAACGGCATCAGGACGACCTCGCAGAGCAGCGGGAGACCTCTCCATACTGCACGCACGCCCGGGCGAACCGTTCCACGGGACCCGGGTCGCCGCCCGGGTGGACGTGCAGGTAGGTGGCGAGCAGCCGGGGTGTGGCGAAGCCGTCGGTCCGCTCGCCCCAGCGCGACGACAGCCGGAGGGCGTCCCCGCCCGGCGTGACCGTCGAGTAGTGGAACTCGTGGCCCCGCAGCGCCGCCCCCGCGGCCGCCACCGGCGTGTCCCGCAGGGCGGTGGCGGTGCGGTAGCCGAGCGTGAGCCGGTCGGTCATCCGCGCCGTGGCGGCCACGGCCCCGACCATCGGCCGGCCGTCGAGCTCCCGGCCCAGCCACAGCAGGCCCCCGCACTCGGCCCAGGTGGGCAGCCCGGCCGCCACCTTCCGGCGGACGTCGGCCAGGAGGGGCTCGTTGGCCGCCAGCTCGGCCGCGTACACCTCGGGGAACCCGCCGCCGGCCACGAGCCCGACCGCGCCCTCGGGCAGGGCCGGGTCGCGGACGGGGTCGAACGCCACCGGCTCCAAGCCGGCGGCCGCCAGGGCGTCGAGCGTGTCGGTGTAGGTGAACGTGAAGGCCCGGCCGGCCGCCACCGCCACCGGCGGCGCCGCATCGCAGGCCCCGCCGGCGCCCCCGGCCGGCACGACGCGCGCCGGCAGCGGCACCGGCCCGGTCGTGCGGGCCGGGGCGGAGCGGGCCAGCCGCACCACCGCCTCGAGGTCGACCCGCTCGGCCACCGCGGCGGCGAGCCGGTCGAGAGCCTCGCCGACGTCGCCGGGCTGCTCGGCCACGGGCACCAGCCCCAGGTGGCGGTCGCGCCAGGTGAGCCGGTCGTCGACCCGCAGGGCGCCGAGGACCGGCAGGCCGAGCGGTTCCAGGGCCTCCCGCAGGAGCGCCTCGTGCCCGTCGGACCCGACCCGGTTGAGGACCACGCCCCGCACGACCACCGAGGGGTCGAACCGGGCGAACCCCGACACCAGGGCGGCCACGGAGGTCGACATGGCGTGGGCGTCGACGACGAGCACGACCGGGGCGTCGAGCATTCGGGCCACGTCCGCGGTGGCGGTGGGCGAGCCGTCGGCGGCGCCGTCGAACAGGCCCATGACCCCCTCGACGACCAGGAGGTCGGCGCCCGCGGCCGCCCGGGCCGCCAGCGGCGGGACGGCGTCCGCGCCGCACATCCACGGGTCGAGGTTGCGGGGCGACCGCCCGCTGGCCAGGGCGTGGTAGCCGGGGTCGATGAAGTCGGGGCCGGCCTTGGCCGCCGCCGGCCGGTGGCCGGCCCGGCGCAGGGCCGCGATCAGGCCGGTGGCGACGGTCGTCTTGCCCACGCCGGAGTGGGTCCCGGCGATCACCAGCCGGGGGCCCAGGGTGGGGCGGGTGATCTGGCCGTCGTTCTCCAACACGCGGCGCCCGACCGTAATCTGGGTCTCGTTGTCCCGCCCAGGCGGCCCGGGTCGCCTGGGCCACCGCAGAGCCGTGACGCACACCCACTCCCACGACCACAGCCACGGGCACGCCGCGCTCCGGGCCGGCGCCCGCCACAAGGGCCGCCTGCTGGCGGCGCTCGTGGTGCTGGCGGTCGTGACGGTCGTGCAGATCGGCGCCGGCCTGGCCACCCGGTCGCTGGCCCTGCTGTCCGACGCCGGCCACATGCTGACCGACGTGACCGGCCTGGGCATGGCGCTCGCCGCCATCCACGTGGCCGACCGGGGCTCGACCAACGGCCACCGCACGTTCGGGCTGTACCGGCTGGAGATCCTGGCCGCCCTGGCCAACGCCGTGCTGCTGTTCGGCGTGGCCGGCTACGTGGCGTTCGAGGCCGCCCGCCGCCTCGGCGACCCGCCCGAGGTCCTGGCCGGTCCCATGCTGGTCGTGGCCGTCGTCGGCCTGGCCGCCAACGTGGTGGCGTTCCTGCTGCTGCGCCAGGGGTCGACCGAGAGCCTCAACATCGAGGGGGCCTACCTCGAGGTGCTGTCCGACCTGCTGGGCTCGCTCGGCGTGATCGGGGCGGCCGCGGTGCTGGCCGTCACCGGCTGGGGCTGGGTCGACCCGGTGGTCGGCGTCGCCATCGGCCTGTTCATCCTGCCCCGGGCGTGGCGCCTGGGCGCCCAGGCCGTCCGCATCCTCGTGCAGGCCGCCCCGCCGGGCACCGACCTGGCCGGGATGGAGGCCGAGCTGCGGGCCCTGGAGGGCGTGGTCGACGTCCACGACCTGCACGTGTGGACGCTGACGTCCGAGATGGAGGTGGCGTCCGCCCACCTGATGGTGTGCGACGGCACCGACACCCACCAGGTGCTCGACCGGGCCCGCGACGTGCTGCGCCACGGCTACGGCATCGGGCACGCCACCCTGCAGGTCGAGCCCGACACCCACCAGGGCTGCGACGAGCTGACCTGGTGAAGGGCCCGCCTGGCCGCCGGACGGTCGGCGTCTTCGGCTCGCCCGTCAGATCTCGATGTCGAAGCCCAGGTCGCGGGCCGTGATCCGGTACTCGCTGATCTCCTGCGTCTGGTTGCGAGCCATGCGGGCCGCCAGCTCGCGCACGCCCTCGTCGTCGGCGTGCTCGGCCGCGTACTCGGCCATGTGGAGGCCGCCCCGGTGGTGCCGGGCCATCAGCTCGAGGAACAGCTCGTCGGACGCCCGGCCCCGGGCGTCGGCCAGCTCGTCCATCTCGGCGTCGCTGGCCAGCCCCGGCATGTCGTCGGCCGGGGTGGGCATGTCCATCCACGCCATGACCTCGTCGGACGGCGACGATGGTGCGTGGCCCCAGCCTTCCAGCGTCTGGCGCATGACCCCGATCTCGAACGACTGGAACGTGAGGACCTCGCGGGCGTAGCCCCGCACGGTCTGGTTCTCGCCGTGGGCCAGCTCCAGCGAGGCCATGCTGAGCGCCTGCTCGTGGTGGAGGATCATGTCGCGGTAGAAGCCGACGTCGACCGAGCCCTCGCCGGGCGGGTCGTCGTCGGAGACGAGCACCCCGACGGCGAAGCCGAGGAAGGCCAGCGCCGCGGCCAGCGCCAGCGCCCGGCCCCACGACAGCCCGGCGCCACCGCCGGACCGCCCCTCGTCGCCCTCGCCGTCGCCCCCGCCGCCGTCGCCGGCGTCGTCGCCGGCCAGGTCGCCGGCCGCGCCCTCGGCGGCCTCGGACGCGTCGTCGTGCCCGGCGGCGCCGCCCTCCGCGGCGTCGCGGTCGGCGATGTCGGGGTCGACGACGTCCGGATCGGCGATGTCGGGGTCGGTGGTCTGCTTCACCCCCACCATGCTCGCAGGCTTCACCCCGACCGCTCGAAGCGCCAGCCGGCGGCATCGTCCATCGTCAGCCGGTGGCGGGGGCCGGCGGCGGTCAGGTCGCCGGTCTCGTAGCCGGCATCGGGCGCCCACATCGCCACCAGCGTCCCGCCGTCGGCGACGATGTGGGTGCGGTAGTGCTCGACCTCGTGGCTGCGGGCCGCGGCCAGCGCCTCCTCGACCGTGGCGTGGTCGGCCAGCCACCGCAGGGTGACCCAGGTCGGCGGCACCAGGCCGATCTCGCCGGCCCGGTGGCGCTCGAGCGCCCCGGCGGGCGTCGTCCACATCTGGTCGCCGATCTCGCCGCCGTCGATGACCACGTCCGCGGCGCCGGGCGGCAGCGGCGCCACGAAGAACCAGGTGGCGAACCGCCGCTCGGCGCCCGCCGGCGGGACCCAGTGCGACAGCGGGACGAGCGACTCGGGCGTGATCACGAGGCCGGTCTCCTCGACCACCTCGCGCACGGTGGCCCGCCGCGCCCCCTCGAGCCCGGTGCCGTCGTCCGGCTCGAGGCGGCCGCCCGGGAACACCCACATGCCGCCGAACGACTGACCCTTGTTCTTGCGCAGCATGAGGCACTCGAGCCCGGCGCCGACGTCGCGCAGGAGCACGACCGTGGCCGCGTCGGTCACGGGGGCATCGCCGCTGCCGCCCGTCAGGAACCGCTTCATGCGGGCAGCATGCCCGCGTTTCACCTGCATGACCATTCGCTCGTCGCGGCGGCGGCACGTCGCTCCGTGTGGAAAAGTGGGAATGGTCGGGCCGTGAGGCTGCGACCAGGAGGTGGCGAGTGCTGATCGAACACGTCCTCCACGCCAAGGGCCACGATGTGAAGACCATCGGCCCGAACGCCACCGTGGCCGAGGCGGTCGCCGAGCTCCGCCGCCACAACGTGGGTGCGCTCGTGGTCTCCGAAGGCGGGGCCGACATCGCCGGGATCATCTCCGAGCGCGACATCGTCCGGGCCCTCGCCGCCGACGGCGCCGCGGTGCTCGACCGGCCGCTCCACGAGCTCATGACGGCCGACGTGGCCACGTGCAGCCCCCGGGCCACCGTGGACGAGCTGATGCGGCTCATGACCGAGCGCCGCATCCGGCACGTGCCCGTCACCGACACCGGCGACCTCGTCGGCATCGTCAGCATCGGCGACGTCGTGAAGTCCCGCATCGACGAGCTCCAGGTCGAGGCCGATACCCTCCACCAGTACCTCGCTTCGGGCGCCGGCGCCCCCCTCTCGTCGGCACCCTGAGCAGGTGCCGGTCCCGCCCCATCGGGTAGGGTCCTCAGGTTCGATGCGCTGAGTCCTCGCCCGACCGCGCAGCGTGCATGACAGGAGGTCACGGCGTGAGGGGCGGTCTCCTCGTCTGCGGTACCACCAGCGACGCCGGGAAGTCGTTCGTCGTCGCCGGCCTCTGCCGGCTCCTCGCCCGCCGGGGCGTGAAGGTGGCGCCGTTCAAGGCGCAGAACATGGCGCTCAACTCCTCGGTCACGGCGGACGGGTGCGAGATCGGGCACGCCCAGTGGATCCAGGCGGTCGCGGCCGGCGTCGAGCCCGAGGCGGCGATGAACCCGATCCTGCTCAAGCCGACCGGCGAGCGGACCAGCCAGATGATCGTGCTCGGCAAGCCGGCGGGCGAGCTGTCGACCTCGGCCTACCACCAGACCAAGAACCAACTGGCGCTGACCGTGCTCGGGGCGCTGGCCGACCTGCGGTCCCGCTTCGACGTGGTCGTCTGCGAGGGTGCCGGCAGCCCGGCCGAGATCAACCTGCTCGACCACGACCTGGTCAACCTGCCCCTGGCCGATGCGGCCGGCCTGCCTGCCATCGTGGTCGGCGACATCGACCGGGGTGGGGTCTTCGCCGCGCTGTACGGCACGGTGGCGCTGCTGCCCGACCACCTGCGGCGCCGGGTGCGGGCGTTCGTCGTCAACCGCCTGCGGGGCGACCCGGCGCTGCTCGACGGCGCCTTCGCCGAGCTCGAGCGGCGGTGCGGGGTGCCGACGCTCGGCGTGCTGCCCTACCTGCCGGGCCTCGACCTCGACGCCGAGGACTCGCTGGCCCTCGACCGGGCCGACGCCGAGCCGTCTCTCGACGTGCCGGGGGACGTGCTCGACGTGGCGGTCATCCGCTGGCCGCACGTCGAGAACGCCGGCGACGTCGACCCGCTCCGGCTCGAGCCGGGGGTCCGGGTCCGGTGGGTGCGGTCGGCCGCCGACCTCGGGCGGCCCGACCTGGTGGTGCTGCCCGGCTCCAAGTCCACGCGCCAGGACCTCGCCTGGTTCCGGCGCTCCGGCCTGGCCGACGCCGTCGAGTACGCCGACGCCACGGTCGTCGCCATCTGCGCCGGCCTGCAGATGGCCGGCGGCACCATCGCCGACCCCGACGGTGTGGAGGGACCGCCCGGCTACGAGAAGGGGATGGACTGGCTGCCGGTCACCACCACGTTCGAGGCCGAGAAGGTGCTCGACCGGCCGGCGGGCGCGGCGGTGGCCGGTCCCGGCGCCGGGCACCGGGTGTCGGGCTTCCGCATCTACCACGGCCGGGTCCGCGGCGAGGGCGACGCCACCCCGTGGCTGGTCGGCGACGACGGCGAGGTGCTGGGCTGGCACGCCGGCTGGCTGTCGGGCACGACGCTGCACGGCGTGTTCGAGGACGACGAGTTCCGCACCGCGCTCCTGCTCCGGGCCGCCCGGCGCACCGGCAAGCACTGGGTGCCGGGCGAGGTCGGGTTCGCCGAGGCCCGCCACGCCCGGCTCGACGCCATCGCCGACCTGCTGGAGGGGCACCTCGACATGGCGCACCTCGAGCGGATCATCGCCGCGGGCGCCCCGGCCTGAGCCCGACGGGCGGCCCGTTCCACAGGCGCCGGCCACCGCCGGACCCCGCGGACGGCGGGCCGCCGGCCCCGGTCCGACAGGGGCGGGCGCCGGACCGGGCTGGGGACCGGTCCACGACGCCCGCCGCCTCGTGGTGCCCCACGGGGCGAGGGACCCGCCACTGGGGAAGCGGGGTGGCCGGGGGAGGATGATGACGCCCCGCCGGCGGGTCTCCTCGTCTCGTGGGTCCCGACGGCCACCGCTCGAGCGAACCGCCGACTCGACCGGCACCGCCGCCTGCGACCGGCCCGCCGGTCCCCAGAGGTTCCGCCGCGGAGGTTGCAGGTTGCCGTAGCGCAGCGAATCATGGGTTGGTTAGCCGAGCGTTAGCGTTCGGGGGAAGTCTCGGCGGGCGGGGTCTGGAGTACGCGATGAGCAGCGGAGTGTCGGAGCGCGACGGCGCCCCGCCGCAACCCGCCGCGGCGGCGCGCCCGACCCCCCGGCCCTATCGGTTCGCACCGCCCCGTCCGGGGCGGCCGCTGATCCGCCGCAGCCCCTTGCTCCACCGCATGCACGAGCGCTGGGACCGGCGGGTCACGGTCATCACGGCCGGTCCCGGGTTCGGCAAGACGTCCCTGTTGACCCAGGCGCTCGACGAGAACGCCCTGGCGCCCCGGGGCGAGGACCGGTGGCTGGCCTGCGGCCCGCCCGACGCCGACGCCCGGTCGCTGGCCGAGGGCCTGGCCACTGCCTTGGGCGTCGAGCTGCCCCAGGGCGAGGCGGGCGGCGACGACCCCGGCGAGCTGGCTTCGGCGCTGGCCGCCGCCGTGTGGGCCCGGTCGCCCCGGCCGGTGTGCCTGGTGATCGACGACGTCCACGAGGTCCCGGCCGGCTCGACCGCCGCTGATCTGCTGGCCCGCCTCGTCGACGTGCTGCCGACCAACGGCCACCTGGTGCTGGCGGGCCGGCGCGAGCCGCCGCTGCGGCTGGCCCGGCTGGCCGCCCAGGGCCGGGTGGCCCGCATCGGCGAGCGCGACCTGGCGTTCGCCGACGACGAGCTGGCTGCGTTCGCCACCCTGCGGGGGGTCCCGCTCGGCCGCCTCCAGGGCCTGGCCGGCTGGCCGGCGCTGGCCGAGCTGCGCACGCTGGGCGCCGGCGAGGAGATCGCCGACTTCCTCGACGAGGAGGTCCTGGCCCACCTGTCCGCCCCCGAGCGGCGGGCCGTCGCCACGGTGGCGGCCATCGGCGGCGCCGACCAGGAGCTCCTGGCCCACGTGTTGGACGAGCCTGTCGACCTGGGGGCCGTGCTGGGACGCATCCCGCTCGTGTCGTGCGACGAGGAGGGCTGGCACACGATCCACCCCCTGTGGTCCGACCGCCTGGGCGACTGGCTCGACGCCGAGGAGCGGGCCGAGGCCCGGCTGCGGGCCGGCCGGGCGCTGCTCGGCCGCGACCTCCACCAGGCGGTCACCCTGCTGGCCCAGGCCGGCGCCGACGACGAGCTGCGCCGGGCGCTGCGCGGCGCCTGCCGGGCCCGGACGGCACCCGCCGCCGCTCCGGGCTTCGCCCGCGTGCTCCACGACCTACCGCCGGCGGTGCGCGACTCGGCGGTCGGCGAGCTGGTGGCCGGCATCGCCGCCGCTGGCTCCGACCTCGACCGCGCCATCGACCACCTGGTGTCGGCCGCCCGCCGGTTCGACGCCGAGGGCGACCGCGAGGGCGTGCTCACCACCGTCGAGCACCTGGCCGTCTACGCCCACTGGCGCGAGGACCTCGACCTGCTCACCGAGCTGTGGGAGCTGGCCGAGCCGATCGACGACCTGCCCGACAGCGCCACCCTGCGGACCGTCGGCAACGCGGTCATGGCCGACGTGGCCGGCGACGCCCGCGGCGTGCTGGAGGCGCTCGACGCCGGCGGCGACGACACCCTGGCCGGCTACTGGGCGGTGCCGGCCACCTGGCTCCGGGCCTCGGCGCTCCTGGCGCTCGGCTTCCCCAGCGCCGCCCACCGGCACGTGGAGGTGGCCGTGGCCGGGGCGGGCCCGGCCCTCCAGGGCGCGTTCAGCATGCTGGAGGTCAACTCGCTGATCCACGCCGGGCGCATGGACGAGGCCCGGGTCGCCGCCGACCGGATGATCGCCCGCCTGGCCCAGGCCGGCAACGCCCACACGCTGGCGCTCGGCCACACCGTGGCGGCCAACCAGCGCGCGCTCGAGGGCCGGATCGACGACGCCCGCCACCACCTGGCCCAGGCCCGCGAGCACGCCGGCCCCGCCCCCCATCCGCTGCTGGTCTCGCACATCGTCGACGCCGAGGCGGCCATCGTGCTGGCCGAGGGCGACGAGCAGCGGGCCGCCACCCTGCTCGAGGGCCGGGTGGCCGAGCGGGGGATCCACGACGGCCGGGAGATCTACGGCAACCTCCGCCGCCTGCCGTCGCTGTACGTGCTCGTCCCCGCGACCCGGGCCGAGTTCGAGGCGATGGAGCTGGGCCCCTGCTTCCAGCACGCCTTGGCGCTGGCCAAGGCGCTGGTGGCGAGCCGCGAGGCCGGCGACCTGGGGCCGGCCGCCGCGCTCACGCCCGACCACTGGGCGGCCGCCCCCGCCTTCCTGCCCACCGGCTGGCGGGTCGAGCTGGCGGCCGCGGCCGTCGCCGGCGGGCGGCTCGACGCCGACGTCGTGATCAAGGACCTGGGCCCCGCCGCCCGGCCCGCCCTGCGCCGTCTGGCCGACCGGCCCAACACGCCCCGGGCGCTCAAGGGCTGGGCCCGGACGCTGCTCGACGCGCTCCCCACCGTCCCGGCGGCCCCGCTGGCCATCGGCGTGCTCGGGCCGACCACGCTGCACAGCGGCGGGCGGCCGGTCGAGCACCCCCACTGGCGGCGCGAGCGGGTGCGGGCGCTGCTGTTGCTGCTGCTGGCCCGGGGCGGCGGCACCCGCGAGGAGATCGCCGGGGCCCTCTGGCCCGACCTCGACACCGACGGCGCGCTCCGCAACCTGCGGGTCACGCTGTCGTACCTGCTCACCGCGCTGGAGCCCGGGCGGGCCGACGGAGCGCCGTCGTGCTTCGTGCGGACCGACGGCGCCAGCCTGCGCCTCAGCGGGCACGAGTGGCTCCAGGTCGACGCCTGGGAGATGGAGCGGCTGCTCGACGAGGCCGCCGAGGCCGAGCGGCTGGGCGAGCCGTCGGTCGCCCTCGACCTCTACCGCCGGGCCACCGCCCTGTACCGGGGGCCGTACCTGGCCGACGCCGGGTACGAGGAGTGGGCGCTGCCCCACCGCGACCGGCTGACCGCCCGGTTCGTGGCCGGGGCAGTGCGGACCGGCGAGCTGGCCCTGGCCGCCGGCGAGGCCGATGAGGCCCTGCGGATGGCCGCCCGGGCCATCGAGGCCGAGCCGTGGTCGGAGGTGGCCCACCGGCTGGCCGTCGCCGCCCACCTGGCCCGGGGCGACCGGGCCGCGGCCCGCCGGGCGATGGAGACGTGCCTGCGCCAGCTCGACGAGCTGAACGTGCCGCCCACCGAGGACACCGAGATCCTGATGCGCCGGCTGTCGGCGTGACTCCCGGCGGGAGTTCCGGGTGAGCCGCCTGCGTGCGGCGCCGGTGGCGGCGATTCCCGCCGCCGCGGCGGCGGGCGCGGGCGGTCCCGGTGCCTAGCCTGGCGGACCGTGGTGCTGGCTCCGAGCGCGCTGGGTCGAGGGGTGGTCGTGCGGGCCGGCGACCCCGTCCCCGATCCGTGGGCCGGCGCGCCCCGGGTGCTGGTCGACGAGGCGGCGCTGGCCGAGCCGGCCACCGCCGTGGCCGCGCTGCACGACGCCTGGGCCGGGCGGGTGCCGGTCGTGGTCGAGCTGGCGGTCGACCCGGGCCGGTTCCGGGAGCCGGTCGGCTACGACGTGCCCGAGCCGTGGCGGCTCGACCCCGGCTTCGAGGTGTGGTTCGACCGCCTGCACTTCCTCGTCTGGGCCAACGCCTACGACGCCCGCTCCGGCGAGCCGGTGTGGTGGTGGGGGCGCAAGGCGGCCCGCCTGGGCGCCACCGAGGTGGGCCCGGGGGCGGAGGCCGGCGCGGTCGGCCCCGGCGACGTCGTGCTGCCCGACGGCACGCCGGCCTGGGTCGACGGCGGCCCCCGGGGCGGGGTGACACCCGACGACGTGGGGGCGGCGCTGGTGCACGCCGAGTCGGTCGAGGCCGGGCGGCTGGCGACCGTGCCGCCCCGCCACGCCCCGGCGGGCGGGGCGGCCTCCGGCCTGGCCCCCGACCAGCTGGTGGCCGTGACCCACGGCGCCGGCCCGGCCCGCGTGATCGCCCCGGCCGGCTCGGGCAAGACCCGGGTGCTCACGGCCCGCCTGCGCCACCTGCTGGCCGACCGGGGCTACGAGCCCGACGGCCTGGCCGCCGTGGCCTACAACCGCAAGGCCCGCGACGAGATGGCCGAGCGCACGGTCGGGCTGCCGGCCCGCATCCTCACGCTCAACGCCCTGGGCTACGAGCTGGTGGCGGCCGGCCTGGGCCGGCGGCCCGAGGTGATCGAGGCCCGCGAGGTGCGCCGGCTGCTGGAGCCGCTCGTGCCGCGGGTCGCCCGCCGGCTCAACACCGACCCGCTGGCCCCCTACCTCGATGCCCTGGGCGCGGTGCGGCTGGGGCTGCGCGACCCGGCCGAGGTCGAGGAGGAGCGGGGCGACGTGCCCGGGCTGGCCGAGGCGTTCCCCGCCTACCGCGCCGAGCTGCGGCGCCGGGGGGTCATCGACTTCGACGAGCAGGTGCTGCTGGCCATCGAGCTGCTGCTGAGCGACGGCCCGTTCCGGCGGGCCCAGCAGGCCCGTCACCGCCACCTGCTCGTCGACGAGTTCCAGGACCTGACGCCCGCCCACGTCCTGCTCATCCGGCTGCTGACCGCGCCCCGGCTCGACGTGTTCGGGGTGGGCGACGACGACCAGGTCATCTACGGCCACGCCGGCGCCAACCCCCGGTTCCTGACCGAGTTCGGCCGCTACTTCCCCGGGGCCGGCGAGCACGCGCTGGAGGTCAACTACCGGTGCCCGCCGCCGGTGGTGGAGGCGGTCCGCAACCTGCTGACCCGCAACCGGGTGCGGGTGCCCAAGGAGATCCGCCCGGCGGCCCAGCCGGGCGCCGAGGCCGACGGGACGGACGGCTCCGAGGGCGCGGGCGAGGACGGCGCCGGCACGGCGGGCGCCGGCGCTCTCGTCGTGCGGCGCCACGCCACCCGGTCCGGTGCGGCCGACCTGGTCGCCACCGTCCAGGGCTGGCTGGCCGAGCCCGGCGTGGCCCCGACCGACGTGGCCGTGCTCACCCGCGTCGGGTCGCTCCTGCTGGCGCCCCAGGTGGCGCTCGTCGACGCCGGCCTGCCGGTCACGTCCAGCCTGCGGACCGACGTGCTCCGGCGCACCGGCCTGCGGGCGGCGCTGGCCTACCTCCGCATCGCCGCCGACCCCGACCGGGTCGAGGGCCACGACCTGGTCGAGGTCTACCGCCGGCCCAGCCGGGGCCTGCCCAACTGGATCGAGAAGTGGCTGGCCCGCTGCCGCTCGGTCGACGACGTGGCCGTGGCGGCCGCCCGGCTCGACGACGCCAAGGCGGCCGACAAGCTCGAGCAGCTGGCGTCCGACCTGGCCGAGCTGGCCGCCCTGGCCCGGTCCGGTACGACCCGGGTGGTGCTCGAGCACGTGCGCGACGGCGTCGGCCTGGGCCGGGCCGTCGAGCTGCTCGACGCCTCGGGCGGAGGCGACGGACTGTCCCACCGTGACGACCTCGAGGGCCTGGTCCAGGTGGCCGACCTCCACCCCGACCCCGCCGGCTTCGAGCCCTGGCTGCGCACCGTGCTCGACCGGCCGGGCGACGCCGCCGGCGTCACGCTGTCGACCGTCCACCGGGTGAAGGGCCGGGAGTGGCGGCGGGTGGCGGTGTTCGGCGCCACCGAGGGCGTCGTCCCCCACCGGCTGGCGGTGGGCCGGTCGGGGCTGGAGGAGGAGCGCCGGGTCTTCCACGTGGCCATCACCCGGGGCATCGAGCGGGTGGTGGTGTTGGCCGACGCCAGCCGGCCGTCGCCGTTCCTGGCCGAGCTCGACCGCCCCGCCAGCCCCGAGGAGCTGGCCCGGGCGGCCGAGCCGGCGTCGGCGGACAGAGCGGCGGACCGGGCGGCGCCCGGCGCCTCCGACCCCGCCGGCCGGCTGGCGGAGCGGCGGGCCCGCCGGCGCGAGCGCCTGGCCGCCGGCGGGCGGCGCGACGGCGGGGGCGATGCCGGCGTCACGGCCGACGAGGCGGTGGTCGAGGCGCTGCGGGCCTGGCGCCGCGAGCGCAGCCGGGCCGACGGCGTGCCGGCCTACGTGGTGCTCAACGACCGGCACCTGACCGGGGTGGCGGAGCGCCATCCGACCGACCTCGAGGGCCTGGCGCGGTGCCCCGGCATCGGTCCGGCCCGGCTCGAGGCCTACGGCGAGGAGCTCGTCGAGCTGCTCCGCTCACTCGGCCGCCCCAGCTCAGGCGGATAGTTTGGGGACGTGACCAGCGCAGAGGGTAGCCAACCGGTGCACGGGGAGCCGGAGGAGACCCCAGCCGACGGTGCGAACGCGGGACGCGTGGGCCGACCCCGGGGCCCCCGCCGGTCCCGGGACGAGCGCCGCGCCGAGCTGCTCGACGCGGCGGAGCGGGCGATCGAACGCATCGGTCCCGACGCGTCGATGGACGAGCTCGCCGCCGAGGCGGGCATCACCAAGCCGATCCTCTACTCGCACTTCGGCGACAAGGCGGGCCTGGCCGGGGCTCTCGCGGAGCGGGTGGCGGCCGAGCTCAACGCGGCGATCGCCGGGTCGCTCGGCCAGATGCGGCACCCCCGCGAGGTGGCGGCGTCGACGATCGACGCGTTCTGCACGTTCATCGAGACCCAGAACGCCCTGTACCGGTTCCTGATCAAGGCGGCGATGGCGTACCCCGACAAGCGGTCGCGCTCCAAGCTGATCGCCGGGTTCGCCCAGCAGATCGCGGACGTCCTGGGCGACGCCCTGGGGCAGGCGGGCGGCGACACCCGGGCCGCCGAGCCCTGGTCGTACGCGATCGTCGGCATGACGCTGTCGGCCGGCGAGTGGTGGCTCGACTCGCACACGATGTCGAAGGACGAGGTCGTCGGCTACCTCACCCAGCTGCTGTGGGCGGGCCTCGACGGCGCCGGGCTGGGCCGGCTGACCCCGCGCGGCGAGCCGGCCGCCACCCCGTAGGGCCGGTCCCCGTCGGCGACGGCCGCCCCACCGCCGGTCGGGCGCCGGCGCCGGGGTTTCACCCGCGGATCCTCAGTCGGGGATCCAGCTGCCGTGGAACCCGAAGGGCACCCGCACCGGCAGGTGGATCGTCGCCACCGGGTCGCCCGCGAAGTCCTGGGCGTGGAGGATGACGACGTCGCTGCGCCCGGTCGTGGCGTCGTACACCGTCGACAGCACCCAGCCGTCGTCCTCGGCCGCGTCGGGCGCCCGGGGCACGAACACGGGCTCGAGCGTCGAGCGGCCCGGGCCGTAGTCGTGGGCCTCCCGCCGGCCCGTGGCGAGGTCGTGCTTGAGCGCCCCGCCCGACACCAGGCCCTCGGCGATGGCGGCCGTGTAGCCGTAGCGGTGCCGCCGGCCGACGAGCCGCTCGTCGTGCCGGGGGAACTCCTGGCCGGCGTCATCCAGCTCGGTCACGCTCACCGTGCCGGCGGTGGGGTCGAGCGTCCAGCGCTCGAGCGTCGGCGTGCCCTCGGACGGGGCGTTGTGGACGGTGGCGAACATGCGGGGGTGGCGGACCAGGTCGACCACGACCCGGGCGGTCCCGTTCGCCCCGACCTCGTCGTAGGCGTTGAGCGTGTGGAACACGTAGCACTCGGGCGCCTCCAGCCACCGGACCTCGCCGGCCGCCCCCTCCCGGGGCAGGAGCCCGACGCGGGGCCGGTGGGCGGGGTTCCAGCGGTAGGGGAAGGGGGCGCCGGCGGCGGCCGCCTCCATGCGGAACGTGACCGGCAGGTCGAGCAGCACGACGTAGCGCTCGGTGAGGGCGCAGTCGTGCACCATCGGCCCGTCGGGCACCGGCACGGCCAGCTCGCGCCGAACCCGACCGTCGGCGTCGACCACGACGTGGCGGACGTGGTCCCACGACCAGTGGTAGGTCACCCCGTGCAGCTCGCCGGTAGCCGGGTCGAGCTTGGGATGGGCGGTGAAGCTGCCGTCCAGCGTGCCGCCGAAGTCCCAGCGGGCCAGGCTCTCCAGCTCGTCGCTCAGCTCGACGGGCCGCGACCCGGCCTCGACCAGCGCCAGCGTGCGCCCGGCGTGGCCGATCACGTGGGTGTTCACCACGCCGTCCTCGGGGCGGTCGCCGGGCAGCCGCTCGGTGCCCTGGGCGGTCGCCACCTCGGCGTCGCGCACGTAGCGGTTGCGGTACCACTCGGCCCGGCCCTCGCGCAGGCGCACGCCGTGGACCATGCCCGTGCCCAGGAACCAGTGGTAGGTGGCCGGGTCGGGCGGTGTGACCGGGTTGGGGCCGATGCGGACGAGCCGGCCGTTCAGCTCCGGCGGGATCGTGCCCGTGACCCGGAGGTCGACGGCGGTCACCTCCTCGCGGACCGGCGCGAAGCCGCCCTCCAGGACCGGCACGGTGCTCGTGCTCATGGCGTCCTCCCTCTCGGGTCGCTGGGGTGTGTGGGGTCGGTCGCCTCGCCCGGGCCGGGGCCCGGGCCGGGGGCGGGGCCCGGGCCGGCGGGCCCGGTCGGGCCGGGGAACAGGAGCCGCCCGGCGACGGCGAAGACGTCGGCCACGCCGGCGGGGGCGACCGCGCTCGGGATCGCCCCGTGCAGGGCCAGGTCGGCGATGCCGTGGGCCGTGGCCCACACCGCGGCCGCCGCCAACTCGGGTCGCTCGTGGGCGTGCCAGCCCTCGGCCTGGGCGGCTCGGACCAGCCCGACGAGCTGGCCGAACGAGCGGGCACCCTGGCGCTGGTAGGCCCGATCGCTCACGTCGCAGCGCTCGGGCCGGAACGTCACCGCGAACACGCCGGGGTCGGCGAGCGCCACGTCGACGTACGTCCGGCCGGCCACCGCCAGCCGGTCGACCGCCCGCAGCGGCGGGCGGCCGGCCGCGGCCGCCTCGGCCTCGGCCTCGGCCAGGGCGTCGTCGATGGCGGCGACCAGCCGGGCGAACCCGTCGGCCGCCACCGCGGCCAGCAGGGACGCCAGGCTGGGGAAGTGGCGCAGCGGGGCGCCGTGCGACAGGCCGGCGTGGCGGGCGATGGCCCGCAGCGTCAGCCCCTCGAGCCCGTCCTTGGCCAGGATCTCGCGGGCCGCCTCCAGCAGCCGGTCGCGCGTGGCCGTCGGCATGTAGACACTGTCTACCTCCATGTGGACAGTGTCAACAGGCGACGTCGACAGGCGGGCGACGGTCGAGCGCCTGCCGGCGTGGTGCCGGCCGGCGCGGCGCCCGCCCGCGTGGTGCCGGCCGGCGCGGCGCCGGCCTCAGCGGCGGGCGAGGGCGAGCAGCGCGGCCAGCGACTCGTCGAGCAGGTCGATCAGCTCGTCGCGGCCCAGGTCCTCGTGGGCCAGCCAGTCGAGCGTGGCCTCCTCGGTGAACGCCACCCAGGCCCGCGCCGCCAACCGCAGCCGGGGCGGCGCCGGCTCGGACACGCCGAGGCCGGCCAGGACCCTGCCGGCGAACCGCGACCGGGTGGCGTCGATGACGGCCCGCAGCGCCGGGTCGCCGCCGGCGGTGCCCCGCAGCAGCGAGACGTAGGCGTCGCGGTTCTCGGACACGTAGTCGACGAACGCCTCGAGGCTGGCCCGCAGGCGCTGGTCGGGCGGCAGGGCCGGGTCGGGCTCGGTGCGGGCGCACAGGTCGTCGGCCGCGGCCTGCACCACGGCGACGTGGAAGTCGCGCTTGGTGGGGAAGTAGTGGAACAGCAGCCCCCGGCTGATGCCCGCCTCGGCCGCGATCTCGTCGATCGCCACCTGGTCCAAGGGGCGGGTGCTGAGCATCCGGACGCCGAGGGCGACCAGCTGGGCGCGCCGCGCGGCAGGATCGAGCCGGGTCCGGGGTCCGTTCGCCACAGCGCCATGTTATTGACTTCTGGTCAACAGCGGCCCATTGTGGGGGGCCGGGGTCGGTGGGGGCTCGAGGACTGGGGAAGGGAATGGCGCGAGACTTCCAGCTGAGCGGCGCGTCGGCGCTCGTGACCGGCGCGGGCAGCGGCATCGGCCGCCAGGTGGCGCTGGCGCTGGCCGGCCACGGCGGGCGGGTCCTGGCGGCCGACATCGACGGCGACGCCGCCGCCAAGACGGCGGTCGCGTGTGGCGCGGTCGGCCCCGAGGCCGAGGGCGTGCAGTGCGACGTCGGCGACGCCGACGCCGTGGCCGCGCTGGCCGAGCGGGTCCACGTCGAGCGGGGCCCGCTCGACGTGCTGATCAACAACGCCGGCGTCGGCATCAGCGGCCGGCTGGGCGACATGTCGGTCGACGACTGGCGGTGGATCCGGCGGGTCAACCTCGACGGCGTCGTCCACTGCTGCCTGGCGTTCGGCCCCGCCATGGTCGAGCGGGGCCGCGGCCACGTCGTCAACGTGGCGTCGGCCCTGGCCTACATGCCGCACGGCCTCGAGCCCGCCTACATCGCCACCAAGGCCGGGGTGCTGGCCCTGTCGCAGAGCCTGCGGGGCGACTGGCGGCCCCGGGGCGTCGGCGTGTCGGCCGTGTGCCCCGGCATGGTCGACACCGGCATCGCCGAGCGCACCCGCTACCTGGGGCGCCAGGCGGACGAGCGGGAGAAGACGATCGCCGGCTTCCGCCGGGCCCGGTCGCCCGAGGTGGTGGCCCGCGACGTCGTCCGGGCCATTCGCGAGGACCTCACGGTGGTCCCGGTGGGGTGGGACGGCCGGCTGCTGTGGTGGGTCCACCGGCTGCTGCCGCTCCGGGTCCAGCAGCTCATCGCCCGGTACGGCGTGGGGTGACGCCCGTGCGCTAAACCTGACGTCATGTCAGATCCTGCGGTCCTGGTCGAGCGCGACGGCCACGTGGTGACCGTCACCCTCAACCGTCCCGACAAGAAGAACGCGTTCGACGCCGAGGTCCTGTGCCGTCTGTGCGACGCCTGGGACATGATCGACGCCGACGACGACGTCCGGGTGGCGATCCTCACGGGGGCGGGCGGCGACTTCTCGGCGGGCGCCGACCTCGATCGCCTGGTCGGGGCGCTGCTGTCGGGCAAGCCGTCCGAGAACCCGTTCGAGGAGCGCATCCGCACCGACCCGTCGCTCATCTACAAGGGCTTCCTCAAGGACTTCCGCCCCTCCAAGCCGATCGTCGCCGCGATCGAGGGCGCCTGCTACGCCGGTGGCATCGAGATCCTGCAGGCCCTCGACGTGCGGGTGGCGGCCGAGGGGGCCCGCATCGCGGTCAGCGAGGTGCAGCGGGGCCTGTTCCCGATGAGCGGCTCGACCGTGCGCCTGCCCCGGCAGATCCCGTGGACGGTGGCCATGGAGATGCTGATCACCGGCGAGCCGATCTCGGGGCGCCGGGCCTACGAGGTCGGGCTCGTCGGCCACGTCGTGCCCGACGGCACCGCGCTCGACAAGGCCCGCGAGCTGGCCGACCGCATCGCCCGCAACGGCCCGCTGGCGGTCCGGAACATCCGGGCCTCGGTGCTGGCCGCCGACGCCGTGCCCGAGGCCGAGGCCTACGCCAAGGAGACCGAGCTGGGCATGGCGGTCATGGCGTCCCAGGACGCCAAGGAGGGGCCCCGGGCGTTCCTCGAGAAGCGCGAGCCCCGGTTCACGGGGACCTGAGCCGGCGGGCGCCACCCGTCGGGTCCCGTCGGGGGCGCGCCGTTCGTCGGAGCTCCGCCCACCAGCCCGCTTGACAGGTGTCAAGGGCGGGGTCGAACATGCCGGGCAGGAGGTGCCGATGCTGTCGATCACGTCCCTGGGATCGCTCCCGGTGCTCAACGTCGTCCGGTCCCAGCTCCGCTCCGCCCTCGGGTCCTCGGTGGGCAGCCGGCGGGCGGCGCTACCCGGCGAGCAGTACACCGACCCGCCGGGCGACCCGGGCTGGTTCGGGCCGGGCAGCGTCACGTGGCGGGTCCACGCCGACCCCTCGATGCTGATCGGCGGGATCGCCGCCCTGCTCCTCCAGACGCTGCACCCGCCGACCATGGCCGGGGTGGCCGACCACTCCAACTACCGGCAGGACCCGCTGGGCCGCTTGGCCCGGACGTCGTCGTTCGTGATCGGCACGACCTACGGCTCGACCGAGGTGGCCGAGCGCCTCGTCGAGGTCGTGAAGGCCGTCCACCGCAAGGTGGTGGGCACGACGCCCGACGGCGTCCCCTACTCGGCGACCGACCCCGACCTGATCACGTGGGTCCACACCACCGAGGTGTACAGCTTCCTGCGGGCCCACCAGCGGTTCGTGCCCTTCCCGGTGCGGGGCGAGGCGGCCGACCGCTACTACCACGAGATGGCCATCGTGGCCGAGAAGCTGGGGGCGACGTGGGTGCCCCGCAGTCGGGTGGCCGTGCGCAGCTACCTGCGCGAGATGCAGAGCGAGCTGGCGGTCGGCGACCAGGCCCGTGAGGCGATCGACTTCATCACCACGCCGATCCGCAGCCGGTCGAACCCCATGGTGGCGATCGCCCACCAGATGCTCATCCAGGCCGCCATCGGCCTGCTGCCCGCCTGGGGGCGCGAGCTGATCGGGTTCCGCCAGCCGACGCTCGTCGACTGGGGGCTGGTCCGCCCGGCCGCGCACCTGCTGCTGAACACGATGCGGTTCGCCGGGGGCGAGCCCCCGCCTCTGGTCGAGGCCCGCCGCCGCTGCGCGGCCGAGCCGGTCCTGCCCGGCACACGGTCCGGTTCCCGCACTGGCACCGGCGACCGGTCCCGCACCGGCCGGCCGACCCGCCCCCGCAAGCCAGCCGCCGCCTGACCGGCCCCGGGGCGGGTGACCGGCCCCGGTCATTCGGTGATCCGCCGCCGCTGGAGCCGGCTGGCGATGGGGGCGCACACGGCGACGATCGCCACCGACCAGGCCAGCGCCAGGAACAGGGGATGTCGGGCGGCGAACGTGTCGGTGAGCGCGGCCGGGTTGGGGTTGCCGAACAGCTCGCGGCACGACGCCGCCACGGCGGAGGTCGGGTTCCACTCGGCGATCACGCGCAGGACGGTGGGCAGCCCCTGGGTGGGCACGAAGCAGCTGGACACGAACGCCAGGGGGAACACGATCACCATGCCGAGACCCTGGGCTGACTCCGGGTCGCGGGAGGTGAGGCCGAGGATGGCGCAGAACCAGCTGAACGCGTAGGCGAACAGCACGGCCACGGCCAGCCCGGCGACGACCCCGGCCACGCCGTTGTCCGGGCGCCAGCCCACCGCCAGGCCGGTGAGCACGACGATGGTGGCGCACAGCGCGCTGGCCAGGAGGTCGGCGAGGGTGCGCCCGGCCAGGATGGCGCTGCGGGCCATGGGCAGCGTCCGGAACCGGTCGATCACGCCGGTCTCCAGGTCGCTGCTGAGGCCGACCGAGGTGCCGAGGGCCGCGGTCGTGAGGTTCATCGTGACGAGGCCGCCGATGGCGAAGTCGGTGTAGCTGCCGCCACCGGGCAGGGCCATCGAGCCGCCGAGCAGGTAGACGAACAGGGCCGTGAACAGGACCGGCTGCACGGTGGCGTCGGACATCTGCATGGGCTCGCGGCGGACGTGCAGGAGGTTGCGCCGGGTCAGGACGACCACGTCGCGGAGCCACTCGGCGGCCCGGCGGACGCGACCCGGCTCGCCGGCGTGATCGGTGCCGGGGTCGGTGGCGGCGGCGGGCCCGCCGGGACGGACGGGGTCGGGGGCGGTGGTGGTGACGGTCACGGACGGACCTCCAGGAGCTCGGGGGCGGACGAACCGGGCGAGCCGGACGACGCCGGCGGGGCGGCGGGCCCGCCGGTGCCCCGCGCCCCGGCGGGCCGGCCGGTGAGGGCGAAGAACACGTCGTCGAGCGTGGGCCGGTGGATCTCGACGTCGTCGACGTCGACCCCGGCGGCATCCAGCGCCCGGATGGCCGCCGTGGCCAGGCCGTTGCGGGCCTCGACGGGGGCGGTGAGCCGGCGGCCGCCGTCGGCCACCTGGACCGGGCCGGTGGCGAGCGGGGCCAGGGCGAAGACCGCGCCCTGGTGGGCGGCGGTGAGCGTGACCGTGAGCTGCTCGCCGCCGATGCGGGCCTTGAGCTCGCGGGCGGTGCCCTCGGCGATGACCTCGCCCCGGTCGATGACCGAGATCGAGTCGGCCAGGGCGTCGGCCTCCTCGAGATACTGGGTGGTGAGCAGCACCGTGGTGCCGTCGGCCACCAGCTCGCGGATGACGTCCCACATCTGCTGACGGCTGGTGGGGTCGAGCCCGGTCGTGGGCTCGTCGAGGAACAGCACCGGCGGCCGCGTCACCAGGCTGGCGGCCAGGTCGAGCCGGCGCCGCATGCCGCCCGAGTAGGTCTTGACCAGGCGGTCGCCGGCGTCGGCCAAGTCGAAGCGCTCGAGCAGCTCGGCGGCCCGGGCCCGGGCCCGGCGGCGGGACAGCCGCGACAGCTCGCCGATCATGACCAGGTTCTGGGTGCCGGTCAGCAGCACGTCGAGCGAGGCGTCCTGGCCCGTGACGCCGATGACGCGGCGCACGCGGGCGGGCTCGGCGACGATGTCGTAGCCGCCGACGTGCCCGCGGCCGGCGTCGGGCCGGGTCATCGTCGTGAGCATGCGGACGGTCGTCGACTTGCCGGCGCCGTTGGGGCCGAGCACGCCGACGATGTGGCCGGCGGGCACCACGAGCGACACGTCGCGCACGGCGACGTGGTCGCCGTAGCGCTTGTGCAGGCCGTGGGCCTCGATCATGGGGTCGGGCACCGCACCTCTCCTCGGAACGGGGGCCGGCCGTTGACCCGTGTCGACTCACCGCCTCTCCTAACCGGCCGGCAGGTAACTTACTTGCCGCACGGTAAGTGCGTTCTGACCGGCCGTCAAGTAGGTTCCGACCATGGCCCCGACGTCGGACACGAGGCAGCGGATCCTCGAGGTCGCCCGCGAGCTGTTCACCGAGCAGGGCTACGACGCGACGTCGCTCCGGCAGATCGCCGAGCGGCTCGGGTTCACCAAGGCGGCGCTCTACTACCACTTCCAGTCGAAGGAGCAGCTGCTGCGGACCCTGCTCGAGCCCGTCGGCCACACGGTCGGGGAGTTCTTCGGCCGGCTGGAGGCCGCCGAGGGCCTGGAGGGGTGGGCCGCCGCGCTGGACTGGGTCATCGACCGGATGGAGCGCGAGCTCCCTCTGTTCCGCATGCTCCAGCGCAACCGCGCCGCCGCCTCCGAGGTCGGGTGGCAGATCGAGAGCGACCGCGAGCACGTGGCCATGCACGACCGCCTGGAGCGGGCGGTGGCGGCCAAGGCCGGGTCGCTGGGCGAGCAGGTCCGAATGGTGGCCGCCCTGGGGGCGGTGACCGGGTTCGACGACTGGGCCCCGGGCCTGCTGGAGGAGACGCCGATGGCCGAGCTGGGCGTCGAGCTCAAGGCCGTCGTCCGCGACATCCTCTGCCTGCCCCGGTCGGCGGTCGGGTCGGGGGCCGGCGGCGCCACCGGGGTCGCCGGTCAGCCCGCTTGACAGATGTCAAGAGGGCTGGTGGACGGGCTAGCCTGCCGGCTGTGCCGGCGTCGACGGTCACCGAGGCCGACCTGCTCGACCTGGCCCTCGATGCGTTCGCCGACGGCGGCTACGAGGGCACGTCGGTGCGCGAGCTGTGTCGGCGCCTCGGGGTGAGCCACAACCTCGTCCACGAGCGCTACGGGTCCAAGGAGCAGCTCTGGTACGCCGCCATCGACCACGGCTTCCGGCGGCTGGCCTCCGAGCTGGCCGAGGCGGCCCTGTCGGTCGACGGCGATGAGCTCGACCGGCTGCGGGCCATCCTGCTGCGCTACGTCGAGGCTACGGCCGAGCGCCCGGCGCTCATCCGGGTGGTCAACGCCGAGGCCGCCCGGCCCGGCGGCCGGCTCGACCACGTCTACGAGCAGTTCATCCGGCCGGCCCACCAGGTGGCCGACGCCGTGCTGCGGTCGCTGGAGAAGGCCGGGCGGGTCCGCCGGCTGCCGCCTGCTGCGCTGCACTTCCTCATCGGCCACGGCGCCGGGGGCATCGTGAGCCTGCCGGCGCTGGCCGGCCGCTTCCCCGACGACTTCCCGGGCGATCACGGCTCGCTGACCGACCAGGCCCGGGTCGCGGTCGACGTCGTGCTCCGGGGGATCATGCTCGACGACCGCTAGCGATCGCTAGAAGCGCGTTCTATTCGCGTCTAGCGTCCCCGGCATGCTCTCGCCGCTCGACGACTATCCGGTCCACCAGATCGCCGAGCCGATCCGGCTGCCGGCCACCAGCGACCGGAACTTCTACGACCGCTACTACGCCAACTGCCTGCCGCTGGCGGCCGAGCCGGGCGACGAGCTGTTCCTGATCACCGGGCTGGGCCAGTACCCCAACCTGGGCGTGGCCGACGCCTTCGCCGTCGTGGTCCATCGGGGCGTGCACCGGGTGGTGCGGGCCTCGCGGGCGCTGGGCCTCGACCGCATGGACACGACCGTCGGCCCGTTCGCCGTCGAGGTGATCGAGGGGCTGGAGCGGCTGCGGTTCCGGCTCGACGACGCCACCACCGACACCGGCGACCCCACGACGCTCGCCTTCGACCTGACCTGGACCGGCGCCCAGCGGCCGATCCGGGAGCCCCAGCACGTCGTGCGCAACCAGGTCGGGCGTGTCTACCTC
>DATCLS010000078.1:0-13266 GCA_036563805.1 Acidimicrobiales bacterium | reverse complement strand
CTCGTTGGACTCGAGCTCGGTGATGAAGTCGAGCTGCCGGCCCAGCAGGTTCTGGTTGCGTCGCCCGAGGTTGACGAAGGAGTCGGCGATGTTGCGGCGCAGCACCGCCTGCTCCACCGCCAGATCCAAAGCCGAGTCCTGCACGGTGTTGAGCGCCTCGACCACGTCGGCCACCTCGTCCCGGGTGGCCACCTCGACGCGCTCGACCTGGGGGATCTGCACGTCGTCGCCCAGCGGGGCGTCGAGCACCTCCCGCACCGCGGTGGGCAGCCGCCGGTCGGCCATCTCGCGGGCCTGGCGGGTGAGCGACTGCAGCGGCCGGGTGATCGAGCGCGACACCAGCCAGGTGATCAGCAGCGCGAGGGCCACGGTCACCAGCGCCAGGGCCAGGTAGCGCAGCCGGCGGGCATCGGCCGCGCTCCGCACGTCGTCGGCCTGCTCCTGGAGCAGCTCGCTGACCGCGGCACGGAACGCCGTGTAGCCCTCGCGCTCGGGATCGGGCCCGGTCGACGACGCCATGACGGCGGCGACGTCGATCTCGCCGGTCTCCAGCGCCCGGCGGGCCTCGCGGGGGAACTGGACGATGTGGTCCGCGGCGTGGAGCTCGTCGGCCAACGGCGCGTAGTCGTCCTGGGCGACGAGCCGGATCTGCCGGTCGTACGCCTCCACCTCGGCCAGCCCCCGGGCGACCTCACCGATCTCGTCGGGCCGGTCGAGGCCGTTGGCCTCCCCCGCCACGGCCGACAGCAGCAGCGTGCGCACGAGCCGGGCCACGGCGTCGGTCTGGCGGGCGGACAGGTCGTAGAGCTCGGCGCCCCGCCGCAGGTCGCTGTCGTGGATGGCGTCGACGACCTGGCGGTTCGCGGCGAGCAACAGGTCCATGATGTCGGAGTACCCGTCGAACACCGGGCGGGCCTCGTCGATGTCGTCGAGCGTCCGGGGCCCGTCGGCATGGCTGTCGACCTCGCGGCGGAGCTCCTCGAGCCCGTCGAGCGCCTCGAGCGCCGGGCCGTAGACCTCGCGTAGCCAGCCGCCGCGCGCCTCGACATCGGCGCGGAAGTCGGCCAGGGCTCCGTCGAGCCGGCGGCGGGCGTCGGCGTTGTCCTCGACGGGGAGGGCGAAGACGTCCTCTTGACCGATGATGTAGACGCCGGCGGCGTCGCGCTCGTGCTCCAGATGGGTCACGAGGCTGGAGGGCCCGAGCGAGATCTCGGCCAGCTCGGCCTCGTCCTTGATGGCCCGCACGTCGTCGGAGATGCTCCGGGCCTCGACGGCTGTGACCGTGACCAGCGCCACGAGCGGCACCAGGAGCGCGCCGACGAGCTTGAGGCGTATGGGGATGCGACGCACTGGTCCTCCGGGGGAGAGCGGGGGGTCGGCGTGCCAATAACCATCATCGCGGCTGGTCGGCGGCGGGGCCGCATTCGGAGCGCGTGTCTCCCGTCACACGGTGTGGTGCTCCGTCCGTCGCTACGATGCCCCGCACCGTGGCCGTACGACTGCTGCTGCTCGGCCCACCCGGTTCGGGGAAGGGCACCCAGGGGCCGCGCCTCGCCGACCACTGCGGCGTGCCGCACCTCTCCAGCGGGGAGCTGCTGCGCGCCCAGGTGAAGGCGGGCACCGAGCTCGGCCGGCGGGTGGCGAGCGCGCTCGGCCGGGGCGACCTCGTGCCCGACGAGCTGATCGTCGCCCTCATGGACGAGGCCCTGACGGGCCCCGGCTCCCCCGAGGGCTACGTGCTCGACGGCTTCCCCCGCACCCGGGCCCAAGCCCGCGCCGCCGAGGACCTGCTGGCGCGCACCGGCGGGCTCGACGCCGCCGTGCACCTCGAGCTGCCCGACGACGTGGTCCGCCGGCGGCTGGCCGGGCGGGCCGCCCAGGAGGACCGGAGCGACGACGACGCGGCCGTCGTCGAGCACCGGCTGCGCATCTACCACGCCGAGACCGAGCCGCTGCTCGACTACTACCGCCGACGGGGCGTGCTGGTGGCGGTCGACGCCACGCCCCCGCCCGACGAGGTCACGGCGTCCGTGGTGGCGGCGGTCGACCGGCGGGTGCGGGAGCGGGAGGTCCGGCAGCCGGGGGCCGGGCGATGAGCAACGCCCTGCTATGGGGGATGATCGACGCCGAGCCGATCGTCTTCCCGCTGGTGGTCGACGAGTTCCACTCGGCGATGCTGCTGTTCTCGGTGCCGGCCGGCCCCGCCCGGGCGCTGTTGCCCGGCGACGCGTTCGAGATCGTCGAGGTGGCGACCGACACGGCCCAGCTGGTGGTGGCGGCCAACGACTTCCGCCGCAACCCGTGGGGCGACTACGACGAGATCGATCTCGGGTTCCACGTCCGCCCGGTCGGCGAGCCGACACCGCCGGCACGCTGATGCACCGCACGATGGTCAACCAGCGCTTCAGCTACGAGGCTGCCCGGCGGGCGCTGGCGTTCCCCCGCGGCGAGGACCGGATCGACGTCCGCTACGGCCCCGACACCGTCGCCTTCGACCTGGCGGTGGGCGGGACGCCGACGCTGTCGCTGCGCATCCCCCGGGCGACGTCGCCGGAGCCGCCCGAGCGGGTCGAGACCCTCGCCTACTCGTACGTCGACGGCGTCGCCCACTCGGTCCGTGTGGCTGTGGACGTGCCGACGGCCGCCGTCGACCCGGCCGACGTGGTGGTGGGGATCGGCACCGGCCCCGTGGCGCGCGAGCTACGGGCGCTCGGGCTCCCCAAGCCGCCCGACTCGTGCTCGTGGGGCGAAGGCCTGCGCGCCCTGTTCCACGCCCCAGCGCCCGTCTGAGGTCCGGACCCCCGGCCGACGCGGCCGAACCGGGCCCCGACGCGGAATCGGGGGACCCGCTGCCAGGGAGAGCAGCGGATCCCCCACGACGGGGCTCCACGGGGCGCTACGGCGCCGGGGGCTCACGGCCGCAAAACGGGAACGGGCATGGCGACCGAACGTGTCACGCCGTCCGCCCGAGCGGCCCCGTCCACTCCTACGTGAGCGAGGTCTCCTTCCTTCCTGACTCACTCCTGCACTGTGTGGTCGATCATCCGCCATCGGCGGCGCGGGCGGTAGGGCCGAACGTCCCTACCTGTTCGCGTGCCCGCTGGGCCAGCGCCATGGCCCGCAATTCGTTCAACGCCGCCTCGAGCTCGTCGATGGCGACCGCCGCCTCGTGCGCCGCCTCGCCGTCGAGTCGGGGCAGCACGGCGTTGTTGAGCTGGAGCGACGCACCGAAGATGTGCTGGGCCACGCTGTGGAGCCCGGGTAAGCGATCCTCGCCGACCTCGTGGAGGCGTTCCCGCCGGAGTGCTCGCCTGTCGATCATGCCGCCTCCTATTCGTGCCGTCGACATCGACCAAGACACGCAACGTGAAGGCAATACTACGAAAACAACTCCTGCTTGGCTACGGCCTGAATTGGCAGAATTACGCTGGGTCGTTTAGCAAATAACCCTGCCATTCATTGGCCTCCATTCACGGCAGATGGCGGCGGCGCTCGGCGAGGCGGGCGGCGAAGGCGGCAGCCTCGGACCGCCGGCTCATCCCCAGCTTCGCCAGCAGGTTCGACACGTAGTTGCGCACGGTCTTCTCGGCCAGCCACATGCGCTCGCCGATCTGGCGGTTGGTGAGGCCCTCGGCGATGAGCTCGAGCACCCGGGCCTCCTGGGGGCTGAGGCCGCTCAGGTCGGCCTCGGGCTCGCCCCGCAGACGATCGAGCACCCGGGCGGTGACGGCGGGGTCGAGCAGCGACTCGCCCCGGCCGACCCAGCGCACGGCGTCGACCAGGTCGGCGCTGTCGACCTGCTTGAGCACGAAGCCGGCGGCCCCGGCCATGATGGCCGCGTAGGCCGCCTCGTCGTCGGCGAACGACGTCAGCATCAGGCACGCCGTGTTCGGGCTGCGGGAGCGGATCTCGCGGCACACCTCGATCCCGTCGCCGTCGGGCAGCCGCACGTCCATGACCACCACGTCGGGCCGGGCCAGCGGGATCTGGGCCGTGGCCGCCCGGGCCGTCCCGGCCTCGCCCACCACCGCGATGTCGCCTCCGGCCTCGAGGAGCTCGCGCAGACCCCGCCGCACCAGGTCGTGGTCGTCCAGCACGAAGACCCGCAGCGTCACCCCCCCATTGTGCTCGCTGCGGGGACGTTTGGGGTGGTCACAAGGGTTGTTCCGTCGGCGCGCCGCCGAAAATCCGCTCAGTAGCGCCAGATCACGCCGGCGTCGTCGTCGAGGCCGGTCGACACGTCGGGCAGCTCGATGTCGGACCGGGCGGCGCCGGCGATCGCCTGCTCGAGGAGCCGCAGGCCGAGGGCGCAGAAGGCGGTGGCCAGCGTCAGCGGGCTGCGGGCCGCCGTGCCCAGGCTGCGCGGGGCCCGGGGCGACAGGCGCCAGCTCGCCTCCTCCAGCGTGTGGAAGGCGTGGCAGAACGCCAGGCGGAGCCGCCAGTGCGGGTCGTAGCGGTCGAGCTCCTGCCCGAACGGCAGCGCGGCCAGCATCTGGACGAACACCGGGCCCAGCGCCGCGTACCGGTCGTACGGGTCGACCGAGCGGATGATGTACGACGCCGGGCGGCCGTTCCGGGGCGGCGTCCGCCAGATGCGGGCCCCCGACGCCAGCGACCGGTCGAACACCGTGATGCTGAACAGGGCCTTGGCGAAGTCGTCGATCGGGTCACGGTACGACTGGGTTCCCCGAGGGTCGATGACCGTGAACGACTCCGGCCGTCCCGCGTTGGCCAGCACGTCGCCGAGCTGCAGGTCGCCGTGCACGGGATAGGAGACCAGCCGCGGCACCAAGCGGTGGAGCAGCGCCGGGTCGGCCTCGATCGCCTGGAGGATCGGCCCCAACGGCCGGCACGGCGTGCCGTTGACCACCAGGCGGGGGCCGTCGAGCAGCTCGCGGGGCAGACGTCGGGCCAGGACCCACATGCGCCGGCGGATGCGGCCGAGGTGCTCGCGGATGTGGTCGTCGGCGCGGTGGCGCCGGGTCCGGGCGTAACCGTGCTCGGTCAGCACCCCGAACACGTGGTTGAGGCGGTCGCGGGCCTCGCCGGGCGGGACGACCGGGGTGACGGCGGCGCCGCCGTCGACGAACGGCATGGCGTAGGCCGCCCAGTTCGTGTGGTCCCACACGCCCACGACGTCGACGTAGAACGACGACAGCCCGGGCAGCTCGCGGTGGATGCGGCGCAGCTGCGCCGGCTTCTTCAGGAACGACCGGATGTCGTGGCCATCGACGAGGCTGGCGCCGCGGTGGAGCACCTTGACGGCCAGCACGTCCCTGCCCGTCGTGACCCGCCACACCCGGGCGGGCGAGGTGCCCGGCTCGAGCGGCTGAACGGACTCGGCGCGCAGCTCGCGCACCAGGAGCGACGGGAAGGCGTCGTTCGACACCTCGCCCCGGTCGCCGACCGCCGCGTCGGCGGCTGAACGCATGGCCGCCTCGCTCACGACGACCCTGCCGTTCTCGACGTGCTTGCGGGTCAAGACGTTGATGGCAACCTCCCCAGGCTCGCTCGCACACTAACGGCCTCGCGGGCGCCCCTGTCGTGGGTCCCTGCCCTCAGCGAGAAGTGCCGAAACATCGCAAGGGAACTGACATCAGACCGCAGTGTGCCGCCGTTCGCGTCTGATCCCACACATCGGCACGAGAATTCTTGCGCCCGACGTTGTGAAGTTTGCTACGAGGCGCCTTGCCAGGCGGCTGCCGGCATTCGGGCCGTTCCCGGTGGCCCACGGGCGCGCGCCGGCGGCGTCGGCGGCCCGCAGCGAGCGGTCCGCGCCGCGGCGCCGGCTCAGCCGGCTCTCAATCGGCGCCGGTGAGCCAGGGGCGGCCGGCGGCCTTCAGGTCGGCCCAGCGGGCTGCGTCCGCGGTCGGCACGCCGGCCGCGTCGACCTGGCCGAGGTCGGCGGGGGTCGGGCCGATCCGGGCCGCCAGCCGGCCGAGAGCCTCGGTGTCGAACCCGTACATCTCCGCCGCCGCGCCGCCCAGGATGACCCGGGTCTCGTCCACCGGGACGTCGTGAAACGCCTCTGCCAGCCACTCCCGCGTGTGCGGCCAGGTCCCCTCGGGGTGGGGGAAGTCGTTGCCCCACATGATGTTGCCGACGCCGATCTCGTAGCGCCGGGCCAGCTCCCGGCGTCGGGTGTTGGAGGCCCCGATGCCGCACTGCGCGTCGAACACCTCGCTGGGCCGACGGGACAGGTTGGCGGTCAGCTGGTCGCCCAGCTTCCGCGAGCCGTGCTCGCGGTCGTACGCCGTGTCCATCATCCACAGCAGGTCGGCGGCCCAGAACGCCCCGCACTCGGTGACCACGAACCGTAGGTCGGGGTGGCGGTCGAAGACCCCCGACCAGATGAGGAACCACAGCGGCCGCGACGACCACCACCGCACCTCGGTGACGTAGATGCCCACGTGCGGGCCGTAGGACTCCTTGTCGGCCGAGCCCGAGTGCACGTGGACGGGCATCTTCAGCTCGGCGCAGGTGGCCCACACCGGCTCGTACCGGGGGTGGTGATAGGGCGGGTAGGGCTGCCACATGGACGGGATGAGGATGCCGCCCCGCAGCCCCGACTCCCGGGCCCGCCGGATCTCGGCCACCGCGGCGTCCACGTCGTAGATGGGGACGATGGCGACGCCGGCCCGGCGCTCGGGGCTGGTGGCGCACAGCTCGGCCAGCCACCGGTTGTGGGCCCGGGCGCCGGCCATGAGCAGCGTGGGGTCGGTGTCGCCGCCGGCGGCCAGGCCGGCGCCGAACGGGGCGCTGGCGCCGGCCGTCACCGCGTCGGCGTCCGGGAAGATGACCTCGCCGGCCACGCCGTCGGCGTCGAGCTCCTTGTCGCGGCGGGCGGCGTCCCAGCCGCCCCGCAGGCCCTCCTCGTTGTCGCGCTCCCACTCCTCGGCGAACGACTCGTTGAGCATCCCCCGCTGGGCGAGCTGCAGGAGCTTGGCCCGCTCGGCCAGGTAGTCGTCGAAGGCGGGGCGGTACTCGGGGTCGAGCCACTCGCGGTAGTCGGCGTTGGGCAGGCCGGCGTGGCAGTCCGACGAGATGACCAGGTAGCGCTCGGCGTCCATCTGTCCCCCCTGTTGTCCCCCGTGGTCGGGTGTCCCGTGCGGTCGGGTGTCGCGTGCGGTCGGTGCGCCCTCAGCCCAGGTCGCGGATGTAGGTCGGGTTGGACCGGGCCAGCATCGAGGCGGCCCGCGCCCGGATCTGCTCGTCCGTGCGCTCGCTCGGCGGCAGGATCCAGAACGTCCGGCTGCGGATGGCGGCCACCACCCGGTCGGCCACCTCCTCCACCGGCGTGTACCGGATCTGGAGGCCGGCCTCGGCCATCCGCTTCTCGAACGACGCGATCGTGGTGGGCGGCGTGGACCGGGGCTTGGCGTTGGCCAGCTCGGGCGGGCGGTTGCGCCACGACTCGAACAGGCCGGTCCGCAGCATGTTGGGCCCCGGGAACAGGACCGAGGCCGCGAGGCGGTCGGCCACCCCCGCGAGCTCGAGCTGGGCGTGGAGCGACTCGGTGAGCGTCACCACGCCCGCCTTGGTCAGGGCGTAGATGGGGGTGCCGGGCAGCGGGGCGATGCCGCCGTTCCCGGAGGACGTGTTGATCACGTGGCCCTCGTCGCCGCCCTCGATCATGGCGGGCACGAACGCCTTGATGCCGTGGATCACGCCCCACACGTTCACGCCGAGCGCCCAGCGCCAGTCGTTGAGCTCGTGGTCCCACATGTGGCCCTCGGCGCCCGCCCCGACGCCGGCGTTGTTGCACACCACGTGGACGGCGCCGTGGGCCTCCAGCGTGGCGTCGCGCAGCGCGGCGACGCTGTCGTAGTCGGCCACGTCGGTGACCACGCCCGTGACGTCGAGGCCCCGGCCCTGCAGCTCGGCCACGGTGGCGTCGAGCGCCGGCGCCTCGACGTCGGCCAGCACGACCCGCATCCCCTCGGACGCGAACCGCTCCCCCAGGGCCCGGCCGATGCCGCTGGCCCCGCCGGTGACGACCGCCACCCTGCCGGTGAGCTCCTCCATGCCCCGGTCACCCCGTCCCGGTCGGCGACAGGTCGTCGTAGCGCTGGTGGACGTAGGGCGCCACCCAGTCGCCCGGCACCTTGGCGACGATCTCGCCCCGCTGGACGCTGCGCCGCTCCGACAGCGTGATGCCGACCAGCCGGCGGACCGGCAGGTCGGCCACCGGGTCGAAGCGCGACTCCCGCAGCACGACCTCGCCGTCGACCCGGCTCAGCGACCGGGTCGTCTCGGTGCGGCGGCAGTAGACCAGCGACGGCTCGGCGTCGAAGCCCTTGCCGTCGGGCGCCGGGAGGAACTTCAGGTAGAAGTCGACCCGCTCCGACTCGGGCGGCGGGTCGAGCGGCTCGGCCACGGTCCCGGTGATCTCGAGGAACGTGACGCCGAGCCGCGTGACCCGGCCGGTGACCCGCTCGACGCCGCCGTCGTGCGTCCGGTCGAGCGTGACCTCGGCCAGCTTCTTGGGCTCGCCGAAGGTCTCCCGGCCGCCGATCACCGATTGCTCGGTGCTCATCGGCATGACCAGCGGGTAGTTGCCCACCTGCCCCTCGTGGCGGGCCTGGACGGCGAACGTGCCCGCCCCGAACGGGGGCAGGCCCCGGCCCACGTCGACCGTGGCCATCGTGACCCGGACCCGCGGCTCGTCGGTCGGGCTCAGCGGCGGCGGCAGCACCGCGGCCACGACCTCGGGGTCCGTCTCGTACACGGCGGTGAGCGACGTGGCCCAGGCCCCGACCGACGTGGCCTCGACTTCGCGGTTGGTGAGCTCCTCAGGCGTGCGCGGCCCGTAGCGGACCCGCGGCGCGTGCTCGGTCATCCCTGCTCCTCCCCCTCTGGTGCGTGGGCCCCACCTGCGGCGGCCGCGCCGCCGGACCGGGCCGCGGCGCCGGCCTGGGCTGCGGCCGCGAACACCGGGCAGCGGAGCGCGTCCGCCGGGATCTCGTCGGCCCCCAGCGGCCGGGCCACCTCGTCGACGGCCGGCCCCACCCGGGCGGCCACCGGGGCCAAGGCGTCGAGGGCGAACCCGTAGAGGCGGGCGGCGTTCCCGCCGACCATGGCCTGGACCTCGGCCGGGTCGACTCCGGCGAACGACAGCCGCAGGTGCTCGGTGGTGTAGGGCCAACAGCCCTCGCGATGGGGGAAGTCGCTCCCCCACATGATGCGGTCGACCCCCACGGCGTCGCGCAGCCCGACCTCGTGGGGCCGGATGAAGCTGGCGCCCACGTGGCACTGCCGGGCCCAGTACTCGCTGGGTGTGAGGCTGAGCCGGTCCATCACGTCGGCGCCGAAGATCTGCTCCTGCGAGCCCAGATCGCCGCCCCGGCGCGACATGCGGTGGAAGTAGTGGTCGAGCGTGGCCAGCTGCTCGGGCACCCAGGCCGTGCCCTGCTCCGTGAACACGAGCTGGAGGTCGGGGTGGCGCTCGAGCACCCCGGCGAAGATGAGGTGCCACAGGGCCCGGTGCGCCCACCACGTCACCTCGACCAGGAACATGACCTTCGCCTCGGGGTAGTCGCCGTAGTCGGGGGCGGCGCTGCCCGCGTGGTGGTTGAGCGGCAGGCCCCGCTCGGCGCACGCCCGCCACAGCGGCTCGTACACCGGGTCGTACAGCGGCGGCAGGCCCGACCCCGGCGGGGCGCCGGGCAGCAGCACGCCGCCGGTCAGGCCGTGCTCGTGGGCCCAGGCGACCTCCTCGACCGCCCGGTCGACGTCGTGGAGAAGGATCTGGGCGATGCCCGCCCGGCGGCCCGGCGCCGACGCGCAGAAGTCGGCCAGCCAGCGGTTGTGGGCGTGCAGACCCGCCCACCGCAGGTCGAGGTCGCCGGCGTTGGCCGGCGGCGGCTGGTGGAGCAGGCTCGACTGGGGGAAGAACGGCGGGACCGTGTTGGGGAAGATCACCTCGGCCACCACCCCGTCGGCCTCCAGCTCGGCCAGGCGGCGGTCGTGGTCCCAGTTGCGGCTGGCGCCCTCGTCCTGGAGGTCGCCGTAGGGGTTGGTGAACGCCGCCCGCCAGGCGTCGAACTCGTCGTGGAGGCGGGACTCGAGGTACGGGCGGTAGTCGGGGATGTCGCCCCCACCGTGGCAGTCGGCCGAGATGACCGTGTAGCGCGCGGTCGTCGGCGACGTCGGCTCCGTTGCCGACGGTGACGTCGACTGCGACGTCGGACGTGCCATCGAGCTCGTCATCGACCCCCCTTTGCTGGCCCCCCGTGAGACATTTTCGGTTTTCGTCTCACGGGCGACGCTAACATCGGACCATCGACACGACAAGGGTCACGACGACTCCGGGGGTCACGACGCCAGGGGTTGCCGCACCGGCGGGGCGCCCGGTGCGCGAGCGGCTGATCGACGCCACCGAGCAGGTCATGCGGCGGAACGGACCGCAGAACGTGCGCATGGACGCGGTCGCCCGCCTGGCCGGCTGCTCGCGGGCGACCGTGTACCGGCACGTGGCCGACAAGGACGAGCTGGTGCGCGAGGTGCTCGTCCGGCTGGCCCGGGCGCGGGCCCGGCAGCTCGCCCCGGGGCTGGCCCGGTTCACCGACCCCGGCGAGCGGATCGCCGAGGGCGTCTACCGCACCGTCGAGGCGGTCCGTGGCGAGTGGTGGTACCGGGCGCTGGCCCGCCAGGGGGCGACGGCGGCCGTGGCCCGGATCGGCGGCGGGCCCGGCGCCTTCGTCGCCCTGGTGGCGCCGCTGGTGCAGCCGGCCATCGAGCGCCTGGCCGCGGCCGGGAAGCTCCGGCCGGGCATCACGCTGGAGGACGCCACCGAGTGGCTGTGCATCGCCGCCACCGGCCTGCTGGCCACCGCCCCCGAGGCGCCCGGCGCCGGCGTCCTGCCCGGGCGGACGCGGGAGGAGCAGATCGCCTTCCTCCGCCGCTTCGTGGCCGATGCCCTCGTGCGCCGGGAGTGACCGCCGCCCGCCGGCGCCGCGGGCCCGCCCGGGTCCCGGGCCCGGGCACGACGCCGCTGCGGCGGCCGGCGTCAGCCGACCGTGAACGGCGCGGTGAGCCGGTCCTGGTCGATGTCGCTGGTGCGCACGACGACCTCGAGCTCCCACTCCCCCGGGAACGGGATGTCGGTGTCCGCCGCCCGGTACCGGCCGGTGCCCACCGGCTCGAGCTCGAGGTCGAGCGGCCCCAGGTCGCGCTCGGGCAGCGTGAGCGTGGCGCTGATCTCCTCGGGCTCGAGCGGCGTTCCATCGTGGAACGCCACCTGGATGTCCACGTCGACCGGCCCGACCTCGGTCGGTTCGACGCCGATGTCGACCCGCACGTTGGCGCCGTGGAGCTCGGTCTGGAACGGCCCGCCGCCCGCGCCGGCGGCGGCCGCCTCCTCGGGCGGGGCCTGGACCAGCGCCGCGGTCACGGCCAGTACGACGATGGCCACGAGCGCCTCGATGCCGACCGACTGGCGGAGCAGGTAGAGGTCGGACCGCTGGCCGTCGGTCGTCGCCGCGCCGGACCGGGCGGCGGCCCGGTCGGTGGCGGCCAGGAACCATCCCCGCAGCCAGGCCCGGCTGAAGCCCGCCGCCACCAGCATGAGGGCGACGAGCCCGACCTTGACCAGCAACAGGCGGCCGTAGGAGGTGCCGGTGAGCGCGTCCCAGGTCTCGAGCTGGCGCCACGCCTGGACGACCCCGCTGGCCGCGATCGCGACGACCGCCACGAACGCCACGGACGAGAAGCGGGCGACGACGCGCTCGAGCCCGGTGTGGTCGAGCCCGGCCGTGTCGCGGCGCAGCACGACGAAGGTGAGCACAGCCAGGCCGCCGAGCCACAGGCTGACGCCGGCCAGGTGGACGATGTCGGTAGCGATGGCCAGGCCGACGAGCCGCCCGGCGCCGGCGTGGCCGGCGAGGCTGACCGTGGCCAGCAGGGCCAGGCCCAACAGCGCGCCGACGTAGCGGATCTCGTCGAGCACGGGCCCGGAGGGGACCTTGACGGGGGGCCGGCCGACGCCCCGCTCGGCGACGGCGACGCCGCCGACGGCGCCCGCTCGCCCGGCCGCCCCGGCCCCCGCCCCCGCCTCGGACGCGGCCGGTCCGGGCCCCGCGGCCCGCACGGCCACCGGCTCGCCGGGCGTGCCGCCGCCGTCGGTGTCGTCGTCGGCGCCGGCGGGCTCGATGGCGGCGCCGCCCTCGTCGGCGTCGGCACCGGGGCTCGACCCGGCGGCCCCGTCGCCGGCGCCCGGTCCGGCCCGGCCGCCCACAGCGGCCGCCGGCGCCGCGGGCCAGCGGCGCAGGAACGCCGCCCCGAGCAGGGCGGCCACGGCCAGGAGCAGCAGGCGAACGAGCCACACCCGCCCCGCCCGGGCGTCGAGCTCGTCGCCGATGACCGAGGGGTCGAGGGCGTCGCCCAGGCTCAGCCCGTTGCCGTAGGCGCCCTGGAGGCCGATGCAGGCGACCGTCGCCACCACCGCGGTCACCCAGCCGGCCGTGACGAGCCGCCGGACCCGGCGGTCGGCGGCGCCCCGGGGCCATACGCCGAGCACGAACGCCGCGCCGCCCACCAGCAGGACCAGCCCGGCGAAGCCGGCGAACCGGGCGACGCCGTACACGATGCCGAGCGCGTCGTCGCCGCCCGAGTCGGCGGCGCCCCCCAGGCTCGCCCGCAGGGCCTCGACCTCGGCGGGGTCGACGTCACCGACCTGGAACGTGAACGCCCCGCTGATCGGGTGGCTGTCGGACGAGACGACCCGCCACGACACCACGTAGGCCCCCTCGGAGAGGTCGGGCAGCTCGACCGCCACCGCGGCGTTGTCGCCGTCGGGGTGGGCCGGCTCGCCGATGTCGAGCGTGTCGCCGGAGCCCCCGTAGACCTGGATGCCGTCGTCGACGGTCTGCACCGACTCCGAGAACCGCAGCACCACCCGGTCGGGCGGGGTGTCGAGCGAGGCGCCGTCGGCGGGCTCGGTCGACTCGAGGACGGCGTGAGCGCCCGCCGGCTCGGCGCGCCCCGGCCCCAGCAGACCCACCCCGGCGATCACGAGACCGGCCGCGGCCAGCGCGGCGCTCCGCCGGACCCGCCGCTCGGAGAGATGCAAACGACCCACGCCAAGAGAGTCGCACGAACCGCCCCGTCCGGTTCCCGAACGCCGCCCGCCCCCTTACCTTCCTGGTGGGTTCTGAGCGGTCATGCTGAGGGCCTGGGAAGTCCGGCGGTGCCGGTATGGCTTATGGCCCCCTGTCACGTTGATGGCCTGGGGGGTGTTGCCGCCGGTGCGGTCGGGTGCGTGGACCT
>DATCLS010000072.1:0-22343 GCA_036563805.1 Acidimicrobiales bacterium | reverse complement strand
TAGGTGGCTCAGCCCGGGTAGGTGCGGGGCGTGTAGACGACCGGGCCGGCGCCGCCCGGTCGGTCGACGCACCGGGTGGTGGACGAGCCGACGATCACCACCGTCCGCATGTCGACCGGCGCCGCCGCCAGCTCGCCGAGGGCGACGACCGTGACCCGTTCGCCGGGCCGGCCCACGTCGCGGCCCAGGACCACCGGCGTGTCCGGGCGGCGGTGCTCGAGCAGCACCTCGGCGGCCCGGGCCAGCTGCCACGGCCGGTGGCGGGAGGCCGGGTTGTACAGCGCCACCACGAAGTCGGCCCCGGCCGCGGCGGCGAGGCGCCGCTCGACCACCGCCCACGGCTTGAGGTTGTCGGACAGCGAGATCACGCAGAAGTCGTGGCCGAGGGGGGCGCCGACCCGGGCGGCCGCCGCGTGGGCCGCGGTCACGCCCGGCAGGACGCGCACCTCGACGGCGTCCCACCGCCCGGCGTCGGCCCCGTCGAGCTGCTCCATGACCGCGCTGGCCATGGCGAACACGCCCGGGTCGCCCGACGAGACGACCACCACGTCGCGGCCCTCGGCGGCCAGGTCGAGGGCCAGGCGGGCCCGGGCCGCCTCCTCGCGGTTGTCGGAGTCGTGCCGCCGCACGGACCGGGCGGCGGTCGGGTCGGCGGCACCGGTCGGATCGGCGGCGCCGGTCGGATCGGGCTCGCTGGACCCGCCGGCGACCAACCGGGCCGCCATGTCCAGGTAGGGGCCGTAGCCGACCAGGTCGGTGGCGGTGGCCAGGCAGGCCGCCACGTCCGGCGTGCACGTCCCGGCGTCGCCCGGGCCGAGGCCGACGATCGTGAGGGGCACCGCGTCCGCCCCTACCGGGCCGCCGCCGTCCGGCTCGGGATGACGACCATCGAGAAGTACGGCGCCGTCTCCCGCTCCGGGTCGACGTCGGCCAGCGGCGCGACCCGCTCCCGCTCCATCGTCGCCCGCTCCACGTAGTGGGCGGCGCCCAGCAGTCCGGCCCGCTCGACCGCGTCTCGCACCTTGGCCAGGTTGCGGCCGACCTTCATGATCACGGCCGCCCCGGCCGTGCGCAGGCGGCCCTCGATCTCGTCGGCCGGCAGCACGCCGGAGAGCACGCACAGGACCTCGTCGCGGCACACGAGCGGGGCGCCGAGCACGGCCGAGCCGGCCGCGAACGACGGCACCGCCGGCACCACCTCGGTCGGGTACCGGCCGGCCAGCCGGGTGTGCATGTACATGTACGAGCCGTAGAAGAACGGGTCGCCCTCGCACAGCACGGCCACGTCGGTGCCGACGTCGAGCATCTCGGCGATCCGCTTGGCCGCATCGTCGTAGAAGTCGGCCAGCAGGGTCTCGTACGACACCTCGGGCGGGAGGGTCTCGGTCGTCACCGGGTACTCGAGGCGCAGCTCGCGGTGGCTGTCGAGCAGGTGGGGGGCGGCGGCCCGGCGGGCGTTGCTCTCGCGGCCGGCGGCCGCGAAGTAGGCCACGACCGGGCACGCCCGCAGCAGGCGGTGGCCTTTGAGCGTGATCAGCTCGGGGTCGCCGGGTCCGACGCCGATGCCGTAGAGCGAGCCGGACGTCACTCGTCGTCCTGGGCCAGGGCGTTCACGGCGGCGGCGGCCAGGGCGCTGCCGCCCCGGCGGCCGTGCACGGTCACGTACGGCGCCAGGCCCGACTCGGCCAGCGCCACCTTCGACTCGGCCGCCCCCACGAAGCCGACCGGCAGGCCGAGCACGGCGGCCGGCCGGGGCGCGCCGTCGGCCAGCAGCTCGAGCAGCCGGAACAGCGCGGTGGGGGCGTTGCCGATGGCCACGACCGCCCCGTCGAGCCACGGGAGCCAGAGGTCGACCGCGGCCGCCGAGCGCGTCGTGCCCGCCGCCTCGGCGAGCTCGGCGACCCGGGGGTCGCGCAGCGTGCACACCACCTCGTTGTCGGCGGGGAGGCGCCGGCGGGTCACGCCCTCGGCCACCATCAGGGCGTCGGCCAGGATGGGGGCGCCGGCGCGCAGCGCGTCGCGGGCCGCGGTGCCGACCCCGGGGCTGAAGGCCAGGTCGTCGACCAGGTCGACCATGCCGCAGGCGTGGATCATGCGGACGGCCGCCTTCTCGAGGTCGTCGGGCACCTGGGACAGGTCGGCCTCGGCCCGGATGGTGGCGAACGACCGGCGGTAGATCTCGGCGCCGTCGCGGACGTAGTCGAGTCGGATCACGGTTCGGGCACCGCCTCGGGGAGGGGGACGGGGAGGGGGACGCCCCGCCGGGCCAGGCGCTCGCCGCCCGTGTCGGGGTCCCGGACGAACACGTCGTAGCGGCCGGGCGCGACGCCGACGAGCGTCACGTCGTGCACGGCGCGGGAGGCGCACCGCTTGCCGCACCCCGACACGTGCAGCCGGGCCCGGCCGTCGGGGCCGCCCGATTCGGGGCTGCGGGGGTCGGCGCCTCGGGGATCGGAGCCTCGGGGGTCAGGGGCGGCGCCGGATGCGGAGGGCTCGGGCGAGCGGCGCGCCCGGCGGGCGTCGATCAGCCGGCGGGCGTCGGCCAGGGCGTCGGTGTGGCCGGCCGCGCACCCGGCACGGCCGACGCAGGCCACCACGCCCACCGCCGGGTCGTCGGCGCCGGTCGCCAGGCCGAGGGCGCGCAGCTCGTCGGCCAGCGCGGCCGCCGTGTCGGCCCGGGCGGGGACGAGCACGGTGCGCCAGGGCGTCAGCCGGACCGTGCCGTCGCCGTGGCGGCGGGACGCGGCGGCCAGGGCGGCCAGCGCGGGGGCGTCGAGCCGGCCCAGCACGGGGGCGGCGCCGACCAGCGCCCAGCCGGGGGTGCGGGCGGGGCGGACGCCCAGCGGCGGGCCCGGCTCGGGCGCCGCCCGGTCGAGGTCGCCTGCCGCCACCGCGGCGACGGCCACGCCGGCGCGCCGGGCCAGGTCGGCCACCGTCGCCTCGAGCCCGCGGTCGGCCACGACCTCGTGAAGCCGCCGCCCGCCGGCCGTGAGGGCCAGGGCGTGGGCGGCGACGTCGGCCGCCGCCGCCCAGGGGACCACCAGCGCCGGCGTCGTCGGGTCGGCGGCGGTCGAAAGCGGCCGCCCGAGGGCCAGCTCGGCCACCACCTCTCCGGTGTCGCGGCGGCGGCAGGCGCCGAGGCCGACGTCGTGGCGGAGCCCCCGGACGCTCACGGCCCCGCCGCCGTCGACCACCGCCCCCGCCTTGGGGTGGAGGCCGGCCGCCCCGGGCCCGGCGCCGTCCGGGCCGGCATGATCGGGAGCGGGGGCGTCGCGGTCGGGATCGTCCGACCCGGCCCCGCCGCCTGCGGCCGACCGGTCGACCAGCCGGTCGACCAGCCGGGCCACGACCGGGCGCACGTCGGCGACCTCGGTCGGGTCGAGCCCGGCCGCCGGCGCGGCGACGACGTTGCGCCGCTCGTCGGCCTCGGCGCCGGCCGGCAGGAGCCCGGCCGCCGCCAGGCCGCGCTGCACCGCGCCCAGCGCGGCGTCCCGCACGCCCCGGACCTGGAGGTTGGCGCGGCTCGTCAGCTCCACGGCCCCGCTACCGCCCCGGTCCGCCACCGCGGCCACGGCCGCGACCTGGTCGCCGGTCAGGATCGCGCTCGGGACCCGGACGCGCACCAGCAGCCCGTCGGCCGCCACGAAGGGCCGGTGCCCGCCCGGGCACGCCCCGCGCACCGATCCGGCCGGAACGGCCACGGCGCCAGCGACGTCCACCATCGGCAGCACGCTACACGGCACGTAGGGCACGATGCCCTACGTGCCGCCAGCGGCCGCCACGCCGCTCGTGGCCACGACCGCCCCGTCCCGGTCGACGACCACCACGTCCACGGCGACCGGGGCGCCGTCGAGCACGTCGAGCGCCGTGCGCCGGGCGGCGTCCGCCACCGCCTCGCCGATGGCGACGCCGGCGGCGCGGCACCGGTTCAGGACCTCGAGGGCGGTGTTGGCCGTGCGGAGGGCGGGGACCAGGTCGGCCGGCGCCCCCAGCTCGGCGGCCCGGTCGGCCAGCCAGTCCTTGTCCACCTGGCTGCGGCCCGAGTGGAGGTCGAGGTGCCCGACCGCCAGCTTCGACAGCTTGGCGAACCCGCCGCCGATCGTCATGCGGGGCACCGGCTTGCGGCGCAGGTAGCGCAGGGTCCCGCCCACGAAGTCGCCCATGTCCAGCAGGGCGATCTCGGGCAGGCCGAACAGGCCGCGCACGGTCCGCTCGGACGTCGACCCGGTGCACCCGGCCACGTGGTCGATGCCGTTGGCCCGGGCCAGGTCGATGCCCCGGTGGATCGAGTGGATCCACGCCGAGCACGAGTAGGGGACGACGACCCCGGTCGTGCCCAGGATCGACAGGCCACCGACGATGCCGAGCCGGGGATTCCACGTGCGGCGGGCGATCTCCTCGCCGCCGGGGATGGAGATCTCGAGCTCGACGTCGGGCGGCGCGCCGTGGCGGCCGGTGACCTCGGCCACCGCCTCGCGCATCAGGCGCCGGGGCACCGGGTTGATGGCCGGCTCGCCGACGTCCAGCGGTAGGCCGGGCAGCGTGACCGTCCCCACGCCGGGTCCGGCCCGGAACACCGTGCCCGTCCCCGGGGCCGTTCGCCGGACCGTGGCCACGACCTCAACGCCGTGGGTGACGTCGGGGTCGTCGCCGGCGTCCTTGACCACGCCGGCGCGCGCCTCGCCCGCGGCCCGGTCGAGCTCGGCGCGCGCGAGGGCGAAGGCCGGCTCCTCGCCGCGGGGCAGCCGGATGCGCACCGGGTCGGGGAACGCGTCACCGAACAGGGCCTCGCAGGCGGCCTTGGTGGCGGCCGTCGCGCAGGCCCCGGTCGTCCACCCCCGTCGCAGCGGGCCGTTCGGCCGTTCGGATCCGGACATCGCGGTCTTTCGGCACGGCCGTGCGTCGGCACGGCGCTGTGCCCTACGTCTACCCTACGCGGGTGCTCAAGAGCTCCGTCTACCTCCCCGACGAGCTGAAGGCCGAGCTGGCGGCGCTGGCCGACCGGTGGGGGCGCTCCGAGGCCGAGCTCATCCGCATCGCGATCGACCGCCTCGTGCGCGCCGCCGCCGACGAGCCGGCCCCGGCGCCCGCCCGCCAGCCCGTCCCGACCGGCCCCCGGCTGGTCGGTGTGGGCGTGGGGCCCAGCGACCCCGACCTGGTCACCGAGCGGGCGGTCGCGGTCCTCCGGTCGGCCGACCGGGTGGTCGCCGCCGCCACCGGCCCCGACGCCATCGGGCGGGCCGAGGCCGTCGTCCGCTCGGCCGTGCCCGAGGTCGCGGTCGACCGGCTGGTGATCGACATCGGCGGCGACGCCGCCGCCCGGCGCCGCTCGGTCGAGCGGGCGGCCGAGACCGTGCTCGGCCACCTCGACCGGGGCGAGCTGGTGGCCTTCGCCGTGCTCGGCGACCCCAACGTGTGGACGATCTTTCCCCGGGTGGTGGCCGCGGTGACCGCCCGGCGGCCAGGCGTCCCGGTCGAGACCGTGCCCGGGATCATGGCGTTCCAGGAGCTGGCCGCCCGGACCGGGGTGGTGCTGGCCGACGGCGACGAGGAGCTGACGCTGGTCACGCTGGGCGGCGACGCCGAGCGACTCGACCCGCTGCTCGCCGACCCCCACCGGGGGCTCGTCGTCTACAAGGGCGGGCGGGTCCTGCCCGAGGTCGCCGCCGTGCTCGACCGCCGCGGGCGGCTCGGCGCCGCCGTGCTGGGCGAGATGCTGGGCCTGCCCGGGGGGCGGAGCGTGCCGGTGGCGGCCGCCGCCGACCGCCCGGCCTCCTACCTGGCCACGGTCGTCGTCCCGCCCGAGCGGGCCGGCGACGGCGCGGCCGCCGCGCCGACCGGGCCCGCCGCACCCACCGCGTCCGGGGCCGGCGGGACCGGGCGCGGCGCCGGGCGCACGGGCGGCGGCGGGGAGGGCGCATGATCAGCTTCGTCGGGGCCGGGCCCGGGGCCGCCGACCTGCTCACGCTGCGGGCGGTCGACCGGCTGGCCGCGGCCGACGTCGTCGTGTGGGCGTCGTCGCTGGTGTCGCCGGCCGTGCTCGAGCACTGCCGGCCCGGCGTCGAGGTCCACGACTCCAAGACGATGACGCTCGAGGACGTGACCGCGGTCTACGCCGCCCACCCGGACGCGGCGATCGTTCGGCTCCACTCCGGCGACCCCACCGTGTACGGCACGATCGGCGAGCAGATCGACTGGTGCGTCGCCCACCAGCGCGACTTCGAGATCGTCCCCGGCGTGTCGTCGCTGGCCGCCGCCGCGGCCGCCGCCCGCCGCGAGCTCACGGTCCCCGGCTTGGCCCAGAGCGTGGTGCTCACCCGCCTGGCCCACCGGACGAAGGCGTCGGTGCCACCCCGCGAGTCGGTGGCCGGGTTCGCGGCGCTGGGGCCGACGATGGCGCTGTTCCTGTCGGCGGGGCGGCCCGACGCCCTGCAGGCCGAGCTCCAGGCCGCCGGCTCCGCCTATGGCCCGTCCACACCGGCGATCATCGCCCACCGGGTGTCGTGGCCGGACGAGACGATCGTGCCCACGACGGTCGGCCGCCTGGCCGACGACCTGCGGGCCCTGGGCGCCACCACCACCGTGCTGGTGCTGGTGGGTGAGGCGCTGCGCCCGCCGTCCCCGGGACCGGCCGGGGGCGAGCCGTGCGGGCCGGGCCGGCGCAGCCACGTGTACGCGCCGGACTACGCCCACTCGTTCCGCCCCGCCCGGACGGAGGGGGCCGGCGGATGACGGCCGTGCGCGTGGACGTGGTGGGTCTGCTCGGCGGCGAGCCCTACGGGGCCGCGGCCCGGGCCGCGCTCGGCGCCGCCGAGGTGGTGGTCGGCTCGGCGCGGCAGCTGCGGGAGGTGGGCGACCGGCTGCCGCCCGAGGGCGCGGCCGAGCGCGTCGAGCTGGCCGGGCCGCTCGACGCCGTGCTCGACACGGTCGCCGCCCGGCAGCGGGCGGGGCGGCGGGTGTGCGTGCTGGCGTCCGGCGACCCCGGGTTCTTCGGGATCGTCCGGGCGCTGGGCGAGCGGCTGGGCGCCGACCGGCTCGCGGTCCACCCGGCTCCGTCGTCGGTGGCGATGGCGTTCGCCCGGCTCGGCCTGTCGTGGGACGACGCCGCCGTGGTGTCGGCCCACGGGCGCCCGCTCGACGCCGCCGTGGCCGCGGTGGTCTCGGCCGCGCACACGGGGGCCGGCGGCAAGGTGGCCGTCCTGACCTCGCCCGACAACCCGCCCGAGGCGGTGGGCAAGGCGCTGCGGGCGGCCGGCGCCGAGGTGGCCGAGGTGGCGGTCGTGTCCCGCATCGGCGACGAAGCCGAGTCCCTGCACCGCCTCGACCTCGACGCCCTGGCCGCCGGCAGCTTCGACCCGATGTCGGTGGTGGTCGTGCTGGGGGCCCGGGCGCCGGCCGCGTCGGCCACCGGGCCGTCCCTGGCCTGGGGCCTGCCCGAGGACCGGTTCGCCCACCGGGGCGGGATGATCACCAAGTCCGAGGTGCGGGCCGTGGCGCTCGGCAAGCTGGCGCTGCCGCCGGCCGGCGTGCTGTGGGACGTCGGCGCCGGCAGCGGCTCGGTGGCGATCGAGTGCGCCCGGCTGGCGCCCGGGCTGGAGGTGGTGGCCGTCGAGCGCGACCCCGAGCAGGCCGCCCGGGTGCGGGCCAACGCCGCCCGCCACGGCGTGCGGGTCACGGTGGTCGAGGGGGCGGCGCCGGCGGCGCTGGACCCGCTGCCCGACCCCGACCGGGTGTTCGTGGGCGGCGGGGGCCTCGACGTGCTCGACGCCGCGCTGGCGCGGCTGCGGCCCGGCGGCGTGGTCGTGGCCACCTACGCGCTGGTGGACCGGGCCGTGGCCGCCCACGGGCGGCTCGGCAACCTGGTGCAGCTGTCGGTGGCCCGGGCGGCGCCGCTCGGCGGGCTCGGTTTCCGCCTCGCCCCCGAGAACCCCGTGTTCGTCTGCTGGGGCCCGACCCGACCTGATGCCTGAGCCGCCGGCGGGTCCGGTCCCGGGGGCGCAGCCCGCCGACAGCCCCGCTGACGACCGCTCTGCCGACGACCGTCCCGCCGACCACGTGGTGGGGGTCGGGGTGGCCTCGCGGGCCGAGGCGGCCGAGGTGGCGGCGCTGGTGGAGGCCGCCCTGCGGGAGGCGGGCGTCGCCCGGGAGCGCGTGGCGGCGGTGGCCACGGTCGCGGCCCGGGCCGGCCACCCGGCCGTCACCGCCCTCGGGTGGCCGGTTGTGGCGTGCGCGCCGGACGACCTGGCCGCCGTCGCCGGTGTCCTCGCCGTCGACCGCGGCACCGGCCCCGCCCGGGCCGGCGCTCAGGCCGCCGGCGGCGGGTCGGAGCGTCGGCGGCCCGCCGTGGCCGAGCCCGCCGCCCTGCTGGCCGCCGGCCCCGGGGCGGTTCTGGTCGTGCCCAAGCGACGCTCGGCCCGGGCCACCGTGGCGGTGGCCCGGGCCGAGGCCCACGGAGACGCGCACACCCAGTGATCGGGTTCAGATGCGGACCGCTGTCGACCACCGGTCCAGCAGGTCGGCGTCGCCGAACACCTGCAGGCGCTCCCGCCCGGCCTCGTCGCCCCGGTTCCACAGCAGGAGCAGCAGGTCGGAGGCCGGTCCCCGCACGGCGACGTCGCCCTTGGCGTGGGCGCGCTCGACCTGCGGCGGGCCGTCGGTCAGCGTCACCAGCCACTCGCCGGCGACGTCGGTGGCGTGCAGGTGCAGCGTCTCGCCGGCGCCCCGCAGGGCATCCGCGGCCCGGGCCGGCACCATCACGTCGAACAGCTCGTCGATGGCGTCGACCGCCAGCTCGGCGTCGACCGGTTCGGGCGCACCGTGCGCGGCCTGGGCGTCCCACCGGTGGAGGGCGGTCTCGATGGCCATGCGCCGGGGCCAGAACGTGGCCGGCTGCTCCCCGGCCCAGGTCGGGCGCGTGCCCTCGCCGCCGTCGGCCTCGAGGGCGGCGACCAGCTCGTCGAGGCCGCGGGCGGTCCAGGCCCGGACGTCGGGTCCGGCCGGCGGCCGCTCCAGGTCGCCGGGCGCGGCGCCGGTGCGGAGCCAGCCGGTCGCCATCCGGTAGACCCGGCCGACGTGGCCGACGAGCCGCTCGACGGTCCAGCGGGGACACGACGGCACGTCGGCGTCGAGGCCGCGCTCGGAGGCCGCCAGCAGCGCGGCCGCGTCGCGCCGGAGGAGGGACAGGTGGGCGGTGCGGTCCATGGCGCTCCCGGTGCTCTCCCTGCGTCAGAATCGTGGTCGATGATCGTCGACTGCGCGGTCTACGACCAAGGCAAGCGCCGGCCGGGCCAGCTGGCGGTCGACGAGGCCATCGGTTCGCTCGACGGCGCCGGCGGCGCCCACAGCTTCGTGTGGATCGGCCTGCACGACCCGACCGCCGCCGAGTTCGACGAGGTGGCGAGCGCGCTCGAGCTCCACCCGCTGGCGGTCGAGGACGCCATCAAGGCCCACCAGCGCCCCAAGCTCGAGCGCTACGGCGACTCGCTGTTCCTCGTGGTCAAGAGCGCGCGCTACGTGGACGAGCGGGAGGCGGTCGACTTCGCCGAGATCCAGCTGTTCGTCGCGCGGAACTTCCTGGTCACCGTGCGGCACGGCGACGCCTGCGACCTGTCCCGGGTGCGCCGCGACCTCGACGTCGACCCCGAGCGCTTGGCCCGGGGCCCGATCGCCGCCGTCCACGGCATCCTCGACCGCGTCGTCGACGACTACGTGCCGGTCCTCGACGGGCTCGACAACGACATCGCCGAGATCGAGGCCGACGTGTTCTCCGAGGCGCGGGTCAACCCCGCCGCCCGCATCTACAAGCTCAAACGCCAGGTCCTCAACCTGTACCGGGCGGTGGAGCCGCTGCTCGAGCCGCTCGAGCAGCTCCACACCGGCGCCCACCCGCTGGCGCAGGAAGGGCTCAGCGCCTACTTCCGCGACGTCGACGACCACCTGCGCCGGGTGGCCGCCCGCATCGAGGTGCAGCGCGATCTGCTGTCGGACGTGTTGCAGGTCAACCTCTCGCACATCTCGGTGCAGCAGAACGACGACATGCGCCGCATCGCCAGCTGGGCGGCCATCGCCGCCGTGCCCACGATGCTGGCCGGCGTGTGGGGCATGAACTTCGACCACATGCCCGAGCTGCACGAGACGTGGGGGTACCCGTTCGCCCTCGGCCTGATCGTGGTCGTGGCCTGCCTCCTGTACCGCTACCTGCGCCACCAGGGCTGGATCTGAGCGGATCGCCCGGCCCCGCCGACGACGGGGCCGGCCGGCGGGCGTCTCGCTGCGCTACGTCGCGCCGCCGGCCAGCAGGGCGAGCGCCGCGTCGTGCAGCCTCCCGTTGCTGGCCACCCCGCTGCCCCCGTGGGCGCCGGGCTCGCCGGCCAGGTTGGTGAACCGCCCGCCGGCCTCGGCCAGGATCACCGGCATGGGCGCCACGTCGTAGGGCTCGACCGCGGGATCGACCATGACGTCGGCCCGCCCGGTGGCCACCAGGGCGTAGCCGTAGCCGTCGCCCCACGTGCGCATCTCACACCGGGCCCGGCGGACGGCCAGCAGGGCGTCCTCGGGCCAGTGCCCGAAGCTGCTGGTCGTCACGTAGGCGCCTCGGATCTCGGCACGGTCGCTGACCCGGGCCGGCTGCCCGTCGGCCCAGCAGCCCAGCCCCCGCCCGGCGTAGACGACCTGGTCGAGCGCGGGCAGGCCGATGACCCCGACGGCGGGGCCGTGCTCGTCGTCGAGCGCCAGCAGCGTCGAGTACAGGGGCACGCCCCGGGCGAACGCCTTGGTGCCGTCGACGGGGTCGACGATCCAGCGCCGGCCGGAGGTGCCTGCGGTCTCGGGCTCCTCCTCGCCCAGCACGGCGTCGTCGGGGAACCGCTCGGCCAAGCGCTCGCGCACCAGCCGCTCGGCCGCCCGGTCGGCGGCGGTGACCGGCGTGCCGTCGGCCTTGCGGTCGACCTGGAGGTCGGCGGACCGGAACCAGTCGAGCGTCACCCGGCCGGCCTCGCGCACCAGCTCGACTGCGAAGTCGAGCAGCGAGCGGTCGACCGGGGGCGCGTCGGGAACATCGGGAACGTCGGGGGAGGCCACGGGGTTGCGAGGCTAGGCCGAGGCCGACGGCGCCAGCACGAAGAACAGCCGCGCCTGACAGCAGGTCTTCCCGTCGACCGTCGCCGTGGCGGTGCCCCATCCGCCCCGGGACGACAGCTTGTCCATCGTCACGTCGAGCGTGATCTCGTCGCCCGGCGTCACCTGCCGGCGGAACCGCACGTTCTCGACCCCGCCGAACAGCGGCAGGGTGCCGGCGTAGCGCTCGTCCGACAGCAGGGCGACGGCGCCGGCCTGGGCCAGCGCCTCGAGCTGGATGACGCCCGGGAAGATCGGGTTGCCCGGGAAGTGGCCGGCCAGGAACGCCTCGTCGCCCGTCACCTGGTAGCGGGCCCGCACCCGCTCGCCGGGGACCAGCTCGTCGACGGCGTCGACGAACCGGAACGGCGGCCGGTGGGGCAGCAGGTCGACGGGATCGCCCACGGACTCTCCGCTCACGACGCGCCGGAGTCGGGCGACCCGACGGCGGCCGGCCCCTCGGCCGGGAACCCGCCGGCGGCCGGCGGGGCCACCTCGGCGCTGCCCAGGGCGACGGCGTGGGCCCCGCCGTCCACGTGAACGATCTCGCCGGTCGTCGCCGGGAACCAGTCCGACAGCAAGGCGACGCACGCTCGGGCCACGGGCTCGGAGTCGTGCACGTCCCATCCGAGCGGGGCCCGGGCGGGCCAGGTCGCCTCCATGGCCGCGAACCCCGGGATCGACCGCGCGGCCATGGTCCGCAGCGGGCCGGCCGACACCAGGTTGACCCGCACCTTGCGGGGACCGAGGTCGCGGGCGAGGTAGCGGGCGGCGGCCTCGAGCGCGGCCTTGGCCACGCCCATCCAGTCGTAGTGGGGCCAGGCCTGGCGGGCGTCGAAGTCGAGCGCCACCAGCGCGCCGCCGTCGGGCATGAGCGGCACCAGCGTCGCGGCCAGCGACTTCAGCGAGTAGGTGGAGACGTGGAGGGCGGTGGAGACGTCCTCCCAGCCGGCGGCCAACAGGCCCTCGTCCTGGCCCAGGCAGAGCTCGGGCGCGAACCCGACCGCGTGCAGGGCGCCGTCGACCTTGCCCCACCGCCGGCCCAGCTCCTCGGCCAGGGCGGCGTGGTCGTCCGGCGAGGTCACGTCGAGCTCGAGCACGTCGGGCGGGGTGGGCAGCGTGCGGGCCACCCGCTGGGTGAGGCGCAGGCCCCGGCCGAACGAGGTGAGCACGATCTCCGCGCCCTCCTCCTGGGCCAGGCGGGCCACCCCGGCGGCGATCGAGTCCTTCGTGAGCACGCCGGTGATGACGAACTTCTTGCCGTCGAGGAGCATGGGGTCCTTCTCGTTGGAGGCTCGCTAGAGCGGGATGTTCTCGTGGCGGCGGGGACGCAGCCGCTCGCGCTTGGCCACGAGCGCGGCCAGGGCGCCGGCCACCGCCATCCGGGTGTGAACGGGGTCGATGACCTCGTCGATGTAGCCCCGGTCGGCGGCCATGGTGGGGGAGAGGTGGACGGCCTCGTACTCGGCCTCGAGCTCGAGGCGGCGCTTCTCGCGCTTCTCCTCGTCCTCCAGGGCGGCCAGCTCGCGGCGGTGGAGGATCTCGACCGCGCCCTTGGCCCCCATCACCGCCACCTCGGCCGACGGCCAGGCCAGCGCGCAGTCGTTGCCCATCGACTTGCAGTCCATGACGATGAAGGCGCCGCCGTAGGCCTTGCGCAGCACGACCCCGACCCGGGGGACCGTGGCCTCCGCGTAGGCGAACGCCAGCTTGGCGCCGTGGCGGATCATGCCCCGCCACTCCTGGTCGCGGCCGGGCCGGAAGCCCGGCGTGTCGACGAGCGTGACGAGCGGGACGTTGAAGGCGTCGCACAGGCGCACGAACCGGGCACCCTTCTTCGAGCCCTCGATGTCGATGGCGCCCGCCAGCTGGCTGGGCTGGTTGGCGACGACGCCGACCGGCATGCCGCCCACCCGGGCGAAGCCGGTGACGATGCAGCTCCCGAACCGGGCCTGGAGCTCGAGGAACGCGCCGTCGTCGACGATGTCCTCGATCACCCAGCGCACGTCGTAGGACGCCCGCCCGTCGGCGGGGACCGCCCGGGCGGCCCGGTCGCACGGCCGGTCCACCGGGTCGGTCGGCGTGACCGTGGGCGGCGGCTCCTGGTTGTTGGGCGGCAGGTGGTCGAGCAGCTCGGCGACCTGGACGAGCGCGGCGTCGAGGTCGCGCGCCACCAGGTCGGCGATGCCGCTGCGGGAGTGGTGGATCCAGGCGCCGCCCAGGAGGTCGGCGTCGAGCTCGGCGATGCCGGTGAACCGCGCCGACGTCGAGGGCCCGTTGAGGAACGCCACCGAGCGCTCGGTCATGACCACGACGTCGGCCAGCCCGAGCGCCAGGGCCGGGCCGCCGAGGCAGGGCCCGTCGACCACCAGCACGGTGGGGACGAGGCCGGAGGCGTCGGCCAGGGCTCGGGCCACCGAGCCCCAGCCGTGCAGGCCGGCCAGGTCGGTGCGGCGGTCGACGCCGGCGCCGGTGACGATGCCGACGACCGGCAGGCCGGCCTCGATGCCGGCCCGGATCGTGCGCCGCACCACGTCGGTGTCGACCGCAGTCGCGGTCCCCTGGAACCAGGCGACCGGACGGTCGAGGTCGAGGCCGGGCACCAGGCCCAGCCCGGCCCCGACGGCCCCGGGCCGCCCCGTGGCCACCGGCATCCGGGGAACCACCACCGCCGCCATCGTCGCCTCGCCTCTACTCTCCGTCTCCGCCGGGCGCCGGGCCCACGACCAGCGCCACGTTGTGGCCGCCGAACGCGAACGACGTCGACAGCGCGGGTGCCCGCGGGATCGAGCGGGGCTCGCCGGCCACGACGTCGACCGGCAGGTCGGTCCGCTCGTGGTTGGCCGTCGGGGGCACGAGGCCCTCGTTGGCGGCGAGCAGCGCGGCGATCGCCTCGACCGCCCCGGTGGCGCCGATCATGTGCCCGGTCACGCCCTTGCCCGAGGTGACGGGCACGGCCTTGGGGCCGAACACCTTGGCCAGCGCCGCGGCCTCGGCCGCATCGTTGAGCGGCGTCGAGGTGCCGTGGGCGTTGACGTGCCCGATCGCCTCCGCGTCGAGGCCGGCGTCGGCCAGCGCCATCTCGACGCAGGCGGTGGCACCGGCGCCGTCCTCGAGCGGAGCCGTGATGTGGTGGGCGTCGCACGTCATGCCGTAGCCGAGGACCTCGCCCTTGATCGTGGCGCCGCGGGCCCGGGCCCGCTCGTAGCTCTCGAGCACCACGAAGCCGGCGCCCTCGCCCATCACGAAGCCGTCGCGGTCGTCGTCGAAGGGCCGGGAGGCGCGGGCCGGGTCGGGGTTGCGCGACAGGGCGCCCATGCGGGTGAAGGCGGCCATGGCCACCGGACTGACCGAGGCCTCGGTGCCGCCGGCCACCACCACGTCCGCGGTGCCGTCGCGGATCATGCGGGCGCCCTCGCCGACGGCGTTGGCGCCCGTGGTGCACGCGGTGGCGACCGCCACGTTGGGGCCGGTGAACCCGTGGTGGATGCCGATCAGCGCGGCCGTGGCGTTGGCCATCATCATGGGCACCAGGAACGGGCTGACCCGGTCGGGGCCCCGGTCGGCGTACGTGATGACCTGGTCCTCGAGGGTGCGGATGCCGCCCACGCCCGACCCGCCGACGACGCCGCACCGCACGGGCTCGGCGCCGAGATCGGCATCCGCGGTGGCGTCGGCCACGGCGTCGGCGGCCGCGGCCAAGCCGAGCAGCGCCGCCCGGTCCGTGCGGCGGACCTCCTTGGGCCCGACGTAGGGCACGGGGTCGAAGTCGCGCACCTCGCAGGCGTAGGTCACGCTGTGCTGCGAGGTGTCGTACAGCGTGATCGGCGCGGCCATCGGCCGGGCCTCGAGCAGCGTGCGCCACAGGTCCGCGACCGTCAGACCGGCCGGGGTCTTCACCCCGATGCCGGTGACGACGACGCGGGGACGACCCCGGTGGTCGGTGACCGCGTCGGAAGCCGCGGGGGCCGCGGCCGATCTGTGGGACGCGGCGGTCACGCGGCGGCGGCGCTGGCCGCCAGAATGAGATCGACGGCGTCGCCCACGGTCTTGACGTCGGCGAGGTCGTCCTCCTCGATCTTCACGTCGAGGCTGTCCTCGAGCGACATCACCAGCTCGACCAGGTCGAGGCTGTCGGCCTCGAGGTCCTCGGCGAAGGTGGCGGTCTCGACGACCTGGTCGGGCTTGACCTGCAGCACGTCGACGGCCGCCGTGCGGAGTGCTTCGAGGGCGTCGGAGCGGTTCATCTGGATGGTCCTTTCGGGTGATCGGGGCAGAGCCCGGGGGGTGGTTCAGCAGCGGGTCAGCGACCCATGCCCAGGCCACCGTCGACCGGAATGATCGCGCCGGTCACGTAGGAAGCCTGGTCGGAAGCGAGGAAGGCGACAACAGCCGCCACCTCGTCGACCGTGCCGAAGCGGCCGACCGCGGTCGCTCCTGCCAGCTGGTCGCGCCGCTCGTCGCTCAGCTCCTCGGTCATCGCCGTGGCGATCGGGCCCGGCTCGACGACGTTCACCGTGATGTTGCGGGAGGCCACCTCGCGGGCCACCGAGCGCGACAGGCCCACCAGGCCCGCCTTGGCGGCCGCGTAGTTGGCCTGGCCCGGGCCGCCGGTGGCGGCCACGATCGACGAGACGTTGACGATCCGGCCGAACCGGGCCCGGATCATGCGCCGGATCGCCCGCCGCATCGTGTGGAACGGGCCGGACAGGTCGATGTCGAGCGTGTGGCGCCAGTCGTCGTCGGTCAGCTGGACGAGCAGCTTGTCGCGGTTGACGCCGGCCGCGTTGACCAGGATCTCGACCGGGCCGTAGGCGTCCTCGACCGTCGTGAAGGCAGCGTCGACCGCGTCGGGGTCGCGCACGTCGATGGCCACCGCCAGCGCCTCGCCGCCGGTGCCCGCGATCTCGTCCCGCACCTTCTCGGCCCCGCCGGCCGAGGCGCCGTAGCCGACCGCCACCCGGCAGCCGGCGGCCGCCAGCTGGCGGGCCACGGCCGAGCCGATGCCGCCCGACGCGCCGGTGACCAACGCGACCCTGCCGTCGCTCACGCTGCGTCCTTTCCGCTCGTCTCGCTCGCGCCCGCCCGGCGCGGCGCCACGGTCTCCCACCGCCACAGCGCGGTGCCGACCGACAGGCCGGCCCCGAAACCGCTCAGCAGCACGAGGTCGCCGGACCGGACCATCTGCCGGTCGGCCATCTCCGCCAGCGACAGCGGGATCGAGGCGGCGGAGGTGTTGCCGTAGTGGTCGATCGTCCGGAGCGTCCGCTCCGGCGGGATGCCCAGCCGGGGCAGGACGGAGTCCACAATGCGGGCGTTGGCCTGGTGGGGGACGAAAAGCGCCACGTCGTCCGGCCCGATGCCGGCCCGCTCGAGCGTGCGCTCGACCGACAGCGTCACCGCCCGGACGGCCCGCCGGAACACCTCGCGGCCGTCCATCTGCAGGTAGTGCTCGCGGGACTCGACCGTCTTGGTCGACGCCGGCCGCCCGCTACCGCCGGCCTCGACGTACAGCAGGTCGACGCCCTCGGGGTCGTGGACCAGGTCGCAGGCCACGAGGCCCGGGCCGCCCCCGGCGATGTCGACGCCGGCTGCGGTGGTCCCGACCGTGCCGGCGGTGCCCGCGGCGCTGCCGCCCGCCGCCGGGCCGCCGACCAGCACCAGGGCGCCGGCCCCGTCGCCGAACAGGATGGCGGTGCTGCGGTCGTCGGGGTCGGTGACGCTCGTCATGGTGTCGGCCCCGACCACCAGCGCGGTCGAGGCCGCACCGGACGCCATCGCGCCCGCGACCGTCGTGAGCCCGTAAACGAACCCGGCGCAGGCGGCGTTCAGGTCGAAGCCGCCGGCGGTCGTGCCCAGCTCGGCCGCCACCAGGGCGGCCGTGGCCGGGATCGGGCGTTCGGGCGTGGTGGTGGCCACCACGACCAGGTCGATGTCGGCGCCGGTCAGGCCGGCGCGCTCCAGCGCGGCCCGCGCCGCCGCGACCGCCAACGGTCCGGTCGACTCGCCGGGCCCGGCGACGCGGCGCTCGCGGATGCCGGTCCGCTCGACGATCCACTCGTCGGTGGTGTCGAGCCGCTTCATCAGGTCGTGGTTGGTCACCCTCTGTTCCGGCAGCGCGGTACCCCACCCGGCCACCGCGATGCCGCCGAGGGACGGCGCAGGCAGCGACGTCACGTCGTGACCCGCACCCAGGCGAGTGGTTGGGCCGATCGGACCCGCTCGCCGGGGAGTGCCAGGAGACCCATCAGGAAGCCGGTGTGCGGGCTGGTCACGGGGACCGCTTCGCCCATCACCTCGATCGAGCCGAGCACCTGACCAGCGTGCACGATCTCGCCCTCGCTCGTCACGGTCTCGGGCGGGGCCGTCCGGAAGATGCCGGCGGCCGGGGCGGCGATGAGCCGCTCGGGCACGTGCAGGTCTTCGGCGTGGATGTCGAGCTGCACGTCGCCGCCGATTCCCTCGTCGATCATCATTGGACGACCTCCATGAGACCGCTGGCCTCTCCCAGCTGGGCCAGCTCTGTCGGTTGTGACACGTTGCGCACCGTCACGTCAGGGACCGTCCGCTTGGCCAAACCTGCCAGCACACGGCCGGGCCCCAGCTCGACGAAGGTGCCAGCCCCAGACACGCGAAGCGTTTCCTGGCACTGCCGCCACAGTACCGGTTCGACCAGATGTCTTGTTAACTGCTGCGCCCAACAAGACGGGTCGGTCTGGGGTTTGCCGTCAGTATTTGTCACGATTGGAGCCGTCGGTGTCCGGAACGTGAGCCGTTCCAGCAGGGGGCGAAGGCCCTCGGCGGCGTCCGCCAGCAGCGGCGTGTGGAAGGCGTGACCGACGTCCAGGGCCCGCGGCTTGCGCAGACCCATTCCGGGGGCAGCCTCGACCGCGGCGGCCAGCCCGGACACGGTGCCGGCGATCACGACCTGTCCGGGGGCGTTGTCGTTCGCCACCCACACGTCGTCGAACTGGGCGCACAGCCGCTCGGCGTCCTCGAGGTCGGCGCCGATCAGGGCGGCCATGCGGCCGGGGTTGGCGTCAGCCGAGCGCTGGGACAGCTCGGCCCGCTCCGCCGCCAGGCGGAACCCGTCGGCACGGTCGATCGCCCCGGCGGCCACCAGCGCCGTGATCTGGCCCAGCGAGTGGCCGGCGAACGCCACGGGCGGCTCGTCCACCCGGGCGGAGAAGGCGTCCCACGCCATGAGCGAGGTGAGGAACACCGCCAGCTGGCTGGCCCGGGTCGTGGACAGCTCGTCCTGGTCGGCCTCCAGCAGGAGGCGGGCGAGCGGTCGGTCGAGCACCGCTTCGGCCTCGGCGACCAGCGACCAGGCGGGGTGGTCCCGCCACGGGACGCCGGCACCCGGCGCGGCGGCGCCTTGCCCGGGGAAGATCACTGCATAGGGCACGAAGTGGCCTCCAGAGCCGGTACGCGGGGACAGGGCAGTGGTGTTCGGGGAGGTGAAGGGATCAGACCGGCCCGCCCCGCGATCGTTACACAGAAATGTGGAATTCTTCTACGCAGTCATGGAAGGGAAAGGCGCGCCGGGTAGGCCCCGGCCGACGGGAAGGCCCCGGCCCACGGGCGAGGACCGGTTCCGCGCCAGCGAGCTGGCCGCCGAGGCGGGCATCAGCGTGCAGGCGCTGCGTTCGTACCAGTCCAAGGGCCTGATCCCGCCGCCCCGCCACGAGGGGCGGGTCGCCTGGTACGGCCCCTACCACCGCGAGCGCCTGCTGCGCATCCGCGAGCTCAAGGAGCGGGGCTGGTCGCTGCGCATGATCGCCGACGCCCTCGACGACGAGCGCGCCGACGGCGCCGTCGCCGGCCCCACCGACGAGCACGCCGTGCTCCGGCTGGGCGACGTGGCCGAGCGCAGCGGCGTGCCGGTCGAGGTCCTGCGGGCGTTGACCGCCTCCCGGCTGCTCCGGCCCCACCACCTCGACGGCGGGGAGCTGTACAGCGACGCCGACGTCCGCTTCGTCCGCCACGTCCTCACCCTGCTCGGCGTCGGCCTGTCGCTCGACGACCTGCTGCGCATCGCCCGCCCGCTGCTCGAGGCGTCCGACGAGCTGGGGCGGGAGGTGATGGCCGCGTGGTCGGAGCTGGTCGGGTTCCGCCTGCGGCGGCCCGACCGGGCCGACGGCGAGAAGGCGACCCGGGTGGCGGCGTCGGTCCGGACGCTGGCCGGGATCGTCGGCCAGCTCGTCGCCTACCAGGTGGAGCGCGCCGTCCTCGACGCCGCCCAGACCGAGATCGACCGGCACGGGACGCCGGCCGAGCGCGAGGCGCTGATCCGGGCGCTCACGGCGCGCGATCCGGGCGCCTGAGCGGGGGGTCGCCCGCCGGGTCGGGGGACGGGTCGGGTGGCTCGTCGTTCGCCGAGTTGCGGGCCGGGTGGGGCGCGGGGTCGCGCCCGGGGCCCCGGGTCTGGCCGTGGGCCACGCGGCGGGCCGGGTCGAGGACCGCCACGGCGGTCAGGCCGGCGGCGAGGCCGATCAGCGCGCCGCCGACCACGTCCATGGGGTAGTGCACCGCCACGTGCATGCGAGCCAGCCCCACGATCACGGCCGCCGCGAACGGCGTCCACCGCCACCGGCGGGGCAGCAGGGCGGCGACGATGGTGGCCAGGGCGAAGGCGACCGACGTGTGGCCCGACGGGTAGCCGTAGCCCCCGGTCTCGTCCCGCCACAGGTCACGGTCGGGCCGGGGCCGCTCGACCGCGGCCTTGGCCCACCGGGTGACGACCCAGGCCAGGGCCCAGGCGAGGGCCACGGCCGCCGGGGCCCGCCAGCGGCGGACGAGCGCGGCGGCCACCGCCACCGCCAGGGCGGCGGAGGTCGTGCCCAGCTGCATGATCGCCCGGGCCGGCCAGCCGACGACGTCGGTGACGCCCCGAGCGTCCTCGACGACGGTGACCTCCCACCGGCCCACGCCCGAGGCGGCCACGACGACCGACAGCACCAAGCCGGCGACGGCCACGCCGGCGGCCGCCGCGCCGGCCCGGACGCCCGAGAGCGCGTTCCTGGGCCCGGTCACGGGGTCCTGCCTACCGCACGGTGTTCACGGTGTTCGCCGCCGGGCCGCGCCGGGGTGGCGCCGAGCCGCGCCGGCCAAGCTCCGGGCTCCGGGTCACGGGGCCGAGCCGTCAGCCCGCGGCCGTGGTCGTGGTCTGCCCGCCGCCGCCCCCGCCGGGCGCAGCGCTCGTGGTGGTCGTCTCGCCACCCTCGCCCCCGCCCGTCTCGGTCGTCGCCGACTCACCGGGGGGCACCGTGGTGCTGGCCTCGGTCGTGGTCGTCTCCTCAGCCGTGGTGGTGGTCGTCTCCTGGACCTCGCCGGTCTGGGGGATCCGGTCGTCGTCATCGTCGCTGCAGGCCGACACGCCCACCAGCAGGACCAAGCCGGCGGCGACGGCGGCGACGAGGGGGCGCCGGCGAGCTCGAGATGTCCACGAGGGTCGCATGGTGGCGGGACCGTAGTAGTGCCGCCGGTAGCCTGGCGAGTCGCTATGTCCCCCCTCCCCGCGGAGCTCGCCGCGCGCCGGCGCACGTTCGCCATCATCAGCCATCCCGACGCGGGCAAGACCACGCTCACCGAGAAGTTCCTCCTGTACGGCGGGGCGGTCCAGGAGGCTGGTCAGGTCAAGGCCCGGGGCGAGCGCCGCCGCGCCCGCTCCGACTGGATGGAGCTCGAGCAGAAGCGGGGGATCTCGATCACCTCGGCCGTGCTCCAGTTCCCGTACGGCGACCAGGTGCTCAACCTGCTCGACACGCCCGGCCACCGCGACTTCTCCGAGGACACCTACCGGGTCCTGGCCGCCGTCGACGCCGCGGTCATGGTCCTCGACGCCGCCAAGGGCATCGAGGCCCAGACGCTCAAGCTGTTCGAGGTGTGCCGGGCCCGCAACGTGCCGCTGCTCACGTTCCTCAACAAGTGGGACCGGCCGGGCCGCGAGCCCCTCGAGCTGCTCGACGAGATCGAGTCGCGCCTCGACCTTCAGCCCGTCCCCGTGACCTGGCCGGTGGGCATCGCCGGCGACTTCCGGGGTCTCATCGACCGGCGCACCGACACGTTCGTCCGGTTCGCCCGCACCGCCCACGGCTCCGCCGAGGCCATCGAGGAGGTCGTCGACCCCGAGCGGGCCGCGGCCGAGGAGGGCGACGCCTGGAAGGCCGCCCGCGACGAGCTGACCCTGCTCGAGGAGGTGGGCGGGCCGCTCGACGGCGACCTGTTCGCGGCCGGCGAGCAGACGCCCGTGTTCGTCGGCTCGGCGCTCACCAACTTCGGCGTGCGGATGCTGCTCGACGGCATCGTCGAGCTGGCGCCGCCGCCCTCGCCCCGGCTCGACGAGGACGGCGCGGCCCGCAAGCTCGACGACCCCTTCTCGGCGTTCGTGTTCAAGGTTCAGGCCAACATGGACCCGTCGCACCGCGACCGGGTGGCGTTCGTACGGGTCTGCTCCGGCAGGTTCGAGCGGGGCATGGTCGTGATCCACGAGCCCACGGGCCGGCCGTTCGCCACCAAGTACGCCCACTCGGTGTTCGGCCAGGAGCGGGGCACGGTCGAGGAGGCCTACCCCGGCGACATCGTGGCGCTGGTCAACGCGGCCGACGTGCGGGTGGGCGACACCCTCTACACCGAGGTGCCGGTCCGCTTCCCCCGGCTGCCCGAGTTCGCCCCCGAGCACTTCACGGTGGCCCGGGCCCGCGACACGGGCCGGTTCAAGCAGTTCCGCCGAGGCATCGCCCAGCTCGACGAGGAGGGCGTGGTCCAGGTGCTGCGCGACCCCGACCTGGGCGACCAGGCGCCGGTCATGGCCGCCGTCGGCCCCATGCAGCTCGAGGTGGCGCTGTGGCGGCTCGAGCACGAGTTCGGGGCGCCGACCGAGCTGTCGCCGACCCAGTACACGATCGCCCGCCGCACCGACGAGGCCTCGGCCGACCAGCTCCGGGCCCTGCCGGGCGTCGGCGTGCTCGCCCGGGCCGACGGCACGCTCTACGCCCTGTTCGAGAGCCCGTACTGGCTGGCCCGGGTCGAGTCCGAGCACCCGGAGCTCACGCTGGAGCGCCTGGTGGCGGAAGGGACGGCCGGCTAGGGCCTGTCCTGTAAGTCTCGGAGCCAGATGGCGATGGTGGCGATGACGACTTCGGCCCGGTAGTAGGCGACGCGCTTGGCGAAGCGGGTGGCGAGACCGCGGAACTGTTTGAGGCGCCCGAAGCAGCGTTCGACGA
>DATCLS010000066.1:0-43107 GCA_036563805.1 Acidimicrobiales bacterium | reverse complement strand
CCGCCGGGCCGGCGCCCGACGGGCCGAGCCGCCCGGGCGCTGGCCGGAGACGACGCCCGGGCGCTGGCCGGAGACGACGCCCGGGCGCTGGCCGGAGACGACGCCCGGGCGCTGGCCGGAGACGACGCCCGGGCGCCCAGGTCAGCGCTCCTGCTCCGAGTCCTCGTCCTCCACCCGGCGCATCTCGAAGATGTTGCAGCCGGGGCTCTCGACGGTGCCGAAGATGCGGTTGGGGTCGATGCCGAGGTCGGTGTTCGACACGTACGGCACCATCAGGTAGTTCGGGGGCCGCTCGATCCACTCGACGCCGTCGAGGTACAGCCGGCCCTCGTCGTAGGTGCCCTCCATGCGGTAGCTACCGGAGGGCACGTCGGGGTTCTCCTCGACTGCGTAGAACTCGAAGATCGCCGAGACGCTGTTGCCCTCGCCCGGCTCGATGGTGAGCGTCAGGCCGGTGAGGCCCTGGGTGCAGCCGTACTGGCCCCGCCAGGTGCCGGCGTACCAGGGGGCGGTGTCGACCCGCTCGGCGGTGAACTCGGTGCAGCCCTCGCCCTCGACCGTGCCGGACAGCGTCTCGGTGTCCTCCCGGCCTTCCAGGTCGGCCCGCAGGCCGACCATGTGGAAGTTGGGCACCTCCTCGAGCCACTCGTGGCCATCGAGGGTCAGCGTGCCGCCGTCGCGGTTGCCGACCATGCTGTACCTGCCGGCCCGGTCGTCGCTGGTGCGGAACTCGAACGCCGCGCCCACGCCGCCGTCGCCGCGGTCGTCGATGGTGAGCCGCAGGTCGGTCTCGCCCTGGGTGCACACGTAGGTGCCCTCCCACACGCCGGTCAGCGAGTCGGGGTTGGTCTCGGCCGGGCCGCCTCCGCCCTCGGGGACGCCGCCGCCGAACGGGCTGGCGCCCCCGCCGGACCCGCCGCCCGACGACTCGCCGCCGGACTCACCCCCCTGTGCCTCGGTCGTCGACGAGGCCGTCTCGTCGTCGTCTCCCGACGAGCAGGCGCCCAGCAGCGCGACGACCACCAACGACCCGGCCACGGCGGTGCCGAGCCTGTTCCACGACCGCACTCGCTTCCGCATGGCGGCGGATCGTAAACGACGCCGCCTCACGCTCGGTGTCAGCTCCCTAGGGGTTCGCGAACAGGACCGCCGCCAGGTCGTCCGCGTGAGCCCGGGCGTCGGCCTGCCCGGTCGCCAGGTGTTCGGTGATGACCGCGAGGAGCGTCCGCCGGATGAGGCGGCCCCCGAGCTCGGCCGGGAGCGGCCGGGCGGCCAGCTCGGGGAAGCCGGCGGTCAGCCAGCCGGCCGCCACCTCGTCGAGCGCCGCCACCAGCTCGGACGCCGACTGGCGGGCCGTCGGGTCGCCTCGCAGCCCCTCCCCGAGGATGAGGCGGAGCACCGCCCCCTCCTCCAGCGTCCGCTCGGTCACCCAGACGAGGAGCGTGGCCAGGCGCTCGCGGGGCGGCAGCGCCGGGTCCATCGGCGGCTCCTCGGTGGCCATGCGCTCGCCGTAGCGTCGCTCCTCGATGAGGGCGCGGAGCAGGTCGGCCTTCGAGGGGAAGTAGTGGTAGATGGTGGCGACGTTGAGCCCGCAGGCCGCCGCCAGGCGCCGCATCGACGTGCCGGCCGCGCCGAGCTCGCTGACCAGCTCCAGCGCCGCGTCGAGGATGCGCGAGCGCTGGTTGGGCTCGGCGCCGGTCAGGCTCACGGCGCCGGTGCCGCCTCGGGGGTGAAGATCGCCGGCAGGTGCTCGAGCGCCAGCACCAGCGTCGAATCGCCCCTGGTCAGCGTGTCGGGGTCGGCGGCCCGGATGTCGCGCAGCCGCTTGAACAGCTCCTCGAACACGACCTTGATCTCGGCGCGCGCCAGGTTGGCCCCCAGGCAGTAGTGGGTGCCGATGCCGAACGCCACGTGCGGGTTCGGGTCGCGGTCGATGCGGAACTGGTCGGGCTCGTCGAACACGTCTTCGTCGCGGTTGGCGGACTGGTACAGCATGAACACCCGGTCGCCAGCCTTGAAATCTACGCCCTTGTAGGTGTGGTCGCGGGTGACCGTCCGCATGAAGGAGAGGACCGGGCTGACGTAGCGGACGATCTCCTCCACCGCGGAGTCGATGAGCTCGGGGTGGTCGAGCAGCTTCTCGCGCTCCTCGGGGAAGCGGGTGAAGGCCAGCAGGCCGCCGGTGAGGGCGTTGCGGGTGGTCTCGTTGCCGGCCACGACCAGCAGCGTGAGGAACATCAGCAGCTCGTCGCTCGACAGCTCGTCGTCCTCGGGCGCCTGCACGGTGTCGGGCGGACGCTCGAGCTGGCCCTGGTCGTAGGCGTTGGTGAGGATGCCGATGATGTCGTCGGTCGAGCCGTCGCGCCGGCGCTGCTCGATGAGCTCGAGGCACATCTCGCAGTACTCCCCGAAGGCGGTGGCCGCCCGCTGGAGCACGGGGTCGTCGGGGTCGGTGTGCCCGTCGCCCGCCATCATGGCGTCGCTCCAGGCGTAGAGCTTGTGCCGCTGGGTGGGGTCGAGCCCCATGAGCTCGGCGATCACGATGAGCGGCACGTGGATGGCCAGGTCCTCGACGAAGTCGATCTCGCCCTTGGCCGCGACCTCGTCGATGATCTCGTTGGTCAGCTCGCGGATGTGGTCGGAGAGCTGGCGGACGGTGCGGGGCGTGAACCCCCGGTTGATGAGCCGGCGCTGGCGGGTGTGCTCGGGGTCGTCCATCGAGATGATGGACATCGGCACGGTGAGCTTGGGTCGCACGCCCTGCGCCGCGGAGTACAGCTCCTGGTTGCGGCTGACGTGGCACAGGTCCTCGTGGCGGGAGATCACCCACAGTTGGTTGCGCTCGTCCCACCAGATCGGGGCGTTGTGGCGCAGCCACCGGTAGCGCTCCCACGGGTCGTCGTAGAACCGGGGGTCGAGCACGTCGATCTCGAACGGCGGGGACTTGGCTTCGTCGGCGACCGTCATGCCGGCATCCTCTCAAACGAACGTTGGATTGGCAAGGGTTCGCGGGTCGTCGCATGCCCGCCACCTGGGCGTCACCTCGTCGACACCGGGCGTCAACCGGCCGTCGGTACCGTCCGCCGCGATGGAGGACTGGATGCGGAGCCTGGCGGAGCACTACGCCCGCTGCCGGGCCGACCACCCCGAGGCCCACCTGCTCGTCGTGTTCGACATCGACGGCACGATCCTCGACATGCGGCACATGGTCCGCCATGTGCTCCGCGACTACGACCGGGCCCACGGGACGCGCCTGTTCGCCGGCCTGCGGGTCGACGACGTCGACGTCCACGAGAACGAGGTGGACACGCTGCTCGACCGGTGGGGGCTCGCCGCCGGGGACCGCGCGCGGGTGCTCGCCTGGTACCACGCCCGGCGCTGGACGCCGGAGTCGGTCCTGGTCGCCCACCGGCCCTACCGCGGCGTCCTCGAGGTCATCCGCTGGTTCCAGATCCAGCCCCGGACGAGCGTGGCCCTCAACACCGGCCGGCCCGAGAGCCTGCGGTCGGTCACGCTCCGGTCCCTCAACGCCCTGGGGCGCGAGTTCAAGGTGGCGTTCACCGACGATCTGCTTCACATGAACCCCGACGGCTGGGACGTCGACGTGGCGGCGCACAAGATCGCCGGCCTCCGCCGGCTCCAGCGGGACGGCTACCGGATCGTCGCCGTCGTCGACAACGAGCCCGAGATCATCGCCGCCCTGGCCGCGGCCGACGACACGCAGGAGATCCTGTTCCTGCACGCCGAGACGCTGTACCAGTCGCGGCGCCGGGCCACGCCCCGCACGGTGGCGGGCCGGGCCTACGACCTCACGGCGCTGGTCGGCGAGCGCGAGCTGCCCCGCCACGTCCAGCTCGTGTGGCACGGGGTCAACGACCGCGCCAACCTCCGGCAGTTCCTCGCCTCGCCGGTGCGCTGGGCCGAGCTCGACGTGCGCCGCGACCCCGGGGGCCGGCTCGTGCTCCGGCACGACGCCTTCGGCGGGGACGACGTCCCCGGCGGCGACGGGGCGTTCGGCGGCGGCGGCGCCGTCAGCGTCGACGGGGCGCCGGAGGGGCTGCTGACCGTGCGGGAGGCGCTGGCCGCGCTGCGCGCCGCCGGCAAGGCGGTCAAGCTCGACGTCAAGGACCCCGCCGCGCTCGACGAGCTCCTCGCCCTGGTGGCCGAGACCGGCGTGGGCGAGGGGGACCTGTGGGTCAACGGCCGGCTCGACGTGCTCGGCGAGGACGGCGTGCGGGCCGTCCGCGCCGCCCACCCCGGGGCGGTCGTCCAGGTGCCGGTCGACTTCCTCGGCCCGCTGGTGACCGCCCTGCCCGACGAGGCCCGGCGGCTGCTGCGCACGCTGACCGACTGGGGCGTCAGCCGGCTCTCGGTCGGCTGGGACCAGCCCGGCGGCCGCCAGCTGTTCGAGCGGCTCGACGCCTGGGGCTACGAGGTCAACCTGTACGCGGTGCCGACCCTCGAGCAGTTCCTACGGGCCGCGCTGATGCTGCCCCGCTCGATCACCGCCGACTTCAACTTCCCCGAGTGGCACTACTTCGGGCGGGGCTCGGGCCAGCAGGGCCGCTACCACCGCTACACGATCGACCCGTCCGACGCCCCGGCCCGGGCGACGGTGGACGTGGCCTGACGCCCGGGCGCCGCGCCGCTACCCGTCGGTCGTCACGACCGTGACGCCATCGTGGGCGTCGGGGTGGCCCTTCAGCCAGTCACGGGCGAAGGGGCACTGGGGCACGATGACCAGGCCCTCGGCCCGGGCCTTGTCGATGGCGGCCCGCACCAGCCGGCCGCCGAGGCCCCGCCCGCCCAGCTCGTCGGGTACGCCGGTGTGGACCAGCGTGAGGCGGTTGCCCTCCAGCTCGTAGACGAGCTCGGCGAGGTGCTCGCCCTCGCGGTGCTCGAAGCGGCCCGCCGTGGGGTTGTCGACGATCGACGTGTCGGTCATCGGACAAGTCTGCCGGGCAGGCGCTCAGGGGTGCAGCTTCAGCTTGTCGAGCGCCTTGTCGACCTCGCGGCGGGGCCCGAGCACGGCGAAGCCGGCCACCGGCAGGTCCTCGGTCGCCACCTTGGCCACCGCCGCCCGGTTGTCGATGTCGACGCGCCACTTCCGCCGCCACGTGGGCACGACGCCGGCCCGCTACGCCGGCGCCGGACGCGCCCGCTGAGCCGCCGGCCCGGGCGCCGTGAGGCCGGCCCCGCCATCGGCGGGCCGGCGTGGGGACCGTCAGGCCCCGTGGGGGGACCTGCGGGCCGGCGTGGGGGCAGCGTGGGGGCCGTCAGGCCGGTGTGGGGACCGTCAGGCCGGCACGGCCACGCCCTCCAGGCGGAGGAGCGTGCGCTTGGCGTCGAGGCCGCCGGCGTAGCCGGTCAGCGTCCGGTCGGCGCCGATGACCCGGTGGCAGGGGACGACGATGGCGATGGGGTTGCGGCCGTTGGCCGCCCCCACGGCCCGGGCGCTCCCCGGGCGGCCGAGGGTGGCGGCCAGCTCGCCGTACGTTCGGGTCTCGCCGTAGGGGATCCCGGTCACCGCTCGCCACACGGCCCGCTGGAAGGCCGTGCCGGGCGGCGCCAGGGGCAGGTCGAAGGCCGTCCGCTCGCCCGCGAAGTAAGCGCCGAGCTGGTCGGCCGCCTCGGCGAAGGCGGCCGGCTCGCGGCGCCGACCGGCCGGCACCCGGCGGGAGGCGGGGCTGGCCCGGAAGTACAGCCCGGTCAGCGCCTCGCCGTCGCCGGTGAGCAGCAGGTCGCCGACGGGGGAGGGGACGATGTCGAAGTAGGCGTGGGGATCGCGGGAGGACATGCTGGGGGAACGACTCGCCGGCCGGGGGCGTGAGATCCGGTCGTCGGATCCGCTCGGGACGGTGCCGGGTACGGGGCCCCGCCGGCGGGACGCTATCGTTCGTCTCCCCGGCGGCGTGGCCGAGTGGTTTAGGCAAGGGACTGCAAATCCCTGTACGCGGGTTCGATTCCCGCCGCCGCCTCCGTGGGCAGGACGAGGCGCGCCTTCCTGATCGGCTCGGGAGGCGCGCTAGGTGCGATCGCGCTGGGGCTCGCCGCGTGCTCGTCGGGTGACGACGACGAGGGCGCCGGCGACGACGGAAGCGACGGGGACGGCGAGGGGAACGGTGGCCGGCGCGACGGTCCCATCGCCGTGGCCGACGTGCCCGCGCAGGCCGCGATCTACGGCTGGATCCGCGAGGTCGTCGACCACGGCATCCGCCGGCCGGGCTACGAGGCCGACCGGTGGGCCGAGCAGTGGGTCGCCGACCGGTTCCGCGAGCTGGGCCTCGAGGACGTGCGGCTCGAGCCCGTGCCGGTCACGCGCTGGGAGCCGGTCGACTGGTCGCTCGAGGTCGTGGCCGGCGGCGACACCCGCACGCTCGAGTGCTTCCCGCTGCCATACTCGGCGCCGGTCGCCGGGCTGGAGCTCGAGCTGGCCGCCTACGACGAGGCGCGGCCCGAGGCGGTGGCGGGCAAGGCCTCGCTGGTCGACGTCGGCCTGCTCCGCATCCCCGCCGACATGCTGGCCACGGCCGGCAGCGCCCCCGCCGACGTCACGGGCCGGGTCATCGACCCCGAGGGCACGCTGGCGGGAGCCGAGCACGTCGTGCCGTTCGGCAGCGCCTTCCAGGAGGTGATGGAGCCGTCGATCGACGCCGGCGCGGCGGCGTTCATCGGGGCGCTCACCGACTACCCGGGCGGCTCGTACCGCTACTTCGTGCCCTACGACGGCGTCGAGCGCCCGCTGCCCGGCGTGTGGATCAGCGGCCGCGACGGCGCCTGGCTGCGCGACCGGCTGGCGGCCGGGCCGGTGCGGGTCCGGCTCACGGTCGACTCCCGGTCCGAGGAGGTCGAGTCGTACAACGTCGTTGGCGACCTGCCCGGGCCGGACGGCGACCGCGAGATCGTGATGATCGGCTCGCACCACGACGGGCCCTGGGCCTCCGCGGTCGAGGACGCCAGCGGCATCGCGCTCGTGCTGGCCCAGGCCACCTACTGGGCTGCCCGCCCGGCCGAGGAGCGGCCGCACCGGCTGCGGTTCCTGCTCCAGGGCGGGCACATGTGCGGCGGCGCCGGGCTCCACGCCTACATCGACGCCCACCGCGACGAGCTCGACGACGTCGTGCTCGAGGTGCACCTCGAGCACGCGGCCCGCGAGCTCGCCGAGGAGGACGGGGAGCTGCGGCCGACCGGCCAGCCGGTGCCCCGGTGGTTCTTCACCAGCCGCCTGGCCCCGCTGGAGGAGGCCGTCGGCCGAGCGCTGGAGGCCGAGCGCCTCCACCGGTCGATGGTGCTCGCCCCCGACGCCTTCGGCGAGCAGCCGCCCACCGACGGTGGCTTCTACCACCAGGAGGGCGTGCCGATCGTGAACTTCCTGACCGCGCCCTTCTACCTGTTCGACGAGATCGACACGCTCGACAAGGTCGACCGCGACGCGCTGGTGCCGCTCACCCGGGCCACGATCCGCATCGTCGACTGGACCCGGGGCGTCACCGCCGCCGAGCTGCGGGCCGCCGACTCCTGACCCGAGGCGGTCGCGGCCCGAGCCCGGGCCGGGCGCCGGCGGCCAGGGCGCCGGCCCGCGTCCCGATCGTCCCGGCCCACGCCCCGATCGTCCCGGCCCGACCGGACTCCCGCCCGGCGGCCGGCTCGACCGCCCGGGGACGGGCCGCCGGGCGGCGCGACCGACGGGCGTCAGCCCAGCTGACAGACCATGCCGAGGCGCTCGACGGTGTCGAGGTGGGCCAGGAAGTCGTCGCCCGCCAGGGCCGTGCTGCTGGCGGTGCCGGCCGCCGGGCCGAGCGTCCACAGGCCCTCGGGGGGCACGCCGCCGCTGGCCATGGCGTTGGCCTTGTCGGCGTCGTCGGTGTAGCCGCCGTCGAGGCTGACGCCCGCCTGCTCCATCCGCAGCAGCTCCTCGAGCAGGGCGATGACTGCGTCGCCGGTGGCGTCCCACGTCCACACCCGGGTCCGGTCGTCGACTGGGAAGCCGTTCTGGGTGAGCCAGAGGTTGAGCGCGTCCACGAAGCTGGCGTCGCCGACGGGCATGTTCGTCGGCGCGGTCGACACGTAGACGAGCTCGTAGCCCCGCTCGTGGTAGGCGGCGGCCACCTCGGCGGCGCCCGGGCGGGGCAGCACCTGGAGCTGCTCCGCGACGACGGCCCCGAAGTCGCGCTCGAGGGTCAGCGTGCCGAGGAACTCGAACACGACGGCGTGCCGGGACTCGGAGCACGGCGGGACCGTGGTCGAGCCGGGCGTGGCCGTGGTCTCCTCGTCGAACGATGCCGGTACGCCCACCTCACCGTCGTCGTCGCCCTCCGCGCACGCGCTGGCCACCGTGACGAGCAGCAGCAGGATCGCGACGGGCCAACGGGCGCGGCGAGCGCCAGTCCTCCCTGTGTGCCCCATGCGGCGGTCATTATTGCCCGGCGGCCGCGGGCGGCGAATATCCACCACGCAGGGCGTTTGCCGTACGCCGAGCGTGGTGGCAGATCCCGGATCTCGCGTCAGCCGGGGGCCAGGCCGGCGCTCAGTCCTCGCCCAGGACCGTGGCGGCGAGGATGCAGATGTCGTCGCTGGCCGGCCCGGGCGCCAGCGTCGACAGGACGTGGTCGCACAGCTCGTTGGCCGTCCCGGTGAAGCCCTGGGTGGCCTCCAGGAGGACGGTGATGCCGTCGCGGCCGTCCCGCTCGGGCGGCTCGATGAGCCCGTCGGTGTAGAGCAGCAGGTGGCTACCCGGAGTGATCGGCGTGACGTCGTGCGTGCGGTCGTTGAGCGACGGGCTGACGCCGAGCAGGAGCCCGTGCCCGGCGAACACGTGGCTGGCCGTACCGTCGGGCTCGACCAGGATGGGCGGCGGGTGCCCGGCGTTCGCGACCACCAGCTCGCCGTGGCGGGGGTCGGCGATGACGTACACCATCGTGGCGATCCGGCCGGTGCCCAGCGTCTCGAGCAGCACGTCGATGCGCTGGACGACGTCGCCCGGCTCGAACCCGGCCAGTGCATAGGCCAGCACGGCCATGCGCAGCTGGCCCATGGCCGCCGCCGCGTTGACGCCGTGCCCGGTCACGTCGCCGACCACGAGGCCGACGCGCTCGTGGGCGAGCGGGAACAGGTCGTACCAGTCGCCCCCGGCGTGCGTGGTGGCCTCGCCGGGCAGGTAGCGGACGGCGACGTCGATCCCCGGCAACGCCGGCACCGTGCCGGGCAGCAGGTCGTGCTGGAGCATCAGCGCGATCGACCGCTCGCGGGCGTACTGCCGGGCGTTCTCGACCGCCACGCCGGCCATGTGGCTGAACTCGTTGAGCAGGAACCACTCGTTGTCCGAGACCGGGGGGCGGTTGCTCGTGTCGACGGTGAGGACGGCCACCGTCTCGCCGGCTGGGTCGCGGATCGGGAACGTGAGGTCGTCGCCGGTGTCCGGGGGCGCCTCGCCCTCCTCGAGCAGCCGGCAGGTGGCTCCGGCCGCGCCCACGAGCCGGCAGGCGGCGTCCTCGACCGCGCTCAGCCGGTCCGGGAGCTCGAGGACCCGGTCGACCGCGACGTACGCCTGGACCAGCTGCTCGCGCTGCTCACCCAGGGCGCGCTCGACGCGGGCGCGCTCCTGTGCCTCCCAGTAGCCGCGCTGGGCCATCTCGAACGTGGAGAGCGCCTCGTTGAGGAACTCGAACGTCGCCCGGATCATGGCCACGTCGTCCGGGCGGGCCGTCCGCCGGGCCACCTCGTGGACGGCGGCCCGGTGGTGCTCGACCAGGCCGAGGATCGTCATGCCGTCGGTGATGGCCTGGCGGCCGAGGTCGTAGGCCTGCTGGAGCTGGTGCTCCTGGCCCGTGGCCACGTAGGTCTCCAGCGCCCGGGCGTAGGCGGCGGCGAAGTCGGCGCTTGCCGGCTCCGCGCCCGCCCGTTCGGGACCGGCCCGCTCGGCGCGGGCGGTCACGAGCGCGCCTCCGATCGCCGGCCGGCCCCCGTCCGCCCGGACCCCGCGTCCCCGGCGTCGCGGTAGCGCCCGACGAACACGAGCGCGTCGTCCTCGGGGATGCCGTACTCGTCGAGGATGCGCTGCGCCAGCACGTCGACGTCGAGGTCGGACCGGGCGGCGGCGGCCAGGTCGCCCCGCACGCCGTCGGTGGCGATCACGATGCAATCGCCGTCCTCGAGGGGCATGGGCTCGGGCCGGTGGAGCCGGGGCAGGCGCTCGCCCAGCACGCCGCCCCGCAGGAACACCCCGTGGGTCCGGGGCCGGGCGTTCTCCGCCGCCCGCACGACGACCCCGGCGACGTTTCCCACGCCCAGCCAGTCGAGCGTGCCGCTGGCGCGGTCGATGACCGCCACGGTGGCCGCCGCCCCCCGGCTGGCGGTGAGGCTGCGGTGGGACAGGTGCAGCAGGGCGTCGGGCGGCTCGCCCGGGTTCTGCTCGACGACCTCGGCGGCCAGGGCGGCGGCCCGGGCGGCCTCGGGCCCGTGGCCGAGCCCGTCGATCACGGCCAGCACGCAGCGGGCGTCGCTGAGCTGCACGGTCGCGACGTCGCCACAGACGGTCTGGCCGTGCATCGGCCGGCTGGCGACGGCCCAGTCGACGAAGTCAGCCATCGATCCGCGACCACTTGTGCATGATCACCCGCGTGCCCTCCCCGGGCTTGGAGGTGATGGCGAAGTCGTCCATGATCCGGCGGGCGCCGGGCAGGCCCAGCCCCAGCCCCTGCCCGGTCGTGAACCCGTCCTCGAGGGCCTGTTCGACGTCGTCGATGCCCGGCCCCTGGTCGGTGGCCACGATCTTGAGCCCGAGCTGCTCGTCGCGCTCGACCAGCTGCAGCTCGATGTGGCCGGTGCCGGCGTGGGCGACGATGTTGCGGGCGATCTCGGAGATGGCCGTCGCCACCAGCGTCTGGTCGGTGCCCAGGAAGCCGGCCTGGTTGGCCAGCGTCCGCCCTTCCTGCCGCGCGACCACGATGTCGGCGTCGGTGGTGATCGAGATGCGCACCGTGTCTCGGCGGTGCTGGCCGGACACCGGTCACCCCCGGCCCGTGAGTTGGTCGAGGAACGCGAGGCCCTCCTCGAGGTCGAGAGCCGTGTGCACGTGCTCCATCGAGATGCCCAACAGGACCATGGCGAACGCGACCTCGGGCTGGATGCCGACCAGCACGGTGTGCGCGCCCCGCAGGCGCGTCATGTGCGCGGTCGTCCGCAGCGTGCGCGCCGCGAAGGAATCGAGCACGTCGAGCGCCGTGACATCGACGATGATGCCGCGGGCGCGGTAGCGCGACACCTCCTCCATGAGGTCGTTCTGGAGACCCTCGGTCTCCTGGTCGGTCATGGCCGATTGGATCGTGGCGATGAGGTAGCCACGCTGTCGCAGGATCGGGACCCTGGCCACTGTGCGGTCCCGCCGCTCAGTGCGCGTCGGCGGCAGGCTCGGCGGCCGTGGTGTGCCTCACCTCGTAGCCCAACAGCCGTTCGGCGTGCTCGATGCCGCCTTGCAGGTCGCCGACCGCGTTCATCTTCGACAGGTCGACCCCGATCGTCACCAGCGTGAGCGCGATCTCGGGCGACAGGCCCGTGATCACCACGCTGGCGCCCATCAGCCGCGAGGCCTCCACCGTCTGCACCAGGTGGTTGGCGACGGTGGAGTCGATCTGCGGGACGCCGGTGATGTCGATCACGACCACCTTGGCCCGGTGGGTGCGGATGCCCCGCAGGAGCTGCTCGGTGAGCTGCCGGGCCCGCTGGCTGTCGAGCACGCCGATGATCGGGAGGATCACCAGCCGCTCGCGCACCTGCAGCACCGGAGTCGACAGCTCGCGGATCGCCTCCTGTTGCTGGCGGATGACCCGCTCGCGCTCCTGGACGAAGCTGACCCCCACCGTGTTGGCGATGCGGTTGGCCGCCGGCTCGTAGGCGTCGAGGACCCGGTTCAGCAGATCGAAATCGTGCTGGTACTTCTTGAACAGTGAGCGGGCCAGCACATCGCGCAACAGGAGCACGATGCCGAGGACCTCTTCGGTCTCGACGCCCCGCGGGATGATGCGCTCGGACAGGTCACGAGCGTACGCCTGCAACGCCTCGACGCTGCCGGTCTCCAACACCTCGACGTAGTTGTCGTAGACCGACGTCGCCTCGGAGAACACCTCCTCGGGCGTCATGGCGGTGAGCAGGCGGGCGTCGGTGATGCGTCGTGCCCACTCCTCACGCAGCTGCGTCCGGTTCTCGTGCAGGTGGGCGACCAGCTCGGGCAACAGTTCGCTGGCCTCGGGGCTCGTCTCTTGGAGCGAGAACGCTGCCCGTTTGGAACGGTCGTTCACGTCGGCCACTCCCAAAATCCTCCTCGGGCCCGCGCCGGCCGACTGTAGGACACGCGGGTGCGCCGCGTGACAACGCGACGGCGCCTCGTGGGCGTCAGCCGGCGGCCCGCCGGCGGCCGGCGCGCAGCTCCTTGCGCAGCACCAGGCGCAGCCCCGACCACGTGTCGTCGAGGGCGCACACCTTGTTGTCGACCATGCCGGTGGGCAGCGCCACGGCCCGCACGGCGTCCTCGGTCAGGTCCGTGGGCACGCCCGAGCTGCGCTTGGGCCAGGCGACCCACAGGCCGCCGTCGACGGTCAGCGCCCGGAGCAGGGTGGGGAAGCGGTGGGCCAGCGTGCTGCGGGTGGTGTGGAAGGCGACGATGACGGCCAGCGGCCCGCGGGGCTGCCGGCGGATCTCGACGCCCGGCGGCAGGTCGGCGATGGCGAAGCCGGGCGGCGCGTCGAGCAGCGCCATGGCGTCGCCGGCCTTGACGCCCAGCTTGCGCCACAGCGGCGTTCCGGAGTGACCCGCCATGGCCCGCATCATGCCCGACGTGGCGCTGCCGCGCGCTGAGCGGCCTAACGTGGGATTATGTAGGGAACCCTTACAGGAACCGCAACCCACAGCTGACTCCGCAACCAGGGGGCGTACGGGTCGTTGCCCGGATCCGAATCACATGGATAGGATTTGCCGGACCTGGGGAGGTCGCCTGCCGTGAAGCTCGACGCGAGGAAAGCCCTCATCTACGTGGCGCTGGCCTTCCTCTTGCTGTCCATCTGGAACAACCCGGGCGGCACGGCGGCGTCGTTCAGTGATTTCCTGGGTGACGTGGGTAGCTGGATCGAAGACGCCATCAACAAGGGCACCGAGTTCTTCCGGGGCCTGTTCGAATGAGCGAGACTCGCCGTCCGGACCCTCCCGAGCCGGAGGCGGCGGCGAGTGACCAGCCGCAGTCCGAGAGCGACGACGAGGTGGTGCTCGACCTCTTCGGCCGGCCCTATCAGCGGGCGCCCGCATTCCCCGTCGAGAAGTCCGGCGACCCGCTCGGCGGGCACCCCGTCGAGGAGCCCACGCGGTTCTGGTGGTCGCGTCGGCGGCGCAGCTCCACCTACGACGACGGCATCCCCACCGCCCCGCTCCAGGATCCGGCACCGGTGTCGCGCTCGGTCCTCGGCGAGCGGTTGTCCGCGCTGCGCAACCGCTACTTCCCGACGCCCGACGAGGTGATCCCCACCTACCTCGGCAGCGGCGAGCAGGTCCTGCACACCGACCACCCGTCGTTCCGGTTCTTCGTCGTCGACAAGCTGCTCTACATCCTGATCCTGATCGGCGCGGTGGGCGGCGGCTTCTACTGCCTGGCCCGGGGGTGGGACTGGCCGGCCCTCGCCCTGTTCGTGGTCGCCGTCGTCGTCCTCGTGATGCTGGTGTTCATGCGGGTGGCCGACAAGTACCGCAGCTACGTGATCACCAACGCCCGCATGATGCGCATCGAGGGCGTCCTCAGCCGCCGCATCGAGTCGATCCCCTGGGTGCGCGTCACCGACGTGCACTTCCGGCAGTCGGCGCTCGAGCGCATGCTCGGCTACGCCACGCTCGACATCGAGTCGGCGAACGAGACGATGGGCCTGCGCCACATGCAGGGCATCGCCGACCCGGTGACGTTCAACCAGCACCTGATGGACATGGTGGTCGCCAAGCAGGGGCCGGCCACGCCGCTGGGGCGCCGGTCCGAGTACAACATCCTCCAGGAGGACCGCAGCTTCTTCGCCCGTCGTCGCCGCAGGAAGGCGGCGGAGCGGCGCCGTCGCCTGATCCTCGACGACGGGCCGGAGGCCGGCACCGAGGGCCCGCGGGAGGACGCCACCGAGCAGTTGCCCGGCACGATCGGGTCCGGCTCGACGGCCGCCACGCCCGGCGCGACGCCGGAGGACGAGCCCGACTCCGACATCTGACCGTCCGATGACGCGGGTGATCTCGGTCGAGCAGCGGCGGGCGCGCCTGGTGCGCCGCCATCACCTGGCGCCGGGGGCGCAGGCCGCTGACGTCGTCGCCGCCACCCGCAACGTGGTGGCGCTGCACAGCAGCGACCCGGCCTCGGTGTATTTGGCGGCCCGGGCCCGGGTCCGCGACGCGGACGTGCCCGCCGTCGAGCGGGCGCTCTACGAGGACCGCACGGTCGTGCGGATGCTCGGGATGCGCCGCACCCTGTTCGTCGTGCCGAGCGAGCTCGTGCCGGTCGTGCACGCCGCCTGCACCCGGGCGATCGCCGCCAAGGAGCGGAAGCGCCTGGCCGGCTTCGTCGAGTCCGGCGGCACGGCCGAGGACGGCGAGGCGTGGATCGCCCGCCTCGAGCCGATCGCCCTGGCCGCGGTGGCCGAGCGGGGCGAGGCCCTGGCCGCCGAGCTGTCCCGCACCGTGCCCGAGCTGGGCGAGAAGATCGTGCTCGGCGCAGGCACCAAGTGGGCGACGACGGTGAGCGCTGGCAGCCGGATGCTGTTCCTGTTGGCGGCGGCCGGCCACCTCGTGCGCAGCCGGCCGGCCGGCCAGTGGACCAGCAGCCAGTACCGGTGGGCGCCGGTCGCCGCCTGGTTCCCGGGCGGCGTCGACGAGCTGGAGACCGACGCGGCGCAGGCCGAGCTGGCCCGCCGCTACCTGGCCGCTTTCGGGCCCGCCACCCTCGAGGACCTGGCGTGGTGGACGGGCTGGACCAAGCGCGAGGCCAAGCGGGCCCTGGCAGCGGTCGGGGCGGTCGAGGTCGACCTGGGCGGGGCGACCGGCCACGTGCTGCCCGACGACCTCGACGACGAGCCGGCGTCCGAGCCTGGGGTGGCGCTGCTGCCGGCGCTCGACCCGACGGTCATGGGGTGGACCGGGCGCGACTGGTACCTCGGCGACCACCGGCCGGCCCTGTTCGACCGGTCGGGCAACGCCGGCCCGACCGTGTGGTGGGACGGCCGCGTCGTGGGCGGCTGGGGCCAGCGCCCCGACGGCGAGGTGGTCGTGCGGCTGCTGGAGGACGTCGGGTCCGAGGCGGTGACGGCCGCCGAGCGCGAGGCCGAGCGGCTGACCGCCTGGCTGGCCGGGGTACGGATCACGCCCCGGTTCCGGACCCCGCTCGAGCGGGAGCTGTCCGCCTGAGCTGGGACGCGGCCGGTAACGGGCGGTAACCTTTTGGCGCCATGGCGTCCACCCTCCCGCTCCTCGACTCCGTCCACGAGACGACGATCGCCGGTCTGAACGGCGTCCGGCTCGGCGACGGCCCGCCACTGCTCCTGCTCCATGGCATCGGGCACCGCTGGCAGGCGTGGATGCCGGTGCTGGAGGGCCTGGCCCGCGACTTCGAGGTCGTGGCCATCGACCTCCCGGGCTTCGGGCTCAGCCCGCCGCTGACGCCGCCGGTCACGCTGGCCGTCGGGGTCGAGCGGCTGGCCGAGGGTCTCGACGCCCTCGGCTGGGACCGGGCGCACGTGGCCGGCAACTCGCTGGGCGGCTGGCTGGCGTTCGAGCTCGGGCGCCTCGGCCGAGCCCGGTCGATCTGCGGCCTGGCGCCCGCGGGGCTGTGGCGCGACGCGGCTGCCACCGAGAAGCGGCTGCGGCGCCTGTTCGCCGTGTGGGTGGGCGGCGCCCGCCGGGCGGGGCCGGCCGTGGGGCTCATGCGGTTCCGGGCCTTCCGGACGCTGGCGCTCTACGGCCTGTTCGGCCGGCCCTGGCGGATCCCGGCCGAGATCGCCATCGGCGACGCCCGGGCCCTGGCCGCCTCGGCGTTCGAGGAGACGTTCGCGGCGGGCGTCGGGCAGCGCTTCACCGGCGGCACCGCGATCGACGTGCCGGTGACCGTCGCCTGGTGCAGCCGCGACCCGCTGTTCCAACCCGAGCGGTCGACGCTGGAGGAGCTTCCGCCCCACACCCGGGTCGTGATGCTGTCGGGGTGCGGCCACGTGCCGATGTGGGACGACCCCGAGCTGATCGTCGAGACGATCCGTTCGACGGCGCACGCCACCGTTGCCGCGGGCTGATCCGCCGCCCGGGCCGGCGTCGGCGGCCGCCTCGGAACCTCAGGGCGGGCTGACCGTCCCGGGGAGGTCGACGGGGGTCAGGTCCTCCACCGCGGGACCCGACAGCACGGTGCCGTCGGGGGCGAAGCGCGACCCGTGGCACGGGCAGTCCCACGTCTGCTGGGCCCGGTTGAACCGGACCAGGCACCCCTCGTGCGTGCACCGGGCCGACACCGCGTGGAGCGAGCCCGTGGCGTCCCGGTGCACGGCGGCCATGCCCGCCGCCGTGCGCAGCACCCGGCCACCGCCGGCCGGGACGTCGTCCGGCGTGGCCCGCCGCCGGAGCACGCGGGTGGCGATCTCGTCGCCGGTGAACCGCACCGCCACCCGGCCCACGTCGCGGGCCAGCTCGCCGGTGATCGTCGAGCGCAGGCGGGAGGGGTCGAGCAGCCGGGCCAGCAGGTCGGGCGCCGGTCCGGCGGCCCCTTCGGTGGGGCCCGCCGCCGTGGACGACCCCTCGGCGGAGGAGGCGCCGGCGATCCCGGCGGCGATGAGCCCGGCCGCCACCATGCTCGTCGTGAAGCCCCACTTCTGGAAGCCGGTGGCCACCCAGCGGCGGGAGTCGGGCAGCAGTCGGCCGACGAACGGCAGGTGGTCGCTCGGCACCTGGTCGTGCGCCGCCCACCGGTACGCGACCGACCGGACCGGGAAGTGCGCCCGCGCCCACGACTCCAGCGCCGCCAGGTGGAGCCGGGCGTCCCGCTCGTCGCCCACGGCGTGCCCCTCGCCGCCGACCAGCAGGTAGTCGGTGCCGTCCACCGTGGCCGGCCGCAGCGAGCGGGTGGGAGCGCCCTCGTCGGCGCTCAGGTACATCGCCGGCGGCGCCGGGCCGTCGAGCTCGATCGCCACCGCGTACGACCGGGCGGGCCGGCACCGGACGGTCAGGTAGCGGGGGTCGACGATCGGGGCGTGGGTGGCGACCACCGCGTGCGGGGCGCGGATCGTGACGCCGGTGGCGGTGCGGACGTGGCAGCCCTTCTCGTCCTCGTCGACGGCCACGACCACCGTGGCCTCGTGGACCGTCCCGGGGTCGAGGGCGGCCGCCAGCCCCTCGCAGTAGCGCCGGGGGTGGAGGTGGGCCTGGTCGCGCAGCACGACCGCGCCGGGGACGGGGAACGGCAGGTCGACGGCGTCCGCGCTCTCGGCGGGGAGCCCGGCGACGCGCAGGGCGCCGAGGTCGCGCTCGAGGCGGGCGAGCCCGTCGCCGGTGGTGGCGTAGTTGACGGCGTCGGCCCGGGTCAGGCCGCAGTCGATGCCGTGGCGCTCGACCGCGGCCGCCACCTCGTCGACCGCCGCCGCGTTGGCCCGGGTGTAAGCGGCCGCCGCCTCGGGCCCGTGCAGCTCGAGCACGACCGAGTGGAGCAGGCCGTGGAGCGCGGTGACCTTGGCCGTCGAGCCGCCGGTCACGCCCCGGCCCACCCGGTGGCGCTCGAGCACGACGACCTGAGCGCCGGCCTCGCGCAGGCGCAGCGCGACCGACAGCCCGGCGATGCCGCCGCCGACGACGACGGCGTCCGCGTCGCGGTCGTCGGCGGGCGGGCCGGCCGGCCGGTAGCGGGGGTCACGGCCGCCGCGGGCGGCCCACAGGGACTCGGTGGCTGTCACGCCCGGTAGCTGCCCCGCAGCCGCGGCCCTACACCGGCTCGGGCGGCGGCCCCGCCGGCGCCCGGAGGACGACCGGTCGTCACACCGTTCCCGCCGTCACGCCGTCCGTCGCGCCGGCCCCAACCGTCACACCGTCGTGGTGCGGAACGTGGTGCCGCCCTCGCCCTCCACGGTGAGGGTGTAGGTGGCGGGCGGGCCGGGGTCGCGGCACACGGTCGTCCGCCCGGACGGGCGCAGCGGCTCGGTCGGGGCGCCGGGCCCGTCGAGCTGGGCCTCCGTCGCGCCGTTGGTCTGCCAGACCAGCGTGATGCGCCGCTGGAACTGGCCGCACGGCGTGCCCACGCCCTGCTCGATGGCCTGGAACCGCTCGATCTCGGGGGCGTCGGCCGGCGGCGGGCTGCCGCCGGCGTCGGGCGGGGCCGCGGTGGTGGCCGGGCCGCCGGTTGCCGGGCCCTCGGTGGTGGCGGGGGCGTCGTCGCCCGCCGGCCCGCCGGTCGCGCCGTCGCCGCCCGCGTCGCCGCCCCCGTCGCCCTCGCCGGGGGCCAGCGGCGCGGTGGAGGTCGGGGGCGACGACGCCGGCCCGGCCTCCTCGCCGTCGCCGCCGGGCCCGCGGCCGCCGGTGAAGACGACGATGGCCAGCGACACGCCCAGCACGAGCAGCACGGCGAGGCCGATGCCGGCCAGCTGCCGGCGGTCCCGGCGGGGGGCCGGCTCCCGGTAGCGGGACGCTCCGGGGTCGTCGCCGGTGCGGGGCCGCGCTGCCGGAGCGCCGGCGGCCGCGACGTGCCCGTTGCCGCCGCGGGTGTGCTCGCCCGGGCGGGCGGCGCCGTGCTCCCCGGCGGCCAGGGCGGGAGCCGGCTCGGGCGCCACGGCGACGGCCGGGGTCGATCCCGTGTCGACGAACGGGCGGCCGGCGCCAACACCAGCGCGGTCGTCCGGGCCGGAGCCGGCGACGGTGCCGGCGAGCCCGACAGCCCCGGTGCCGGCCCGGGCCGCGACACGGTCGGGGTCGCCGCGGTCGGGGCCGCCGCGGCCCGCCGCGGACCGCCCGCGTCCGGACTGGCCGGGCACCCGGGAGGGGAGCGGCGGCGGGGGCCCGGCGGGATCGGCGGCCCCTGCGCCCGGCGCCCCTGCGCCCGCCGTCGTCGGTGCGCCGGGCGGCGCGGCGTCGGGCCCGGCGGGCGCCGCCGACCCGGCGGCGGACCGGACCTCGGCCACGGCGGCCAGCGCCCGCTCCCGCCGGTCCGGCACCGCCAGGACGGGGACGGCGGCGAAGTCGGCCTCGGCCGTCGGCGTCCCCTGGTGGGGTTGGCAGGCGTCGCACGAGCGGGCGTGCTGGGTCACGACCGGGACGGCGTCGGGCCCGAACGCGGTCACGCCCTCGGCCGCCAGGGCGCCGGCCAACCCGGCGCAGCCGTCCGCGCCGCGGCCGGGCCACACGGCCCACGCCCGCAGCGCCGCCCCGAGCCGGCGTTTGAGCCGGAACAGCAGCTGGTGGGCCTCGTTCGCCGACACACCGAGGGCCTCCGCCATCTCGCCGACCTCGAACCCGTGGCGCAGGTGCAGGTCCAGCGCGCTGGCGTCGCTCGCGCCCAGAGCGGCGAAGGCGGCGCCCATCACCCCGTCCGGGTCGTGGGCGTCGGCGCCGGCACCGCCCGCTGCGGGCGGGGGCCGGTCGCCGCCGCGGCGGCGGTTGAGCCGGCTGAGCGCCTCGTCCCGCGTCGCCCGCAGCGCCCAAGCGCCGGGCGAGCTGGCCCGGCGGGGGCCGAGCGTCGGCGGGCGGGATCCGACCAGGATGTGCCCCGCCACCTCGGCGGCTTCGTCCAGATCGCCCAGGATGCGGTAGGCGACGTCGACGCAGGGCTCGAACCACTGCGCCACGAGCGCCCGCTGATCGTCGCCGTCGCCCGGCGAGCCGGCGGGTGCGTGCAGCTCGGCGGGGGGCCGCTTTCGGTCCTCCACACCCCGCATCTCAGCACATCGTCGTTATTGGCGGCTCGCGCACTCTCCGTGGCCGGCCGCCAGGCCGGCAGGGACCGGTCGACCGGCCCACCGACCGGCCCGCCGCGGGGGCAGCTGACGGTCAGCTGACCGGCACGATCCGGTGGCCGGTGACCCGGCCGTCCTCCAGGTCGAGCAGGCCGACCGTGCGCCGGGGCTGGCGCCGCCGCTGAACGGCCGAGCCGGGGTTGAACAGGCGCTGGCCGTCCTCGCCCTCGGCGTCGACCGGCTCGTGGCTGTGCCCGAACACGACGACGTTGGCGTCGGGGAACCAGCGCCGCAGGCGGCGCTCCCGGCCCGCCCGCGTGCCCGAGTCGTGGACCATGGCCACGCGCACGCCCGCCAGGTCGAGCTCGAGCCGGTCGGGCAGCTGCCCAGCCAGCTCGCGGTCGTTGTTACCGAGGACGGCGTGGACGGGGGCGAAGGCGCCGAGCGCGTCCAGCAGGTCGCGCGTGACCACGTCGCCGGCGTGGAGGACGGCGTCGGCCGCCTCGGCCTCGGCCCACACCTCGGACGGGATCCGGGTCAGGTCGGCGCCGACGTGCGTGTCGGCCAGGACGAGCACCCGCACGGGCACCGCCTACACGCCCAGCGACCGGCCGATGATCTCCTTCATGATCTCGGTCGTGCCGCCGTAGATGCGGGTGATGCGGGCGTCCGCGAACGCCCGGGCGATCGGGTACTCGGCCATGTAGCCGTAGCCGCCGTGGAGCTGGACGCCCATGTCGATGACCCGGCCCTGCAGCTCGGTGCACCACCACTTGGCCATGGCGGCCTCCTCGGCGGTCAGCGTGCCGTCGTTGAGCGCCAGCACGCACCGGTCGATGAACGTCTGGCCGATCTCGATCTCGGTGGCCATCTCGGCCAGGCGGAAGCGGCTGTTCTGGAACGACCCGATCGGCTGGCCGAAGGCCTGGCGCTCCTTGGCGTAGGCCAGCGTCCACTCGAACGCCGCCCGGGCGGCGGCGACGCCGGAGGCAGCGATGGACAGGCGCTCCCGGGGCAGGTTGGTGACCAGGTACCGGAACCCCTGGCCCTCCTCGCCCAGGCGGTTGGCCACCGGCACCCGGACGTCGTTGAAGAACAGCTCGGCCGTGTCCTGGGCGTGGAGGCCGACCTTCTCGAGGTTGCGGCCCCGCTCGAAGCCCTCCATGCCCCGCTCGATCACGAGCAGCGAGATGCCGCGGTGCCGCTCGGTCGGGTCGGTTTTGACCGCGGTGACGACCAGGTCGGCGTTGATGCCGTTGGTGATGAACGTCTTCGAGCCGTTGACCACGTAATGGTCGCCGTCGCGCACGGCGGTGGTGCCCATCGAGGCCAGGTCGGAGCCGATGCCCGGCTCGGTCATGGCGATGGCGGTGATCAGCTCGCCGGAGCAGATGCCCGGCAGCCAGCGGGCCTTCTGCTCGTCGTTGGTCAGCGTCGTGAAGTAGGGGAGGCAGATGTCGTTGTGCAGGGTCAGGCCCAGGCCGGCGGCGTTGACGCCCGCCGCCTGGATCTCCTCGCCGAGGACGAGGTTGTAGCGGAAGTCGGCGACGCCCCCGCCGCCGTAGGCCTCGTCGACCTCCATGCCCAGGAACCCCGCCGCGCCCGCCTTGGCGAACACGGCCCGGTCCATGATCCCGTTGCGCTCGAACTCGTCGTTCCGGGGCACGACCTCCTTGTCGAGGAACTGCCGCACGCTGGCCCGGAACATCTCGTGCGGCTCCTCGAAGAGCGTCCTCTCCATGCCGCCACGGTATCCGGGCTCGGCGGCGCCACCCCACCAAAAGCGCGCAGACGCTCAGTTAGTGCTGGAGGCGAACGTCTTCAGCATGGCGTCGCAGAACGCCGGCAGGTCGTCGGGCTTGCGGCTGGTGATCAGCGCGCCGGGGCCGGCGGTGTCGACGACGACCTCCTCGTCGACCCAGGTGGCGCCGGCGTTGCGGAGATCGGTCTGCAGGCTCGGCCAGCTCGTCAGCGTGCGGTCCCGCACGGCGTCGGCCTCGATCAGCGTCCACGGCGCGTGGCAGATGGCGGCCACCGGCTTGCCGGCCTCGACGACGGCTCGGACGAACGCCACCGCCTCGGGTTTGGTTCGCAGCTGGTCGGGGTTCGCCACCCCGCCGGGCAGGACCAGGCCGGCGTAGCGGGCGACGTCGGCCTGCCCGACCGGCAGGTCGACCGGGAACGTGTCGGCCTTGTCCAGGTGGTTGAACGCCTGGACCCGGCCGCCGCGCGGGGCCAGCAGCACGGGGATGCCGCCGGCCTCCACCACCGCCCGCCAGGGCTCGGTGAGCTCTACCTGCTCGACCCCCTCGTTGGCCACGAGGAAGGCGACCTGTCGTTCGTCGAGCTCTCCGGCCATGAGGACCTCCCGATACGCCGGATCGTCTGTCGCTTCGATCACTCGATGTGCTCGCCGATGCGCCCGCCCTCGTCGGACAACCCCTCCGACGCGAGCTCCTGCTCGATCGCCTCGCGGGTCGTCTGCTCGTCGGCGTTGCGCTCGGCCGTCTCGTCGGCCAGCTCCTCCGCCCGCTCCACGTCGTCGTCACGGGCGTGCCCGGCGATGTGCCTGTCGTGCCGCTCGGCCGTCATGGGTGGTGTGCTTCCCGCCCCGGGGCCGGGAAACCAGGCGCGCGGCTGCGAACCACCCGATCTCGGCGGGTTTTCGGCCTCCTGCGGGATCGCAGGGCCGACGGGATCGGCGGGCCGACGCGCCCGGCGTCAGGGCCGGTGGGGCGGGGGAGGGAAGCGACCCAGCTGGTCGGCCACGGCGTCGAGCACCGTCGCCACCTCCACCCGGAGCAGGTCGGCCGACACCGGGCAGGGCACCGGCCGCTCGGCCTCGCCGCCGGCGTCGCCCTCGGGCACGTGGCCCAGCGGCACGAGCCGGTGGCGCACGCTGTCGAGCGGCGCCCACCGGCCGGGGTCGTCCCCCAGGAACGTGACCACGCTCGGCGTGCGCACGGCGGCGGCCAGGTGGGACACGCCGGTGTCGTTCGTGACCACCAAGCGGGCGGCGCTCAGCAAGCCGGCCAGGTCGTTCACGTCGGTCCGCCCGCACAGGTCGACGACCTCGGGCTCGCGCCGGCGCAGCTCGGCCACGACGTCGCGCTCGGCCTCGGTCCCGGTGGCGGCGACGGCCAGGTGGCGGTCGAGGAGCCAGCGGGCCACCGCCGCGAACCCGTCCACCGCCCAGCGGCGCCGCGGGTCGGACGCCCCGGGGTGGAGGATCACGAGCCCCTGGGCCGGCACCCGGAGCTGGGCGGCCAGCGCCCGGCCCCGGGCGCAGGCCGCGGGGTCGGGCGGCTCGAGGTGGGCCTCGCCGACGACGCCCAGCCGGTCGACCAGCTCGAGCAGGCGGACGACCTCGTGGCCCCGGTCGGGGTAGGGCACCGCCAGCGCCCCCTCGGGGGCCGGTTGGTCGGGCCGGTGGTACACGAGCGACCGGCGGGCGCCGATCATGCTCGTGACCAGGTTGCTGAGCGAGCCGTCGCCGTGGAGCTGGATGGCCAGGTCGAACCGCTGCCGCCGGGCCTCGGCCAAGGCGGCCAGCGCCCCCTCGACGTCGGACGGGGGCGGGCACAGCAGGGGCAGGCCGTCGATGGGCAGCAGCTCGTCGACGTAGGCGGGGTAGGCGTCGAGCATCCACCGGCTGGACCACAGCCCGACGAGCCCGATGCGGGCGTCGGGGAAGCGGCGGCGCAGCGTCCGCAGGGCGGGGACGGCGCACACCATGTCGCCGATGCCCGGCAGGGCTCGGAGAACGGCGATGCGACCGACCCGGTCGAGGTCGGCGGCGGTCGTGACCGGCCGCAGGCGGGCGGCGGGCCGGGGCGGGCCCGCGGCCTTCGGCGCCGGCCCGGGGCCGGGGAGAGGCCCGGGCGGGGGGAGCGGGACGGCGGCGTGCTCGGGCGTCATGCCGATCGCCTCCCTGCGCAGCGGCCGATCAGGCGGGTGGGCCGTCCGGTGACCGGGGGATGCAGCGCGAACCGCCCACCCCCCGTGGCCAACGCGTCCGCGCCGACGATCTCCATACCCCCATAGTCTCCCCCCTCGGCGAGCCCCAGGGGGCGGATGGTCCCACGCCCCCAGCGCTCTCCCCGGTCTGTCCTCGGCGTCCACCGTACCGGCGCAGGCGGGGCTCGGCCCACGCGGTAGCCACGCGCGGTGGCGGGGCGGGCCCGCCGCCGGGCCGCGCGGCCCCGGGCCGTTCGGCGTCGGGCCGGCGGGCCTGGCACGGTAGGGCAGTGACCTCCTCTTCACGGCGTACGGCCGAGCCCGGCGACGGCGACGTCGGTGCCGGCGACGACGACACCGGCCGCGCCGCCGACGCGGTCGTCCAGGCTCTCGACGGCGCCATGGTCGTCGTGACCGCGGCCGCCGGCGGCGAGCGCGACGGCTGCCTGGTCGGCTTCCACTCCCAGTGCAGCATCCACCCCCGCCAGTACGCGGTGTGGCTGTCCAAGGCCAATCGCACGTACGAGGTGGCGGCGCGAGCCGACCACGTGGCCGTCCACCTGCTCGCCCGCCACCAGCGCGACCTGGCCGCGCTGTTCGGGGCCGAGACCGGCGACGAGGTCGACAAGTTCGTCGCCTGCGCCTGGGAGGAGGGGCCCGGCGGGGCGCCGCTGCTGGCCGACGCCGCCGGCCACGTCGTGCTCCGGAGGCTGGCGCTGCTCGACGTGGGCGGCGACCACGCCTGCCTGGTGGGGGAGCCGGTGGCGGCGCGTCCGCCCGGCGCCCCGCGGCCGGCGACGCTGCGCCTGGGCGACGTGGCCGACCTGGAGGCCGGCCACCCGGCCGACGACCCGCCCCGGGCGCCCTGACGCGTGGTCCGACCCGGTCCCGAGCGTCGACCGCGCGACCGCGGTCAGACCGGGCGGGCGGCGCGCACCAGGTAGCGCCACGGCCGCTCGAGCGCCGTGGCGTTGCACGTCAGCGGCGCCGGCTCGTCGGCGCTCCGGTCGACGACCACCTCGATGGCCCGGCCGTCGCGCTGCTGCAGGCGCACGATCACGTGCCCGGTGTCGCGGGGCTCGCTGTCGAGCACGGTGATGCCGTCGATCCGGCGCTCACCGAGCTCCTGGCGGGCGTGGACCTCGGCGGCCTGGACGACGGGCGGGTGGCAGCTGCGGCCCCGGTAGCGCTCCAGGTCGATCAGGCCCCGCCGGTAGTCGGTGACCAGCTCGACCGCCGTCGCGGCGTCGACCCGGCCGAAGTAGATCCCGGCCGGGAGGCACAGCACGTTGCCGGCGAAGCGGTCGCCGCCGAAGTGCGACGCCTCCCACACGTCGGGGACGCCGGCCGCGGCCAGCGCCCGCACCACCGGCCGGCCGAAGTCGGCGCAGCACGGGTCGCGGCGGCCGTTCGTGCACACCAGGACCAGAGGGTCGGGCCCGGGCGTGCCGAGGCCCGGGGGATCGGGGAAGGCCAGCGCCCGCAGGTCGATCCCGAGGAGCCGGGAGTCGTCGCCCATGCCCACGTCGAGGTGCTCGACCCACTGGGTCTCGACGCCGGCGTGCACGAGATGGACCCGCCGGGTGCCGCCGGCCGGCCCCCAGCCCGGGCGGCGCGCCAGCAGGACCCGCACGCCCGCCCGGTCGGCGGCCGCCACCAGGGCGGCGCCCACCTCGGGGTCGAGGTAGCTCTGCGTCACGGCTTCGGCGCCCCACGAGCCCGGCTGCTCGACCACGAGCCAACGCTGGGCGAACCAGGCCGTGCCGGCCAGCGGCTCGTCGCGCCGGAGCGACTCGATCGCGCAACGGTAGGCCAGCGGCTCCGCCACCGGTCACCTCCTGGGTCAGGCCGTTCCGCACGACTCTAACTGCGGAGAGTGGTGTTCAGACGGACTCGCTCGCGCGCCGCGCGGCGCCCGGCAGCCCAACCGCCTCGGCGACGAGCTGGTACGACCGGAGCCGGTCCTCCGGCGCGTGGGTCATCGTCGTGATGATCAGCTCGTCCGCGCCGGTCCGGTCCACGAGCTCCTGGAGGCCGGCCCGCACGGTGTCGGGGTCGCCGATCACGTGCGAGCGCCGCCAGCGGTCGAGCAGCTGGCGCTCGGTCGGCGTGAACTGGTACTCCGCCGCCTCCTCCGGGGTGGGGTAGCGGCCGGGGCGACCGCTGCGGAGCCGGAGGAAGGCGAGCGCTCCGGGGCCGGCCAGCCACCGGGCCCGTTCCTCGGTCTCCGCACACACCACCGAGACGCCGAGCATGACGTAGGGCCGGTCGAGCTCGGCTGAGGGCCGGAACGCCCGCCGGTAGGCGGCGATGGCCGGCAGCGTGTTGCCGGCCGCGAAGTGGTGGGCGAACGAGAAGGGCAGGCCGAGATAGCCGGCGACCTGGGCGCTGTAGTCGCTGGACCCGAGCAGCCACAGCGCGGGCCGGTAGCCGAGGCCCGGGACGGCCGTGATCGTGCGGTAGGGGTGGCCCTCGGGGAACGAGCCGTCGAAGAACCCGAGCAGGTCGGCGAGCTGGTCGGGGAAGTCGTCGGCGGTCGGCGGCCCGGGCCGGCGCCGCAGCGCCTGGGCGGTCACCGGATCGGTGCCGGGCGCCCGGCCGATGCCGAGGTCGACCCGGCCCGGGTGCAGCGCCTCGAGCATCCCGAACTGCTCGGCCACCACCAGCGGCGCGTGGTTGGGCAGCATCACGCCGCCCGAGCCCACGCGGATCGACTCGGTCGCCGCCGCCAGGTGCGCCAGCAGCACCGGGGGAGACGAGCTGGCGATGCCGGGCATGTTGTGGTGCTCGGCCACCCAGTAGCGGCGGTAGCCCAGCGCCTCGGTCTCGCGCACGAGGTCGACGGAGGCGCGCAGGGCTTGGGCCGGCGACGAACCCTCGCCGACGACGGCCAGGTCGAGCACGGACAGCGGGACGAACGAATCGCTCACCCGACGTGCAACCACGCACGCGGCGCTCGTGTTCCGCGCCGGGCGGGCCGCCGCCCCGTGCCGGGCGGGCCGCCGCCCGTCGGTTCGCCCCGTCCGTAGGGCCCGGCCCGTCCGTAGGGCCCGGCCGCATGTGTGGCCCGGCGCCGGCATCGGGCAGTATCGAGCCGAATCGGCGAGCCCGAAGACTCAACCCTCATCTGGAGGATCAATGGCGATCAAGGTCGGCGACCGCATCCCCGACGTGAAGCTCATGACGATGACCGACGACGGCCCCAAGCCCGTGCAGAGCGGCGAGGTGCTCGGCTCGGGCAAGGTCGTGCTGTTCGCGGTGCCCGGCGCGTTCACCCCCACCTGCTCCGACCACCACCTGCCGGGCTTCGTGCTCCGGGCCGAGGACATCAAGGGCAAGGGCGTCGACACGATCGCCTGCCTGGCGGTGAACGACGCCTTCGTCATGGGCGCCTGGGGCGCGTCGCAGAACGTCGACGGGAAGGTCACGATGCTGGCCGACGGCAACGGCGAGTTCACCGCGGCCATGGGCCTGGAGATGGACGGCTCGGGCTTCGGCCTCGGCACCCGTTCGCAGCGCTACGCCGCCATCATCGAGGACGGCGTGATCAAGGAGCTGCTGCTGGAGTCCGGTCCCGGGCTCGAGGCCAGCTCGGCCGACGCGGTGCTGGCCAAGCTCTAGCCGGGAGCCAGCCCACCCCCTCGACGACCGCGGGCGGGTGGTCCCGGCGCCGGGGCCGCCGGGACCACCCGCCCGCGGTCCCGCCTGGGGGCGCCCGCCACGCCGTCACACGCCGTCACGCGTCGTCGCGGCCCTTCCGGCGGGCCCGTTCGATCTCCTCCTCGGCGCGCTGGCGGGCGGCCTCGGTCTCGCGCCGCACCTCCGCCTCCTCGTCGCGCTCGGGCTGTTCGGCCTCGTCGGGTTCGCTCATGCGGGTCGCGTACCCGCTCGCCGGGCCCGGGATAAGGGGCCGGGTCCCGGCGCGCCTCGACCGACCCGGTGGCCTCCACCGACCCGGCGGGCCGCCGGCCCGACCGGGGGCGGTGTCAGCTCGCCCGGCCCGGCGTGACCAGCCCGGTCTCGTAGGCGATGACGACCAACTGGGCCCGGTCGCGGGCGTTCAGCTTGGCCAGGATGTGGCTCACGTGCGTCTTGGCCGTGGCCGTGCCGACCACCAGGTGCTCGGCGATCTCGGCGTTGGACAGCCCCCGCCCGATCAGCGCCAGCACCTCGCGCTCGCGGTCGGTCAAGGCCGCCAGGGCATCGTCGCCGCCCCGCACCGGCGCCGGCTCGGGCCGGTTGGCGAACTCGGCGATGACCCGCCGGGTGACGCTCGGGGCGAGCAGGGCGTCGCCGGCCGCCACCACCTGGATGGCGCTCAGCAGTTCGGCGGGCCGCGTGTCCTTGAGCAGGAACCCGCTGGCGCCGGCCCGCAGCGCCCGGAACACGTACTCGTCGAGGTCGAACGTCGTGAGCACGAGGACCCGCACGCCGGCCGCCCGCTCGTCGGCGGCGATCCGCCGGGTGGCCTCGATGCCGTCGACGCCCGGCATCCGGATGTCCATGAGCACGACGTCGGGCCGGGTCTCGAGGGCCAGCGCCACCGCCTCGGCGCCGTCGCCGGCCTCGCCCACCACCTCGTAGCCGGGGTCGGAGTCGATGAGCAGGCGGAACCCGGCCCGCACCAGGGCCTGGTCGTCGGCGAGCAGGACCCGGATGCGGGCGCCGTCCGCCGCACCGGCGCGGCCCGGGGACGTGTCGGAGCCGCCGCCGGGGGTCTCGCCCGGCGAGTCGGCCGTCGCGCCCGCCGTCACGCCGTGCCCACCGGGGCGTCGAGGCGGAGCGTGGCCCGGACCCGGAACCCGCCGCCCGGCCGGGGCCCGGCCGTCAGCGAGCCGCCGTACAGCTCGGCGCGCTCGCGCATGCCGACGATGCCGTGCCCGGGCCGGGCGGGCGGCGGCGCCAGGTCGCCGGGGGCGTCGCGCCGGCGGTCGCCGGGCCGGTCGTGCCCGTGGCGGTCGTGTGCGTGCCGGTCGCGGCCCTCGCGACCGTCGCCGCCGTTGCGGGCGGCGACCCGGGCGGCGCCGGCGGTCGCCGGGGCGGCGGCCGGGACGGCGTCCGTGCCGGTCGCCGCGCCCCGGCCGTCGTCGGTGACGGTCAGGTGGACGGCGTCGTCGTCGTAGCGGACGGTGACGGTGGCCCGGGCGGGGCCGGCGTGTTTGAGCACGTTGGTCAGGGCCTCCTGGACGATGCGGTAGGCGGCCAGGTCGACGCCGGCGGGCAGGGCGACCGGCTCGCCCTCGACGCGGACCTCGACCGGGACGCCGGCCTCGGTCACGCGGACGGCGAGGTCGCCGAGGGCGCGCAGGCCCGGCGCCGGCGCCAGGTCGTCGCCGCTGTCGTCGCCGGACCCGTCGCGCAGGACGCCGAGCAGGCGCCGCATCTCGGCCAGCGCCGCCCGGCTCGTGTCGTTGATGGTCTCGAGGATGCGCTTGGCCGACCCGGGCTGGGCGTCGATGACGTGGGCGCCGACGCCCGACTGCACGGCCACCACGCTCATGGCGTGGGCCACGACGTCGTGCAGCTCGCGGGCGATGCGGGTGCGCTCGGCGTCGACGGCCCGCCGGGCGGCCTCGAGGCGCTCGCGCTCGCGCTCGGCCGCCCGCAGCTCGAGCTGCTCGACGTACGCCTGGCGCACGTGCTTGCGGTCGCCCAGGGCGGCGGCGCCGACCGCGACGGCGATGCTGGCGGCCGCCACCGCGTACGGGGCCTCGACGTCGACGCAGAGCACCGCGCCGAGGTTGGCGGCGACGGCGCCGCCCACCGCCGCCAGCGTCACCCGCCGCTCGCCGCGCGTCGCCACCGTGTAGAGGGCGACCATCGGGCCGAAGCCGTGCCCCACGTCGGGGTAGCCGAGGGCGTAGGCGGCGCTGGCCGCCACGCCGGTCACGATCAGCACGGGGACCGGCGCCCGCCGCCGGAAGACGAGCGGCATCCACGCCAGCACCGTGAGCGTCACACCGAGGGCGTCGGTCTCGCGGGGGAACTCCGGGGTGCGGGGCGCGAGGAAGAACGCGACGAGGAGCGCGCCGCCGACGCCGAGGCCGAGGAACCCGTCCAGCAGGTAGGGGCTCCACCTCGGCTCGCCCCGGCGCAGCCACAGCGATCGCTCGCGCACGGACGCGACGTTACGGCCGCCGGCCCCGCGGGCGCCTCCGACCGGGGGATGATTGCGCATCGTCCTCGAGGGCGACGGGCCGGGCCGCGGGGCGACGGGCCAGCCGCGGACGTTCACCGCCCGCGCCGGCGGCTCACAGGCCGATCATGTGGCGCCGCAGGCGGCGCACGGCCTTGCGCAGCAGGCGGGACACCTGCATCTGGCTGCAGCCCAGGACCTTGGCGATCTCCGATTGCGTGCGCTCCTCGACGAAGTACAGGTTGAGCAGCTCGCGGTCGTCGGCCGACAGCAGCTTGATGCTCTGCCGGAGCGCGGTCCGGTTCTCGATGCCGGCGAAGCCCCGGTCGGGCCGGCCGATCAGCTGCTCGGCCTGCACGCCGGTGGTGGGGTCGGTGGCGTCGAGCGACGACGTCATCCGGGCCTCCCCGGCGGCGAGGGCGTCGAGCACCTCCTTCTCGTCGACGCCCACGAAGTCCGCCACCTCGGCCGGCGTCGGCTGCCGGCCCAGGTCGTGGGTCAACAGCTCCTGGGCGTCCCGGACCGGCGACGCCAGCTCGTGGACCCGGCGGGGGACACGGATCGCCCAACCGGCGTCGCGGAAGTGTCGGCGGAGCGAGCCGACGATCGTCGGCTTGGCGAACGCCAGGAACGGCTTGCGACGCTCGGGGTCGAAGCGGCGGAGCGCCAGCAGCAGCGCCTCCATCGCCACCTGGGTGAGGTCGTCGATGGGCTCGCCCCGGCGGTAGTGCCGCCGGGCCTGGGTCTCGGCGTGCGGCCGGTAGCGGTCGACCAGGACCTGCAGCGCCTCGGGGTCGCCGTGGCGGGCGTAGTGCACGTGCATGGCCCACAAGTCGGGGTCGACCGCGATGCGGCGCGCCGAGCCGGCCAGCCAGCGCCGGTCGACGGGGTCGGTCGGGGCCGTGAGCACGGTCTGGGCCCGGACGGTCGCCTCGCCCAGCGTCCGGAGGGCGCGCCGGCCCGATCTCAGTTCGCGGCGCACGGTGACGGACCCCACCTCGCGAGCCTTCCCGCGCCGAGCCGGCCCTAGACACGGAAGGACTCGGACCGACACGGATGGGCGGGCCGAACCCCGGGTAGGCGTGTCGCGTGCCGACCGAAGCCTGCGTTGTGCGATCGCCATGACCGAGGACGCCACCGACGCCCCCACCCGGCCGGCCGACCTCGAGGAGGCCGCGTCGCTGCTCGCCGAGCTGCGCAGCCGGGCCGAGGAGGCGGCGGTCGAGATCGACCGGCTCACCACCGAGCTCGTCGATCGCACTCAGGCGCTGGACCGGCTGGAGACGTTCGTGGACGCCCTGCTGGGCGTCACCGACACGGCCGTCGTGCTCGTCGGCGACGACCGGCGCGTGCGCGCCGTGACCCGCGGGGCCGCCGAGCTGCTGGGGACCCGCGAGCCCCCGGTGGGCCGGCCGCTCTCGGCCGTCCTGCCCGACGACGTGGCGGCGGCGGTGGCCGCGGCGCTCGACGCCGCCCGGCCCGACGACGGCGACCGGCCGGCCGCTCCGTCCACGACCGTCCGGGCGCTGCCCGGCGGCGACGCGCTGGTCGTGTTGCGTGACCGCTGACCGGCCGGCTGTCCTCGTGAGGCCGCGGACGTTCGTGCCCTCTGTTAGCCCCTCCGGCCGGCGGGTACCTAGGGCATGAGGGTCAAGGGAGACGATGGAGGGACGATGGACGCCGACTCGACGATCGAGCTGTCGTTGCCCTCGGACAGCCGCTACATGCGCTTGGCCCGCCTGATGGCCAGCGGGGTGGCGACCACCTGCGGCCTCCCGCTGGAGGAGGTCGAGGACTTCCGCATCGCGGTCGACGAGCTGTGCTCCACCCTCATGGAGATCGGCGCCGGCGGGCAGGTCAGCCTGCGGTTCCTCCTCGAGGACGACGTGCTGGTGGTCGAGGGGCGGACGCCGTCCGCCGGACCCGACCGCATCGACGAGGACCGGCTCACGCTGAGCCGGCAGATCCTCGACGTCGTGACCGACGGCCACCAGCTGGCCCAGGTCGACGGACACACGGCCTTCACGGCCCGCAAGCGCCTCCGCAGCCGCGGCGTCGGCTGACACGGGCGGCGGGGGAGCGGCGGGCCGGGCGGCCGCGGCGAGCCATGGACGCGCGGGAGCGGCGGACCCGGGCGGGGCGGCCGCTCCCGTCGGTAGGCCGATCTCCTATGGGTCAGCGCGGGGCGGTGCCGAGCATCTCGCGCAGCCCGGTCATCTCGAGCACGCGGTCGACCGGCTCGGACACCTTGGTCAGCCGCAGCTCGACCCCGGCGGCCTCGGCGTCCTTGCGGGCCACGAGGAAGGCACGGAGGCCGGCCGAGTCCGCGAACGTCAGGCCGCTGGCGTCGATCTCGACGCCGTCCGGCGTCGCCTCCAGCACCTCGTCGACCGCCGACGTGAGCCGGGGGGAGGAGTAGAGGTCGAGCTCGCCGTCGAGCTCGACCCGGGCGGTCGATCCCCCCCAACGGGTCGAGATCACCAGGGCCTCGCGTGGGTCAGCCATGTCCCTCCTCTGCGGCGGTGGCAGGAGACTCTTTCCCGTCGGGCCGCCGCGCTGAACCCGCACCAGGTCGCGATGCGGGGTTGCGGATACGAAACTCCTGCTACCGGCACCAGGCATCGTACGTCGTCCCGGTGTCCTACCCACGGTCCTACCCGCGGGTCAGCTGTGGGAGACCGACTCGACGCCGGGCACGGAGCTGGCCGCGGTGACGACGGCGCGCACGCCGCCGTCGCCCCCGGCCCGGACCCGGGCGGTCACGACGGTGGCGCCGTCGGCGCGCTCGATGCGGACCTCCTCGACGTCCACGCCGTCCAGGCGCTCCAGCTCGGCCACCAGCCGGCCGGCGTCCTGGTCGCGGCCCAGCTCGACGCGGATCTCAACGGCGCCGCCGCCCAGGCGCTTGCGGATGAGCGTCCGGATGGGTCGGAGCGCCACGAGGCTGGCCACCAGCACGAGCGTGGCGATGCCCGCCGTCCCCACGTCGCCGACGCCGCAGGCCAGGCCGATGGCGGCGACGGTCCACAGGCTGGCGGCCGTCGTCAGGTTCCGGATCGAGCTGCCCTGGCGGAAGATGACGCCTGCGCCAAGGAAGCCGATGCCGACCACGACGTTCGAGGCGACACGCGTGACGTCCGCCTGGAGCACCGTGTTGGCCCGCCGGTCGTCGAACTCGACGAAGCCGAGGGTCGACACGATGCCGAACAGCGCGGCGCCCAGGCCCACGGCGATGTGGGTCCGCAGGCCCGCCGGTTGCTCGCTGGCCTCCCGCTCGGCGCCCACCAGCCCGCCCAGCACGGCCGCGCTCAACAGGCGGACCACCACGTCGGCGTCGAGCGTCAGGGTGGTGTCCGCGGCCAACACACAACCAGGGTTACCCGACGGCGCCGTCCCGTAGACGGGTTGGCGGCCGGGAGCGGCGGGAAGCCTCCGTCCGGCGCTGTCTGCCACCGACGAGAACGAGGAGGCCCCGCATGGAGGAGCCCGACATGGTCAGACGGGCCGAGAAGGCCGTCGACGACCGCACCGCCCCGCCGCCCGGCCGGCGCAAGTACGCCGCCGGCTCCCGGCCCGACGAGCTGCGCGCCGAGCAGCGCGACGAGGCCGCCCAGGCCTGGGGCGGCCCCGGGGTCCCGGTCATGACCGACGCCCAGGCCAAGGGCTTCGCGGTCGGCTCGATCGTGGGCGGGGCGATCGGGATCCTGGTGCTGTTGCCGGTGGCGCTGATCCCGTTCCTCGACCCGGCGCTGGCCCGGGTCCTCGTCGTGGTCGTGATCGGCGCCCTGGCCGGCGGCACGGTCGGCGCGCTCTACCTCGGCGGGCGGGCGCCCGAGCTCGAGGGCGAGACGCTGGACGCCGACGGCCGGGGATCGGTGGGCACGACGGTGCGCGACCCCCACACCGACGGCCGGGGCCGCTGACGCCGGCGATCGCCGGCCCACCCGCCGCCCACGACCCCACCCACGAACCCCGGGCACGACGGTGGCCCGCCCCTGGGGCGGGCCACCGTGCGTCGGTCCGGCGACCGGGGACGGCTAGGACGCCGTGCGGTTGCCGGACGCCTGGAGCTCGGGCTCGCGGTGCCCGTCCGCCGACGGCGAGCTGCCGGAGGCGTCCCGCGCCTCCTCGGCGGTCTCCTCGCCGGCGGCGGATCGGGTCCGCACAGCCCGGACGACCAGCACGATCGCGACGACCACGACCGGGACGAGCAACAGGCCCAGAGCGCGGCGCTTGTCCTCGGCCGTCGACCGGGCCGACCGTGCGGTGTCGCGGGCCGTGTCGCGGGCCCGCTGCCAACGGCTCGGTTCGTCGGACGTGAGGAACTGCATGGGGCACCCTCCTGGTGCTGGGGTTCGCCCGGAGGCTTCCCGAGATCGTCGGCGTCAACCATCCGTGCCGCCGAACCCGCCCCGGACGCGCCGGTGCCCCCGGCCGGAGCCGGGGGCACCCGTGGGAGCTCTGCCGTCCGTCAGACCCGGCGGGGGCGACCCGAGCCGGTGACGAAGTTGTAGATGATCAACGCCACGATGGCTCCGAGGATGGATCCGATGAGCCCGGAGGCCTGGAACGCCCCCTCGTCGGTGTCCGCGCCGAAGATCAACCACCCGAGGAAGCCGCCGACGAAGGAGCCGACGATGCCGAGGGCGACCGTCTGGAGGAACGACATCGGGTCCGGCCCCGGCACGAGCAAGCGGGCGAGGTAACCGGCGATGATGCCGATGATGATGAGGGCGATGATGAAGCCGATCATGGTGTAAGTCTCCCCATCTGGCGGGCGTTTAGACCTCGACGTCCAAGACGAGCTGCTCGTCGTCGCGCGTGAACACGTAGCGCAGCCCGCCGATGTCCTCCGCCACCTCGATGCCGACGTCGAGTAGGCCGTCCTCGTCCACCCACCGGTCGAACAGCGCCACCATCTCGGCGTGGGCGCGGGCGTCGTCGTTGGGTAGGAACGTGACCGTCAGCGGCGTCCCGCGGGGGACGACGGCGCGGTCGACGGAGATGGGCTCCAGCGGCACGAGGTCGAGCTGGACCCGCTCCGCGTCGTGCTCGAGGAACACGAGCTGGCAGGTCGACACGGTCAGCCCACGGCGCGCGCGCCGGCGGGGGTGGCGGTGTACGTGTCGTTCATCTTGGCCAGGCTGGCCCGTAGCAGCCGGGACACCTGGACCTGGCTCACGCCCACCCGGGCGGCGATCTGCGACTGGGTCATGCCGCCCATGAACCGCAGCTCGACGATGCGCCGCTCGCGGTCGGGCAGCGTGGCCATCAGCTCGTTCACGGTGAGGCGGGCCTCGGCGGCCTCCAGCTGGCGGTCGTCCTCACCCAGGTTGGGCTCGTCCTCGCCGTCCTCGCCGCTGGGCGGGGACAGCGGGACGCGCGAGTACGACCGTCCGGCCTCGAGCGTCTCCAGCACCTCCTCGACGGGCACACCGGCCCGCTCCGCGATCTCCTCGACGGTCGGCGACCGGCCGAGCACCTGGCCCAGCTCGGTCACCGCCACGTTCACCGTGTGGTGGAGGTCCTTGAGGCGACGCGGGACGTGCACCGCCCACGTCGTGTCGCGGAAGTGGCGACGGATCTCGCCGACGATCGTCGGCACGGCGAACGTCGAGAAGACGACGCCGTAGTCGGGATCGAAGCGCTCCACGGCCTTCAGGACCCCGAGCATGGCGACCTGGATCAGGTCGTCGAGGGGCTCGCCCTTGTGGGCGAAGCGCTGGGCGCAGTGCACCGCCAGCCAGCGGTGCTCCTCGATCAGCTCGTTGCGGAGGTCTCGGTCGCCCGTCGCCCGGTAGCGAGCGAAGCGCTCGTCGACACGTACGGGGTCTTCAAGTCGTGTGCCCACGAGGGTTACCTACCCGTTGCCCGGCCGTCTACACCCCGGCCTCGCACGCCCGACGCGCCGGGAGCGGCCCCGCGGCCCGCCTTCACCCCGGCCCGCACCCCGGTTGGGCTGGGGGTCCGCGGGGGCGCGGTAGGTTCCGGCCATGGATCTGGGAATCGACGGACGGCGGGCCGCCGTGGCGGCCGGGTCGGCCGGACTGGGCCTGGCGAGCGCCCGCGCCCTCGCCGCCGCCGGGGTGCGCGTCGCCCTGTGCGGGCGCGACCGCGAGCGGGCCGAGGCGGCGGCGGCCGGCATCCGGGCCGACGGGGGCGACGCCGTCGCCCTGGTGGCCGACGTGTCCAGCACCGAGGGCGCCACGCGGTTCGTGCGCGAGGCCGAGGAGGCGCTCGGCGGCGTCGACATCCTCGTCGCCAACGCCGGCGGGCCGCCGCCCGGCAGCTTCGCCTCCACCGACCTCGACGCCTACCTGCCGGCCCTGCAGCTCAACCTGCTGTCCACCGTCGCCATGTGCAAGGCGGCGGTGCCGGCGATGGCCGAGCGGGGCTGGGGGCGGGTGGTCGCCATCACGTCCTCGACGGTGCGCGAGCCGGCGGCCCAGCTCATCCTGTCCAACACCGCCCGCGCCGGGGCGACCGGGTTCCTCAAGACCCTGGCCACCGAGGTGGCGCCCCAAGGAGTCACGGTCAACTCGGTGCAGCCGGGGCTGCACGCCACCGACCGCCTGGCCCAGCTGTACAGGGGCGACCTGTCGGCCGCCGGGCGTCAGGTGCCGGTCGGCACCGTGGGCGACCCGGCCGACTTCGGCGCGGTGGTCGCCTTCCTGTGCTCCACGCACGCCCGGTTCATCACGGGCGTGGCGCTGCCCGTGGACGGCGGCGCGACCCGAGGCCTCCAGTGAACGCGGGTGGGGGCCCGGTTCGGGCCCCCACCACGTGGTGCGTTCAGTCGATGCGTAGGAGGCTCGTCAGCTCGTCGCGTCGAGCCTCGAACGCCTCGAGGTCCATCTTGCCGTCGTCGAAGGCGGCGTGCAGCTCGGCCAGCTGGGCCAGGACCGTGGCCTGATCGACGTCGGGCGGAGGCGGCTGATCGCTGCTCCGCTCGGCTTCCTCAGCGCGCTGGGCGCGCCGTTCGATCTTGGCTTTGGCCTTCGCCTGCTTGTCGCGGTCGCGCTGAAGCTTCCCGAAGGTGGTTCGCCGCCGTGACACGGATCAGAGCACCCGGACGTTTTGGGCCTCGTCGCCCTTCCGCCCCGGCCCGATCTCGAACTCGACCGATTGCCCCGCCTCGAGCGAGCGGTAGCCGGTCCCCTGGATATTGGAGAAGTGGACGAACACGTCGTCGCCGTCTTCACGCGAGATGAACCCGTAGCCCTTCTCCGCGTTGAAGAACTTGACGGTACCTACTGTCATGGTGCTTCTGCCTATCTGTGTCAGCCGGCCGACGACCTTCTGCGACGACCGTGCGTCACGAGGCTACGCCCTCTCAGGCAGAACGCGTGGGTCCGTCCCGCGAACTAGCTGGTAGGTGGCGGTACGGTTGCGGCGATGGGAGCCGATCCGGGCCGCGATGGCCGCGAAATCGAGCGCGAGACCCAGGCGCTGGCCCGCCGGATCGCCGAGCTCGGCGCCGGCGAGCGGTCCCGCGTGTACCACATGTCCTGGTGGAGCGAGCGGGTCATGGACTGGGCGATGGACCGGCCCGAGTTCAAGACCCAGCTGTTCCGGTTCGTCGATGTCTTCCCGGCCCTGACGACCGATGAGGACGTCGCCCGCCACATCGGCGAGTACTTCGCCGGCGTCGACGTCCCCAGGGCGCTCGACCTCGGCATCGACATCGCCGACCGGGTGCCCCTCGGCGCCCGGGTCGAGGCCCGCATCGCCCGCCGCAACATCCGGCGCATGGCCGAGCAGTTCATCGTCGGCTCCGGGCCCGAGGCCGCCACCGAGGGGCTGCACCGGCTGTGGCGGTCCGGCTCGGCGTTCACGGTCGACCTGCTCGGCGAGAAGACCGTCACCGAGGCCGAGGCCGACCGCTACGCCGCCCGCGTCCACGAGCTGATCGAGACCCTGGCCGCCGCTACCGCCCAGTGGGCGCCCGACGACCACCTCGAGCGCGACGACCTGGGCCCGCTGCCCCGGGTGAACGTCAGCGTGAAGCCGAGCGCCCTCGCCACCCACTACGAGCCGCTCACGGCCGACGTGGGCCTCGAGTCGGCCAAGGCGCGGCTGCGGCCGATCCTCCGGGCGGCCCGCCGGCGCGGGGCGTTCGTGCACGTCGACATGGAGCACTACGACGCCAAGGACCTCACGCTCCGTCTCGTGCGCGAGCTGCTGTCCGAGGACGAGTTCGCCGACGTGGCGGCGGGCGTGGTGATCCAGGCCTATCTGCGCGACTCCTACGACGACCTCGCCGACATCATCGCCTGGTCGGCCGGGCGCCCCCAGCCGCTGACCGTGCGGCTGGTCAAGGGCGCCTACTGGGACGCCGAGACCGTGCACGCCCGGGCCGAGGGGTGGCCGGTGCCGGTGTTCGAGCGCAAGGCTGAGACCGACGCCAACTTCGAGCGGTGCGTCCGCCTGCTGCACGACCACCACGGCGAGGTGCGGGCCGCCTTCGGGTCGCACAACCTGCGGTCGCTGGCGTACGCCGTGAGCTACGCCCGGGCGAAGGGCATCCCCGACCACGGCTACGAGATCCAGATGCTCTACGGGATGGCCGAGCCGGTGCACGCCGCCATCCGCCGCCTGGGCCTGCGCCTGCGGGTCTACGCGCCCGTCGGCGAGCTGGTCCCCGGCATGGCCTACCTGGTCCGGAGGCTGCTCGAGAACACGTCCAACGAGTCGTTCGTGCGGCACCGGTTCGCCGAGGGGCGCGACCTCGACGAGCTGCTCGCCCCGCCGGACGTCGACGAGCTGCCGCCCGCCCCGCCCGGCACGCCCGAGCCCCGGCCCGCGACCGACCCGGCCGACCCGGCGCCGCACCGCCCCGAGCCGGTGGCCGAGTGGCGGCGGGTGGCGACCCGGGCCGAGTTCGCGGCCGCCGTGGAGCGGGTCGGGGCGCAGCTCGGCGTGGGCCTGGAGGACGGCGGCGCCGTGGCGCGCGGTGCCGGGGCCGGCGACGCCGGTGCCGGGGCCGGCGGTCCCGCGGCGGGCGAGGGCGAGGGCCTCGCCGTGCCGGCGCTGATCGCGGGGGAGCGGGTCCCGCCGGGCTCCGCCCTGCCCCCGCTGCCCTCCGTCGACCCGGCCCGCCCGTCCCGGGTGGTGGCGCGGGCCGCCACCTGCGGAACCGCCGAGGCCGACGCCGCGGTGGCGGCGGCCCGCGAGGTGGCCGAGGGCTGGCGGCGGGTGCCGGCCGCCGAGCGGGCGGCCGTGCTGTTCCGGGCCGCCGACTGGATGCGGCGCCGGCGGGCCGACCTGGCGGCGCTCGAGTGCTTCGAGGCGGGCAAGCCCTGGGACCAGGCCGACGCGGACGTGTGCGAGGCCATCGACTTCTGCGAGTACTACGGCCGGGAGGTGCTGCGCCTCGACGCCGCCGCGGCCTCGCTCGTCCAGTCGCCCCCGGGCGAGACCAACCGCCTCGTCTACCAGGGCAAGGGCGTCACCGCGGTGATCGCCCCCTGGAACTTCCCGCTCGCCATCCCCACCGGGATGACGGTGGCGGCGCTGGCCGCCGGCAACCCGGTGATCCTCAAGCCCGCCGAGCAGACGCCGCTCGTGGCCTGGCGCCTGGTCGAGGCGTTGGTGGCGGCGGGGGCGCCGCCGGGCGTGATCCAGTTCCTGCCCGGGCTGGGCGAGGTCGTCGGCGCCCGGCTCGTCGAGCACCCCGACGTGGCCGTCGTCGCCTTCACCGGGTCGAAGGCGGTCGGCCTGGCCATCAACCAGCGGGCCGCCGTCCCCCAGCCGGGCCAGCGCCACGTCAAGCGCGTCATCGCCGAGATGGGCGGTAAGAACGCCCTCATCGTCGACGACGACGCCGACCCCGACCAGGCCGTGCCCGGGGCGCTGCTGTCGGCGTTCGGCTACGCCGGGCAGAAGTGCTCGGCCGCCAGCCGGCTGATCGTCGTGGGCGCCGCCTACGAGCCCGTCGTCGAGCGCCTGGCCGCCGCCACCCGCCAGCTCGTGATCGACCACCCGGCCCGACCCCACACCCAGGTCGGCCCCGTGATCGACGAGGACGCCCACAAGCGGATCCGTCGCACCATCGAGGAGGCGCCCCGCCAGGGCCGGGTGGTGGCCCAGCACGACGCGGTGCCGGCCGACGGCTACTTCGTGGCACCGACCGTGGTCGAGATCGACGACCCCGAGGTCCCGCTGGCCCGCGAGGAGATCTTCGGGCCGGTGCTGGCCGTCCTGCGGGCCGGCGACCTCGGCGAGGCGATCGCCCTGGCCAACGCGACCGACTACGCGCTGACCGCCGGCATCTACTCGCGGTCGCCGGCGTCGATCCAGCGGGCGGCGGCCGAGCTGCGGGCCGGCAACGTCTACGTCAACCGGCACATCACCGGCGCGGTGGTGGGGCGCCAGCCGTTCGGCGGCTACGGCCTGTCGGGCGTCGGCTCCAAGGCCGGCGGGCCCGACTACCTGCTCCAGTTCCTCGACCCGCGGGTGGTCACCGAGAACACGCTGCGCCAGGGCTTCGCCCCGGAGGTGTAGGCGGGCCGGCGGGGCCAACCGGTCCGGCCGGCCGGACGCGTGCCGCCGGCCGGCCTGGTGCATGCCCGCCGGCCGGCCCGGGCCCCGTCGTGGTCGGTCAGCTGGCCGAGCGGTCCTCGAGGTCGGACTCGGCCACGACCGTGCCGCCTTCGCGCTGAGGGTGGTCGATCACCTGCTCGACCAGCGGCAGCACGCGGTGCCGCAGCTGCTCGGTCAGCGCGATCTGGGTCGTCGTGCGGTCGATGCCCTGGACCTCGAGGATGCGGCCGATGACGTGCTGAAGGTGGCGGTTGGTGCGGGCCACCACCCGGCACAGCAGGTCGCCCGCGCCGGTGACCGAGTGGATCTCCAGCACTTCGGGGATCTCGCACAGGTGCTGCACCACGTCGTCGAGTCGGCCCTGGGCGATCTCGAGGCTGACGAAGGCCAGCACCTCGTAGCCCATCGCCCGCAGGTCGAGGTCGGGGTCGAAGCCGCTGATGACGCCCCGCTGCTGGAGCTTGTCCAGCCGGGCCTGCACCGTGCCGCGGGCGACGCCGAGCTGCCGTGCCAGCTCCATGACGCCGGCCCGCGGGATCTCACACAGGGCTCGGATGAGCCGGGCGTCCAGCGCATCGATCCCCGTGGGCAACATGAGCAAGCTGTCTAGCACAGGATCGCCGGGACTGCCCGAATTGTTCAATGCTTCAGGGATCTGTTGACGGGATGACAAGCTCGACGTTTCCTAGGTGGTCAGACCAGATGGCTCTGGCGGGGTCGTTCGATCACCACGCCCAGTTGTGGGAGAGGACCACGAATGACAGCGATGCATCCGCAGCTCGACCAGGCGGACACCGTGCCCCCGCCGCCGCTGCGCGGCATTGACCACGTGGAGTGGTGGGTCGGCAACGCCCGTGCGTTCACCGGTTTTCTCGCCTCGGCCTTCGGTTTCGACATCGTGGGGTACGCGGGCCCGGAGACCGGCCGCCGCGATCGAGTGTCGCACGTCCTCCGGCAGGGTCGAATCACATTTTTGATCACCGGCGCCCTGTCGCCCGACTCGCCGATCGCCGAGCACGTGCGCCTGCACGGTGACGGCGTGCGCGACGTGTGCTTCCTGGTCGACGACGCGGCCGCCGCCTACGACGCCGCCCTGCGCCGGGGCGCGCTGCCCGAGCGGCCGCCGGACGAGGACGAGGACGACGACGGCGTCGTCCGCCACGCCGCCATCCGCACCTACGGCGAGACCGTGCACACGTTCCTCGACCGGTCCGGCTACCACGGGACGTTCGCTCCCGGCTACGTCGGGGCCACCGTGCCCCAGCCGGCCGGCGGGCCCGTCGGCCTCGACCGGTTCGATCACATCGTCGGCAACGTCGAGCGGGGGCGCCTGGAGAGCTGGGTCCACTACTACGAGGACGTCCTCGGCTTCGACCGGCTCGTCCACTTCAGCGACGAGGACATCTCCACCGAGTACTCGGCGCTCATGTCGACGGTCGTCTGGAACCACGACAAGGTCGTCCTCCCCATCAACGAGCCGGCCGACGGCCGCCGCAAGAGCCAGATCGAGGAGTACCTCGACTACTACCGGTCGCCGGGCGTCCAGCACATCGCCCTGCACACGCCCGACATCGTGTCCACCGTGGGCCAGCTGCGGGCGCGGGGCGTGCGGTTCCTCGACGTGCCGCCCGAGTACTACGACGACGCCCGGGAGCGGATGCGCGGCGTCGACCTGCCGTGGGACGAGCTCGCCGAGTACGGCATCCTCGTCGACCGCGACGCCGACGGCTACCTGCTGCAGATCTTCACCGAGAACCTCGGTGACCGCCCGACCGTGTTCTTCGAGATCATCCAGCGGGCGGGGGCGCGCGGGTTCGGCGAGGGGAACTTCAAGGCCCTGTTCGAGGCCATCGAACGGGCGCAGGCAGCTCGCGGGAACCTGTAGGCCGGGTCGCGGGCGGTCGCCGGTGGCGGGCCGGCGCAGGCCCGGCCGGGGCCGGGATCGCCCGGGTTGTGTCGGGCGGCGCGGCGTCGGGGTCCGGTGGCCGCGGCGTGCAGCCGCGTCTCGGCGTCGCCGGGCGCGGTGGGCCGAGCCGGGCTCGACCCCGCCGGCTCCGTCCCGGGGCCTCGGGACCTCGGCTCAGCCCTCGGGCTCGGCCAGCCGCTGGATGACCACGACCGGGCTGGTGCCGTCGCCCGGCGTGCCCTGCTCGAGCTCGAGCTCGGGGGGCGGGAACCGGAAGCCGAGGCGGGACGCCTCGACCTCGGCGCGGACCATCGTCGCTTCGAGGTGGGCGATGGCCTCGTGCGCCTCGAGACCCTCGGTCGCCTGCTCGAGATCAGCGCGCGCGTGCGCGACGAACGGTGCGAGCTCGGGAGAGATCGGATCAGGAGTGTTCTCGGCCAGCGGAGGATCCTCCGGAAAGGAAAGCGGCAGCGGCGCCAGGGTACAGGTTCCGCCCCGCGTCACCACGTGCCGGCGGGCGGTCGGGGATCGCTCGCGGGTGTGCTAGGTTGCCTTCTCCACCGGGCCGTTAGCTCAGTTGGCTAGAGCACCTGCATGACGCGCAGGGGGTCGGGGGTTCGAATCCCTCACGGCCCACC
>DATCLS010000065.1:0-36241 GCA_036563805.1 Acidimicrobiales bacterium | reverse complement strand
AGACGGCCGCCTCGGTGCGCCGGTGCATGCCCAGCTTGGTGAGCAGGTTGGACACGTAGTTCTTGACCGTCTTCTCGGCCAGGTACAGCTGCTCGCCGATCTGCCGGTTGGTCAGCCCCTCGGCCAGCAGGTCGAGGATCTCCCGCTCCTTGGCGGTGAGTCGGGCCAACTGGGGATCCTCCTCGGGCGGGCGGCGCAGCCGGTCCAGAACCCGGGCCGTCAGCGTGGGGTCGAGCAGGGACTGGCCGGCGGCCACCCGGCGCACGCTGTCGACCAGGTCGGGGCCGCGGATCTGCTTGAGCAGGTAGCCGGCGGCGCCGGCCATGATCGAGTCGAACAGCGCCTCGTCGTCGGAGAACGAGGTGAGGATGAGGCAGTGGACCTCGGGGTGGGCGGCGCGGATGTCGCGGCACGCCTCGACGCCGTTCCCGTCCGGCAGCCGGACGTCGAGGATGGCGACGTCGGGACGGGTCGGCGGCACGCGACGGAGGGCCTCCTCCATCGTCGACGCCTCGCCGACCACCTCGAGGTCGTCCTCGGCGTCGAGCAGGTCGCGCAGGCCGCGCCGGACCACCTCGTGGTCGTCCAGCAGGAAGATGCGCGTCGGCACGGCGCCCACAGTCTTCCGCACGGGGCGGCGTCCCGCCCGCCGTCCCGCGCCATCGGCACCGCCACACGCCCGGCGGCGCTCCGGACCAGGGTGTGTTGCCGGGTCACCGGCCCGCTGCTAGGTGTTCAGGCGGCCAGGCCGCCCGGCCGAGCGGCCACGGACCGGCCAGGACTCAGGAGGGGATCGATGCGGCGAGGCCGGAGGTGGGTCGGAGCCGCGCTGCTCGCCGCGGCGCTGGCGGCCTCGAGCGTCGCCTGCTCGGGCTCCAGCTCGGACGGCGACCGGCCCGGCGGCGACGACGCCGCGCCGTCGGCCGAGCCCGGCGAGCGCCCCTGCGACCGCGCGCCCGCCCCGGCCCCCGAGGCGGCGCGGGTCCCCGGCCGGCACGCCGACCGCGACATCACCTCGTTCGACGGCACCCGGATCCGGGCCCACTGGTTCCCGCTCCCCGGGGCGACGCCCCGCGACCCGGCGCCGGTGATCCTCATGGGCCCCGGCTGGGGCCAGCCCGGCGCCACCGACGCCGCCTCGTCCGAGGCGTTCGGCGCCACCAGCATCACCCGGCTGCAGCGGCACGGCTTCCACGTGCTGACCTGGGACCCCCGGGGGTTCGGCGAGTCGGAGGGCACGGTCCAGGTCAACAGCCCCGACGCCGAAGGCCGCGACGTGCAGGTGCTGATCGACTGGGTGGCGGCCCGGTCCGGGGTCCAGCTCGACCGCGAGGGCGACCCCCGGGTCGGCATGATCGGCGGTTCCTACGGCGGCGGCATCCAGCTGGTCACGGCCGCCGCCGACTGCCGGGTCGACGCGCTGGTGCCGTTCGTGGCGTGGCACTCGCTGCGGACCAGCCTCTACAAGGCCGACACCCCCAAGACCGGCTGGGGCAACCTCCTGGCCGGGGTGGCGGCCGACGCCCCGGTCGACCCCCACGTCGCGCGGGCCACGCGAGCGATGAACGAGACCGGCGCCATCGCCCCGGCCGACGCCGAGTGGTTCGAGGAGCGGGGCCCGGGCGACCTGGTCGAGGACGTGACGGCTCCGACGCTGCTCGTCCACGGCACGGTCGACACGCTGTTCACGCTCGACGAGGCGATCACCAACTACCGCATCCTGCGCGACAACGGCGTGCCCGTGGCGATGCTCTGGCACTGCGGGGGCCACGGCACGTGCCTGACCCACGCGGACGACACCGAGCGGGTCCAGCGGGCCGCCATGGCCTGGCTCGACCGGTGGGTGCACGGCGACCAGGACGTCGACACCGGCCCCGCCTTCTCGTTCGTCGACCAGGCCGGGCGCACGTACGCGGCCGACGGCTACCCGCCACCCACCGGGACGCCGATCACCGCTCGGGGCTCGGGCACGCTCCCGCTGGTGGCCGGGGGCGGGGCGGGCCCGCTCACCGACCCGCCCCCGCCGCCGGCCGGCGACGCCGACCTCCTGCGGTCGCTCGTGCTGCCGGTGACCCCGGCCCCGGCGGCCCACGCCGTGACGGTCCCGATCCCGGCGCCCGACGAGCCGGCTCTGGTCGTGGGGGCTCCCGAGCTGGCGCTCACCTACCAGGGGACGCCCGGCGACGGGGACCGGCCGACCCGGGTGTTCGCCCAGCTCGTCGACCAGGCCACCGGCCTGACCGTCGGCAACCAGATCACGCCGATCCCCGTGACCCTCGACGGCGAGGAGCACACGACCGAGGTCCCGCTCGAGGTGGTCGCCCACGCAGTGACCCCGTCCAGCCGGTTGGCGCTCCAGCTCGTCGCCACGACCGTCGCCTACGCCCAGCCGCGGCTCGGGGGCTCGGTCACGTTCGAGGAGATCGAGGTGGCGCTGCCGGTGGCCGAGGGCCTGGCGCCCGGGCCGCCCCGGGCGCCAGGCGCTTCGGAGTCGACACAGCCGCCGTCGACGGAGCCGCCGTCGACGGAGTCGACGCCCTAGAGGTGCCGGGCCAGCTCGTCGATGCTCAGCAGCGGCTGGCCCCACCGCAGCGCGAACCGCTCGACGGCGCTGCCCGACAGCATGTGGCCGTCTGGCCCCATCACCTCGCAGATGGCCGCCACCGTCGGCAGCCCGGCGGCCGCACACAGGGCCAGCGCCGCCTCGGTGTGGCCCCGCCGCTCGGCCAGCCCGCCCGGGCGGCCGGCCAGCGGGAACACGTGGCCGGGGCGCAGGAAGTCCTCGGGGCGGGCGTCGGGGTGGGCGAGCCGCCGGACCGTCGCCGCCCGCTCGGGGGCCGACACGCCGGTGCCGTCGCCAGCCGCCAAATCGACCGACACGTGGTAGCTGGTGCCGTGGCGGTCGCCGGCGCCCGGCATGGGCGGGATCTCGAGCCGGTCGAGGCGCTCGCGGTCGCAGGGGACGGTCGTGTGGCCGCACGCCTGCGTCAGGAGGAAGACGAACGCTTCGGGCCTCAGGATCGAGCCGGCGAACACGACGTCGGCCTCGCCCTCGCGGTCGGGGTCGTAGACCAGCACGCCGCCGCCCGCCGCCAGCTGGGCAGCCGCCTTCTCGACGCCGGCCGGCCCCCGCAGCTCGCCGGCCCACGGCAGCGACGCCAGCGTGCGCTCGACCACCAGCCGGGCGGCGCCGTGCACCTCGCCGGCCGCCCGGACGACCAGGTCGGACTCGAGGTTGACCCGGTCGCCGACGTCGAGCTGCCCGAGCGTGGTCTCGGCCAGGGTGAGGGGGATGAGGGCGACCGAGAAGCGGTCGCGCACCACCTCGGCCACCGTGAGGCTGACGCCGTCGACGGCCACCGATCCCTTGGCCCGGATCTCGTTCAGGAACCGGGTCGGCGGCCGGATCCACACCCGCCGTCCGCCGGCGCCCTCGGCCTCGACCTTCGTCACCTTGCCGACCGCGTCGACGTGGCCCTGGACGAGGTGGCCGTCGAGCCGGTCGCCCAGCCGCAGCGGCGGTTCGAGGTTGACCCGGTCGCCGACCGCCAGCTCCGTCGCCCGCGACCGGCGGGCGGTCTCGGCCGACACGTCGACCACCACCCGGTCGCCGTCGAGCGCCACGACCGAGAAGCACACGCCGGCGACGCACACCGACGCGCCCGGCTCCAGCCCGGCGGCCACCTTCGGGGCCGCGACGGCCAGGCGGGCTCCGGCCTCGACGACCGTCCCGACCTCGACAACACGTCCTGTGAACACAGCCCTGACCTCCGATCACGCGAGAACACAGCGCGAGGAGGGCGCACCGCCGTCCTCGGAGAGCGGGCTGGCACCGTTGGCCCCGGAGTTCCACCGGGTTGTTCCGCCGTCGGCGAAACGTGCGGGCTGTCACCGCGCAGCACGGAATCGAACCGTGCCCCAACGCTAGACGGACGGTCGGCGGAACCACCAGGGGTGGCCGGCGTCCGCCGGTGGGGGAGACTGTGAGGGTGACCGGCGCGGTCGACCGGGGTCGCGAGGCCTTCGCTCGCCAGGCGTGGGCCGAGGCCCACGCCCTCCTCGCCGAGCCCGACGAGCGGGGCGAGCTGGCGGGGGAGGACCTCGAGCGGCTGGCCGTCGCCGCCCACCTGGCCGGGCGGGACGACGACAGCGTCCGGGCCTGGGAACGGGCCCACCTCGCCTGGACCGCCGGCGGCGACGCCGCCCGGGCGGCCCTGTGCGCCTTCTGGCTGGGCTTCGGGCTGCTGCTGCGGGGCGAGGGCGCGCCGGCCAGCGGCTGGCTGGCCCGAGCCGAGCGGCTGGTGGCCGACGCCGGCGGCGACTGCGCGGCCCGCGGCTACCTCCGCGTCGTGGCGTGCATGGGGGCCATAGATGCCGGCGACGCGGCGACGGCCGGCGCGGCGGCGGCTGAGGTCGTGGCCGTGGCCCGGCGGTCCGACGACCGCGAGCTGCTCGCCTTCGGGCTGCTGTGCAGCGGCGAGGCCGCGTTGGCGGCCGGCGAGGTGGCTGGGGGGATGCGGCTGTTGGACGAGGCCATGGTGGCCGTGGCCGCGGGCGAGGTGGCACCCCTGGTGGCTGGCATCGTCTACTGCGCGGTCATCGAGGCCTGCATGGCGGCCTACGACCTGCGCCGGGCCGCCCAGTGGACCGCGGCGCTCGACCGGTGGTGCGCCGCCCAGCCCGACCTGGTGCCCTACCGGGGCCAGTGCCTCGTGCACCGCTCCCAGGTCCTGCTGGCGCACGGCGCCTGGGCCGACGCCCGGTCCGCCGCCGAGCGGGCGGAGGAGCACCTGTCCGAGCCCGAGCACCCGGCGCTCGGCACGGCGCTGCACCAGCGGGGCGAGCTCCACCGCCTCCGGGGCGAGGCGGTCGAGGCCGAGCGGGCCTACCGGGCCGCGAGCCGGCACGGCGTCGAGCCGGCCCCGGGCCTGGCGCTGCTCCGCCTGGCCCAGGGGCAGGTCGGGGCGGCGGTGGCCGCCATCCGCCGAGCCGTGGGGGAGAGCCGAGGCCAGTTCACCCACGCCCCGATGCTGGCCGCCTGCGTCGAGATCATGCTGGCCGCCCACGACCTCGACGCCGCCCGGTCGGCGGCCCAGGAGCTGACGGCGCTGGCCGCCGGCGCCGACGCCCCGCTGCTCGACGCGCTGGTGGCCTACGCCGCCGGGGCGGTGGCGCTGGCCGCCGGCGACGCCGCCGGCGCGCTGCCCGCCTTCCGCCGGGCCGCCGCCGGCTGGCGGGACCTCGGCATGCCCTACGACGCGGCCCGGGCGCGGGTCGGCGTCGGGCGGGCCTGCCGGGCGCTCGGCGACCGCGATGCCGCCGACCTCGAGCTGGCCGCGGCCGCCGCCGTGTTCGAGGAGCTGGGCGCCCGCCCGGCCCTGGCCGAGCTTCGGGGCGGACCCGTCCCCCGCCCGGCCCGCCCCGGCGGCCTCACGGCCCGCGAGTGCGAGGTGCTGTGCCAGGTGGCGGCGGGCCGCACCGATCGCCAGATCGCGGCCGCCCTCGTCATCAGCGAGCACACGGTCGGGCGTCACCTGCAGAACATCTTCTCGAAGCTCGGCCTCTCCTCCCGGGCCGCGGCGACCGCCTACGCCTACGAGCACGACCTGGTCCGATAGCCGGTCCGACAGTCGGCGGGGGTGGCGTGGTGCGTCCGCACCACGCCACCCCGCCGAGGAAATGGTCGCTCCGGGCGATGCGGCGGGGGCCGCCGGCGGGCGATACAGGACCCATGACGCTCGTCGACCGGACCCCGACCACTTCCGCCGCCGTCCTGGCGGCCGTCCGCGCCCTGGCGCCGACCCTCGCCGAGCGGGCCGCCGAGATCGAGGCGGCCCGCCGGGTCCCGCCGGACCTGCTCGACCGGTTGGTCGCCGCCGGCTGCTTCCGGCTGCTCCTGCCCCCGTCCCACGGGGGCCTCGGGGCCGACCTGCCCGCCGCCCTGCGGGTGTTCGAGGCGCTGGCCCGGGCCGACGCGTCCGTGGGCTGGACGGCGATGATCGGGGCCGGGGCCTGGGTCGACCTGGCCGAGCTCCCCCGGGAGACGTTCGACGAGCTGTTCCGCGGCGACCGGGACGTGATCGTGGCCGGCGTCTTCAACCCGACCGGCCAGATCGCCGCCGCCGACGGCGGCTACCGGGTGTCGGGCCGGTGGTCGTTCGCCAGCGGCTGCGAGCACGCCGACTGGTTGTGGGGCAACTGCCTGGAGGGCCTCGTGGACGGCGTCCCCCAGCTGCGGGGCGCGGTGTTCGCCCCCGACGAGGTGGTGATCGAGGACACGTGGACGGTCTCGGGCTTGTGCGGCACCGGGAGCCACCATTTCCACGTCACCGACGTCGACCTGCCCGCCGAGCGGACGTTCCGGGTCGACCTCGACGACCCCCACCCGTGCATCGACGCGGCCATCGTCCGCATCCCGGTGCCGCCGCTGCTCGCCGCCGCCATCGCCGGCGTCGCCCTCGGGATCGCCCAGGGCGCGCTCGACGACGTCGTGGAGCTGGCCGCCGGCAAGGTCCCGCTGCTGGCTGCCGCCCCGCTGGCTGCCGATCCCGTCTTCGAGCTCGACCTGGCCACGGCCGACACCGAGCTGCGGGCGGCCCGGGCCCTGCTGTACGAGACCGCCGAGGCGCTGTGGGCGGCGGGCGAGGCCGGGGAGGAGCTGGCGCTCCCGGAGCGGGCGCGGGCCCGGGCGGCCGCGGTGTGGGCCACGGAGCGGGCGGCAGCCGTCGTCGACGCCGCCTACCGGGCGGGTGGCGGCACCGCGCTCTACGCCGACTGTCCCCTCCAGCGCCGGCTGCGGGACGTCCGCGCCCTGACCCAGCACTTCCTGGTCAAGCGGGGCACGCTCGTCACCGCCGGCGCCCTCCTGGCCGGCCACGACGTCCCGCTCGGCGTGTTCTGAGTCGGGCGGCCGGGTGGGGGGCTCGGCGGCCGCGTCGTTGGGCCGCTCAGGCGACGGGCCCGACGGCTGCGTCCCCGGGCTCGTCCGGCTCGGCCGGCTCCGGCGGCCAGCCCAGCCCGGACAGGGAGGCCAGCGCGTGGACCAGCGCCTGCGTCCCGTCGCGCCCGCGGCCCTGGGCCTGGAGGGCGACGTACAGCTGCTCGGCCAGCGCCAGGCCGGGGAGGGCGAGGCGGGCCCTCCGGGCCTCGGCCAGGGCGATGCCGAGGTCCTTCACCAGGTGGTCGACGAAGAAGCCGGGGGCGAAGTCGCCGGCCACGATCCGGGGCGCGAGGTTGCTGAGCGCCCAGCTCCCGGCGGCGCCGTTCGCCACCGAGGCCAGGACCTGCTCGACGTCGAGGCCGGCCCGGTAGGCGTACAGCAGGCCCTCGGTCAGCGCCACCATGGTGCTGGCCACGAGGATCTGGTTGACCATCTTGGTGTGCTGCCCGGCGCCGTGGTCGCCCTGGCGCACGACCGTGGTGCCCATGGCCTCGAAGCAGGGCCGGACGGCCTCGAACACGGCGGGCGGCCCGCCCACCATGATCGACAGGGTGCCGTTGCGGGCGCCGACGTCGCCGCCCGACACGGGGGCGTCGAGGGCGTGGACGCCCCGGGCCGCGGCCGCCCGGGCGATCTCGACGGCCAAGGACGGCTCGCTGGTGGTCATGTCGACCAGCACGGCGCCGGGCCGGGCCCGGGACAGCGCCCCCGCGGGGCCGAGCACGACCTCGCGCACGTCGGCCGGGAACCCGACCATCGAGAACACGATGTCGCTGCGCTCGGCCACCTCGGCCGGCGTGTCGGCCCAGGCGGCGCCGGCGGCCACCAGCCCGTCGGCCCGGGCCGGGGTGCGGGTGGTGACGGTGGTCTCGTAGCCCTGGGCGAGAAGGTGGCCCGCCATGGAGGCGCCCATGACCCCCGTGCCGATCCACCCCACCCGGGTCACGCCGGGCGCGGCGGGCGCGGGGTCGGGCGGCAGGTCGCTGGCCATGGCCCGACCCTAGACCTCGGGCCCGGAGGGGCCCAGGCCGTGCGTGGCCTCGGCCCGTGCGGGCGCCGGCCGTGCGAGGCTCTCAGGCCGTGAGCGTCTCGGGGGCGTCGAGGTCGAGGGCGTGGCGGCTGTGCCGCTCGGCCATGGTGAGGAACATCCGGTCGCCGCGGTCGGTGCGCTCGACCAGCATCGAGGCGGCCACCGCCATGACCAGCCCCGCCCAGGTGCTGCGCCGGTAGTCGCGCCAGAACCGGTCCCACGGGTAGTCGGCCACGCCGGCGGCGGTGAGGGCGTCGTGGTAGCGGCGGGCCAGCTCGTCCTCGTGGGTGCGGCGGTCCTCGGGGTGCAGGCCGGCGCCGACGAAGTAGGCGACGTCCTGGGCCGCCGGCCCGTGGGCGCAGGTCTGCCAGTCGACCACGGCGATCGGCGTGCCGTCGGGCGCCGGGTCGAACAGCAGGTTGTCGAGCCGGTAGTCGCCGTGGACCACGGTCCACGGCTCGGTGTCGGCCAGCACGTAGGCCTCGAACGCCCCGAACAGCGCGTTGCCGGCGGTGTACACGTCGGGGCCGAGGTCGGCGGCGTAGCGGGCCCGGAAGCCGTCCCACAGCACGGGCAGCATCGTGAGCAGGAACTGCTGGCCGGCCTCCCGGTCGCGGTGGAGCCAGGGCAGGGCGGCCAGCTTCGGGTCGCCCCAGCGCGGGGCGTGGAGGTGCACCAGCTCGTCCACCGCCACCGCGGCCACCGGGGGCGTGCAGCCGGCGAGCTGGTCGCCGGGGCGGGCGGGCGCCATGTCCTCCAGCAGCAGGACGAACGTCGCCTCCTCCACGTCGATGGCGGCGTGCAGCGCCTGCGGCGTGCGCACCGGCAGCGCGGGCGCCAGCTGTTGGTAGAAGCGGACCTCGTTCTCGTAGCTGCCGAGCTGCTTGGCGGTGGCGCGGCTGGTCGGGTCGCTGGCCGCCAGCTTGGCGACGAGCGTGGCCGGTGCGTCGCACGGTCGGTCGTAGCGCAGGGTGAGGCGCAGGCTGTCGCTCATCTGGCCCGTCCCCACCGGGGCCACGTCGACGCCGGTCACGGCGGCGCCGTCCAGCAGGTCGGGCGCGGACGCGGCCAGGGCGCCGGTCAGCCACGCCGGCGTGAGGTCGTCCGGCCGCTCGGGGATGGTGGGGGGCATCACCCGCTGCCGAGCGGGGCCGTGGGCGTGAACCGCACCGGCAGGTGCTTGACGCCCCCGACCAGCGGGATGCCCATGGCCTCGAGGTAGACGGGGTCGCCCGCCACCTCGATGTCCGGCAGCCGGGTGAACAGCTTGCGGAAGATGATGCCCAGCTCCCGCCGGGCCAGGTGGGCGCCGAGGCAGTAGTGGGGCCCGGGCCCGCCGAAGCCGACGTGGTGGTTGGGCGTGCGGCGCACGTCGAACCGCTCGGGGTCGTCGAACGCCCGGGGGTCGCGGTTGGCCGCCCCGTAGAACAGCACCACCTTGTCGCCGGCCTCGAAGTCGTGGCCGGACAGGGTCAGGTCGTGGGTGACGGTGCGGCGCATGAACGTCACCGGGGAGGCCATGCGCACGATCTCCTCGACGGCCGTGGGCGTGAGCCGCTCGAGGTCGGCCTGCCAGGCGGCCCGCTGGTCGGGGTTCTGGGCCAGCAGGTGCATGCCCAACGTGGTGGCGTTGCGGGTGGTGTCGTTGCCAGCCACCGCCAGGAGGATGAAGAACGGCCCCAGCTCGTGGGGCGCCAGCACGTCCTCGCCCACCTCGGCGTGGACCAGCGCCGAGGTCAGGTCGTCGGTCGGCTCGGCCCGGCGGCGGTCGGCCAGCTCGTTCATGAGCGTCACGAGCTGCATGCCCGCCTCGAGCAGGGCCGCGGCGACGTCCTCGCGGCCCCCGGTCGTGTCGGGGTCGCCGGCGCCGAGGATCGTGTTGGTGGCCTCGAGCACGGTGCCGAACTCGCTGCGAGGGATGCCCATCATGTCGCAGATCACCAGCAGTGGGAACGGCTGGGAGATCGCCTCGACGAGGTCGACCTCGCCCTTCTCGCACATGCCGTCGATGACCTCGTCGCAGATGCGCTCGACGGAGTCGACCAGGCTCTGGAGGCGGCGGGGCGTGAACGCCCGGGCCACGATGCCGCGCTGGCGGGCGTGGCGGGGGTCGTCCATGACGATGAACGACCCGAAGAACTCCAGCGCCTCGGGCGGCATGTCGAGGATGCTGGTCGAGCCCTGGCCCGAGCAGAAGTCCTGGGGCCGCCGGCTGATCTCGAGCACCTCGTCGTACCGGGTGACGGCGTAGAACTTCTCGGGCTCGCCGGTCAGCGGGTGGATCAGCTCCGACTCGATGAACGGGCCCTGCTCCCGCAGCTCGGCGAAGTCGGCCATCCGCTCCTCCAGGGGGCGGCGCCAGAACGCGCCTTCGCTGAGGGACGGTCGCGTGGACGTCATGTCGATCCCCTCCTGGGCGCGACAGTAGCGAGCAATGATCGCGTGTGCTCGGGATGTGCGGGCCGTGCCCGGGTTCAGCTGTCGGCGGGCCGGCCGTGGGTGCGCCCGCCGTGGGCGCTCGGCCCGCCGGCGGGTCGTCCGCCGGCGCGGTGCTGCCGCTCGATGCCGTCGAGCAGCGCCCGGAGGCCGAAGCGGAACACGTCCTCGTTGGTGGTGGCGCCGATCGCCTCGTCGTGGGCCCGGAGCGCCGGGGCCACCAGGAACGGGTCGTCGGCCAGAGCGTCCCGGACGTGGCGCCGCCGCCGGCCCACCCGGCTCGTGTCGAAGAACACCGTGCCCAGCACGTAGTCGAGCAGCGACCGGTAGGCGAGCACGGCCACCTTGGGCGGGAAGCCGCCCTCCAGCAGGCTGGCCAGGCCCCGATCGGCGCCCCGCATGGCGTTCGGCCCGAGCAGCGGCGAGGTGGCCAGCGCCGGGACGAGGCCGGCGTGCTCGATCAGCACCCGGCGCAGCTCGGTGGCCAGGCGCTCGACCTTGGCCCGCCAGCCGAGCTCGGCCGGGGGCTGGCGGACGTCGCCGATCACGTGGTCGACGAGCAGCTCCAGCAGTTCCTCGCGGCTCGTCACGTGCCGGTAGAGCGTGGCGCTGCCGGTGCCCAGCTCGTCCGCGATGCGGCGCACCGTGAGGGCGTCGAGGCCCTCGGCATCGACGATGGCGAGGCTCACGGCCAGGATCCGCTCGACCGTGAGGCCGTCGGCCCGGGGGCGGCGCCGCGCCTGGCGCTCGTGCCACTGCCGCCACCAGACGGCGCTGCCGACGGCCGTCCCGTCGCCGGCGGCGCGATCGCCGTCGCCGGCTACGACCTCGCTCACGGCCTTGATCGTACGGCGCCCCGGCCCGGCGGCTCCGATCCGGCCCCGCCGCCTCCGCCGCCTCCGCCGCCGCGGGCCCCGCGCCGCCCGTCCGGCGGGCACGGGCACCGGCGAGGTGCTCGAGCGTCGTGCGCGTCTTGGTCTGCTGCTCGCCCCCGACGTCGACGTCCCGATCGCTCAGGAACGCCCGGGCCTCGGCCGCCACCCGGAAAGCCTTGTCGGGCGCGCACCGGGTCGAGAGCTCGAGGATGCGCTCGCCGTCCGGGTAGTGGTCTCGAGGATCGTCAGCTTCAGCTCGACGCCGTCCACCTCGTCGAGCAACCCCAGGAGCTCGGAGAGCTGCTTGCCCGAGGTGGGCGCGGGGGAGCGGGCCATCGTCATGTCGCCCTCCTGGCGGGTCGCGGCGTGGGGCCCGCTCGGGCGAGGGTCGTCAGGCGAGGATCTTCGCCTTCTCGCGTGCGAACTCGGTCTCGTCGATGACCCCGCGCTCCCGGAGGTCGGCCAGCTTGGCCAGTTGATCGGCGCTCCCGCCGCCGCCGGCCGCGTCGCGCACGTAGGAGTCGAACGCCTGGCGACGGGCCTCGGCGGCCTCGACCTCGTGCCGGCTCATGGCGGAGCCGCGCGCCACGACGTAGGCGAACACGCCGAGGAACGGCAGCACGATGACGAAGATCAGCCACGCCGCCTTGCCCCAGCCGCTGAGGTCGTGGCTGCGGAAGATGTCCGCGATCACGCGGAACAGGACGAAGAACCAGACGATCCAGAGGAAGAAGACGAACATCGTCCACAGGGCGCCCAGCAAGGGGTAGTCGTACGCCAACACCGCGATCCTCCTGTCGCTCTGCGCCGCAGGCCGGCGCCGCCACGGTCCAGCCAACGACGGCGGCGGAAGCGGCACCTCACCCGGGCCGGGTGAACCTTGCGGAGCGGCGCTCGGTGCACTGAGCTGGGCACCGGTGGTGGCGGGCGATGACCGATCTTGGGACCAGCGAGCCGGCGGCGCCCCCGTCGCCCGCGCCGCCGGCCGCGCTGGCCGAGGCGACCTCCCTGCTCACGCGGCGGAGCGGCTCGAGGACGTCCAGCGCAGCAGGCCTACCGTCCGACGTTCGTCCGCCGCCTGGCCATGGTCCCCATCGGGCCGGAGGGGCCGAGCGGCGCCGTCGGGGCCATCGGGGCCTACTGGGCCCACCCGCACCGGGCGTCGGGGCGGAGGGCCGTGCTGCGCGAGTTGGCCGATCGCGCCCGGGGCGCGCTCGGCCGCCTGGCCGTCTGAGGCGACGGCGCCGGCGGGTCAGGGGCCGGGCGGGGTCAGGACGGCGTCGAGGGCACAGGGGGCCGGTCGCTCGATCTGGGCGTAGGTGCACGACGCCGGGTCCCGGTCGGGCCGCCAGCGCACGAACTGGCCGACGTGCCGGAACCGGAAGCCCTCCATGTAGTCGTAGCGGACCTCGACCACCCGCTCGGGGCGGAGGGGCACGAACGACTGGTCCTTGCCCGCGTTCCACCGGTTGCCCATCCGACTGGCCGGGCGGTCGGCCAGCATGTCGGGCACCCAGCGCCACGGGTGGTCGGCGAAGTCGGTCACGAGCGGTGCCAACTCGTCGACCAGCTGGCGCCGGACGGCCATGGGGAAGGCGCCGATGACCCCGACCGGGACCAACACCGGGCCGTCCGCCCCCTCGCGGATCACGTCGGGGATCTCCTCCGAGCCGTCGTCGTAGAGCCCGAGAAGCAGCGAGCCGACCGCGTCGCGGGAGCTGCGGTGGAGCCGGTAGCCGGTGACCACGCAGTCGGCGGTGCGGACGTGCTTGATCTTGGCCATGACCCGCTTGTCGGGCTGGTAGCGCAGGTCGGCCCGCTTGGCGATCACCCCGTCGAGCCCGGCGCCCTCGAACCGCTCGAACCACACGGCGGCCAGGTCCTCGTCGTCGGTGAGCGGGCAGAGGTGGACCGGCGCGTCCGGGCCCGCGGCCCCGAGGGCGTCGGCCAGCCGGGCCCGGCGCTGGGTGAACGGCTCGCCCGTGAGGTCGGCGTCGCCGAGCGCCAGCAGATCGAAGGCGACGAAGCGGGCCGGCGTCTCCGCGGCCAGGAGGTTGATGCGGCGCTCGGCCGGGTGGATCCGCTGCTGGAGCGCGAAGAAGTCGAGGCGGCCCTCGGCGTCGGCGACGACGATCTCCCCGTCCACGACGCACCGGCGGGGGAGGTGGGCGCGCGCCGCGTCCACCAACTCGGGGAAGTAGCGGGCGATCGTCCGGCCGTTGCGGCTCCCGATCTCCACCGCGTCGCCGTCGCGGAACACGATGGCGCGGAAGCCGTCCCACTTCGGCTCGTACAGCTGGCCGGGTGGGATGGCGGAGACCGGCTTGGCCAGCATGGGAGCCACCGGTGGCATGACCGGGAGTTGCACGCCACCCATCGTGGCAGCCAAGGCGGCGGACGCGGCCAGCCGGTGGCGGCGGGGCGCGGTCGGCCCGGCGCCGTTGGTGCGCGGCTCGCAGCGGTCAGCCCGGCGCTGGGAACAGGCTCCCGGGCGCTCGGCCGTCGGTCGTCACCCGGCGGCGGGCGAACTTCCACACGCCGTCGACCGTGCGGTACTCGTCGATGTACCGGCCCCAGTGGTCGAGCCCGATCGACGTGAGCACCTGGTAGTAGGCCCGGCCCCGGGCGGTCGACCGGTCGATCAGGTCGATCTGGTGGGTGGTCGTGAAGTGGAACAGCCGGCCGGGCGGGGCGCCGTCCGTGCCCTCGGCCCGCAGCCGGTCGCGGGTACCGGTGAAGATGGACAGGATCTCGTCGTGGCCCCGGCGGACGCCGTCGTCGAGCTCCATGACCGCGTCGGGCGCGAACAGCTCCACGACCTGCTCGAACCGCCCGCTGTCGCCGTTGGCGTTGTAGCGGGCCACCAGATCGCGGATGGCCTCGCGGGCCTCCAACTGCCACTGCTCCATCGGTCCGTGCATGCCGCCACGCTACGGGGCGGCGGCGACGTTCCTGTCAGTTCATTAACAGTGGCGTTACAACCGCGATGCGCCAGCACGCACGGTGGTAGAACGGCTGTGGGTCAATAGGCGGGCTCGATGGGGGATCGAGGCACGACCACATGGCGCTGGGGTTTCCGAGGGTCCGGATCCGGGCGAGGACGGCGGCGGCCGTGGCGGTCCCCCTGGCGTTGCTGGTCGCCGCGGCCGGCGTGCAGGTCACCGAGAGTGGCAGGGCGGCGGCCGAGGCCCGCGTGCAGGGGGAGCTGGCGACGGCGTCGATCGGCCCGGCCGGGGCCATCAACGCCCTCATGACCGAGCGCAACTACACGAGCCTGTGGCTGTTCGGCGTCGAGGAGGGCATCGAGCTGCACGTCGACTCGCTGGCCGAGGCCCGGGCCCGGACCGACGCGTCGCTGGAGGCCTTCGTGGACGAGGTCCGCCGCCGGGGCGGCCGGGCCGAGCGGATCTACGGGCCCGCCATCGAGGCGCTCGAGGGGCTGGCCGCCAACCGCGAGCGGGTCGACAGCTACGAGGGCGAGCGCAATCCGCTCGTCGACAACCCGAGCGGCGACCGGGTCTGGGCGACCTACAACCAGATGGTGACCGCCCTGGCCGACGCCAACAGCCGGCTGGCCCACGAGATCGAGGACACCGAGCTCCGCCAGGGCGTCCGGCTCATCGACCTGGCCTCCCGCCACATCGACCGCATCTCCCAGCTCGTGCGGGAGTCGACGATCGAGGCGGTGCGGGCCGACGGCCCCATCACCGACCGCGACCTCTTCGCCCGGGTCATCCGCATGATGACCGAGGCCGACCGCAGCCACTTCGCGCTGCTCGACCAGGTCACCGGCCCCTACGCCCACCTTCGGGAGCCGCTGCGTTTGGAGAGCGAGGCGACCGGCATCTTCGGGGTCCAGCAGCGGTTCCGGGAGACCGGTGAGGTGCACGTCGCCGGCCTGCTCCAGGGCGTGTCGCTCGACCAGGACGAGAGCTACTACGGCTTCATCCGCGACGTGACCGGGATCGTCCAGGCCCGGGCCGACGACCTGGCGGCCGACGCCCGGGCAGGCCAGCGGCGGACGATCGTGCTCGTCGGCCTCCTGCTGCTGGCCGCGGCCGCGGCCGCCGTCGCCGTGGCCCGGTCGATCACCGAGCCGCTGCGGTCGCTCACGCTCCAGGCCCGCGACATGGCCGACCGGCGCCTGCCCGAGGCCGTGCGCGAGGTGCACGAGACGCCGCTCGGCCAGGACGTCGTGGTGCCCGACCTCGAACCGGTGACGGTCCGGTCGCGGGACGAGGTCGCGGACCTGGCCGAGCAGCTCAACGCCGTCCAGATGGCGGCGCTCGACCTCGCCGTCGAGCAGGCGGTGCTGCGCCGGAACTTCGCCGACGTGTTCGTGAACCTGTGCCGGCGGATCCAGGGCCTGCTCGGCCGGCAGCTCGACGTGATCACCGACGTGGTGGGCAGCGGCGCCCCCGAGGAGCGCCGCCCGGGCCGGACCTCCGCGCCCGACCTGGCCGAGGTCAGCCGGTACGCGCTCCGCCTGCGCCGCCACGCCGAGTCGCTGCTCGTGCTGGCCGGCGTCGAGCCTCGCCCGGCGCCCGACACGCCTCGGGAGCCGGCGCCGCTGGCGGACATCGTCCGGGCGGCGCTCGACGAGGTGGTGGGGGCCGAGCGGGTCCGGGTCGTCGGGATCGAGCCCGTGCTGGTGGCCGGCTCGGCGGTCGTCGACCTGGCCCACCTGCTGGCCGAGCTGGTGGAGAGCGCGCTGCGCGAGCTGTTCCCCGAGGAGACCGTCGACGTGGCGGGCGCGGCCGTCGCCGGGCCGGGCAGCGGGTACGTGCTGTCCATCGTCGACCCCTGCGCCACCCTGACCGGGGTCGAGATCGAGCGGGCCAACCGGCGGCTGGCCGGCGAGGAGCCCGGGACGACCGCGCCGTCTCGCCACCTCGGCCAGCACGTGGCCGCCCGGCTGGCGGCCCGGCACGGGATGACGGTGGCGCTGTCGGCCGCGACGGGGGCCGGCGTGACGGCCACCGTGCACCTGCCGGCGGACCTCGTGCTCCCGGTGCTGCCGGCGCCGACCGTGGTGCCCGCCGGGCCGCCGGCGCCCGAGCCCATCGAGCCGGCGGCCCCCGACGCCGCCGCGCCGGGCGCCGCCGGCGATCACGCCGAGGTCCGGGCTGGCGACCGCGTCGAGGTCCGGGCCGGCGACCACGTCGACGACGCCGACGACGAGCCCGACCTCGACGTGTACCGGGCGCTGTCCGCCTTCCCCGGCGGCGTCGAGCGCCCGGCGCTGGCCGTGCCCGGCGCCCGCCGGTCGGCCCCGCCCGACGAGCCGTCGGCCGACTGACCCGCGCGCGGGCGCACGCCGCCGCCCGCTCGGCGCGGTTCCCGCATCCTCCTCCGTCGCGGGTAAGCATGGCGGCGGAGGAGGTGTGTGACCGCATGGCCGAGCCCGCCATCATCCGCACGATCGGGCTGACGAAGCAGTACGCCGGCACCGACTTCCGGGCCGTCGACGAGCTGGACCTGGAGATCCACCAAGGCGAGATCTTCGGGCTGCTGGGCCCGAACGGCGCCGGCAAGACCACGACGGTCGGCGTGCTCACGACGCGGGTGATCCCCACGCGCGGGCAGGCGTTCATCGGCGACGTGGACGTGGTCCGGCACCCCGCGCTGGCCAAGCAGCTGTCGGGCGTCGTGTCGCAACAGAACACGCTCGACCGCCAGCTGACCGTGATCGAGAACCTCTACTTCCACGGCCTGCTGTTCGGCATGTCGTCCCGCGAGTCGCGCCGGCTGGCGGGCGAGCTGCTGGAGCGGTTCCGCCTGGCCCGGTGGGCCGACGCCTCGGTCTACGCCCTGTCCGGCGGCATGGCCCAGCGCCTCATGGTGGCCCGGTCGATCATGCACCGCCCCGCCGTGCTGTTCCTCGACGAGCCGACCGCCGGCCTCGACCCCCAGAGCCGCATCGCCCTGTGGGAGATCCTGGGCGAGCTGCACGCCGACGGCCAGACCATCCTGCTCACGACCCACTACATGGAGGAGGCCGACCAGCTCTGCGACCGGGTGGCGATCATGGACCACGGCCGCATCCTGGCGCTCGACACCCCGGCGGGCCTGAAGCGGACGGTCGGCGCCGACACCTTGGTGACGGTCAAGGTCGACGGCCCCCTCGACGGCCTCGCCACCGTCCTGGCCGACCGCGTCGACGGGGTGACCCGCACCCGGCCGGTCGCCGGCGGGCTCGAGATGCACGTCACCCGCACCGACCGGCTCGTGCCCCGGATCGTGGCCGCCACCGAGCAGGCGGGCTACGACCTGGTCGACCTGTCGGTGGCCGAGCCGAGCCTCGAGACGGTGTTCATCAACCTCACCGGTAAGGAGCTGCGCGACTGATGCACGGCGGACCGATCGCCACCACACCGCCCCGCTCCGTGGCGGCCGCCAGCCGCAGCGCCCTCGCCGCCCTGATCCGGCGCGACCTGACCGTGCTGCGCAAGAACAAGTACGAGTTCGTGGGGCGCACGCTCATCCAGCCGTTCCTGCTGGTGTTCGTGTTCCTCTACGTCTTCCCGACGATCGGCCAGGGCGTCGGCTCGGGCGGCGGGCGGTCCGGCCAGTCGGCGTTCGCCACCGTGCTGGTCCCGGGGGTGGTCGGCATCGCCATCATGTTCCAGGGGATCCAGGCGGTGGCCATGGTCATGGCCCAGGAGTTCGGCTTCACCCGCGAGATCGAGGACAGGGTCCAGGCGCCGTGCCCGTTGTGGCTGGTGGCGGTGGCCAAGGTCCTCTCGGGGGCGGTGCAGGGCCTGCTGGCGGCGCTGATCGTGTTCCCGATGGCGTACGTGGTCCACGCCCGCGGGGTCGAGGTCGACCTCGAGGTCGACTGGTGGATCGCGGTGACGCTCGTCCCGCTGTTCTGCATCGCCATGTCGTCGCTCGGCCTGGTGCTCGGCACCAAGTTCGAGTCCCGCAACATCGGCCTGATGTTCGGCTTCGTCGTGTTGCCGGTGACGTTCCTCGGCGGCACCTACTACAGCTGGACCGCCTTGGCGCCGGTGACCATCGGGTCGTTCCACTGGCTGCAGACGCTGGTGCTGATCAACCCGCTGATCTACGTGAACGAGGGGATGCGGGCGGCGTTCACCAGCGCCTCCCACATGCACCTCTACGTGGTCTACCCGGTGGCCATCGGCTTCTGCGCCGCCTTCCTGGCCGAGGGCATCCGGGGGTTCCGCCGCCGGGTGCTGACGTAGCCGATCGCTGACGTAGCCGGGTGCCGACGTAGCGGCCCGGCCCGCGGCTGGTCAGGGCTCGATGACCCGGATGGGCGCGCCGGCGGCGAAGGCGGCCACGTCCTCGACGATCTCGCGGAAGAACTGCTCGTAGAGCCCGTCGGTCACGTAGCCGATGTGGGGCGTGAGCACGGTCCGGGGCGCCGAGCGCAGCGGGTGGTCGGCGGGCAGGGGCTCGCGGTCGAACACGTCGAGGCCGGCGCCGGCGATCCGACCCTCGTGCAGGGCCCGGACGAGCGCGGCCTCGTCGACGATCGGTCCCCGCGAGGTGTTGACCAGGATGGCGGTCGGCTTCATCGCCGCCAGCTCGGCTTCGCCCACCAGCCCCCGGGTGCGGTCGGACAGCACGAGGTGGATCGACACGACGTCCGACCGGGCGAACAGCTCGTCCTTCGCCACGCGGCGCACGCCGACCTCGGCGGCCCGCTCATCGGTCAGGTTCTGGCTCCAGGCCACGACGTCCATGCGGAACGCCCGGCCGACCTCCGCCACCAGCGCGCCGATCCGCCCGAGCCCGACCAGGCCGAGCGTCCGGCCGGCCAGCTCCCGGCCGATCGTGTGCTGCCAGCCGCCGGCCCGGATGGCGGCGTCCTCGGCCGGGACGTGCCGCTGCACGGCCAGGATCAGCGCCCACGTCAGCTCGGAGGTCGGGGTGACGTAGCCGCCGGTGCCGCTCACCACCACGCCGCGTGCCGCCGCCGCCCCGACGTCGATCACCGCGTTGCGGGGGCCGGTCGTGACCACCAGCCGCAGGTCGGGGAGGCGGGCGAACAGCGCGGCGTCGAGTGGCGTCCGCTCCCGCATGGCCACCACCACGTCGAAGGGGCGCAGTGCGGCGGCCAGCTCGTCGGGGTCGTCGATGTGGTGGCGGAAGGCGTGCACGTCGACGGGGGCGGGCACGGCCGACCAGTCGACGCCGGCGGCCACGCCCTGGTAGTCGTCGAGCACGGCGATGCGGAGGGCGGTCACGGGCGGGGAACCTACCGCCCGTCGAGCGCGGTCGGCCCCGGGCCCCGTCGACCCCTGCCGCGGTCAGCTCCCGGCGGGCTGGCGGTCGCGATCGCCCCAGACCTCCTGCACCTTGGCGTACACGCCCTGGTCGTGGCTGATCTCGACGACGTTGCCGTCGGGGTCCTTGAGGGCGCAGATGTAGCCGACCGGGGCGGGCATCTCGGTGGGCTCCCAGTGCAGGCAGCCCTCGGCTCGGGCCATCTCGGCCAGCCGGTCGACGTCGGCCCGCTCGGGGACCTCGATGCCCAGGTGGGCGAACGGCCCCAGCTGGGGCTGGGGCGTGCCCTGGGTGCGGTTGAACATCACGAGGACCAGCACGAACGGGTTCACCACCTGGCCCTCGTGGGCTAGCCAGGCGCTGCGGCCCTCGGCGTCCTCACGCTGGTCGAGCACCGAGAGCGGCGTGTACCGCAGGTACCAATCGACCGACGTGTCGAGGTCGAGCGACGGGAGAGCGATGTGCGTCCAGCGCGGTGTGGTGAGCATGGCGCCCCTCTGCCCTCTGGCCGTGTGGAGAATCGACCGTACCACCGGACCGCCCGCCGGCGACCGGACGGCGGGTCGGTAACCTGCTCCGGGTGTCCGATTGGAACGCGCAGATCATCGAGGAGTTCCGGGCGAACGGTGGGCAGGTCGGCGGGCCCTTCGCCGGCATGCCCATGCTCATCCTGCACGCCACCGGGGCCAAGACGGGCAAGGAGCGGGTGACGCCGCTCGTGTACCAGGCCGACGGTGACCGGATGGTGATCTTCGCCTCCAAGGGCGGCGCCCCCGACAACCCGGACTGGTACCACAACGTCGTCGCCCACCCCGACGTGACCGTCGAGGTCGGCACCGAGACGCGGCGGGCCCGGGCCCGGGTGGCCGAGGGCGACGAGCGCGAGCGGCTGTGGGCCCGGCAGAAGGAGCTGGTGCCGGCGTTCGCCGAGTACGAGGAGCGCACGAGCCGGCAGATCCCCGTCGTGGTGCTCGAGCCGGTCGCGTAGGCGGTCGCGCCGGCCGGGCCCGGCGACCGGTCCCTTGACTTCGAGCGCGCTCCAACCCGTACCGTCCGGGGCGTGACCAAGCTCGGCTACCAGATCCCCAACTTCACCTACCCCGGCGTCGGTCCCGACGGGCTGTTCGAGGCGGTGGCCCGGCAGGCCGAGGCCGCGGAGCGCTCGGGCTTCGACACGGTCCTGGTGATGGACCACTTCTATCAGCTGCCGCAACTCGGCCCGCCCGAGAACTACATGATCGAGTGCTACACGCTGCTGGCCGCCCTGGCGCAGCGGACCTCGACCGTGCGCCTGGGGGCGTTGGTGACCGGCAACACCTACCGGAACCCGGCGCTGCTGGCCAAGACCGTCACCGCCCTCGACATCGTGTCACGGGGCCGGGCCCAGCTCGGCATCGGCGCCGGTTGGTACGAGCTCGAGCACGACGCGCTCGGCTTCGAGTTCGGCACGTTCACCGACCGCTTCGAGAAGCTCGAAGAGGCGCTGCAGATCATCCTGCCCATGCTGCGCGACGAGCGCCCGACGGTCGACGGCCACCACTACCGGGTGAAGGAGGCGATCAACCAGCCGCCGCCCGTGGGCCGCATCCCCGTCATGATCGGCGGGGGCGGCGAGCGCAAGACGCTGCGGCTCGCCGCGCAGTACGCGGACGAGTCCAACCTGTTGGCCGACCCGTCCGAGGTCCCCCGCAAGCTCGACGCCCTGGCCGGGCACTGCGAGCGGCTGGGCCGCGACCGCTCGGAGATCACGGTCACCCTCCAGCGCACCGTCTGCATCGCCCCCACCCACGAGGAGGCCGAGGCCGCGGTGGTCCGCTACGTGGGCGAGCTGGGCATCGACCTGGCCACCGCGGACGAGGAGACCCGCCGCTTCGTCGAGAGCCGCTTCACGATGGGCGACCCGGACGAGGTGGGGGAGAAGCTGGCGGCGGTGCTCGAGCTCGGGCTCGACGGCTTCACCTGCAACCTGCCGGCCAACGGCCACGACCCCGAGAACGTCGAGCTGCTCGGCCAGACCCTCTCGAAGCTCGTGGGGTGAGGGCGGCGGCCCTGCTGGTAGGCGATCAACCGCATTTATTAGGCCTACCTATCACCTGCTATCAAGGGCGGTGTGGAACGCCGTCGGAAGCTCGGTCTCGCCCTCGTCGCCCTCCTCGCCCTCGCCGGGCTGGCCGCCTGCGGCTCCGGTGACGACGACGGCGGCGACGCCGCCGGTGGTGGCGGAGGCGCGTCCGCCGGCGCCTTCCCCGTCACCATCGAGCACGCCTTCGGCGAGACGACGATCGAGGAGGAGCCCGAGCGGGTCGTCACGGTCGGGCTCACCGAGCAGGACACGCTCCTGGCGCTCGGCGTCGTCCCCGTGGCCACGACCGAGTGGTTCGGCGACCACCCCGGCGCCATCTTCCCCTGGGCCCAGGACGAGCTGGAGGAGCTGGGCGGCGACACGCCGGAGGTCATGTCCGACGCCACCGAGATCAACGTCGAGGCCGTCGCCGCCCAGCGGCCCGACCTGATCCTGGCCATCAACGCCGAGCTCGACCAGGAGGTGTACGACTCACTGAGCGAGATCGCCCCGACCGTGGCCCGGCCCGAAGGCACCATCCCCTACGGTGTGCCGTGGGACGAGGCCACCCGCATGATCGGCCGGGCCGTCGGCCGGGCGGAGGAGGCCGACGCCCTCGTCGAGGACGTGGAGGCCGAGCTCGCCGCCGTGCGAGACGAGCACCCCGAGTTCGAGGGGGCGACCGCCGTCGTGGCCACGCCCTGGGAGGGGATCTACGTGTACGGGCCCAACGACGCGCGGGGCCAGCTGCTCACGGAGCTCGGCTTCGAGATGCCGCCCGGCCTGGCCGAGCTGACCGGCGACGAGTTCGGCGCCAACCTCAGCCAGGAGCGGGCCGAGATGCTGGACGTCGACGTCATCGTCTGGCTCGACCCGGAGGACGGGGAGGGCCCGCTGGGCGGGCCGCTGTACGAGACGTTCCCGGTCCACACCGAGGGGCGCGAGGTGTTCCTCGACAGCTACGACGACCCGCTGGGCGCGGCCACGTCGGTCGTGACGCCGCTGAGCATCCCGTTCCTGCTCGACGGCCTCGCGCCACGGCTGGCCGCCGCCATCGACGGCGACCCGGCCACCGAGCTCCCGGCCAGCTGAGCGGCCATCCCCGGCGGACGGGCGCCCGGATCCCGCCCGTCGGGCGAGGCACCGGCCGCCCCGGCGCCGCGCCGCCCCTTCCTGACGCGACCGGTCGCGGCTACTGTGGATCCCGAGTGAACGTGCGTTCAATGCATTGTTGGCGGTTTGGGGGACAGCGTGAAGACCGCGGCCGAGGACCTCTACTGGGATCCCTTCGACGTCGACATCGACACCGAGCCGTACGAGATCTGGCGGCGGTTGCGCGACGAGGCACCCGTCTACCGGAACGAGCGCCACGACTTCTGGGCGCTGTCGCGCTACGGGGACGTCGAGGCGGCGCACCGCGACCCGGCGACGTTCCTGTCGAGCCACGGGACCGTCCTCGAGCTGATGTCCGAGGAGCCCATGGACACCGGGATGATGATCTTCCAGGACCCGCCGGCCCACACCCGGCTGCGGTCGCTGGTGTCCCGGGCGTTCACGCCCCGCCGGGTGTCCGGCCTGGCCGACCACATCCGCGAGCTGTGCGTCAACCTGCTCGAGCCGTGGACCGACGGCGCCGACTTCGACTTCGTCGAGGACTTCGGGGCGACGCTGCCCTCGATGGTGATCTGCGAGCTGATGGGCGTGCCGGCGGCCGACCGGGAGTGGGTCAAGGACAAGATCGACACGACGTTCCACATCGAGCCGGGCGTCGGCATGATCAACGACGTCTCGCTGACCGCCCGCATCGAGCTCGACGCCTACCTGACGCGGCTGCTGGAGGAGCGGGCCGAGAACCCCGGCGACGACCTGCTCTCGGCCCTTACCCAGGCCGACCTCACGATCCGGGAGAGCGCCGACTTCGCCAACCTGCTGGTGAGCGCCGGCACCGAGACGGTGGCCCGGCTGCTCGGGTGGGCGGCGGTCGTGCTCGACGAGCACCCCGACCAGCGGGCCGAGCTGGCCGCCGACCCGTCGCTCATCCCGAACGCGATCGAGGAGCTGCTGCGCTACGAGGCGCCGTCGCCGGTCCAGGGGCGCTGGACGTCCCGGCCGGTCGAGCTGCACGGCACGACGATCCCCGAGAACTCGATCGTGCTGCTGCTCACCGGCTCCGCCGGGCGGGACGAGCGCGTCTACCCCGACGCCGACCGGTTCGACATCCACCGGTCGTTCGCCAGCCACGTGTCGTTCGGGTACGGCATCCACTTCTGCCTGGGCGCGGCCCTGGCCCGGCTCGAAGGCCGCACCGCGCTGGAGGAGGTGCTGCGGCGCCACCCGAGCTGGGAGGTCGACCGCGACCGGGCGGTCCGCCTGCACACGTCGACGGTCCGGGGCTGGTCGTCGGTGCCGGTGCGCTGACGCCGGCGGGGCCGTGATACCGGGGGAGCTGACGCCGCCGGTGCCCTGAGGCGGACCGGCGCCGGGGGCGCACGCGAGGCGCCGGGGGCGGAGAGAGGGCACGTCCCTCCACCCCCGGCGCTGACTCGTCGGCTCCCGCCGAACGTGTCGTTCGGGTCCCGCCGACGATCAGGTCGGCTCGCGCCGACGGCTCTGGCACCGACCGAGCCGACCGATCAGTGGTGGTCGTGCTCGTAGTCGCAGTGCAGGCCGCCGCCGTCGAGGCCCCCGAACCGGTGGCCGCACTCGTTGTCGACGATCCAGCCGTGCATCATCGGCGTCGTCACCGGCGCACTGCCGGGCGGGCAGTCCCCGCCGAGTGGTGTGCCGACGACCCGGCCCTGGGCGTCGGAGCACAGCTCCGGGTGGGTGTGCCAGCCGGGCAGCCAGCGGACCATGTCCGGGATCGTGTCCATCGTGGCCGTGGGCCACAGGAAGAACATGGCGGCCACCACGTCCCAGTCGCCGGTGGCGGTGCGCTGGTAAACGATCGACTCGGGGTACCGCGGGTTGAGGATGTGGCCGTCGGCCATCCACGACACGTTCACGAAGTGCCGGTACCCGCCGGGCACGATCGGCCCGATGTCGACGAAGCCGAGCTCCTCGATGGCGTTGGGATCGCTGTAGTGCTCGGGCAGGTCGCGCTCGAGCTGGCGGATGAAGTTGGTCGCCCACGTCGTCTCGAGCTCGGACCAGTCGCCGTTGGCCGGCAGGACGCCGTCGGAGCTCTGGCCCGGCGCCGCCGAGCTCGTCCCCGAGCTGAAGGCCAGCACCGCTACGACGGCCACCAGGACGGCCGCGCGCCGTAGCGCGGTACGTGTTCGTGACATGGCTCCCCCCTGATCGGTTGGGCCCGCCCCATCGGGTCCACCGCTTGCGCACTGAATCCAAACATAACGTGATTATCGGTGCAACCACAGGCGCGGCCGGCGGGCTGGGGACAGCCGGCGCGGGCGGCGGGCGGCCGGGCCGCCCGGGGAGTCAGGCCTGGTCGCGGGCCTGCTTGGCCCGGTAGAGCGCGGCGTCGGCCCGCTGGACGACCTCCGCCGGCTCGCCGGTCGCCACGCCCACGCTAGCCCCGACGCTGAGCGTCGGGCCCGCCGCCAGGTGGATGGGCATCGCCACCGCGGCCCGGATCCGCTCGACCGCCGGGGTCACGCGGTCGGCCGGCATGTCGTCGCCGAACACGACCGCGAACTCGTCGCCGCCGTAGCGCGCCACCAGGTCCTGCTGCCGGACCGCGCCCTGGAGCCGGGCCGCGACGATGCGCAGGACCTGGTCCCCGGCCGCGTGGCCGTGGCGGTCGTTGACGGGCTTGAAGCGGTCGAGGTCGAGCAGGGCCACGGTCACGGGTCCCTCGGCACCGTCGAGCCGCCGCAGCAGGGCGGTGCGGTTGCCGACCCCGGTCAGCGGGTCGGTGAGAGCCTCGCGCCGCAGCACCTCGTGCCGGCGCTGCTCGGCGATGACCATGCTGGCCAGCCGTTGGGCCTGGCGGATGCCGTGCTCGGTGGCGATGTTCAGCTCGACGTCGATGCGGGTCCACACGATGACGCAGCCGAGCACCTCGCGGGACGTGGCGTCGGTGACCGGCAGCACCCACGCCGAGGAGAACCCCTCGGCCCGGGCGCTGTCGGCCAGGTCGTCGGGGAACCCGGCGAACGCCACCGAGCCGCGCACCTCGCCGTCGCGGACCGTGTCGCGCCACCACCGGTCGTCGCGGCACAGCCGCCCGGCGGGCCCGTCCGGCGGGGCGCCGACCACGGGCCCGTCGTCGAGCAGACCGACCACGGCCCCCACGCCGAGGTAGCCGGGCACGAGCCGGGCGCAGGCGGCCAGGACCTCGGCGACCGGGGCGTCGGCCACCAGCAGGTCGACCACGTGGCCGACGCCGTCGAGGTCGCCGCCTGCCCGGCGGCCGATCAGCACCAGGCCGTTGACGACCGGGTCGTCGAGCAGGTTCAGGACCAGCGTCTCCATCGTGTACCAGCGGCCGTCGTCGTTGCGGAGCCGGTAGCGGAGGGGCTCGACCACCGGGATGGCCGGCTCCCGCCCGGCCTGGGCCGCCCGCAGCTGGCTCAGCGCGTGGAGGATCGCCTCGACGTCGTCGGGGTGGACGCGCTCGAGCGACCGCCGGCCCTGCCGCTGGGCCGGGTCGGTCCCGGTGACCCACCGGGTCGACTGGCTGATCCACCGGGTCCGGAGGTCGGCGTCGATGAGCGTGGTCACCGTCGACGGCGACCGGTCGAACGCCCGCAGCAGCCGCGCCGCGATGTCGGCGGGGATGGCCGGGGCATCGGCCCCGTCGTCGGGGCTGTGGGGCGCGTCGTCGGCGCTGTGGGCCCTGTCGTCGGCGCCGTCGCCGGGCCTGCCGTGAGGGGCGGTGCCGGTCGCACTGCCGGGCGCGGGGTCGTCGGTCACAGCGGCATCCGCCGCCTCCTCGTCGGGAGTCATCACCATGCGCACCCCCTGCGGCCCTGGGTCGCGCCGGGACAGGCTAGACAGGCCGCCGGTGCGGCGGCATCACCCCAGCTCAGGAGCGTGACCCCGGTCTCAGGGCGGGGAGCGCGGGGCTCGGGACGGGGCGTGCGGCGGCTCAGGACGAGGGCTGCGGCCGCTGGGCGGCGCCGGGCGTGCTCATGTACGTGGCGAGCTCCTCCAGCGAGACCAAGCCGTCACCGTCGCTGTCCATCATCTCGATGGCCTTGGCGGCGTTCTCCTCGGTGAACTCGACGCCGAGCGTCGCCATCAGCTCGCGGAACTCCTCAGCGGAGACCCGGCCGTCTCCGTCCTTGTCGAGCATGGCGAACGTCGTCGCGTACCTCTCGGTGTCGACCATGGTCTCTCGGCCTCCGATCCCGGGCGCGGATCCTGGGGAGCGTACCCACGCCGGCCGTCCGGCCAACCGTCGCCGCGTCGCTCCTGCGGCCGGCCCGGCGTCGGCCGCGGTCGGGCTCGGGCCGGCCGTTTGGCCCTGCCTCGAGCGGGTACCCACGGAAGGACGCGGCGGAACTCGGGGCCCGTCCCGGGCCCGGCGAGAGGAGAGACCGACGACGCTAAGCGCCCGCGCCACGTTCGAGCGGGATCCGATCGAGATCGCGCGCGCCCGGCGGTACGTCCGGACGACCCTGGCCGCCTGGGGGCTCGAGTCGGACGTGCCGGCGGTCGAGCTCGCCGTGAGCGAGCTCGTCAGCAACGCCCTCCTCCACGGGACCGGGGCCATCGAGGTCGAGCTGCACCGCTTCCCCGACCGCGCCCGCCTGGTCGTCCACGACGCCGGGGCGGCCGGCGTCGAGGGCCCCGCCGTGCGCGACCCGAGCGGCGACGGCGTCCGGCCCGGCGGCTGGGGGCTGCGGCTGGTCGACGAGGTGGCCGGCCGCTGGGGCGTCATCTCCGAGGCCGGCCACACCCAGGTCTGGATGGAGACTCGCCCGACGGGGCGCCCGGACGGCCTCGGCTGACACATCCCCCCTCGGAATCCGGCCGATCGGGTCTCGGGCGCGCGGGCCTGGTCGATCGGGGCTCGGCGGCTCAGAGCCCGGCGGCCCGCGCCTGGTCGAGGGCCATGGCGGCCAGGTGGTCGGTGGTCCCGCGGGTGCGCGCGGCGCGGGCCGCGCCGTCGGGCCCGGAGGCGGCCAGGCGGGCGGCCGCCCCTTCGGCGATGACCGCCAGCTTGTAGGTGGCCAGCACCCGATAGAAGGCCAGGTGGTCGAGCGACCGGCCGCTGGTGGCCCCGTACCGCTCGACCAGCGTGTCGGCGTCGGGGAAGCCGGGGCCGGCGCGGTGGGGTTGCGGGGGCCGGTCCCGCCACATCACCTCGCCGACCGGGCCCCAGTAGGTGAGGAGCATGCCGAGATCGGTGAGCGGGTCGCCGAGCGTCGACATCTCCCAGTCGAGGACCGCCTGCATGCGGCCGGGTCGGTCGCGGAACCAGATCGTGTTGTTGAAGCTGTAGTCGCCGTGCACGATCGCCGGCGGCTGCTCCGGAGGGAGCGCCCGGGCCAGGCGGGTGGCGACCTCCTCGACGACCGGCACCTCCCGGTCGGTCGACCGCTCCCACTGCGTCCGCCACCGGCGGACCTGGCGCTCGAGGAAGCCGGCGGGGCGACCGAAGTCGGCGAGGCCGACGGCGGCGGGGTCGACGGCGTGTAGCCGGGCCAGCACGTCGACCAGCTCGTCGCTGGCCGCCCGGGCGTGGGCGGCCGTCAGGTGGCCCACGCAGTCGGCGTCGGCGTACACGACGCCGTCGAGGTGTCCCATCACGTAGAACGGGGCGCCGATCACGTCCGGGTCGTCACAGGCGGCGACGATGCGGGGGACGGGCACGTCGGTGGCGGCCAGCGCGGCTTGGACCCGAGCCTCGCGGCCCACGTCGTGGGCGGTGGCCAGCAGGGGACCGAGCGGCGGCCGGCGCAGCACCCAGTCGTGGCGGCCGTCCTGCAGGCGGAACGTCAGGTTGGACCGGCCGCCGGCCAGCTTGGTCACCCGCAGCGGCCCGTCGCCGGCGTGGGGGACGTGGTCGGCCAGCCACCGCCGCAGGGGCTCGGCCGGCACGGCGGCCGCGACGAGGGCCGCGTCGGCGTCGTCGGCCCGGCCCGCCCGGTCACCGTCGTCGGCCTCCCGGTCGGTCGTTCCGGTCGCCTCGCTCGGCTCGGTCATTCCCCCCGTCTCCTCGTCGCCCGCCGCCGCGGCACGTCGGACAGCGCACACCGTACACAGCGAAAATTGAAACGTGTTCCGCTCGGTGCCCGATCGGTTCTAGACTGGCGGGCCTCCGGTTGTGACGAGGGGGGTTCACATGGAGTTCGGCATCTTCATCCAGGGGTTCGTGCCCGCCTACCGCCGCGAGGGCGACCCGGACGCCGAGCACCGCTCGATCGAGAACGACCTCGAGTGCGTCATCGCGGCCGACAAGGCCGGCTTCAAGTACGTCTGGGCCACCGAGCACCACTTCCTCGACGAGTACTCGCACCTGTCGGCCAACGACGTCGTGCTCGCCTACCTGGCCCACGCCACCGAGCGCATCCACCTCGGGTCCGGCATCTTCAACCCGCTGCCCCAGGTCAACCATCCGGTCAAGGTGGCCGAGACGGTGGCGATGCTCGACCACCTCTCCGGCGGCCGGTTCGAGTTCGGCACCGGCCGAGGGGCCGGGAGCCACGAGATCCTCGGCTTCCTGCCGGACATGGACGACCTGTCCAAGACCCGGGAGATCTGGGAGGACGTCATCGCCGAGTTCCCCAAGATGTGGCTGCAGGACACCTACGAGGGCTACGAGGGGAAGTACTGGTCGCTGCCGCCCCGCAAGGTCCTGCCCAAGCCCTGGTGCAAGCCGCACCCGGCCATGTGGTACGCGGCCGGCAACGTGAGCAGCTACGAGATGGCGGCGCGGCGGGGACTGGGCGTTCTCGGCTTCTCGGTGGGCTCGATCCAGGAGCTCGAGCCGGTCATGACCGCCTACAAGAAGGCCATCCGCGACGCCGAGCCGGTCGGCGCGTTCGTCAACGACAACGTCATGGTGACGACCGCGGCCTACGTCGCCGAGGACGAGCGCGACGCCATCGCCTCGGCCACGGCGCCGTACAACAACTACCTGGTCAGCAACGTGTACCGGTACCACGACACGTTCCCCCACCCGCCGGAGATCCCCCGCTGGCCCGAGCTGATCCCCGACATGACGCCCGACCAGGTCCCCTACGCCCGGGAGCGGGGGAGCATCATCGGCGACCCCGATCACGCCCTCGAGCAGTGCCGCCGCTGGCAGGAGGCGGGCTGCGACCAGCTCGTCTTCGGCGTCGGCTCGGCGCCGCACGAGGACACGCTGGAGATGATCCGGCTGATGGGGGAGCACGTGATCCCCAAGATCGACACCGACCCGGTGCACCGCACCACCCGGTTCCGGGAGGAGGCGGCCGCGGGCTCGGGGGTCGGTCGGTGACCGATCGGCCCGTGACCGGGACCCGGGCCTCGACCCCCGCGGAGACACGGTCCATCGACCTGCTCGACGGGCAGTTCTACGTCACCGACCCGTACCCGACCTACGCCTGGATGCGCGAGCACGCGCCGGTGTACTGGGATGCGACCAACGAGCTGTGGGGCGTCTCCCGCTACGACGACATCGTCGACGTCGAGCGGCGCAAGGAGGTCTTCATCAGCTCCGACCAGGTCAAGGGCGGGTACCGGCCCAACATCCCGGCCGACCCGGCGATGATCGGGCTCGACGACCCGCTCCACCAGAAGCGCCGGTCCCTGGTCTCGCGCCGGTTCACGCCCCGGGCGGTGGCGTCCCGCGAGGAGCACGTGCGCCGGACCGTCGTCGGGCTGTTCGACGCCGTCCAGGCCAAAGGTGGGTCGGCCGAGGTCGTCCGCGACCTGGCCGCACCGCTCCCGGCCCGGACGATCGCCTGGCTGCTCGGGTTCCCCGAGGAGCGGTGGCCCGAGCTGGCCGACTGGTCGGAGCGCTCGATCGCCCTGGGCGGCGGCCCCCGCTACACCAACGAGGACGGCATCGACGCCGTCGTCGAGTTCCACACGGCCGCCGCCGAGCTGTACGACGAGAAGCGCCGGTGCCCGGCCGACGACGTCATGTCGGTCTGGACCGAGGCCACGATCGACGGCCAGCCCCTCGACCTGGCCGACGTGCTGTCCGATTGCCTGCTCCTGCTCGACGGCGGGGCCGAGACGACCCGCACGGTGATCGCCCGCACGCTGCTGTTGTTGATCGACCACCCCGACCAGTGGCGACTGCTGCGCGACGGGGCCGACATCGAGGTGGCCGTCGAGGAGTTCATCCGCTACGTCACCCCGATCCACAACATGTGCCGGGTGGCGGCCACCGACACCACGGTCGGCGGGCAGCCGATCGAGAAGGGCCAGCAGCTCGTGCTCATGTACTCGGCGGCCAACCGGGACCCGGCCCACTTCGCCGACCCCGAGCGGTTCGACGTGACCCGCCAGCCCAACAACCACCTGTCGTTCGGATTCGGCACCCACTTCTGCCTGGGGGCGGCACTGGCCCGCCTCGAGCTCCGGGTGTTCTTCGAGGAGCTGGTGCGCCGGGTGCGGTCGTTCCGGCTCACGCCGGGGACGGAGCCGGTCGAGATGCCCAACGCCTTCGTGTACGGGCTGAAGTCGGCCCACCTCGACTTCCAGTTCGTGTGAGCGTGGGGTGGGTTCCGGTGAGCGTACGGCGAGCTCCGGTGGGGGCGGCGTGATCTTCGACCTGTCGGGCCGGGTGGCCCTCGTGACCGGCGCCGGCCAGAACGTCGGCGCCGGCATCGCCCGCATGCTGGCCGGCCAGGGCGCAGCCGTGGCCGTGAACGACGTCGTGCCCGAGCGGGCCGAGGCCACCACCGCCGCCATCGAGGCGGCCGGGGGGCGGGCCGTGGCCGCGCCGTTCGACGTCACCGACCTCGACGCCGTGACCGCCGGGGTGGCGGCCGTCGTCGACACGCTCGGCCCGGTCGACATCCTCGTCAACAACGCCGGCAACGGCGGGGCCGAGGGCATGCGGCTGGCGCCGTTCCGCGAGCTGGCGCCCGAGGAGTGGGAGGGCCCCATCCGGGTCAACCTCTACGGCGTCCTCCACTGCACGAAGGCCGTGATCGACGGCATGTGCGACCGGGGCTGGGGCCGGGTCATCACGATCTCGTCCGGCGCCGGGACCGGCGGGGTGGGCATCGGCGTCAGCCCCTACAGCGCCGGCAAGGGCGGGGGACTGGCGTTCACCCGCACGTTGGCGCTGGAGGTGGCGGGCACCGGCGTCACCTGCAACACGCTGGCGCTCGGCTTGATGTCGGTCGAGGACCGGACGGCGACGGCGCAGCTCGCCCGGCGGGTGCCGGTCGGGCGGACGGGCGTGCCCGAGGACGTCGGCGCCGCCTGCGTGTGGCTGGCGTCGGAGGAAGCCGCCTGGGTGACCGGCCAGACGATCGAGATCAACGGGGGGTCGATCACGACCTGATCCCGGGTGGATGCCGGCCGGGCTCCGCCGGCCGGGCCGCGGCGACCGGCCGGGGCGCCGTGCGCCGGCGCGTTCGGCCGGCCGCGCTGGGTGTCGGCCGAGCTGGCGTTGCGGTCAGCCGACCTTGGCGAGGGGCCGGGCGGTCCACAGCGCCCGGTCGTAGGGCTCGCCCTCGTTCGGGTCCATCGTGAACGTGAGCTCGTTCTCGCCCAGCTCCCAGTGGAGCCGGAGGCTCCGGCCCTCTTCGTCGGTGAGGGTGATCTCCTGCTCGCCGGTCGACGCGTAGTGCCAGGTGGACGCCGGCTCGCGGGTGCCGTCCTCGTGCACGGCGATGTCGTAGGCCGTGCCGCCGGCGAACGTCACGACGTGGTGCTGGACGTCGGACTCCGTGTCGCCCGGCAGCCCGGCCGCCGTCCAGTCCTCGGCGGTCAACGACCACTGGTACACGCCGTCGGGGAACGGGGTCCCGACCGGCGGCGCCGTCGTCGAGGTCGACGAGCTGTCGTTCACGGACGACGCCCCGAAGCTCGCCTCGTCGCTCGTCGGCTCACCGTTCCCGCACGCCGCCGCGCCGACGAGCAGCGCGGCCACCGCCGCGGCCGCCACGCGCACGCCGGCGGGCGCGCTACCGCGCCGGCGAACCGGCGCTTCCTCCCCAACCGACATTCTGGTCACTCCCTACCCCGGCAGCCCGCCCCCTTTCGACACTTCAGGGGTGCAATCGCTGGGAGCGCGTCCATGGATACGCGCTGTGGCAAATCGGCCGCGTATCCCGACCAGATCTCACAGAAAGCGATGCATGACGTGGAGCCCGACGTAGCCCTCGGTCGGGTGATGGAAGGCCTCGGGGATGGTGGCGAGGATCCGGAACCCGAGTGAGCGCCACAGGGCGACGGCGCCGGTGTTGGTCTCGACCACGGCGTTGAACACCATGGCCCGGTAGCCGTCGGCGCGGGCCAGGTCGATCACGTGCTCGCCCAGCGCCCGGCCGATGCCCTGGCCGGCGTGGTCGGGGTCGACCATGAAGCCGGCGTTGGCGACGTGGCGGCCCGCCCCGCCGTAGTTGGGGTGGGTCTCGGCGGTGCCGACCACCGTGCCGTCGTCGTCGACCGCCACGACCGTCCGGCCGGGCGGCTCGAGGTGGAGCCAGTAGGCCCGGATCCGCTCCTCGGGGCTGTCCGGGTCGAAGGTGTACGTCTCGCCCGCCGCCACGATGCGCCGCATGAAGGCCCACATGGCGGGCCAGTCGTCCGGTGTCGCGTCCCTGATCAGCACGCCGTCAGCCTGCCCGCCGCGGCGGCGCCGGCAAAACGCGGACGGGCCCGGCTCGGCTCGGCAGCCGTCGGTTCGGCCGGCGCGGTTGACCGGCCGGCGCTGCCCGGCGCCGGCTCAGCCAGGCCCGCTCGGCCCGCCAGCCCGGCGGATCGGCCCGCCTGCCCGGCGGATCGGCCCGCCTGCCCGGCGCCGGCTCAGCCAGGCCCGCTCGGCCCGCCTGCCCGTCTGCTCTGTCGGTCGCCGGGTCGGCGCCGCTGGACGGGCCGGCTGCCGGTTCGGTGCGGCTGGCGGGCTCAGCCCGGCCGGCCGGCCGGCCCGGCGGGTCGGCGCCGCCACCGCCGCCAGCGCAGCCAGGGCCAGCGGGCCCGGCGCAGCGGCGACAACGCCGGCAGGGGCGGCAGCGACGACTCCGGGTCGGACGCCGCCGGCGCCGGACCGCCGGCGTGGGGGTCGTAGGCCTCGAACTCGAAGTACGTCCGGATCAGGTCTTCGAACTGCCGGCGCTCCTTCGCCGTGAGCTCATCAGGCTTACCCATCACGACCTCCCTGGCCCTCGCCCGTCCGCCTACCCACTGCGACCCGGCGCCAGAACGGGAAACCCGCGGATTTCAGCCAGCGCCGTTGGTCGCCGGCGTGTCGCGATATATCGTGAGCGCACGTGATCGAACGGCGAAGGAGCGTGACCGATGCACCGAGACTTCCGTGAGTTCCGAGACCTTGGCGGCGACTTCCCGCGGCGCCCGTATCACCCGGGCGGGGGGCCCGGCGGGGGAGGGGGCGGCCGTGGCGGCCGGCGGGGCGGGCGGCGCCGGCGGGGCGACGTCCGCACCGCGCTGCTGGCGCTGTTGGCCGACGAGCCGGGCCACGGCTACGACCTGATCATGCGGCTCGACGAGCGCAGCGGCGGCACATGGCGTCCGAGCCCGGGCTCGATCTACCCGACGCTCCAGCTCCTCGAGGACGAGGGGCTGGCCCGGTCGGTCGAGCGCGACGGCAAGCGGGTCTACGAGCTGACCGACGCCGGGCGCGAGGAGGCCGCCCGCCGGGTCGACGACTCCGGTGGCCCACCGTGGGAGCGGGCTCGCCGGGGCGGCGCCGCCGTCGGCGAGCTGCGCGAGGCCGTCGCCCGGCTTGGCCTCGCCGCCCGCCAGGTGTCGATGGGCGGCCGCCCTGACCAGATCGAGCGCGCCACCGCCATCGTCGCCGACGCCCGCAAGCAGCTCTACCAACTCCTGGCCGAGGACTGACCCTCCCGCTCCGCGGCCGCCGCCCACGCCCCGGCCCGCCCGCTCGGCGGACAGGCCTCCGCCTGAGCCAAGGACCGGAGCCCGGGGCGGGGCGAGGACCGGCCCCCGGCCCGAGCCGGTGGCGCTACGAGCCGGTGGGGGAGCGGCGCCGGGACGTGAGGATTGCGAACACCGCCGTGGCCAGGCCGAGCAGGCCGACCACCAGGCCGACGATGCCGACGGTCAGGGCCGTGCTGACGTCGTCGTCGCTGGCGACCCCCTCGGCGGGCGCAGCGCTGGCGCTCGCCTCGTCGTCGGCGGCCCCACCGTCGCTCGCGCCGCCCGCCTCGTCGGCGTCGACGAGGGTGAGCGCCGGGGCCGGGCTCTCGGGCTCGGAGCCGTCCTCGGCCGGCGGGTCGATCCAGCGGACGACGTCGCCGTTGTCGTAGGTCTGCAGCGTCGGGAAGTGGATCGTGTCGGCCTCGGTGGGCAGCGGCCCGAGCTGGACGGCGAACTCCTGGAACTCGCCGGGCCGGATCTGGCCGCCGGTGAACGTGACCCGGGTGACGGCCTCGCTGATCTGGCCCGCCTCGGTCTCCACCGGCTCGTCGAGCTGGGTGGTCTCGGTCCGGTACTCCCAGCCGGGCACCGGCTCGACGGCCACCGACGCCAGCGGCGTGTCGGTGGGGAAGTTGATCTCCACCTCGGTGGTGTTGGCGTCGGACTCCTCGTTGGGAACCCGGAACCGCACGGTGGCGTAGCCGCCCCGGGGCGCCTCGGCCGGGTCGGGGGTGACGTGCGCGGACGCCGGCGTTGCGGCCACCACGGCGGCGGCCAGGCCGGCGGCGGCCACCGCCCCGGCGGCCACCACGCGGGCGGAACCCCGGGCGGCCCGCAGGCGGCCGGCCCCGGAACCCGGTCTCTGCTTCCTCGTGTCGTCCACGAACCGTATGTGTCGCTCCGCGCCCGGGTTTGGTTCCCGGGGGGGCGAGCTCCAGGCCCGAGCGCCGCGTCACCGCGCCTCGGCCTGCTCGATCAGCGTGGTCAGCTCGCGGCGCGCTCGCGCCACCCGCGAGCGGATCGTCCCGATGGGGCACCCGACGGCGGCCGCCGCCTCCTCGTAGCTGAGGCCGGCGATCTGCGTGAGGACGAACGCCTCCCGGCGGTCGGGGTCGAGGGCGTCGAGCAGTAGGGCGTCGACCGTCAGGCCGTCGGGGCCGTTGTGGCTCGGGGTCCCAGCGGGCGTCGCCGCCAGCAGGCGGCCCAGCAGCCGGCTCCGGCGGGCCCGCCGCCGCACGTGGTCGGCGCACACGTGCCGGGCCACTGCCGCCAGCCAGGCGCGCACGGGGGCCTCGCCCCGGTACGACCGCAGCGAGCGGAGGGCGCGCAGGTAGGTCTCCTGGACGAGGTCCTCCTCCTCGCCGGCCGAGCCGAGGTGGGTGCACACGCGCCACACAAGGGGCTGGGTGGCGCGGACCAGCTCGGCCAGCGCCACGTCGTCGCCGTGAGCGGCCGCGTCGGCCAGGCGCCGCAGGTCGTCGGGCTCGGGCACGGCGGGCATCCTTCCAGCTGCGGTCCCCGCGGAAAAGCCCGGACGCCCGGGGCGGCGTCCTTCCAGCTGCGGTCCCCGGGGAAAGGCCCGGACGCCCGGGGCGGCGTCCTTCCAGCTGCGGTCCCCGGGGAAAGGCCCGGACGCCCGGGGCGGCGTCCTTCCAGCTGCGGTC
>DATCLS010000054.1:0-29101 GCA_036563805.1 Acidimicrobiales bacterium | reverse complement strand
CCCGGCCCGTCGGCGGTCGCGCCATCGGAACCGCCGTCGGCTGCGCCGGTGCACCCGCCCCAGGGCCCGGGTGCGTCGTGGGGGGTGGATCATAACCCCGGTTCCGCGCCGGAGGCCCCGGGCCGGTGGGTCGGCTCGCCGGCCGGACGGCAGGGCCGGCACGGGCGGCGGCCACCTCGGACGGTGACCCGCCGCTACCGGCTGTCCCCGCCGCCTCCGCCGGCGCCCCCGCCCACGTCGCCGAAGCCGCCACCACCGAAGCTTCCGCCGCCGAAGCCGCCGACCGTGGCGCCGCCGGCGCCCCACCGGGTCGGGCGGCGGGTCCCCGGCCCGCCGGGTCCGGCGTCCTCGACGTCCCCGTCCTCCTCGTCGCTGTCGCGGTCCCACCTGCGCCGGTTCCGCCTGCCGCCGCCGATGACCGCCCAGCAGACGGCCACCACCATCCCGATGAGGCCCATCCAGCCCAGCGCCACCAGCGACGTCCGGACGACGCCGCCGAACCCGCCGTCCTCGTCGCCGTCCTCCCCGCCGCGGTCGGCCCCACCTGCGGCCCCCGCGTCCCCGCCCGCCCCGGAATCCTCCGACCCGGGCTCCTCGGACACGACCCGTGAGATCCCCGTCCGGGCCGGCGGCTCCGGCGCGGCGGCCGGGCCGGGGAGCCGGTCGCCGAGCGGCGACTCCACGGACACGCCCTCTCCCGGCCGCAGGTTCGTGACCGACACGAAGACGTGCCCCGGCGCCTGCTGGTGTATCGGCCCACAGGTCGTGCCCGACTCGGGCCGGCCGACGTAGCACACCGGCGCCGGCTGCTCGAACGCGGCGACGACGTGCACCTCCGCCGAGGCGATGACCACGTTCCACTCGGTGCCGACGGCGTCCCAGTCGATGCCGCCGCCGGTCAGGACGCCGTCGAGCGGGTACTCGATGCGGTACCGGTGCCGGCCCGACGCCGTGCGGGAGGGGTCGCCGATCCGGATCTCGGTGCCCGCGGGCGTCTCCGACACCCGGACGTCGTCCGGCGCCGTGACCGAGCGCACCGTGATCGGCGCGTCGGGCGACAGCCCCGGCACCGTCCGGTAGATGCCGTGGCGCTCCTGGTCGCCGAAGTCGTAGTCGATGACCTCGGTGATGCGGGCCGGCCCCTCGGCCGGGACCTCGGCGAGCACCCACAGCGACTCGATGCGCTCGCCGGCGGCTCGAGGCCGGTCGGCCGGCGCCGGGACCGGGACGGCGGAGGCGGACAGGGCCGGGCGCGCCCCGGCGGCCAGCGCGAGCACGAGAGCGGCCACGACGCCGACCCGAGCGACGCTCGCCGCCGGACGGCGGGACGGGCGGTTTCGGCCCCCGCCCCTCCGGCCGCGGCCGATGCGGACACGGCCACGCCGCATGCCCCGATCGTACGATCGCCCCCGCCGGCACGGGCATCGCCGCCGGGCCCCGACCCCGTGACACGTTCTCGGCACGTCGGCGTTCGACGCCGGGAGCCGGGCCAGCGGCCGTACGATGCGTCCCGGAGTGGACGCGCGGGGCGTGGGCGGCGAGGTGGAGAGCTGACGGCCATGCTGAGACGGCGACGCGCACGGCACCTGGACCCCGCCAACCACGCGGGCCCCGTACCGGCCCCGGCCACCGCACCGGCGCCGGCCTATGCCCGCGGCGACGACCTCCAGACGATCATCGCGGCCATCGACGAGATGACGCGGCTGGGGCGGTCCGGGCAGAGCGAGCGGGCCCGGGCTCTCGGCGAGGACGTCCTCGCCCGCGCCCGCCGCACGCTCGGACCCGACCACGACCTGACGCTGAAGGCGGCGACCAACCTGGCCACGGCGCTGGCCGAGCTGGGGGACCACCAGCGGGCCCTCGAGCTGCACGAGGACACCCTGCCCCGGCTGCGTCGCACGAAGGGCGACGACCACCCGCACACGCTGATGGAGGCGGGCGGGCTGGTCGACGCGCTGTCCGTGACCGGCGACCATTGGCGGGCCTGCGAGCTGGGCGCGGACACGCTCGAACGCCGGCGCCGGGTGCACGGCCCCGACCACCCGGACGCGTTGACCTCGGCCCACAACCTCAGTGTCGACCTGTCCCGGGTCGGCGACCACGCCCGGGCCCGCGACCTGGCCGAGGACACGCTGGAGCGCAGCCGCCGGGTGTTCGGCGCCGACCACCCCCGGACGCTGGACGCGGCCGCGACCCTGGCCACCGCCCTGCACGGGCTCGGCGACCACGAGGGCGCCCGCGCCCGGCACGAGGACACGCTCGAACGCCGCCGCCGGGTACTCGGCGCCGACCACCCCGACACGCTCACCTCCGCCAACAACCTCGGCATCACGCTCAACGAGCTCGGCGCCCACGGGCGGGCCAAGGCCGTGTTCGAGGAGGCCCACAGCCGGGCCCGCCAGCGGTTCGGGGACGACCACCCGCGGACCCTCGTCGCCGCTTCCAACCTCGCCCTCACCGAGCGCAAGCTCGGCGACGCCCACCGGGCCCGAGAGCTCGACGAGGACGCGCTCGAACGCCGCCGCCGGGTCCTCGGCGACGACCATCCCCTCACCCTCCGGTCGGCCGAGAGCCTCGCGCTCGACCTCCGCCTGCTCGGCGACCACCGCGAGGCCGACCACTGGGAGAGCTGGGCCAGCAGCCGGCGCCCCGCCTCGCCGGCCTAGCTCGCCGGCCGGGCACGACGCGGGCGCACCCGGCTCGTGCGCTGCGGTCGGCGCCGACGCCCGTAGGCGGTGTGACGCCCGCCGGGGGTCACGACGTGGCAGTCTCCGGCAGCATGACGGACGTAGTGCCTAGAACCGTCACCGCCGAGGACGTGGCCTGGCTGAACCGCCGGCTGCTCATCCGCTCGGCAGGCTTCGCCCGGACCACCGGCGTGGGGCTCGTGATCGTGGGCGTGGTCGGCGCGGTCGGGTGGCTGTGGGCCGCGGTGCGGATGCAGCAGGACGTTGGCCGCACCGGCAACATGATCGTCGACAGCTTCATGCCCTGGGGCGCAATGTCGGGCCTGGAGCGGATCGACCTCCTCAGCGGCTCGGTCCGTGACCTCTTGCTGTCGGCGCTGACTGTCGGCGTCGGCTTGGCGCTGCGCTTGGCGGCGGACGCGGCGGAGGACTGGGCCGGCACCGCTCCGGTGACGCCCGTGACAGCGGCGGCCAGGCCGGGCGTGCCGCCGGCGCCGGCCTCGGGGATCCCGCCGGCGCCGAGCGACGCGAGGGTCCCACCGCCCCCGAGCGACCGGGGCGGTGCTGGCAGCGGGGGCGACGCGGACGGTGCGACCCGATGAGCGCCGTGGCCAGGGGCCGGCCCGCAAGCGGCCGGGCCCCTTGGGTGAGCCGCGACACGATCGTGAAGGCGGCGACGTTCGCCCGGGTCGCGGGGATCGTGTTCGTGATCGTCGGCGCCGTCGGTGCGGCCGCCTGGCTGTGGCTCACCGTCCGGCTCCAGCTGCTCCTGGACGGGCCGGACCCCACGTTCGGCGCTCGGAACCGTCCGACTCGGGAGATCTCGCTCGTCGATCGGGTCACCGTGACGGCCCATGTGACGGAGTATCTGCTTTGCTCGGCCCTCGCTGTCGGGGTGGGGTTCGGCCTCAGGCTGGCCGCCGACTTCGCCGTCGTTCGGGCGGGTGGCTCGCTCACCGGCCTGGAGTCCGGCGACCCCGCACCGGCCGAGCTGCCCCCGCCCGAGTACCGGGACCCCGCCCCGGGCCTCGGCTGACCGGCGCCGGCCCGCGTCCGGGCGGCGCCAGCGGGCGTCCCCACCCGGATCTGGGGGGAGGCCCCGATGGGCCGCGCCCCGGCGGCGGGCGATCCTCGGGGCATGGCCCGTGCCCGTCCCACCCGGCGACCGTGGGGTCCGCTGGCGCTCGCCGTCGCCGGCGTCGCCGTCGGGGCCGCCCTGGCGGCGCTGTGCTGGCGGACCGCCCGCCACGAGTGGGGCGGCCCCACCGTCGCCCTCCCGGTCGGCGAGCCGCACCCGGTCACGCTGGACGGCCACGAGCGGTGGGCCGTCTACGTGCGGGGCGGGGAGCGGGCGAGCGACCCCGGCGTCCGGTGCCGCCTCGTCGACGGGACCGGCGCCGAGATCCACGAGGCGGCAGCCGACGAGAGCTGGTGGTCGACACTCGGCGTCGACCTGCCGCACCGGGGGCTGGGGAACCGCTGGCGGCGGCTCGCCGTCTACGCCGTGCCCGGCACCCGCCGGGGCGCGGCGACGATCACGGTGACCTGCCCGCAGGCGGCCCCGGCCCCGGCCGCGGGGATGGGGCCGGCGGCCCGCCCGCCCCATCCGCCCGAGGCCTACGGGCTGGGCCCAGCGCCGAACGGCCCCGGCGCCCTGGCCCGGGTCGTGCTGGGCGCTCTCCTGTTCCTGGTCGGCGCGGCCGCGGGCGGCGTGGCCGCCGGGTGCCGAGCGCGCCGGGTGCACGGCACACCCGGCCGCCCGCCCGGCGGCCCGGCGGTCACGCCTCGACCCGGATGGGCCCCCACAGCCCCTCGGACGAAGCCCACCGGAACACACCTGTGCGGTGGTAGGCGTCGTCGCCGCCGACCGTCGGGGCGGTGAAGCGCAGGGTGCGCACGGTCCCAGTCCTGACCCGCCGATGGCCGCGACCCGGGGCGCGTCGAGGTGCTCCTCCATGGGCCAGGTCTGCCCGTGGACGTGGAAGCTGTGGTTGCGGGGCCGGTAGAAGTCGCCCTCGGCGTCGGCAGTCCCGTACGTAGGTGCGGACGCCGCCGGGCGGCACCGTCGACTCCGGGTGGGGCCCACCGCCGCGCCGTCGGCGCTGGTCAGGTCGCAGCCGACGCCCCGGCAGTGGACGCCCACCGGCTGGTGGCACCGCCCCCGTGCCAGACGCAGCCGGGGTGGTGATCCGTTTGCCGGCCCGGCACACGGGGGTGACGTTGGCGGTGGGGCGGGCGTGCGGGGCGGATCTCGGTGGCGGGGGCGGTCGGGGCGCGGGCAACCTCGGCACCGGCGGGCGCCGACGAGCAGCGTTCGCCGGCGGATCGTCGAGGGACCCGCCGAGGGGCTCGTCGAGGGACCCGCCGAAGCACGACCGAGGAGGAGGCCCGTGGGCACGCTCGAGGGACGGGTGGCGCTGGTGACCGGGGTGAGCCGGCGGGCCGGCATCGGCTTCGTCATCGCCCGCCGCCTGCTGACCGAAGGGGCGTCGGTGTGCTGCCAGTCGTGGTCGGCCCACGACATCGAGCAGCCGTGGGGCGCGGATCCGCTCGGGTCCGCCGGCGTCGTCCAGGCGCTGGGCGCCCCGCCCGAGCGGGTCGACCACGTCGAGCTCGACCTGGCCGAGGCCGCCAACGCCGCCCGGCTCGTGGGCCGGGCCGTCGAGCGGTTCGGCCACCTCGACGTGCTGGTCGTCAACCACGCTCGCAGCGCCCAGCAGTCGCTCGACGAGCTCACGGCCGACGAGCTCGACCGGTGCTGGGCGGTCAACGCCCGGGCCTCGGCGCTGCTCGTCCAGGCGTTCGCCGCCCAGCACGACGGCCGGCCGGGCGGACGGGTCGTGCTGTTCACGTCCGGCCAGCACCGGGCGCCGATGAGCGACGAGCTGCCGTACGCCATCTCCAAGGGTGCGATCCACCAGATGACGCTGTCGCTGGCCGACGCCCTCGCCGACCGCGGCATCACCGTCAACACCGTCAACCCCGGCCCCACCGACACTGGCTGGGCGTCTCCCGACCTGGCGGCCCGGGTCGGCCGGGCGCTGCCCCGGGGCCGGTGGAACACGCCCGACGAGGTCGCAGCCGTGGTCGCCTGGCTCGTCGGCGACGACGCCGCGATCGTCACCGGCGACGTCATCGACGCCGAGGCCGGGTTCCGCCGCTGGGCGATGTAGCCGGGGGCGTCGTCCGGCGGCCGGCCGGCTGGTCGCGGCCCGCCCGGTCGTCGCTCGGCGGCCGGCCGGGCAGGGGCCCGGCGGGTCCGGCCCGGGGCAGGGTGCGGCGGGTCCGGCCCGGGGCAGGGCCCGGCGAGTCCGGCCCGGGGCAGGGTGCGGCGACGCCTAGGCCGTCAGGGCTGGATCGACGACCTCCTCGGTGAGCTCGGCGAGCGAGCCGAGCACGGCGTCGGCGCGGTCGAGCTCCTCCGGGTCGGGCGGGTAGCTGCGGGTGGGGACGGCGATCACCCGCATGCCGGCGGCGCGGGCGGCCCGCAGGCCGTTGGTCGAGTCCTCCACCGCCGCGCAGCGCGACGGCGGGACGCCCAGGCGGCGCGCCGCCTCCAGGTAGACGTCGGGGGCCGGCTTGCCGGCGCCGATCTCCTCGGTCGAGAGCACGACCGAGAACGAGGGCGCCAGGCCGGCCGCCTCGAGCGTCCGGGCGATGAGCCGGGCCGGGGACGACGACGCCAGGCCCAGCGGCCACCGCCGGGCGACCCGCCGCACCGCCTCGACGGCCCCTGGCAGCAGGGGCGGGCCGTCGCCGTGGCGCTCGGCCATCTCGGCCACGACCCGCTCGGCGATCGTCGGCACGGGCAGGTCGACGCCCAGCTCGTCGTGCAGATAGCGGGCCCACTCCAGTGTGGCCATGCCCTGCATGCGGCGGTCGGCGCCGTCGGGCCAGCGGCCGCCGTGGGCGAGGACGAACCGGCGGCGCACGTCGCTCCACGTGGGCTCGGAGTCGACGAGCACGCCGTCCATGTCGAAGACCACCGCGTCGATCGTCACGGCCCCGTCTTACCCGCCCGGCCCGTCCCACCCGTCCGCCGGCCCCGCCCGTACCGCGGGCCAGGCCAGTCCGGCCCCGGCTGCCCGGCCCTCGATCCCGCACGAGCGGCCGAGTCCTGGTGAAATGCCGCCCATGATGAAACCGGGATCAGGTCGGCGCCTGGCACGGGGAGTGGTGGCCATCGTCGCCGCCCTCGCCGTGACGGCGTGCAGCGGCAGCGACGGTGACGGCGACGACGACGGCGGCGGGAACGGCGCGGCCACGGCCGCCCGCGAGGCGCCGCCGGTCCCGGGCGAGGAGTGGGCGGTGGCCGACCCCGCCGACCACGGCATGGACCCCGCCCTGCTCGAACAGGCCCGCGACTACGCCTTCACCGACGGCATGAACACCCAGGGCGTGGTCGTCGTGCACGACGGCGAGATCGTCGCCGAGTGGTACGCCGAGGGCGCCGACCAGGACTCCTGGGCCGCCAGCTGGTCGGTGGCCAAGAGCTTCACCAGCGCCCTCATCGGCATCGCCATTGAGGACGGCCTGATCGCCGGGGTGGACGAGCCGATGTCGACGTGGATCCCCGAGTGGGAGGGCACCGACCGGGCCGACATCACGCTGCGGGACGTCCTGCAGATGTCGTCCGGGCTCGCCTGGGTCGAGGACTACGCCCCGTCGTCCGCCGGCCAGTCCGACATCATCCGGCTGGTCACCGGCGAGGCCGACCAGCTCGCCTACGCCGCGTCCCGCCCGGCGGCCAACGAGCCCGGCGAGGTGTGGAGCTACTCGAGCGGCGACACGATGCTCCTGTCCGCCGTGATCGAGGAGGCGACCGGCATGTCGGCCGCCGAGTACGCCGAGCAGGAGCTGTTCGAGCCGCTGGGGATGGAGCGGGTCGACTGGTGGCAGGACGCCGCCGGCCACACCCTCACCTACTGCTGCCTCGACACGACGAGCCGGGGGTTCGCCCGCTTCGGCCTGCTCTACGCCCGCCAGGGGCAGTGGGGCGACGAGCAGCTCGTGCCCGAGGACTGGGTCGAGGAGTCGTTGGAGCCGGCGCCCGCCTCGGACGGCGCCTACGGCTACCAGTGGTGGCTGGACCCGGTCGAGGGCCTGCCCGACGACGCCTTCGCCGCCCAGGGCCACGACGGCCAGTTCATCTACGTGATCCCGAGCCTCGACCTCGTCGTGGTCCGCAACGGCACGTACGTGAAGGACCCCGGTCCCGCGGTCGCCGACCCCAACCTGTTCGAGCACTACCCGCCGCAGGGCATCGTCCCCGGCCGGGGGACGATCAACCCCGAGCGGGAGTGGGACGCGGCCGAGTTCCTGAGCCCGATCGTCGAGTCGCTCGGGGCGGGCGGCGGCTGATGGGCGGGCTGCCGGGCCCTCGGCCCGGCGCCGTCTTCTCGACGCGGCTGGCGACCGTGGCTGTCGCCAACCGCGTCGAGATGTCGCGAGTCGGCGCGCCCGGTCTCCCCGGCGCCCAATCTGCCGAGCGGCCGGACGACCCGGGCGGTACGGTCGCCCGATGATCGACGGTTGGGTCGAGGTGCTGGTGGTCGTGACGGCCGTCGGGTGCGGACTGATGGCCGGGGCGTTCTTCGTGTTCTCGGTGATGGTCATGCCGGCGCTCGGCGACCTGCCCGCCGCCCGGGGCGTCGCCGCCATGCAGTCCATCAACGTGACCGCGCTCCGGCCACCGTTCATGGCCGCCTTCCTCGGCACAGCGGTGGCCTCGCTCGTCGCGGCCGTGGCCGCGGCGCTGAGCCTCGACGAGGGACAGGCGGGCTACGTGCTGGCGGGCGGGCTGCTGTACCTGATCGGCTGCTTCGGCGAGACCGTCGCCTTCCACGTGCCCCGCAACGACGCGCTGGCCGAGGTCGACCCGGACGGGGCGGACGCGCCCGCCCACTGGCGCCGCTACCTGCGGGAGTGGACGTGGGGGAACCACGCCCGGACCCTGGCGTGCTCGGCGGCCATGGTCGTCCTGATCCTCGGCCTGCGGGCGTCGTAGCCCGGCCGTCCCGCCGCCGACCCGTCCGTCCCGCCGTCGGCCGTCCGGGTCCCGCCGCCGTCGCGTCCGTCCCGCCGTCGGCCGGTCTCCGCCGTCGGCCGTCCTGTCCCGCAGCTGCCGGCTTCACACCCAACGCGGCGGGGACCGGGGGCGCACCCCCGGTCCCCGCCGAGCCGCCGTGGACTCCTGCGGTCAGCCGGCCGCCCGGCTCACCGCTCGCTGTTGTAGAGCCGCATGGTCAGCGGGGCGAACACCGCCACCAGGGCGAGGCTCCACAGCAGCACGATCGCCGTCTCGTCCCACACCCCGCCGGTGCCGTGGGCCAGGCCGCGGGCGGCGGTGGTCAGGTGGGTGATCGGGTTGTTGTTGACGAACGCCTGCACCCAGCCCGGCATGGTGGCCGGGTCGACGTACACGTTGCTGGCGAACGTCAGCGGGAACATCACGGTCATGCTCGTCTGCATGACGGCCTCGGGGGTCTGCATCTTGAGGCCGAGCAGCGTCCAGATCCACGAGATGGCGAACGAGAAGACCAGCAGCAGCGCCACCGCGCCGGCGACGCCGACCACCCCGCCGTCGGGGCGGAACCCGAGGGCGAGGCCGAGGGCCAGCATGATGAGCGTGGCCATCAGGTAGCGGGCGACATCCGCGATCAGCATCCCCACCAGCAGGGCCGGCCGCCACACGGGCAGCGAGCGGAAGCGGTCGAACACCCCCTTGGAGATGTCGGTGTTCAGCCCCATGCCGGTGTAGATCGTGATCCACGTCACGGTCATCACGAGGATGCCGGGCAGCAGGTCCTGCAGGTACTCCCGGGGCGAGTCGGCCAGCGCGCCCCCGAACAGGTACGTGAACATCAGCACGAACATGACCGGGAACACGGTCACGTCGAACAGCTGCATGGGGACGTGCTTGATCTTCAGCATCGCTCGCCAGGCGAACGTGAGCGACGCCTTGAGGGCGGTCGGCCGGGCGGGACGGGGCCGGTTCGACAGCACGGTGCGGATCGTCGACTCGACCAGCAGCGGTTCGGACCCGGTCGAGGACGGCGCGGTGGCGGTGGTGGTCACGGTGCTCATGCGTGGGTCTCCTCGGGCGTCATGTCCTCGGCTGCGCCGGATGGGCCGGTGCCGGTCGCCCCGCCCGCGCCGTCCGTCTCGCCCGCATCGGCGGCGGTCGGCTCGGCCGGGTGGCCGGTCAGGGCCAGGAACACCTCGTCAAGGCTGGGCTGGCCGAGCGAGAACTCGGCGAGCGGCACGCAGCAGCGGGCCAACTCGGCCAGCGCCGCGGCCGCCTTCTCGGGCTCGGGCACCCGGGCGGACAGGCCCGCCGGATCGGGCTCGAGCTGGAACGGCTCGCCCAGCGCCTCGCTCAGGATGCGGCCGGCCTCCTCGCGCTGGGCCGGGTCGAGCACCCGGACGTGCAGCGTGCCGCTGCCGTTGACCAGCGCCTTGAGCTCGCCGCTCGTGCCCTCGGCTATGACGTTGCCGTGGCCGATGATGGCGATGCGGTCGGCCAGCTGGTCGGCCTCGTCGAGGTACTGGGTGGTGAGCAGCACGGTCGTGCCCTCGGCCACCATGACCCGGACGATGTCCCACACCTGGTTGCGGCTGCGGGGGTCGAGGCCGGTCGTCGGTTCGTCGAGGAACAGCAGCGGCGGGGTGACGACGATGCTGGCCGCGATGTCGAGCCGGCGCCGCATGCCGCCCGAGTAGTCCCGGACGAACTTGCCGGCCGCGTCGGCCAGCCCGAACGCCTCGAGCAGCTCGGTGGCCCGCCGGTCGGCCTCCTTGTGGGAGAAGCCGAGGAGGCGCCCGATCAGCAGGAGGTTCTCGCGGCCGGTCAGCTCCTCGTCGACCGAGGCGAACTGACCGGTGAGGCTCACCGACCCGCGCACGGCGTCGGCTTCGGTGACGACGTCGTGGCCGAAGATGCGGGCCGTGCCGGCGTCGGGCTTCAGCAGGGTTGCCAGCATGCGGAGGGTCGTGGTCTTGCCCGCGCCGTTGGGCCCGAGGACACCGAACACGGTGCCGGGCTTGACCGCCAGGTCGATGCCGTCGACGGCGCGCGTCTCGCCGAACGCCTTGGTGAGCCCCACGGCCTCGATGGCGTAGGTGCCGTTGGGGTGCGCTCGTTCACTTCCTGTCCTCACCGTTCGCTCCTGGATCGTGGCGGTCAACGGTCCACCTCACAGGTCTGTACGCATCGGACGTGACAAGGGGCCGAAACTCATCGGCCGCGGTGGACGGTAGGGAGGGGTCCGCCGGATTCCGTCGGTCCGGAGACCGGTTCGACTCGGTCTCCGGACCGAGGCGCGGTCTCCGGACCGAGGCGCGGGCGGCCGCCGGCGGCCGCCCGACGTCGGGGCGCGGGCTCCCGGTCGCCCGGGTCCCATGAAGGGGGTCGTGGCTGCCCGCCGCCCGCGTCCTCGAAGGGCGCGAGCTCAGAAGGGGTCGAGGCCCTCGAGCCAGCTCTGCCAGGCGGACCGCTCCCGCTCGACGTAGGCGGGGGCGTCGTCCGAGAACAGGTGGCCGTGGATCATGGCCTGGGCCCCGCCCTCGGCCTCGTAGACCAGGAAGCCCAGGAGCCCCGGCACGGGATCGGTGATCCGCAGCAGCACGTTGTTGTGGTCGAGGTGCTCGAGCTGCCCCTTCGTGCTCTGGACCTCGACCGGCTGGCCCGTCTCGCCGCCGTCGCCGACGCCGAGGGCGCGGTGCACCGCCGCCAGCAGCCGGTGGGGGTCGGCCTTCGGGACGACGTGCGACACCTCCAGCGTCGTGGCCCGCTGGCCGGGGAAGTGGGTGAGGTAGAGGCGCAGGCGCTCGAAGTAGGGGAGCCAGCCGGCCCGCAGCCCGTCGAAGAACTCGTCCTCCCAGTCGGCGCCCGTGCCGAAGGCGCTGGTCACGACCCGCAGGACGCACGTCCCGCCCGATTGGGCCTCGATCACGAACTCGCTGGCCAGCGGCGTGACCGTGGCCCCGTCCTGGCCGGCGAGCGACGGCCACTCGGGCTCCTCGTAGGCGAAGCGGCGGTTCGGCTCCCAGGCGGTGATCCGGCCGGGCGAGCTCGTGTCGCCCATGTGGGTGATCACGGCCCCGCCCGGGCGTTCCTCGATGTCGGTGGGGAGGAACCACGAGCTGACGCCCGCACCCGTGGCGATGGCCTGCCAGACCTGCTCGGGGGTGCCGGGCAGCTCGAACGTGAGCTCCAACCGGTGGGGGACGTCGGGGTTCGCGGTCATCGGGTCTCCTTGGTCTCGGGGGTGTGGGGGTCGGTCGCGGGGTCGCGGTCTGGCGCCGGGCCGTCGGCAGGGGCGGGGCGCCGGTCCGCCGAGGAGTCGTCGGCGTCCGTGGGGTCCGCGGCGGCCGTGGGGTCCGCGGCGGCCGTGGGGTCCCCGGGGTCCGTGGGGTCCGGGTCGTCCGCCGGCCGGCGGACGACCCGGACCTCGGGCGGCTCGGGCAGCTCCAGCGGCGGCCCCGGCTTGGCGCCGGCCGGCTTCGGGTGGGCGGCGACGACCAGCCGGTGGGGCCGGCCGTCGTCGTGGTGGTAGCGGGCGGCGAGCCCGGCGATGGCCCGGGTGAGCTCGTCGGCGAAGGCGGCCCGGTCCTCCGCCGAGCGGAACCGGATCTCGGTGTCGATGGCCAGCGTCGGCAGCCGCTTGCCGGCGGCCGCGGCCCGGCGGGCCAGCCCGCCGACCTCCCGCACGACGCGCCCGGCCAGTGCGATGAGGTAGCGGGCCGACAGGCGGTCGGGCGCCTCGTCGGGGTCGGCCGCCCCGGCGTCGACCGCGGCCGGCGACACGACGTAGGCGGCGGCGGTGGCCCGCAGAACCCGCTCGGTGATGCCGCCGAAGCGCCGCTCCTCGGCCAGCTCGACCAGGCCGTGCGCCTCGAGCGCCTTCAGGTGGTAGTTGACCTTCTGGCGGGCGATGCCGACGCGGGCGGCGAGCGTGGCGGCCGACGCGGGCTCGGTCAGCGCGGCCAGCAGCCGTCTTCGCAGCGGATCGAGCGCCACCGCGGCGGCGCCCGGGTCTTCGATCACCTCGACGTCCTGCACGGCCGCCAGCGTGCGCCTGACAAGAAAATTTGTCAAGCGCTCGCCGCGCCGCCTCCCGCCCGGCCCGCAGGCCGCGCCGCTGCCCGCCGTCCGCCCAGACCCCACCACCCGAGCACGCGATCCGCCGGACTGGACCGCCCGGCCAGCCGGTCAGTTGCGGCAGAGGGTGGGTACCCGGCGGGTCATCCCGCCAGCGATGGCCAGCGCACAGTGATCATCACGGAGTCGGCGAGGGCGCGCCATGTGTGGTCGACGCCGGGGCCCCAGACGACGTAGTCGCCGGGGCGGTCGAGCACGAAGGTCTCGACGTCGTCACCCAGGCGGAGGTCGAGCTGCCAGCGGCCGGACACGAGGATCACCACCGTGCCCTCATGGATGCCTGGGGCCCACTCGTTGCGGGCGTCGCCCTCGGGATGGTGGGCCCACTTGACCTCGACGTCCTTGGAGTGGCGGATGTCGCCGGGCGGCTTGAAGTGGCCGACCAGCCACGAGCGGTTCTCGCCGGCGTCGTCGTCGGCGTTGCCGGCGTACCAGGTGCGGTCCATCAGCCCTCCAGCTCGATGGTCGGGATAGCCACCCGTTGGGGGTCGCCGACCTCGGTGAGACGACGTAGACCCTGCAGCAGGGCGAACAGGCTCTCGTTGCCCCAACGAGGATCAGCGATCAGCGCTTCGAGGCCGGCGGTGTTGAGTGACGAGTGCCGGTGAACCCGCTCGGCTTCCCAGTTGGCCGCGACCAGGTGCCCGAAGCGATCCCACCAGGTGTCGTCCTCGATCACGATCAGGCAGGCAAGCTCGTAGTTGCTGGTCAGGGTGTTGATGCCGAGCCCGGTGCATTCGACGCGGTAGGCGTCGTGTCCCTGGTCGAGTAGCCACGCCATGGGCTCGGTGAGCTGCTGGGCGTGGAGGAGGTCGACGTGCGGATGCCCATCGCTGGCGAGCTGTTCGAGGTCCTGGCGGCCGAGCAGCTCCTCTTCGAACTCCCGCTGGATCGTGACCGAGATCGGCGCCTCGTCACCTGGTTCGCCGGTCGGCTGGTGCCACGCCTTGGGGATGACGGCGAGCTTGCCGGCCGTGTTGAGCACCGCCGTCGAGCGCTCCTGGGTGAGGAGCACGTAGTCCCGGCGGCCGCTGTGGCGGGCGCTGCGAGCGATCGCCAACACGCAGGGGGCGCCGCCAACGCAGACGCGGCCCTCGAGGTCGAACACCGCCCGATCGTCGGCAGGAATTCCCCGCGTAGAGAAAGAGGCTTGGGCCCGGTCGCCAGGGCGTCGATCAACTCGCCCTCCATCAGCTCGGCAGTGAGGGCATGGTGGGCGAAGGCGATGGTCGTCAGCGTCGCGGAGAGCCGGCCCGGTGCCAGCTCGACGTCGAGCAGGCGATAGAGCGGGTTGTTCACCATCACGGTGACGTTGACCTCGACACCGGCGAGGCGGTCGATCGCCGCCGTCACGGCGTGGGGACTCATCCGCGGCTGGGGCGGCGGCGCCGGCGGTACGTACCGGAAGTCCTCGCCATCGCCCCGCAGATCGACCGGCGACGCCAACCATTCAGGCCGACACGCGACGCTGGTCGTCACCTCGGTCGCGCCCACCCGGGCTCGGTAGAGGGCGTCCTTGCCGTAGTACTCCGCCAGGGCGTTGGCGAGCTGCCTCTGGCTGACGGCCTGCCGCGCCAGGGCCCGACTGTGGCGAACCGAGGGTCGCTCGTTCTCCAGCCGCTCGCCGGATTGGCTGACCGCTCCGTAGAGCGCGGCGAAGTCCATGTCCGAGTGATCGGCAAACCAGGCGATGAACTCCGTCGTGCCCAGCTCCCGCTCCGGCGGCCCGGGACGTAGCTCGCGTTTATCCGCCAGTTCCAACGCCGGTGGATGCTCCGTGCGTCGTTGGAACGTGAGCGACATCCAGCGAACCATCGCCAACCACAGAGGCAGCGGCGAGCATCAACGTCGAGCAGATCAGCCGGGCCGCCGAGATGTGTCGATGCGTCAACCTGGTCAACGGGCCTTCACGCCGATCCGTCCAGCCAGGAGGTCGCGGCCCGCCTCTGGTCGCACCAAGCGACGTGAGCTCGGCCGGGGGCGGCCAAGCGTCGAAAAGTCTCGACGTATCTCGGTCAGGAGCCGGGGGCTCCGACCTGGGGTGACCGAGGGGACTCGAACCCCCGACCTTCAGGGCCACAACCTGACGCTCTAACCACCTGAGCTACGGCCACCACGGGACGAGCCAGCCTAGCCGACGCAGCCGCCCCCGCCGCCACCTGGATCCGGACGAACCGACCGGGCGACCCGGGTCGCGGCCGTGTGGTTACGACGGGTACCCCAGTAGCGTGATGTCTGTTCTTGCCCCCGTAGCTCAGCTGGATAGAGCGGCTGCCTTCTAAGCAGCGGGTCGTGGGTTCGAGTCCTACCGGGGGCGCTCGAGACGGGCGTGCAGGAGCCGTGGCCCGGTGGGCCACGGTGGTCTCGACGCCGGGTCCCGTCACCGGTGGCGTGACATCGCGGCCCACGCCGCCCGGTCGCTCGGCAGCCAACAGGGGCAAGCTCCAGGTGGCTCGACGAACGCTCGGTCGGGCTGCCCGAGCGGCCTCACGCGAGGCCGGACGAGCTGTGCTCTGTCGCCACTGTCGACAGGCGCCGGGGCCGGGCGCATGGCCCGGGCGACCGCTCGGAGTTCTGGGTCCGCATCGGCAACGCGACCAAGCAGTTCCACGGCCGCGACATGGTCGTCTACCAGGACGACCACTGGGGCTGACGGCTCGGGCACGGGGGCCGGATGGGCCGGTCCCTCGGACCATCGTCCCGAGGCCCGCCCGTCAGCGGGTCAGGTCGGGCGGGTGAAGGTCACGTGCGTGACCCCGCTGGGGGAGGTCGTGGACTCGACGTCGTACTGCTGCTCGAGGCCCTCGAGCCCGTCCCACAGGCGCACACCCCGGCCGAGCAGGATCGGGACGATCGCCACGTGCATGTGGTCGACGAGGCCCGCCGCCAGGAAGTCGCGGATCATCGTGGGGCCGCCGCCGAGGCGGACGTCCAGCCCGCCCGCCGCCTCCCGAGCCACCTCCAGGGCCTCGGCCGGCGAAGCGTCGAGGAAGTGGAACGTCGTGCCGCCCTCCATCTCGATCGGCGGGCGGGGGTGGTGGGTGAGGACGAAGGTCGGCGTGTGGAACGGCGGGTTCGGCCCCCACCAGCCCTTCCAGTCCGGGTCCTCGTGCCACCCGGGCGGGCCGAACTTCCCGGCCCCCATGATCTCGGCTCCGATCCCCGGGGCGAACAGGCGCAGGAAGGCGTCGTCGACGCCGCCGCTCCCGCCGGGCTTGCCCTCCCGCTCGTGCCAGAACCGGGTGGCGAACATCCACTCGTGGAGCCGCTCGCCGGCGTGGCCGAACGGCTGCTCGAGGCTCAGGCCCTCGCCGGTGGCGAAGCCGTCGAGCGAGACGGAGATCTGCTGGACGCGGACGAGTGACATGGCCGGTTGCTCCTTGGGATCGTCGTGGATCTCGTGCTGGCTGTTGTCGTGTCTCGCCCTGAGGTCGGAGCCACGAGCCCGTTCTCGACACGGGTGACACGGGTACGACGATCGGCGGGCGCGCGATCTGGCGGTGGGTCGGCCGTCGGCTTCGGTGGGCGGACCCCGGCCGGTGGACCACGACGCCCTCGCCGATAGCGTGCAGGGAACCCGACTTGGTGGGGACAGACCTACGGCTTGCGTCGCGCCGCCCGGTGCGACGGGCACGGACGCCTCCTCTGAGCTGGAACCAGAGGAGAGCCATGACCGGAACCCGTCCCCCAACCCCAACCCCGACGCCGCCGAGCGGCGCCGGTGCGCCACCGCCCATCGAGCGGGCGCAGGCTGTCTGGCAGGCGGCCGTCGAGCTCGCCGACGCGCCGGCCCCCGCTGGCTCCGGCGGCGCGCTCGAGCTGCTGCGCACGGCCGGCTTCGACCCGTCCACCCTCCGCCACGCCCTCACGCTCGGGCACACGCGGCTCCGCGTCCGGCCGGACGACGCCCGGCTTTGGGACGGGTGGAGGCTCCTCCAGGCGGCCACCGCCTGGCTCGGTGCGCCGACGGACGACGGGGAGGTGGGGCACGGCGGGAGCGGGACCGCCGCCGAGCCCGGCCGGCCTGCCCCGCCCGCCGATTGGCCGGACGACGACCTGGCCCGCCAGCGCCGCAAGCGCGAGGAGCGCCTGCTCGCCCGGCGCCTGCCGAACGACCCGAACGTGACCGTCGCCGACGTCGTGGCCGAGGTCGTGGCCGCGGCGGCGACGGCCGGCGCGGGCACGGCCGGCACCCGCCTCGACGTGCCCCGCTACCTCGCCCACCAGGGCCACGCCCCGGCGACGATCGACACCGTGGTCGACTACCTCGACCGCCACTTCGCAGCTCGGACGGCGCCCCCGACCCGCCGCTAGGCCTCAGCCGATCGCCAGCTGGATCGCCTGAAGCGCAGCGGCGACGGACTGCGGGATCGCCTGGGCCAGCGCCGGGTGCGCCTCGATCTGGTCGACGATCCGGCGGACCCGGCCCGGCTCCGCGCCCGGGGTGTCGGCGACCGCCTCGAGGCGGCCCACGAGCCGGTTCAGGTCGGGGTCCCCGCCGAGGCCGGCGTCCTGGAGCGCGGCGACGAGCTTCTCGACGCTCGACGCCAGGCCCGGGCCGGACCCGACCGACACGCGCACCCCGGCGTTGACCGACCCGCCGACCGTGCTCCCGATGATGCGCGCCCCCTCCACGTGGACACGGTGGCCGCCGTGCTTTCTCATTCAGTCCTCCTTGGTTGGTGCGGTCATGTCGTCTTGGCGTCCGCCAACTCGTCCATGCCCGTGTAGGCGTCGCCGCTGACCGAGCCCGCTACCGTCGAGCCTTGGACGAGAGCGCCGATCACGGTGGTGATGTTGTTCGTCACGGTTTGCATCGCCTCGTGCGCGTCGTCACGGAACGCACTGCCGTCGATGTTGTGCGCCTCGAGATAGGCCTCGGTCTCCCGGAAGATGGCCCGCATCAGGTCGTTGACCTGCCGCTGGAGATCGACGCGCTCCGTGTAGCGCAAGGCGAAGTTCTGGTGGGGGCGGTCACGAACGCTTCGGTGCGCCCCATAGGGGTCGGCCTCGGTCGGTCGGCGCCGCCGAATCGGGAGGCGTGCCCGCCCCGGTAGCCGCTCCGAGCGCTGCGCCTCCCGTCGCAACCGGCGGAGGCGGCGCCACTCGCCGGGCGACCGCCGCACCAGGTTCACCGCCTTGTGCGTCCGGGCGACGTAGAGGCGGCGCAGCCACACGTCGCCGGGCACCTCCCGCGCCTTTTCGTAGGCCTCGCGCAGCGGCGTCAGCACGTGGATGACGATGTTCAGCGACAAACCGGTCGTGCCGAGCACCGCCGAGGTGTGCACCGTCGTGACGAGCTGGCCCTCATGGCCGACGATCTGGGCGACGACATAGGCCCGTACGGCCCGGGTCGGGCGGTTCGCGGCGCGTTCCACGAGCCCCGCAGGAGCCCGCGCCACGACGCGGCTCCCCGAGCGGGTCAGCATCCCCTCCATGGACGCCACCGCATCGCCGTGCACGTGGGCGACCAGCCGTGCCGAACAGTCGTCGGTGATGGCGGTCAGATCGATGTGCCGCGGGATTTTCCGGGTCAGGTGAACCATGAGGTCGTGGGGCGTGACCCTGCCCCTCGGCCGGTTGTCGTCGAGGGCCTTGCTGATGTCGACCGGGACGCGCACCTCGTGACCGACGAGGTCGCCGAAGCCCGGGAAGGCCCCTTGGCCCGGCTCGTCGGCGACCGTGCGGCGCTCGTCGTAGACCAGCAGGTCGCCGGCGTTCGCCTGCTCCAGACGGTCGCACTGCTCGCGGGGGAGCAGGTCGCGGCCGATCTTCTCGACGACCTCGTGGTGGAACACGTGCCGGCCGCGAGCGGCGCGTCGGGCCCGCCGCTCGACGACGTACCCCGCCGCACCGAGCAGCAGCGCCAGCCCGGCGGCGAGGGGCACCCACCAGGGGCCGCCGGCCAGCAGGACGACCGGGCCGGCGGCGACCAGCGCCACGCCGACGAGCGCGATCTGGGCCGTCCTCCTGCGGGTCTGGATCTCGTCCTCGACGGCCCACGCCGCGTGTCGCGCCAACGCCGGCAGGTCGATGCCCGGCGCCGGGGCGATGCACCTCGCCGACGGAATGCAGAGAAGCCGGTACACGCGATCGCGGAACTTGTCGTCGACGAGAACCCGCGAGGACAGCCACCGCGTCGCCTCGTTGAGCCTCTCCTGCTCGCCGAGGGGCGCGCCGTTGCCGCTCAGATCCATGAGGTCGCCACGCACGATGGTCATCGCGCTCCGCCGTCGTTTCCCCATATTCCGCCGTCGATCTGCAGCCAAATCCCGCCGGCTGGCCGCAACCACATGAAAGCCTAACCCTTCCGTGCGCCGCACGCCGACCGATTGGATGACACCCTCGGCTACCCCGGAGGCGTTGACGTCGGGGCGACGGGGGATTAGACACAGCCGAGGCGGGCAAGAAGTGCTTTGCGGCAATTGTGGGCGGGGCCTACCGGACGGTGGGCTGATATGTTGCGCATGCGGCAGCCGGGTCGTGCAGACCGGAAGACGGGTGTCCCCACAAGCTCGCGGTCACCCTTTGGTGCTTCGATCCATCGTCGTCGGCGATTGATCCGAGTCGTGGTCGCCGGGCTGGTCATCGTCGTCGCGCTGTTCGTGTCGGCTTTGGCGGGGGTCGGCTCAGGCTCGGGACCGCTGAGCATCGACGACGACGTCGGTTGGTTCGACGACGAGAGTCTGACGGGTAGCGACGGCGACCCCGCGAACGGCGACGTCGCCGGCGGCGCCGGCGGAGCGACGGGCGTCGCTCGCGGGCTCGACGAAGGGGACCACGATCGCGACTCCGACGCCTACAGCGATGCGTACGACGAGGTCGTACTCCCGCAGACGACGTCCTGGGCGGCGGGTGTCGAGGTCACGCTCAACGCCTACTTCGGGGGCATCAACAGCGGCGACAGCGGGCTGGCGTGGAGTCAGCTCTCGCCCGACCGGCGAGCGTGGCCGGCGTGTCGGGCCGCCCGGCGGGGGCGCCGGCCGCACCGGGCTGGCCAACGGCGGCCGGGCGGGCTCCGGGACACAACGGCCGCACCGGGCTGGTACCCGCCGGCCGCGCCCCGCCTCCGGGGCGCCAGCCAGACGACCCGGCTGCTGTGCTCGGCGGTTCTCGCCGACCACGGGTTCGCCGCGTTGGTCTTCGCTCGGCTCTGCGTGCCCGTGTGACGGCCATCGCCCCGGCGCCCGACGTCGACCTGGTGGCGGTGGCGCGGCACGCGGCCTACGCCCTCGACCAGCGGCGCCGCACGAACCTGGTGCTGTGCGCCCTGGCGGCCGCCCTGGTCATCCCCGTCGCCGGCTTCTTGGTCGCCCCCGAGATCAGCGGCCTCTGGGCCGTGACCTTCCTGGCGCTGCTGGTCGCGGCGAAGGCCCGGGCGCTGCACGGCGACCTCCAGCTGGCCCGGCGGGCCGCGGCGACGGTCGACGGCGTGGACATCGACCGCCGCCTCGGCGAGAACCGCCTCCGTCGGAGCCAGGAGCGGCGGCTGGCCGAGGCCAACACGGCCGACCTGTGCGTCTACGCGACGCGCAAACGATCCGTTCCCCGGCCTGGGTCAGCGGTCGAGGACACCGTCCTGCCGTCGCCATCGACAAGCCCGGCGACCCCGACCGGGACGTGGGCGCGGTGTCGCCGGCCGGGCTCCTGGATCACCTGCAGCGGACGTTGCCGGGCTACGTGCGCGCCAGCGAGGTCACCGCGACCACGTCGCCGCCGTCGAGGTCCTGTACGTCAAGGGAACGGTGGTCCGGCACCTCGCTCGCGTGGTGCCGGACGAGACCGGGGTGCCCCGCCGGTACGTGCCGCCGATCTCGTCGCCGACACCGCCGACCACCCGAGCCGGCTGAGCCGCACCTGCCTGCGGGTCCAGGTCGTGGGGCACGGCGGACAGGTGGTCACCAGCCTCGACGTGGCGGCGGTGGAGGCCCGGCACCTCTCGGTCGACCTGGCCATCCACGCCCTCCGGCCGGTCCATCGGACCCATCACGTGGCCGACTGCCTGCCCCGGACCCGCGCCGCGCTGCTGTGGAAGCTCGCGGTCCGCTGGAGAAGGTGGCCCTCCACGCCGGCACCCGCCGGTGCGTCCTCGGCGCCGCCCAGCTCGCCCTCGACGCCCTGACCTGAAACCCCAGCCCTGGGCAGACCTGAGGGCGGGCCGACCGGTCTCGCCCGTGCCGGCAGCCCGCCCCTCCGACGGAGTGTCGGCGCCCCCACCGCCCGCCCGGAGACGGGGGCGCCGACGCTCTGTGCTGGAGAGCGACACCGCCCTGCCGCCTCTCGGTCGGTGTCGCAGCCCCAACCATGGCGGAGGGCCGCCGGCGCCGGTAGGGACCTTGGTCCCAATGTCGCCCAGGGGCGCCGAGCGCGCACAGACCGTGGCCGCCGGGTCCCGCGCCGACCGCCCGACCGAGCCGGCCCGATCGCCCGCCCACCCAGCCGGCGCCGCGTGCCCGCCCACCCAGCCGGCGCCGCCGGCTCAGAGCTCCGACTCGTCGACCCAGAGCCCGTGGAACCCGAAGGGCACCCGTACCGGCAGCTCGACCCGGGCCACCGGCCCCTCCCGCACCGCCTGGGCGTCGAACACGGCCAGGGCCGACCGGTCGGTCGTCCGGTCCCACACGAACGTGAGCACCCAGCCCTCGCCCTCGCCCCGGCCCGCCGGCACGAACACGCCCTCGCCGCCCCGCAAGTCGGGGCCGGGGTCCCAGACGTCCTCCTCGCCGGTCCGCAGGTCGACGTGGCACAGCCCGGCCAGTTCGAACCCGAACTCGCTGTCGGGCGGGGTGGTGGTCGCGAACCAGCCGTGGCGGGTGGGCCGGCCGGTGTGGCGCCGGTCGTGGGCGGGGAGGTCCATGGGCCGGTCGCTGAGGCGCTCCTCGGCGAACGTGAGCCGGGCGCCGCCGGTCCCGATCGTCCACCGGGTGAGGTGCGACGGCACCAGGTCGCCCTGGGGGCCGAACGCCTCGGGCAGCCGGTGGACGTGCAGCACCACGTCGTCGCCGTCCCGGTGGGCGTTGTAGCCGTGGAACACGAAGTACGGCGGCACGTCGACCCAGCGGATGTCCGCGCCCGACCCGTCCAGCGGCATGACCCCCACCCGGCACGGGCCGTCGGGGTCCCAGTGGAAGGGGATGGACGGGTTGGGGTTGGCGGCGTCCGGGCCGAACAGCACCGGCCCGATCCAGAACACGACGTCGCGCTCGGTGACGGCGAAGTCGTGCATCATCGTGACCTCGTCCACCGCCACCGGGCTGACCACGTCGATGCGCCCGTATGGGTCGGCCGCGTAGTACGTGAGCGCCGGCCGGAGGAACTCGTAGCCGAAGAAGTGCATCCGCCCGGTCCGAGGGTCGATCTTGGGGTGGGCGGTCATGGTCGGGCCCAGGCGGCCCCCGTAGTCCCACGGCCCGACCGTCGACAGGTCCCGGGTCCGCAGCTCGTAGGGCCAGCCGATCTCGCCCAGGCTGAGCAGCTTGCCGCCGTGGTGGACGAGCGAGATGTTGCTCTGGTTGACCTCCCGGCCCGGCACGCCGGCGTCCATCAGGTCGCGTCCCTCGGCGGCCAGCGGCGTCCGGACGTAGCGGTTGCGGTACCACCGGGCCCGCCCCCGCTGCAGGCGCACGCCGTGGACCATGCCGTCCCCCAGGAACCAGTGCGCGGAGCGGCCCCGCGCCGGGTTCGACCCGTTGCGCACGAACAGGCCCGACAGCTCGGGCGGGAGCGCGCCGGTCACCTCCAGGTCCTCGACGGTCTCCTCGACGGTGACGGCGGCGAAGTTGCCCTGCTCCCAGTAGGGACGGGACGGGTCGTACGGGGTGGCGGCCGCCGCGCCGCTCCCGCCGGAGCCGGAGCGAGATCCGGAGCCCGAGCCCCCGCCCCCGCCGGAGCCCCCGTCCCCGTCTCCGTCCCCGCAGGCGGCCAGCGGCCCCAGCCCGAACAGCGCGGCTCCGGCCGCCCCCAGCGCCAGCCCTCGCAGCAGATCGCGTCGGTCCCAGGCGCGGGCGTCGTCGCGCCTCCCCCCAGATCGCATCGCCCCATCGTGCCCGACCGCGGCCCGGCGTGCCCGGTCCGGCGTGCCGGCTCCGCCGCGCCCGGCCGGGGGTACGGAGGGTCCCAGCGAACACCCCGCTGGCTCCCAGCCGGCTCCCAGGCTGGCAGCGCACGCTCACGGCGTCCCGCGCCTCGGGAGGAGACGGAGGAGGACAGGACGACGATGAGGAAGACGATCGCAGCCGCATCCCTCGCCGCCACCGGCCTGGGCGTGCTCGGCCTGGGGGCGACCGGCGCCCTGGCCGACGATGGCGACGACGGCGACGGCCGCGGTAGCTGGGTCGAGGCCGCCCTGGAGGGCCTGGTCGACGACGGCACCCTGACCCGGGACCAGGCCGAAGCGGTCGAGGACGCCCTGCGGGAGGCCCGTCCCCGCCACCGGCTCGGCCCCTGGCTCTTCGGCTTCGGGTCGGGCGACCACCTGGCGACGCTGGGGGAGACCCTCGGCGTCGACGAGGACGAGCTGCGCGACCAGCTCGGGGACGGCCGGACGATCGCGGAGATCGCCGAGGAGCAGGGCGTCGACGTGCAGGACGTCGTCGACGCGCTCCTGGCGGCCCTCGAGGAGCGCGTCGACGAGGCCGTCGCCGACGACGACCTGACCCGGGAGGAGGCCGACGAGCTCCTCGCCGACGCCGAGGAGCGCATCACCGACTTCGTCAACGGCGAGCTGCCCGACCTGCCCGAGCCGCCGGACGGGCGGGGGATGTCCGGGCGGCACCGGTTCCCCTGGGGACCGGGCGACGACGAGCCCTGGGATGACGGCCCTTGGGACGACGGCCCCGGCGGCCACGGACCCGGGGACGACGGCCTGGGCGGCATCTGGGACCACGACCGCGACCACCACGGCCCCGGCGACGACCACGCCGATGACGACGGCGACGACGACAACGGCCGGGGCAGCGACGACCGCGACAGCAACGACCGCAGCGACGAGGACGACGACGCCGAGGCCGGTGGGGCCACCTGACCGCACGGACCGTGGACCGCGGGGTACGATCGGTGCCCTTCAGGCGGAGGTGGTGGCGGACACCAGGACCCCCAGAGGCGGGCACGGATGAGGTTGCCGACGACGCAGACGACGGGATGCGGCGGGGCCGGGCGGGCGCGCCGCCGCCGTCCCGCCGCGCGCGGGGGCCGGCGCCGAGACGGCCGGCCCCGCCGGCGCGGTGGTCCGGGTGTGCGCCACGTGCGAGAACCGGGTCACCGAGTGAAGGGAGCGGGCCGTGGACGTCTGCTGTTCGATCATCCCCCCGCACATGCTGGAGGCGATCGCCGTCCGGGGTGACGGCGAGCAGCGCGAGGCCGCTCAGGCGGCGCTGGCCCAGTCCGAGCTGGTGCGGTCCCGACGGGTCGACGCGGTGCGCGCCGAAGGCGTCGCCGTGGCCCCGCGCCTCTCGGGTCTGGCGGCACCCAACAACCGCGTCCACGACGCCAAGAGCGGCGGCGACCTGCCGGGCGAGCTGGTGTGGGAGAGCGCCAAGGACGCGCCGGAGTCCGACGACCCGGCGGTCGTCGAGGCGTGGACGTTCGCCCACGCCACCGCCCAGTTCTACGCCGAGGTCCTGGAGCGCAACTCGCTCGACGGCGCCGGCATGGACCTCGTGTCGACCGTCCACTACCTGCGCAACCACAACAACGCCTACTGGAACGGCGCGCAGATGCTCTACGGCGACGGCGACGGGGTGCTGTTCTCGCGCCTGACCGGCTCGCTGTCGGTCGTCGGCCACGAGCTGACGCACGGAGTCATCCAGCACTCGGGCGGCCTCGTGTACCGCGACCAGCCCGGGGCGCTGAACGAGTCGATCGCCGACGTGTTCGGCACGCTGGTCGAGCAGCACAAGCAGGGCGTGGAGGCCCACGAGGCGTCGTGGTTGGTGGGGGCCGAGGTGTTCACGCCCGAGGTCCAGGGCGACGCCCTGCGGTCGCTGGCCGCCCCCGGCCTGGCCTACGACGACCCCGTCCTCGGCCGCGACCCGCAGCCGTACCATATGGACGACTTCGTCGTGACGACGGCCGACAACGGGGGCGTGCACATCAACTCGGGCATCCCCAACCACGCGTTCTACCTGCTGGCCCAGTATTTGGGCGGGCGCGCGTGGGAGCGTGCGGGCCAGATCTGGTACGACGCCCTCCAGGGCCTCGACCCGCACGCCACGTTCTCGACGTTCGCCGAGGCGACCGTCGTCGCCGCCTGGGGCCGCTACGGCGGCGGCAGCCGCGAGGCCGCCTTCACCAAGCGGGCGTGGCACCTGGTGGGCGTGCCGGTCTGAGGTCGGGCCGGCCGTGCGCGTCCCCCTCGAGGTCTCGGGCGGCATCGCCGGCCTCCGGCTGAGCGGCGAGGTCGACACTGACGCCCTGCCGCCGGACGAGCGCGCCCGCGTCGAGGCCGCGCTCGACCCCGGACGGTTGGCGCAAGCGGCGGCCACCACGCGGGAGGGGCCGCCGGCCCCCGACGAGCGCGCCTGGCGGGTGACGCTCGGCGGCGAGACCTTCGAGGTCGCCGAGTCCCGGCTCGAGCCGGACCAGCTCGGGGCGCTCGACGCGCTGACCACCGCGCTGGTTCGGCAGGCCCGCGACCGGGGAGGCGGCTGAGGGCCCGCGGCTGGGGAGACGCCCGGCGGGGAAGGCTTTCGGAAACGGAGTGGCCGGCGATGAGTTCGGCTCCCGAGATCCGTCGTTCCGGGTGGAAGAGAGACGCCCGCCCGGACGTTGGGGAGAGAAGCTATGAGTACCCACACCACCGCCCCCGCCAGTGCCGCCCTGCTGGCTCGGGCCCGCAGCCTTCGGGCGCGGGCCGCGCAGGCCCATCCCCTGCTCGCCGGCGCCTACCGTCGCCGGGCCGCCGAGCTGCAGCTCGAGGCTTGGGCCCGTACGGTCCGGTCGTCGGGCCCGGTCGACATCGACGACGTCAGCTCCTGGGCGGCGTGACACCGCCGGGGGCGTCGCCGGGCGACCCGCACGCCACAGGGCCGCCACCCGGCGCCCATGATCGCCACGGGCCCGCGGGGAGACGCCCCCGGGCCCGTCTCGCGTCCGGGTTCCGGCGGTCGGTCCCGTGGTCGGTGGTGCTCCGGCCGCCCTGGGGCCGCGCCCGCCCGAGGTCGCGCCCGCGCTCCGCCAGTTCCTAACCTCACGCTCGGTGACGGACCCCTCGCCCGCGCTGACGTACGGCTCGTACCTGGCGCTCGACGAGATCCTGTCCGCCCAGCGGCCCCGGTCGGACGAGCACGACGAGCACCTCTTCATCGTCATCCACCAGGTGTACGAGCTGTGGTTCAAGCAGCTCCTGCACGAGGCGGCCCACCTGCAGCGGCGGCTCGAGGCCGGCGACACGGCCCACGCGCTGCACACGCTCCGCCGCATCCTGACGATCCTCAAGGTGGCGGTGGCCCAGGTGGACGTGTTGGAGACGATGACGCCCCGCCAGTTCCTCGGTTTTCGCGACCGGCTGGAGGCGGCGAGCGGGTTCCAGTCGGCGCAGTTCCGGGAGCTGGAGGCCGTCCTCGGGCGCCGGGACCGGCGGGTCGTCGACAACTACCCGGCCGGCAGCCCGGCCCGCGAGCGGATCGCGGCGGCCATGGCCCGGCGGTCGCTGTTCGACTCGTTCGTGCGCTACCTGGCGACGCAGGGCTACGACGTGCCGGCGGAGGCGGTGGACCGCGACGTGCGCCGGCCGGCCGAGCCGTCCCCGGCCGTCCAGCGGCTGCTGCTCCGGGTCTACCGGGACGACGGCGAGCCGGCGCAGGTGGCCGAGCGCCTGGTGGACGTCGACGAGGGCGTCCAGGAGTGGCGGTACCGGCACGTGAAGATGGTCGAACGCACCATCGGCGCCCGGCCCGGCACCGGCGGGTCGGCCGGCGTCGGCTACCTGCGGGCGACGCTGTCGACGCCCGTGTTCCCCGACCTGTGGGCGGTGCGCAGCGAGCTGTGACGCCACGACCGAGCTGTGACGCCACGGCCGCGCGACGGCGTCGGGCCCGACCGCCGGCCCGGCGGCCGCGGCCCGGACCGGGGCCGCCCCTCGGCGCCGCGCTGGGTTACCGTCGGCGGGGGACCAGCCGGGAGCACCAGCCAGGAGGGACCGCGTGGCGATCGCGTTCGGGATGCACATCGGCCAGCAGAACCTGGAGATGGACGAGCTCCGGGCGTCCTGGCGCCGGTTCGAGGACGCCGGCGTCGACTGGATCTCGGTGTGGGACCACCTGTACGAGGCGCCGCCCGCCGGCGGAACCCTGCCCCACTTCGAGGCGGTCGCCACGCTCGGCGCCCTGGCCGCCGACACGAGCCGGGTGCGGATCGGGTGCCTCGTGTTCTACGTCGGCTACCGCAACCCCGGGCTCCTGGCCAAGGCCGCCACCACGATCGACCACATCTCGGGGGGGCGGTTCGAGCTGGGCCTGGGTGCGGGATGGCACGAGTGGGAGGCGGCGGCGTTCGGCTACGACTTCCCAGGCCCCGGCGCCCGGCTCGACATGCTCGACGAGGCGGCGCCGCTCATCCGGAGCTTCCTCACCACCGACCGCACGACCCACGAGGGCCGGTACTTTCGGGCCGCCGACGCCTCGTGTCTGCCCCGGCCCGTGCAGGACCGGCTGCCGATCTGGATCGGCGGGACCGGCACCCGGCGCACCCTCCGCATCGCCGCCCGCCACGCCGACGGCTGGAACGCCGCCTACGTCTCGCCCGAGGAGTACCGCCGGCTCAACGGCGTCCTCGACGAGTGGTGCGAGAAGGAGGGGCGCGACCCGGCGACCCTCCGGCGGTCGGTCAACCTCATGTTCCTGCTGTCGGCCGACCCCCAGGCTGCGGCCCAGGTCGAGGCCGGCCTGCGGGAGCAGTGGGGTGAGCTGGCCAGCCAGGTGCTCGGCGGGGCGCTGGCCGGGACGCCCGACGACGCCGCCGAGCGCATCGCCGCCTACGTCGACGCCGGCGCCCAGCAGGTGAACGTGGCGCTGCGGGCCCCGTGGGACGCCGAGGCGCTCGACGCCTACCTGGAGATGCTGCCGCGGCTGCGGGCGACGCTCGGGGGATGAGCCGGCGGGGGTGATCCGCCGAGCCGGGGGAGCGCCGGCCGCCGGGGGTGACCGCCGGGTGCGGCGGGTCCCGGGGCGGTCGGCGGGCGGGCCGGATTCCTCGCCGGCTGTAACGGGCTGCGCGCGGGCTGTGGCATCACAACGCCGGCCGAAAGCGCACTGCTACGGTCTGCGACGAGACGTGGTTGGGACGCGGGCCAGCCACATTTGGGGATCACTGCCGCCGCTCCGCCCGCACGATGCATGTCGTATTCCGACCAACCCGACGAGCACGTCGCCGATGACTTCTGGGGCCGCGGTGGCTCCGGGCGTCGGTGGCGTCGAGGGCGGAACCGCGACCGGGCCGACGAGCGGTCGGTCGCCGAGGACCTCGCCGGACCCGGGTGGGACGACGCGCCCCCGGGCCGCCGGCCCGCCGCGGGCGGCGGCCGGGCCGGCGCCGGGCTGACCGGCCGCGGCCCGGCGGGCGGTGGGCGGCCGGGTGGTGGTCATCCGGGCGCTCGTGGCCCCGACCCCCGGTCGTGGCCCGAGGCCCCGCGCGGGGCGGCGCCGGCGGGATACCGGCCGGATGGGTACGAGCCGGGCGCGGGCGCCAGCCCGCCGCCGGCCGCCGGACGCGGCCCGGGGCCGCGGGGCGGCTACGACGCCGGGCACGCCGCCGGAGCCGGGGCGGGCGCCGGGTACGAGCCCGCCCGCGGCGGGCGCCCGCCCGACGCCGGATACGGGGCCCGCGGCCCGGCCTCGCCGCCGGCGGGTCACGGGTCTCGGGGGGCGGGCACGCCGCCGGGCGGCTACGGGCCGCGGGGCCCGGGCACGCCGCCGGGCGGGTACCGGTCGCCGGGCCCGGGATCGCCGCCGGGCGGCTACGAGATGGGCCGGGGCCGGGCGGCCCGGGCACAGGTCGGAGGGGTGCAGGCCGAAGGGGGCCAAGCCGGCGGCTACGACGTGGGCCGCAGCCGGCCCGGCCCCGAGGCGGGTGGGTACGGATCGCCGGGCCCGGCCTCGCCGGCGGCGGGTCACGGGTCTCGGGGGGCGGGGACGCCGCCGGGGGGCTACGGGCCGCGGGCCCGGCGGGGGGACGCGGCGGGGGGAGCGCCGGCCGGCTCGGTGGGCGCGCCCGGCGTATCCGGCCTGGGGGCCGCCGGGGGCGGCGGGGCCGCGGG
>DATCLS010000055.1:0-41665 GCA_036563805.1 Acidimicrobiales bacterium | reverse complement strand
GCCAGGCCGGCCGCCCCGGCCACCCCGAAGGCCAGGAACGCCGCCCGCTTGACCGCCCCCGGGCGGGCCAGGCCCGAGCCGACCAGCCGCACCGGCCCGACCCGGCGCTCGGCGCTGTCGGTGCCGCGCACGCCATCGCTGTAGTCGTTGGCGTAGTTGGTGGCCACCTGCAGGGCCAGCGCCACGACCATGGCCGCCACCGCCCGCCAGGCCACGATGTCGGCCCGGCCGGTGGCGCAGGCGGTGCCCACCGCCACGGGCACGACCGAGGCGGGCAGGGTGCGGGGCCGGGCGCCGGCCACCCACAACCGCCAGCCGCGGGGGGTGGGGGGCGCCGCCGGGGCGGCGGGAGTGGTCACCCTCCGAGCGTCGCGCGGGCGGGGTCGCCCGGCCGAATCACGGGCGGGCATCATGCGGGACGATGCCCGTCCGCATGATGCCCCTCCGCTCCCCCGCGCCCCGCCGCACCGCGCCGTGACCGGCCGCCTGGTCGTCATCGAGGCCCGGGGCACGGCCGCGTTCGTCGACCGACTGCGGCGGGCGTGGGACGCCGGCGACGCCGTCTTCCCCCTCGACCCCCGGCTGCCGGCCCCGGCCCGGGCCCGGGTCCTGGCCGCCGCCCGCCCCGACGAGGGCGTGGAGGACGGCGACGCCCTGGTCGTGGCGACCAGCGGCACCACCGGCGCGCCGAAGGCCGCGGTGCTGACCCACGACGCGGTCGCTGCCTCGGCCCGAGCCACCAGCGAGCGGCTGGGCGTCGACCCGGCCGCCGACCGCTGGCTCGCCTGCCTCCCCCTGGCTCACGTCGGCGGCCTGTCGGTCGTGACCCGGGCGCTGCTCACCGGCACGCCGCTCACGGTCCACGACGGCTTCGACCCCGACCGGGTCATGGCGGCGGCCGACCCCGCCGGCCCCGAGCGCTGCACGCTCGTGTCGCTGGTGCCCACCGCGCTGCGGCGCATCGACCCTGGCCGGTTCCGACGGGTGGTGCTGGGCGGCAGCGCCATGCCTCCCGACCTGCCCGCCAACGCCGTCACCACGTACGGCATGACCGAGACCGGCAGCGGCATCGTCTACGACGGCGTCCCGCTGGCCGGGGTGGAGCTGCGGACGGTCGACGGCGAGATCCACGTCCGGGCGCCGATGCTGCTCCGCGCGTACCGTGACGGCACCGACCCCAAGGACCCCGACGGCTGGTTCCCGACCGGCGACGCCGGCGCCTGGGACCCGACCGCCAACCGGCTCGCCGTGTTCGGCCGGACCGGCGACCTGATCATCACCGGCGGCGAGAACGTGTGGCCGGCGGCGGTCGAGCGGGTCCTGGCCCGCCACCCCGGCGTGGCCGAGGTGGCGGTGGTGGGCCGGCCCGACCCCGAGTGGGGCCAGCGCGTCACCGCGCTCGTGGTGCCCGCCGACCGGTCCGCCCCGCCGACGCTGGCCGCCCTGCGGGAGGCCGTCAAGCGGGAGCTGCCGGCCTACGCCGCTCCCCGGGAGCTGGAGCTGGTGGCCGACCTCCCCCGCACCCCGCTGGGCAAGGTGGCCCGCTCCCGGCTCGCGTAGGCCCGGCCTGGGCGGCCCCCGGGCCGGTCACATGCCCCCGGGCCGGTCACATGAACGAGCCGAGCAGCGACCCGCCATCGACGACCAGGGTCTGGCCGGTGACCCACGACGCCAGGTCGCTGGCCAGGAACAGGGCGGCGCCGGCGATGTCCTCGGGCACGCCGAGCCGCTTGAGGGGCATGCGCCGGGCCACGGCCTCCTCGGCCGGCTCCCACAGCGCCCGGGCGAAGTCGGTCTTGACCAGGCCGGGGGCGATGGCGTTGACCCGCACCCCGGGCGCCAGGTCGGCGGCCATCGTCCGGGTCAGGTGGATGAGCGCCGCCTTGGTCACGTTGTAGTGCCCGATGGCGGGCTCGACCGACAGGCCGCCGATCGAGGAGATGTTGAGGATCACGCCCCCGTGCTCGGCCATCGAGGCCTTCCAGGCCTCCTGGATCCACACGACCGGGCCCCGATAGTTGACCTGCCAGGTCTTGTCGAAGCGGGGCAGGTCGATGTCGATGGGCCGGCCCATGTAGGGGTTGGTGGCGGCGTTGTTCACGAGGATGTCGACGCGCCCGTAGCGCTCGACGGTGGCGGCCACGCATGCCGCGATCTGGTCGGGCTCGCCGGCGTTGGCCGCGAACACGTCGGTCTCGCCCTCGATCTCCTCAGACGCCGCCTCGAGCGCGTCGATCTTGCGCGACGACAGCATCACGGTCGCTCCCGCCCCGGCGTAGGCGGTGGCGATCGCCTTGCCGATCCCCCTGCTCGCGCCCGTGACCAGCGCGACCTTCCCCTTCAGGCTGATCTCCATGCCGGCACGCTACGGGCTGGCGCCGGCGGCGCACCATCTCCAGCCGGCGCAGCCCCCGGCTCGCGGCCCGGACTCGGCCCACGCCCGGCGCGCCGGTCCCCGTAGGCTCGACGGCATGAACCGCCTGGCCGCCGAGACCAGCCCGTACCTCCGCCAGCACGCCGACAACCCGGTGGACTGGTACGCCTGGGGCGAGGAGGCCTTCGCCGCCGCCCGCGAGCGCGACACGCCCGTGCTCCTGTCGGTGGGCTACTCGTCGTGCCACTGGTGCCACGTGATGGCCCACGAGTCGTTCGAGGACCCCGAGGTGGCGGCCCTCATGAACGAGAAGTTCGTCAACGTCAAGGTCGACCGCGAGGAGCGGCCCGACGTCGACGAGATCTACATGGAGGCCGTCCAGGCGCTCACCGGCCAGGGCGGCTGGCCGATGACCGTGTTCCTCACGCCGGACGGCCGGCCGTTCTTCGGCGGCACCTACTTCCCCCGCACCCGGCGGGGCGGGATGATCTCGTTCCCCGAGCTGTGCGAGCGCATCGACGAGCTGTGGCGGACGCGGCGCGACGAGCTCGACGAGCAGGCCGCCCACCTCACCGCCGCCCTGGGCCGGGCCGCCCAGCTCGCCCCGGCCGACGGCCTGCCCGGGCCGGAGGTGCTCGACCGGGCGGTCGAGGTCATGGGCCAGCTCCACGACCCGGTGGGCGGCGGGTTCGGCTCCGCGCCCAAGTTCCCCCAGGCCATGGGCCTCGACGTGCTGCTGCGCCGGCTGGCGAGCGGCCCGGGCGCCGACGACGACGCCGTGCGGGTGATGGTCGAGACGTCGCTCGACGCCATGGCCTCGGGCGGCATCTACGACCACCTGGGCGGCGGGTTCGCCCGCTATTCGGTCGACGCCCGGTGGCTGGTGCCCCACTTCGAGAAGATGCTCTACGACCAGGCGCTGCTGACCCGCACCTACCTCCACGCCTGGCAGGTGACCGGCCACGACCGCTACCGGCAGGTGGTGGACGAGACGATCGGCTACGTGTTGCGCGACCTGCGCCACCCCGACGGCGGCTTCCACTCGGCCGAGGACGCCGACAGCGAGGGCGAGGAGGGTCGGTTCTACGTCTGGACGCCGGACGAGATCCGCGCCGCCCTCGACGGCGACGACGAGCTGGCCGCCGAGGTCGAGGAGTTCTACGGCGTGACCGACGCCGGCAACTTCGAGGGCCGGACGATCCTCAACCGGCTCCACGCCCGGGGCGACCTGGCCCGGCCACCCCGCATCGAGGAGGCCCGCCGGCGGCTGCTGGCCGCCCGGTCCCGCCGGGTGCGGCCGGGGCTGGACGACAAGGTGCTCACCGAGTGGAACGCCCTGATGCTGTCGGCCCTGGCCGAGGCCGCGGCGGCCACCGGCCGGTCCGACTGGCTCGACGCCGCGGTGGCCAACGGCGAGTTCCTGGTCCGGTCGCTGCGCCGCGCCGACGGCCGGTGGCTGCGGTCGTGGCAGGCCGAGGGCGGCGCCCGGCACCTGGCCTACGCCGCCGACCACGGCGCCCTCGTCGACGCCTTCGTTCGCCTGGCCGAGGCGACCGGCCAGGCCCGCTGGGTCACCGAGGCCCGGTCGACCGCGGATGCCCTGCTCGAGTTGTTCTGGGACGCCGAGCGAGGCGGCGTGTTCACCACCGGCCGCGACGCCGAGCGCCTGGTGACCCGCAACAAGGACCTGATGGACAACGCCACGCCGGGCGCCAACAGCCTGGCCGCCGTCGGGCTGCTCCGGCTGGCGGCGTTGACCGGTGACGCCCGCTACCGCGACCGGGCCGAGGACATCCTGCGCCTGGTGGCGCCCCTGGCCGGCGACCACCCCACGGCGTTCGGCCACATGCTGGTGGCGGTCGACCTGGCCGCCCGGGGCACGACCGAAGTGGTGGTGGCCGGCGACCGGCCCGACCTGGTGCGGGCCGTGCAGGCCCACTTCCGGCCCGACGCGGTCCTGGCCTGGGGCGAGCGCTACCCCTCGCCGCTGTGGGAGGGTCGGGACGACGGCCGGGCCTATGTGTGCCGCAACTACGCCTGCCGGATGCCGGCCGAGGACGAGGAGACGCTGGTGGCCCAGCTCGCCGCCTCCTGACCCGCCGGAGCCGTCCGGCCGGGCGGGCCCCGGCGCGCCGTGCGCCGGTCAGCCGGCCGGCAGCGCGGCGAACAGGCGCTGGGCGATGGGCGCGGCGTCGCGACCGCCGACGCCTCCGTCCTCGATGAGCACCGATGCCGCCAGGCGCCCGTTCGAGGCGATGAACCAGGCGTGCGTCGGCAGCGGGTCGCCGGTGCCGAACTCGGCGGTGCCGCTCTTGCCGAAGATCTCCTGGCCGGGCACGTCGGCCCGTGTGCCGCTGCCCTCGGTCACCACGCTCCGCATGAGGCTCCGCAGCGTGTCGCGGTTGCCGGGGTCGATCTCGGTCGGCGCCGGGGCGTCCTCGTCGGGGTGGTCGGGCAGCAGCACGGGCGGCTCCCAGGTCCCGTCGATGATCGTGCCGGCCACCGTGGCCATGTGGAGCGGGCTGGCCACGATGCGGCCCTGGCCGATGGCGGCTGCGGCCTGGTCGGTGGGGTCGGTGGGCTCGGGGTAGCTGCCGCCCTCGGTGGTGAGCCCGACGGAGTACTCGGTGTTGAACCCGAACCGCTCGGCGGCCGCCACCATGTCGGCCGGCGCCAGCTCGGCGGCCGCAGTGATCATGGCCGTGTTGCACGATTCGGCGAACGCGGTGCGGAACGGCACGGTGCCCAGGCTCGAGCTCTCGAAGTTGCGGAAGCGCCGGCCGCCGGCCTCCACCGTCTCGGCGCAGGTGATCGGCGTCTCCGGCGTCGTGCCCGCGGTGAGCAGGGCGTCGGCCGTGACGACCTTGGCGGTCGAGCCCGGCGGGTAGGTGCCGGCCAGCGCCCGGTTGAGGTCCTCGTCGAGGGGGCGGGAGGCGATGCCCCGGATGTTCCCCTCGGCGTCGACGACCACGATCGCCGCCGGCTTGGTGACCGGGGCGATGGCGGCCTCGACCGCCGCTTGGACGTCCGGATCGAGCGTGGTGGCCAGCGGCTCGGGCTCGCGGCCCGTGATCTCGTGGAGGACCTCGACCACCTCGTCGTCCTCGTCCACGATCTGGACCTCGCCCGAGGGCGTCCCGGCCAGCTGCTCCTCGAACCGGGCCTCGAGCCCGGTCAGCCCTACCTGGTCGCCGACCGCGTAGGTCGGCCCCAGCTCCTCGAGCAGCTCGGCGGTGATCTCACCGGTGCGGCCGAGGACGTGCTGGGCGTAGCCCTCGGTCGGCCCGCCCCGGGTCTGGGTCTCCTGGAACAGGATGCCGGGGATCGGGTACAGAACCGGCCGGGCCTGCTGGTAGCGCTCGGTCCGGACCGTGACGATGGGGACGAAGTGGTCGGGCTCGACGCCCGGCCGCCCCAGCTCGGCGTCGACGGTGGCGGGGTCGACGCCCAGCTGGTCGCGGAGGGCGGCCTTGACCGCGTTCAGGTCCTGGATGCGGGAGGGCTGGAGGCCGATCGTGACCGCGTCCTGCGACCCGGCCAGGACGGCGCCGCCCACGCCGGTGATCGGGGCCCGCGTCGGGCGCTCGCGGGTGCGAACCAGGCGCTGCCCCTCCTCGAGGGCGGGGTGGACGGTGGCCGGCGACCACACGACCACCCAGCCCCCGGTGTCGCTGTCGGCCCCGCCGCTGTCGGCCGCGCCCTCGGCGCCGTCGGCGCCACCGTCGGCCTCGCCGGTGCGCCGCAGGGTCAGCTCACCGGTGTACGACCACTCCCCCAGGCCGGCGAGCTGGAGCGTGGCGTCGAACGCCGCCGTCGCCTCGTCGCCGTCGCGCTCCACGTCGCCCAGCTCGTAGGTCGCCTCGGTGACGGCCAGGCCGTCGGTGAGCGTGGCGTACTCGTCGGCGAAGTCGTCGGGCGGGTCGGCCAGCAGCCGCTGCATGGCCGCCGGGTCACCGCTCTCCCAGGCGGCCAGAAACGCCTCGGCGGCGGGTGTCGGGTCGGGCCCGTCGTCGCCGAGCAGCCGGGGAACGGCCACCGCGCCCGCCACGATGAGCACGGCGGCGCCGGCCCCGGCGAGCACCAGGTTGCGTCGCGCCGCGAGCATCCGCAGCACGGTACCGCCGCCGCGCCCGTCGGCGCCGTCGGCCCCGCGGGGCGCCCGGTACGGCCCGGCCGGCGGTCACGGACCGGCGGCCACCGGTCGGGCGTCACCGGTCGGCCGACCACCCGCCCCGGTGGATCACGTCGGCCAGCGGCGGGCGGGGGCGGGTGGCGGAGCGCCCGGGCCGGTCGCCCTCGGGCGCGGGCCAACCCAGCGCCACCGCGCCGACGGCCCGCCAGCCGCTGGGGACGCCCAGGGCGGCCAGCACGTCCTGCTCGTGGTCGAACAGGCCGTAGAACAGGGCGCCCAGGCCGGCGTCGACCGCGGCCAGCAGCAGCCCGTGGACGGCCATGCCAGCGTCCACCCACCAGTACGGGACCGGCCAGGCGTCCAGCCCGGCGCCGAGCCCGGTGGCGGCCTTGTCGTCCTCGCGGTACCGGGTCACGTAGGCGCCCGGCGCCACGAGCGGCACGATCACCACCGGGGCGTCGAGCAGGCCCGGCCACCGGAACGTGCGCCTCCGCTCGGGAGGCAGCGTCACGTCCCACAGGCGAGCGGTCTGCTCGCCCTCCAGCACCACGAACGCGCTCGCCTGGGTGTTCCCGGCCGACGGCGCCCGGCGGGCCAGATCGATCAGGCGGTCGACCTCGGCGGCGGGAACCGGTCGCGGCGAGAACGACCGGACCATGCGCCGCCGGCGGACGGCGTCGGAGAGCTCCAAGCGTTGGCCGGCGCCTCAGGCCAGCTTGCGGAGGTCTTCCTCCATGGCCCAGCCGAAGGCGATCAGGCTGTCGCCCTTGTTCGGGTGGATCTGCTCGAACAGGGCAACCAGCTCGGGGTCGGTGCCGTCGGGGTGCGCCGAGTCGTGGTCGAGCACCTCGGCCGGCCCGCTGCCGTCGCCCCGGGCGATGAACGCCCGCGGCTCGTACGAGCCGGCATCGATGCCGTAGCGCTTGGCCAAGCGGTTGCCCCACGCCCGCTCCTCGCCGTTGGCGCGGTGGCCGGGTCGGGGGACGATGTCCTTCAGGGACTTGAACGCCTCGAAGCCGCCGGGGGATCCGAACCGGGCGGCGACCAGCACGTCCTCGTCGGGGAACGCCAACACCGCCCGCCGCAGCTGGTCCTGCATCATGCCCCGGAGCACCGAGTCACGCTTGGCCGTGCGCCGGACCGACGCCAGCCCGATCAGCACGCAGGGCGTGCCCCCGATGCGCTCGAGGGTGCAGAACGAGAAGCCCTTCAGCTTGCCCTCGTCACGGGCCTGGGTGATCAGCACCCACGCCTCGGCCTGCTTCGACAGCGTGCCGATCTCGTACGCCAACGGTCCGTCGGCACAGAGGTCGGCCATCTCGGTCAGCTCCGCGTCGCTCAGCGCCGTGCAGTCCTTGGTGTCTACAGCGATCGACATCTCCGGCGTAGCCCCCGTTCTGCTGTCGGCAACGAATCACTAGTCCAGTCAAATCACACGCCACGTGCAACTCGGGCGGTGGGAACGCGTGCGCGAAACCGCAGGTCATGTACCTCTTCGTAACGGAAACGCATGATGATGGTGTTGTCAGCGAACACACCGCGCCGCACGCTGCGTGACCAGCCGGTCACGCTGAGGCGAGGATCGAGCTCGGGCCGAGCAGCACCCGCAGATGGCCCAGCAGGCCGTTGGACGTGTCGACCTTCCACTGGTCGGGCAGGCGCAGCACCTGGCGGTCGCCGAGGTGGAGGTAGACCGGAGCGTCGCCCGGGTGGTCGGCGAGCACCTGCTTGAGCTCACGCACCGTCGACTCGGACACCAGTTTGAGCGGCACCCGCACCCGCAGCGGCTCGGCGTCGCCCTCGCCGACCTCGACGACGTCGACCGACTGGCAGATGAGCTTGGGCTGGTCGTCGCGCTTGTCGACCCGGCCCTTGACCACGACCACGGCGTCGTCGGCCAGCTTGTGGCCGTGCTCGGTCATGGTACGGGGGAAGACCATGACCTCGACCGAGGAGCGCAGGTCCTCGAGGACGAACACGGCCATCAGGTCGCCCTTCTTCGTCCACTTGCGCTGCAGGCCGGTCACGACCCCGCCGACGGCCTTGAGCGCCCCGTCCTCGAGGTCGCCCAGCTCGTCGATCGTGCAGTCGGTGCGCCGGGCCAACAGGGCTTCGGACCCGAGCAGCGGGTGGTCGCTCACGTACAGGCCCAGCATCTCCTTCTCGAAGGCGAGCCGCTCCCGCTTGTCGAACTCGAGGTCGGGGATCGGCACCTTCTCGAAATCGCCGGTGTCGTCGCCCGTGCCCTCGCCGAACAGGGTCATTATCCCCATGTCGCGCTCGCGGCGGCGGGCGATGGTGTTGTCGACGATCTGCTCGAACACCGCCAGCAGGCCCTTGCGAGGGTGGCCCAGGCCGTCGAAGGCGCCAGCCTTGATCAGCGACTCGACCGTCCTCTTGTTGAGGACCGACATGTCGACCCGCTGGCAGAAGTCGTAGAAGTCGGTGTAGGGGCCGTTGGCGTCGCGCTCGGCGACGATGTGGGCGACCAGGCCCTCGCCCACGTTCCGCACCGCGGACAGGCCGAAGATGATCGTGCGCTTCTCGTTGCCGGACTCGTCGGTGGTCACCACCGGCGTGAAGTCGGACGCCGAGCGGTTGATGTCGGGCACCTCGACCTTGATGCCCATGGCCCGGCACTCGGCCAGGTAGACGGCCGCCTTCTCGAGGTTGGTCTTGACGCTGGTCAGCAGCGCGGCCAGGTACTCGGCCGGGTAGTTCGCCTTGAGGTAGGCCGTCTGGTACGAGACGTAGCCGTAGCCGTAGGCGTGGCTCTTGTTGAACGCGTAGTCGGCGAACGGCTCGATGATGTCGAACCACTTGGAGCCGAGCTCGGCGCCGTAGCCGTTGCGCTCGCACCCCTCGATGAACTTGACGCGCTCCTTGGCGATCAGGTCGCGCTTCTTCTTGCCGCAGGCCTTGCGGAGGTTGTCGGCCTCGGCCAGCGAGTAGCCGGCGAACTTCTGGGCGATCCGCATCATGGACTCCTGGTAGATCATGAGCCCGTACGTGTCGCCCAGCACCTCCTCCGCGTCGGGGTGGAGGTACTCGACCGGCTTCCGGCCGTTCTTGCGGTCGGCGTAGTCGTTGTGCATGTTCGCCGCCATCGGGCCCGGCCGGTACAGGGCCACGAGGGCGGCGATGTCTTCGAAGCAGGTGGGGGCCAGCGAGCGCATGAGGGCCCGCATGGCCGCGCCCTCGAACTGGAACACGCCGATCGAGTCGCCCCGCTGCAGCAGCTTGTAGGTCGGCTCGTCGTCGAGCGGGACGTGGTCGATGTCGACCTCGATGCCGCGGGTGTTGCGGATGATCTCGAGCGTGTCGGTGATGACGTCGAGGTTGCGGAGGCCGAGGAAGTCCATCTTGAGGAGGCCCAGCTCCTCGACCCCGTGCATCTCGTACTGGGTGACGACCGGCGCTTCCTCGATGGACTGCCCGTTCTCCGGCTTGCGCTGGATGGGCAGGTACTCGGTCAGCGGCTCCCGGGTGATCACCACGGCGGCGGCGTGGATGCCGTCCTGCCGGCGCAGACCCTCGAGCCCCTTGGCGACGTCGATCACCTGGCGGGTGTCGGGGTCGGACTCGTACATCTCCCGCAGCTCGGCCGCCATCTTGTAGCCGTCCTCGTACTTGGGATGCGGCTCGAGGCAGGCGTAGAGCGGCGTGTCGCGCCCCATGATCAGCGGCGGCATGGCCTTGGCCACCCGGTCGCCGACGCTGTAGGGGTGGCCGAGCACCCGGGCGGCGTCGCGCACCGCGGCCCGGGCCTTGATCGTCGAGAACGTGACGATCTGGGCGACGTGATCGCGGCCGTAGCGCTCGGCTGCGTAGCGGATCATCTCGTCGCGGTAGCGGGAGTCGAAGTCCATGTCGATGTCCGGCATGGAGATCCGCGACGGATTGAGGAACCGCTCGAACAGCAGGTCGTACCGGATCGGATCGAGGTCGGTGATGCGCAGGCAGTAGGCCACCGCGCACCCCGCCGCGCTCCCCCGGCCCGGGCCGACCCGGATGCCGGTGCGCCGGGCGTGGTCGATCAGGTCCCACACGATGAGGAAGTACGAGCTGAAGCCCATGTCCTCGATGACCTTCAGCTCGTAGGCCAGCCGCTCGACGACCTTGTCGGGCAGTGGGTCGCCCCAGCGCTTCTTGGCCCCCTCGAACGTGAGGTGGCGCAGGTAGGCGCTGTCGTCCTCGAAGCCCTCGGGCAGTGGGAAGTTGGGCAGCTGCGGCTTGCCGAAGTCGATCTCGACGTTGCAGCGCTCGGCCACCCACAGCGTGTTGTCGCACGACTCGGGCACCTCGGCGAACAGGTCGCGCATCTCGGCGGCCGACTTGAGGAAGTGCTCCTCGCCGTGGAACTTGAACCGGTCGGGGTCGCTCATCAGCGAGCCCGTCTGCACGCACAGCAGGGCGTCGTGGGCGACGGCGTCCTCGCGGTGGACGTAGTGGCTGTCGTTCGTCGCCAGCAGCGGCGCCTTGATCCGCCGGGCGATCTCGAGCAGCTGGGGGTTGGTCTTGTGCTGCTCGGGGATGCCGTGGTCCTGGATCTCGACGAAGAGGTTGTCGCGGCCGAAGATGTCCTGCAGGCGCCCGGCCTTCTCGACCGCCCCCTCCATGTCGCCTTGGAGGAGCGACTGGAGCACGTGGCCACCCAGGCACCCGGTCGTGGCGATCAGGCCCTCGTTGTGCTCGGCCAGCGTCTCCCAGTCGACCCGGGGCTTGTAGTAGTACCCCTCCATGAAGGCCCGGCTGGCCAGCTGGATGAGGTTGCGGTAGCCGGTGTTGTTCTCGGCCAGCAGGGTCAGGTGGTAGTAGAGCTTCTTGCCCCCGTCGGCCTCGCCCCCGGTGTCGTCGACGCGACCCCGGCGCGGCGGGCGCTCGTGGCGCGAGTCGTGCGCCATGTACGCCTCGGTGCCCAGGATCGGCTTGATGCCCTGGTTACGGCACTCCTTGTAGAAGTCGAGGATGCCGTACATGTTCCCGTGGTCGGTGATGCCGAGCGCGGGCTGGCCGTCGGCCGCCGCGGCACCGACCACCTCGCCGATGCGGGCCGCGCCATCGAGCATCGAGTACTCGGTGTGCACGTGGAGGTGGGTGAAACTGCCTCGACCCGTCACCCGGGCCCTCCCTCCGTCGCTCGATCGCCGCGTGCTTCAGGGCGATTGCCCCAGGCCGCTTCCCGGGCGTGCGAACCGGCGGTCAGGCCGGCCCTCCCACCGTGTGGCGAACCGATGCTCGGGGCTCTCGCGCCGGTTCTCCACAGGCCTGTGGACGAATCACACTCTTGTGATTCTAGCGCGGCGGGGCGCCCGCAGCGGACGGCGACGGCTGCCCGCGGGCGATCAGCGTGTCCCAGATGACGCCCAGCGCCTCGTCGTCGTCGGGCGACGTCAAACACGCGCTCTGGAGCTCGCCGAGCAGGAGCCCCCGGCTGCGCAGGTAGCCGCCGATGCCGTTGCGGAGGCGGCGCTCGAAGGCCTGGGCGCTGGCCCGGTCGGTGTCGGGGAGGATGACCGCGAACCAGTGCTGCACCTGGTCGGGCACATGGACCAGGTGGTCGACCAGGCCGCCGGCCACGAACTGGTGCCCGAGCTCACGCAGCAGCGTCACCTGGCGCCGGTACGACAGCGCCGCCAGCGGGCCGTCGGGCACCTGCACGAGCACCAGCGAGAACGGGCGGCCGGCCCGGCGGGCCGCCCGCTGCTCGGTGGCCAGGCGGTCGCACAGGTAGCGGGCGCTCCAGAGCCGGGTCTCGGGATCGATCGGGGGCAGCGTGGGCTCCGCCGGCACCGGGACCGGCCCGGGCTCCGGCGACGGCAGCTCGCCGCTCACCGCCCGCGTCGGGCCCGTGCGGCGGCGCCACATGCGGTCGGGCTGGACCTGCTCCCACGGGTCGGGCGGCTGCTGCTGGTGCTGCTGCTCGAGGCGAGCGGCCAGCTCGGCTTCGGCCTGCTCCCACTCCTCGGGGCTGCCGGGGGCCGCCGGGCCGCGCCCCGCCGGGGCGGGGCCGGGCCGCTGGCCCCAGCCGGCGCCGCGCGGGCCGGAGGGCGGATAGGGGTCGTCGGCCGGGGGCGCCCCCCACGCATCGGCGGCGCCGTACGCCTCATCGGGGTGAGCGCCGTCGGGGTAGGCGCCGTCTGGCGGCGCGCCCCACCCGTCGCCCCCGTGGGCCTCGGGGCCGTCGTAGGCGTAGGCGTCGTAGGGCTCGCCGGGCCCGGCGGGCTCGTCGGGTCCGGGCGGCCCGCCGGCGCGGCCGCCGGCCGGGAGGCCGGCGCCGGGCGGGCCGGGCGGCGCGCCGGGAACCGCCGGCCCGCGCCCCGAGGCGGGGCCCTGCCACCGGGCGGCGGCGGGCTGCCGGCCGGACACCGGCCCGCCGTCGTCGTCCCATCCCCCGACGGGGCCGTGCTGCCCGGACCACCGGCCGTCCGGATCGCCGGGGCCACCGGCGACGGCCGGCTGCTGACCCGACCACCGGCCGTCCGGCCCACCCGGGCCCTCGCCGCCCACGACCGGCTGCCGACCCGACCACCGGGGGTCGGCGCGGCCATCGGAACCGATCGCCGGCTGCTGACCCGACCAGGGGTTGCCGAGGCTCCCGCCCGGGACGCCGTAGCGGCCCGGACCGGGACCGGCGAGCCCGGCGCCGGCCGGCGCCTCGGCGGCCCACGCCTCGGGCGGTCCGGCGTCGGGGACGACCGGCTCCTCGCCCCAGCCCCCGGCGGGCTGCGGCTCGGCCCACGGCTCGGCGGGCTCGACCGCGCCCGCCCACTCGTCCTCGGCGGGCTCGAGCTCGACCGGCCCGGTCCACGGGCCGGAGTCGGGATCGTCGGGCGGCAGCGCCGAGGGCCCCACGCGCCAGTCGGACGGGTGGGGCTCGTCGACCCAGTCGTCGTCGGGCTCGCCCTCGAACAGCGGCGCCTCGGCGGACGGCCCGGCCGGCCCCGGGCCCGGCGGCCCGACGGGCGACCCGAAGCCGCGGCCCCCGACTCCGGCGCCGGCGGGCACTGCGGTCGGCGCCCGGCTCGTCCACGGCTCGACCTCGCCCCGCTCGCCGCGGGCCCGCCGCTCCTCGCGCAGCACGAGCGGCGAGTCGGCCCACTCGTCGGCGGCTTCGACCGCCCCGGACACGAGCGTGCGCGCCCAGGCGCCGGCGTGGGCCACGATGCCGTAGGCCACCGCCCGGGTGACGACGAGGAGGGCGAAGCTGACCGACCCGGTGTCGCCCAGGTCGGGCCGACGGAGCACGACGTACACGCCGGTCGCCAGCGCGGCGGCCCCGAAGCCGGGCCCGCGACCGGCGTACAGCGCCACGGCGAACACCGGCGCCACCAGCAGCGTCGCCACGGTCTCGACCGTGTCGACGCCGGCGACCACCAGCAGGGCGGAGACGACGAGGACGACGAGGGTGGCGCCGCCGGCGACGGCCAAGCGCGCGCCCTGCGCCCCCATCCGCCCGAACCGATCAGTCAGCGTCGGCGCCATCGACCGCCCAGACTAGGGGGCGCCTGTGACGATGGTCAGACGGGACCCCGCCGGTCCTGCGACGCGGTGCCGCCCGCGGTGGCGTCAGAGGGCCTCAGAGGTAGGTGCCGGGACGGGCGTCGGCGTCGCGGCCGCCCTGCGGCGAGCCCGAGGGCAGGCGCCGGCGCATCTCGTCGAGCTGCTGTCGGGCGGCCATCTGCTGGGCGAACAGCGTCGCCTGGATGCCGTGGAACAGGCCCTCGAGCCAGCCCACCAGCTGGGCCTTGGCGATGCGCAATTCGGCCTCGCTGGGGGCCTCGGCGTCCTTGAACGGGTGGGCCAGACGGCCGAGCTCCTCCTGCAGGTCGGGCGACAGGGCCCCGGCCAGCTCGGTGACGGACGTCTCGTAGATCTCGCGCAGCCTGTCGCGGCTGGCCTCGTCGAGCTCGGACTGGCGGACCTCCTCGAGCAGCAGCTTGATCATGGAGCCGATGCGCATGACCTTGGCGGGCTGCTCGACGGCCTCGCTGTGGCCGCCGCCCTCGCTCTCGCCCTGGGCCGCAGGGTTCACCACCTCGGCGTGCTCGACCTGTTGAAGCTGCGGTCCGCTGCCGTCTCCGGCCTGCTGATTGGAAGGAGGCATGAGACCGACAGTCTAGGCGGCCCTCAGGTCGCTGCGACGAGCAACGGCACGAGCATCTCGGCCGGCGTGAGCGACCCGTGGCGGCCGACCAGCTTGTAGGGGCCGGTGTCGTGCGGGTCGAAGAAGGCGACGTCGCGGCCGGCGACGAGGGCCACGTCGCCGAGGCGCAGCCGGGCCGACTCGCGCACGGTCGGGCCCAGCCACCCGCCGTTCACGACCTCGTCGCGGGTGACGACCCAGGCGTCGTCGGCGTGGTGGGCGCAGGCGGCCTCGAACAGGGCCTTGGCCCGCCCGGCGCGGGCGTGCAGCCACCGGAACCGGCCCTCGCCCGACTGCATCGAGCAGTTGGCGAGGACGTCAGGCGCTAGCTCGATCACGTTCTCGCCCACCTCGACCTGGCCGTGGTCGGCGATGACGACGAGGGCGGCGTGCGGCGGCAGGCCGGCCACGAGCCGCTCGACGAGGTGGTCGACCCAGGCCAGCTCGTTGTCGTAGTGCTCGCCGAGCCCGTACTCGTGGGCGACCTTGTCGAGCCCCTCGTAGTAGGCGTAGACGAACGGCTCGGACTGGCGGACGAGGCGCTGGATCTCGGTGACCATCGTGGCCAGCGTCCGGTAGCCATGGAACCGGGACGGCTCCAAATGGGCGGCCGTGAAGCCCGACTGGCGGAACTCGGCCCGGGTCACGACCGGCGGCCGCTGGCCGAGGAACGGCACCACCGTCTGCACCTTGGCGGGCGGGATGCTGTTCAGGGCGTCACCGGCGGCCGTCGACCACCGCAGGATGTTCAGCACCTCGCCGTGCACGGCCACCCGGTAGCCGATGATCCCGTGCTCGCCCGGCGGCACGCCCGTGGCGATCGAGGTGAGGGCCGTCGACGTCGTGGACGGTGCCACGGTCGTGATGGGCGTGCCCTCCATCGTCGACAGCGTCGGGAGCATCGAGCGTCGCGCCTGCATCTGCTCCCAGCCCAGGCCGTCGAGCACGAGCAGGACGACCTGGTGCGCCTCGGTCGCGGCGCGCGGCATCCAGCTCGGCACGTCGTCCGGATGGCCGAGGAGGGCGGGTACGACGTTCGCGATGCACGCCCCGGAGTAATCAGGGAGTAGAGGTTCTTCCACCACGCGTGAGCCCTTTCGTACCCGCCACCGTACCGGCGTCACCAAAGCGAGCGATCGTCAACGCCGACGACCCACGACCTCCCCAGTCTGGCTCGTAGAGTTGGGGTATGAAGGTGTCCACCCGCGGCGACTACGCGAGCCGGGCCTTGTTGTCGCTCGCGCTCCATGCGGACGAGTCGCCGACGTCGGTGCGCGACATCGCCGAGCGAACCGGGTTGCCCCAGCCCTACCTCGAGCAGATCCTGCTGGCGCTGAAGGGAGCGGGCCTCGTGCGCTCGAAGCGGGGCGTCGGCGGCGGCTACGTGCTGGCCCGCGAGCCGGCGTCGATCACGCTGGCCCAGATCGTGAGCGCGGTCGACGGGCCCATCACCGTCGGCGACTTCGGCGAGCCCCACCAGGACGGCGCCTGCGACCACGAGGGCCAGTGCGTGCTGCTGGCCATCTGGGGCGTCCTCGGCGAGCACATGCGCCGTCACCTCGACGAGCTCAGCCTGGCCGACATCGCAAAGATGGCCCGGGGCCAGCGCGAGTGGCCGGTCATCGACCCCGAAGACTGACCACGAACGACCCCGAAGACTGACCACACGAACGAGGACCGACCCCGACGACCGACGTCGTGGACCCGCCGGGTCGCGGTCACGCCAGGCTGGCGAGCACCGCCTCCAGGTCGGCGGGCAGCGGCGAGGCGAACGCCAGCGGCTCGCCGGTGACCGGGTGGTCGAGCGCCAGGTGTTCAGCGTGCAGCCAGGGCCGGGGGCAGGGCAGCGATGGGCGGTCGCCGCCGTAGCGCCCGTCGCCCACCACCGGGTGGCCGATGGAGGCGAGGTGGACGCGGATCTGGTGGGTCCGCCCGGTCTCGAGCTTGCAGCGCAGCAGCGTGGTCGCCACCGGCTCGCAAAACGTGCGCTCGACCTCGTAGCCGGTGCGGGCGGGGCGGCCCGCCATCGTCACCGCCATGCGGGTGCGGTCGCGCGCCGACCGGCCGATCGGGGCGTCGACCACGCCGGTCGGCGCGTCGAGCGTGCCCCACACCAGCGCCCGGTAACGGCGGTCGACCTGGCGGGAGGCCAGCAGCGCGACGAGCGCCTCGTACGCCGCCTCGGACCTGGCGACCAGCAGCAGCCCGGACGTCCCCCGGTCGAGGCGGTGGACGATGCCCGGCCGGTCGGGCTGCCCGACGCCCCGGATCTCCGGGTACCGGGCCAGCAGGCCGTGCACCAGCGTGCCGCCCGCGACCCCGGCGCCGGGGTGGACGACCAGCCCGGCGGGCTTGTCCACCACCAGCAGGTGGTCGTCCTCGTGCACGACCGGCACGGGCACGGCCGGGTCGGGCTCGAGCTCGACGCCGTCGCTCTGCTCGGGCTCCGGCAGGTCGAGGAGGTCGCCCTCGGACACCCGGTGCGACCGGACGGTCACCGGCCGGCCGCCCACCGAGACCGCCCCGGCGTCGACCAGGGCGGCGGCCTCGGCCCGGCTCCGGCCGGTCACCAGGGCGACGACCCGGTCGAGCCGCTGGCCGTCGAGCGCCGGCGGCACGACCTCCCTCATCCCGACCGCGGGGACCGGCCCGCCGGCTCGCGGGCCTGCAGGACGAACAGCAGGATCGCCCCGACCACGATGGCCGAGTCGGCGACGTTGAACACCGGCCACCACTGGAGGTCGATGAAGTCGACCACGCCCCCGCCCAGGAAGCCCTCGCCGGCGCGGAAGGCCCGGTCGGCCAGGTTGCCCAGCGCCCCGCCCACCACGAGGCCGGTGGCCACCGCCGAGGCGGGCCGGGTGGCGTACCGGCCCGAGCGCACGAGCACCGCGACGATGACCAGGGCGAGGAGCGAGATCAGCGCGCCCCGCCCCTGGGCCAGGCTGAACGCCGAGCCGGTGTTGAACGCGAGGCGGAGCCGCAGGGAGCCGACGAGGTCGATCGTCCGGTCGTCGTCCAGCACCTCGACCGCCCACCACTTCGTGAGCTGGTCGAGCGCCAGCACTGCGGCGCCGACCCCGCCGAGCAGCGACCACCGGGCCCGAGCCGGCGCCTCGGGCCCCGACTCGGCGCCCGGTGCGTCGCCGCTTTCAGCGGAGATCAACGGCCGAGGCCCAGACCCCCGCTCTTGCACTTCACGCAGAGGGCGGCGTACGGCAGCGCCTCGAGCCGCTCCTCGGGGATGGTCGTGCCGCAGTTCTCGCACTGGCCGTAGGTGCCGGCCTTGATCTTCGCCAGGGCCGCGTCGATCTGCTCGACGGCGGCGCGAGCCTGGGCGGAGAGCGTGAGGTCGCGCTCACGCTCGACGGCGAGCGTGTCGCCCTCCCCCGACTCCTCGTCGAACTGGACGTCGCCAGGTTCGCGGTCCTCGGTGAGCGAGTCGGCTTCGGCCTGCAGGGACTCTGCCTGCCGCACGTAGGTCGCCCGCTCCGCCTCGAGTGCCTTCAGTTGAGCCTCGAGGAACTTCTTGGACAAACCTGACTTCGACTTCTTGGCGCCCGATTCATGATTGGACGCAGCACCATTGCTGTCGGCAGTCACGACGGGGGCGGCTGTGGTGGATCGCGACATGGGATACCTCGCCGTCCTCGGGGAAAAAGGGTCCCGGATGGTATTCCGACCCCGGACCCCGGTCAAGGGTCGGGGACCGCAGGCTACGGCCACGCACACGATTTCGCACGGCACTCTCCGCTCAATATCGCCCGTTATCGGTCCGGGGGCGCCCCCACCAGGGCGTAGCCTGTAAGGCCATGTCATTCGGTCCCGTCGACGCCGACCTCGACCTCCCCGCTCTGGAGGAGCGGGTGCTCGCCCGCTGGCGCCAGCGCGAGGTCATCGAGGAGACGGCACGTCTGCGGAAGGACGGCGAGCCCTGGATCTTCTACGAGGGCCCGCCGACGGCCAACGGCCGCCCCGGCCTCCACCACGTGTGGGCCCGGGCGTTCAAGGACCTGTTCCCCCGCTTCCAGACCATGCGGGGCCGCAACGTCCCCCGCAAGGGCGGGTGGGACTGCCACGGACTGCCGGTCGAGCTCGAGGTCGAGAAGGAGCTCGGGCTGGCCACCAAGCCCGAGATCGAGGCCTACGGCATCGAGGCGTTCAACGACCGGTGCCGGCAGTCGGTGCTGCGCTACGTCGAGGACTGGTCGTCGCTGACCGCCCGGTCCGGCGTGTGGATCGACACGGCCGACGCCTATTGGACGCTGTCCAACGACTACATCGAGTCGGTCTGGTGGCTCGTCCGCCAGATGTGGGACAAGGGCCTGCTCTACGAGGGCCACCGGGTCACCCCCTACTGCGGCCGGTGCGGCACCGCGCTCAGCTCGCACGAGGTCGCCCAGGGCTACCGCGACGTCGTCGACCCTTCGATCTACGTCCGCTTCCCGCTCACCGGCGAGGGCGGCGGCCCCGACGCCGACCTGCTGGTGTGGACGACCACGCCATGGACGCTGATCTCCAACGTGGCCGCCGCCGTCGGGCCGACGTTCACCTACGTGCGCGTCGCCGCCGAGGACGGGGGCCGCGACCTGGTGCTCGGCGAGGCCGCCGCCGCCCGCCTGTTCCCCGACGCCGAGGTGCGCGAGCGCTGGACCGGGGCCGACATGGCCGGGTGGCGCTACCGGCGGCCGTTCGACATGGTCGAGCCGCCCGCCGGGGCCGACGCCTGGCGGGTCGTGGCCGCCGACTACGTGAGCGACGACGACGGCTCGGGCATCGTCCACATCGCCCCCGCCTTCGGCGAGGAGGACGCCCAGGTCGGCCGCGCCGAGGGCCTGCCGGTGCTCAACCCGGTCGACGCCGAGGCCACGTTCGACCACCGGGTGCCCCGGTGGCAGGGCCGCTTCGTCAAGGACGCCGACCCCGAGATCATCGCCGAGCTGCGCGAGCGGGGCCTGCTCGTCGCCGAGCACCCCTACGAGCACAGCTACCCGCACTGCTGGCGGTGCGGCACGGCGCTCATCTACTGGGCCAAGACCTCGTGGTTCGCCCGCACCGAGGCGATGCGCGAGCAGCTGCTGGCCCAGAACGAGGCCATCACCTGGTACCCCGACCACATCAAGCACGGCCGGTTCGGCAAGTGGCTCGAGGGCAACGTCGACTGGGCGCTGTCCCGCGACCGCTACTGGGGCACCCCGCTGCCGATCTGGCGGTGCCAGTCGTGCGGGGAGGAGACCTGCGTCGGCTCGGTGGCCGAGCTGTCCGAGCTGGCCGGGCGCGACCTGACCGGCCTCGACCTGCACCGGCCGTACGTCGACGAGGTCACGTGGACGTGCCGGGCCGAGGGCTGCCAGGGCACGGTCCGCCGCCTGGCCCCCGTGCTCGACGCCTGGTTCGACTCGGGCTCCATGCCGTCGGCCCAGTTCCACCACCCGTTCGCGGACGACGGCCGGTTCGAGGCCAGCTTCCCCGCCGACTTCATCTGCGAGGCCATCGACCAGACCCGCGGCTGGTTCTACTCGCTGCTCGCGGTCAACACGCTGGTCTTCGACTCGACGCCCTACCGCAACGTCGTGTGCCTCGGGCACATCGTCGACGAGCACGGCCAGAAGATGTCCAAGTCGCGGGGCAACGTCATCGACCCGTGGGAGATCTTCTCCAAGTTCGGCGCCGACGCCCTGCGCTGGTACTTCTTCTCGGCCGGCCAGCCGTGGACGCCCCGGCGCGTGTTCGAGGAGGGCATCCGCGAGTCGACGCGCCAGACGCTCCTCACGCTCTGGAACGTCTTCAGCTTCTTCGTGACCTACGCCGACCTCGACGGGTGGACGCCCCCGGCCGAGGCCGGGCCCCTCCGGCCCACACACGTCCTCGACCGGTGGGTGCTGGGCGAGCTCGACGACACCATCGCCGAGGTGACCCGGGCGCTCGACGACTTCGACGCCCTCGGCGGCGCCACCCGGCTCGCCCGGTTCATCGACGACCTGTCCAACTGGTACGTGCGCCGCAGCCGGCCGCGGTTCTGGAAGTCGAGCGACCCCGACGCCCACGCCACGCTCCACCGCTGCCTGGTCGTCACCGCCCAGCTGCTGGCGCCGTTCTGCCCGTTCCTGGCCGACGAGCTGTACGTCACGCTCACCGGCGAGACCTCGGTGCACCTGTCCGACTGGCCGGCCGCCGGCACGCGCGACGAGGGCCTCGCCACCGAGATGGACGCCGCCCGCCGCCTGGTGGCGCTGGGCCGGGCCGCCCGCACCGAGGCCAAGGTCAAGGTGCGCCAGCCGCTCGGCCGGGCCCTGCTGCTGCACCCCGGCGTGACGCTCGGCCCCGAGGTCGAGGCCGAGATCGCCTCCGAGCTCAACGTCAAGGCGCTCGACGAGGTCGACACGCTGTCCGGCCTGATCTCCTGGACGGTCCTGCCCAACTTCCGGGTCCTCGGGCCCCGGCTGGGCCCCAAGGTCAACGAGGTCAAGAAGGCGCTGGCGGCGGCCGACGGGTCCGCCCTCCAACGGGCGCTCGAGACCGACGGGTACATCGAGGTCGCCGGCGAGCGGCTGACCGCCGAGGACGTGGAGCTACGCGCCACCCGCCACGAGGACTACGCCCTGTCCGAGGAGGGCGGCTGGGCCGTGGCGCTCGACCTGACGCTCGACGACGACCTCCGGGCCGAGGGCCTCGCCCGCGAGCTGGTCCGCAGCCTCAACGACCTCCGCAAGGAGGTCGGGCTGGCCATCTCCGACCGGGTCGAGCTGGCGCTGGCCGCCGACGACGAGGCCTGGGCGGCCGTCGAGCGCCACCGCGACTACGTGATGGGCGAGGTGCTCGCCACCCGGCTCGACCGGGCCGAGCAGGCCGGCCCCCACTCCGTCGACGCCGACGGCCACGCCATCGGGGTGTCGCTCACCGTCACCGGCGCCTGAGCGTCGGAGCGCCCCCGCCGGGCGGGCTGACCCCGGCCGGCGGCGGCGACGCCAGACGGCCGCCAGAGCGACCCGAGCGACCGGGCGGGTGGGTCATACCGGCCGGGGGCCCAGACGCCCCTCAGCGGCGCTCCGGGCCGCCTCAGCGGCCCGAACACCCGCGGCGTCACGAGCCGCACCGGCGAGCGCGCCCGGGGCGCCGACGGCGGGCGCTCGGAGACGGCGAGGGCGCGAGACCTCGAACGCTCGACCGGTCACGGGCGATCGCCGCCATGGGCGGGTCGGCCACCACCGCCACGCGCACCCCACCGGTCACCTGACTGGCTGCCGCCTCAGCCAGGCGAGGGGCGGGCCGCCGCGGTACACGGGGTCCCGAACGGCCGATCCCGAGACGGACCGGCGGCTCTCACCGGCGATGACCGGCGGCGACGGCGAAGGAACGTGGGCGCCAGCGGTACGTGACGGCGGCCGCGAAAGCCGGGCGGCGGGCCGGCCCGCCAGGGGCGGCTCCGGCGGCCGGAAGCCGAGGACCGTCGGCGACTCGGGGACGGCAGCAGGGGGCCGCAGCCGGCGCTCCGCGGCGGCGCGGGCGCACGGGATCGGGCGAGGAGCGACCGGGGAGCAGTGGGAGCGACGGGGAGCGTCGGCGGTCGATGCTGCCGGACGTGGCGGCGCGCCGCGCCGCCCCGCCGGACGTGCCGGGGTCAGCGGCGGCCGAAGCGGGCGTGGGGGTCGGTGTCGTCGGCCTGGTCGAAGACCCGCTTGCCCCACTCGCTGGGGCGGCTGCCGGGCTCGATGCCGATGCCCTCGATCGTGCCGTTGACGGCGGGACCGTTCGAGCCGGGGCCACCCGGCCCGCCGCCCGCCGGCTGCGGAGGCAAGCCGTTGGGCCCGGCCGCCGCCTCGTCGGGCGTCACCGACGTGCGCAGCTGCGAGGGCCAGGGCGTCTGGCCCGCCGCCGGGGCGGGGCTCCCCTCGCCCCCCGGCCCCCCGAACGGCGCGAACGGGGCGCCCTGCGGCCCGTTCGCGGACTCGGGCTTGGGCCGGCTGGGCACCGGCGCCTCCTGCAGGGCGGCGACCTGGGCGCCGAGCTGGAAGTGGGGCCCGTCGACCCCGCCGCTGCCGTTGCCGCTCGCGGCCTCGTTGCCCGTCGCGCCACCGGCGGGTGCGGCGGAGGCGGCCGGCGCGTTGCGCTGCGGCAGCGCCGGGCGGCCGGGACCGGCCGGGACCGGCACCTCGACCCGGGGCCGGGACGGCATCTGGGCCGCCGCCGGGGCCGGCCCGGGGGACGAAGCCGGCGAGCCCGGCGCACCCGCCGACGCGGGCGCGCCCGGGGCGGGCGCGGCGGGACCGTTCCCCTGGCCCGGCGTGGCCGCCGGCGGCGCCGACGACGCCGACGCGGGAGCCGGCACCTCGACCTCGCTCAGCCGGGGCGGCTCGACCGCGTTGAGGGCGTTCGGGTTCTCGAGCAGCCGCTCGAGCTCGGCGATGCCGGCGCGGATCTGCTCGCGCTGGCGATCGATCTGCTCGCCCAGAGCGTCGAGGTCGCCCTTCAAGGCGTCGCGCGACTCGAGCAGGTGCTCGAGCTCGGCCTCGGCCTGCAGGCGGGCACCCTCGGTGCCGCGCCGGGCCTCGGCCTCGATCTCGGACCGGATGCGGGCGGCCTCCTCCCGGGCCTCGCTGAGCAGCCGGGCCGCCTCGTCCTTCGCCTCCTTGATGGTGGCGTCTGCGGTGCGCTGGGCAAGGACCAGCGTGCGCCGCAGCGTGTCGTCGGTCTCACTGGCTTCAGGAGCGGCGGGTGGACGCCGCTGCAACTCCACCAACTGGCGCTGCACCTCGGCCAGACGGCTCTCCGCGCTCTCGGCACGAGCCATGGCATCGCGCAGGCGATCGTGCAGCAAGGCGACGCCCTCGGCGACCCGCTCGAGGAAGTCATCGACGTCCCGAGTGTTGTAGCCGCCCCGCCGAGCCTCACGGAACTCGACCGCGTGAAGCGTCTGTGGAGTCAGTTCCATGACAAGAGAGTAGCGAGGATCGGCCCACCGTCACTGAACGGAGCCGCGACAGGACCCCACAGGCGCCTCGCTAACAGAGCGCCCTCTGGAGAATGTAGCCAAGGATGAACACCACGATCGGGGATAGGTCGAGCGCCGCCACGCCCATCCGGAAAGGAGGCAGCGCCGCACGGATCGGGGCGAGCACCGGCTCGGTGAGGTTGTAGAAGACGTCGTAGACCGTCTGGTAGGTCGTCCCCGGCGTCGGCGGGAACCAGCTCATGATGATGCGGACGAGGACCACCAGCAGGTACAGCTCGATCGCGATGCAGACGATGGTCACGGAGTGCGGGCTCCTGGCGTTCGGCAGTCGGGAGTCAGAGGTCTATCAGGCCTCGTAGCCCCGCTCCTGCAGGCGCCGGCGCTCCTCCTGCGACACCTCGACGTCGCTGGGGGTCAGCAGGTAGACGCGGTTGGCGACCCGCTCCATCTGCCCGCCCAGGCCGTAGCAGAGGCCGCTGGCGAAGTCGATGATCCGCCGGGAGAGGTCGCGGTCGACGCCCTGGAGGTTGAGGATCACCGGGACGTTGACCTTGAACTTGTCGGCGACCTCCTGCGCGTCGGTGAACGACGCCGGGCCCACGACGTGGGGCTTGGGCGAGCCGGTGGCGAGGGGTCGGACGACGGCGGACCGCGGGGCGGAGGCCGCCGGGCGCTCCCGCTCGCGCTCGCGGTCGAGGCCGCGATCGGCCACGGGCGCGGGGCGGGACGGGAACGACATCGGTGGGTCGTGGGTGGCGTGCGACGTGCCGTTGCCGTTGGGCCGGAGGTCGTCGTCGCCGTAGGCAGGCGACAGCGTGCGCACCGAGCCCGTGTTGTCGGGGTCGCGCGGCATCACCGGGCCGGGCCGGCGCGGGGCCGGCCGCGGCGGTGGGACGTGGCGCTGATCGTCGGCGATCTCGTAGTCGTCGTACTCCTCGTCGGGCCCGAGGCCCAGGTAGAGCATCGCCTTGCGCCACATCGATGCCATGAGTCCTCCACGAACGGGTCGATCCTAGTGTCGCATCCCTGGTCGCACGGGGCGCGGACCGAACAGCGCGGTGCCCACCCGCACGATCGTCGCCCCCTCCTCGACGGCCACCTCGAGGTCGCCGGTCATGCCCATCGACAGCTCCTTCAGGCCGTGGGTCTCGGCCAGCTCACGCAGCAGCTGGAACGCCGGGCGGGCGCCCTCGGGCGGGCCGGGCGGCCCGATCGTCATGAGCCCCCGGACGTCCAGTCCCAGCTCGCGCAGCCCGGCGACCAGGTCGCCGACGCCGGTTGGCGGGCAGCCCCCCTTCGTCTCCTCGCCGGTCGTGTTGACCTGGGCCAGCACCGCGGCCCCCGGCGCCCACCGGGCGATCTCGGCCCCGAGCGCCAGCCGGTCGACGCTGTGCCAGAGCGCCACGTGGGGCGCGGCCTTGCGGACCTTGTTGCGCTGGAGCCGGCCCACGAAGTGCCACACCGGCGCCGGCCCGGCCGCGCCGGCGTCGGCTCCGGAGCCCTCGGCCCCGAGCCCCTCGGCCTGGAGCGCCGCCACCTTGGCGGTCAGCTCCTGCACGTAGCTCTCGCCGACGTCGCGCACGCCGGCGGCGAGTGCGGCCCGCACCGCGGACGCGTCGAAGCCCTTCGTCACCGCCACCAGCGTGATCCGCTCGGTGTCGCCGCCGGCCCGTTCGATCCGGTCCCGCACGGCGGCCAGCTTCCCGGCGAGATCGTCCATCAGCTCTGCTCCTCCCCTACCGGTCCTCGATCCAGACCAGCAGGGCCTGGCGACCGGTGTCACCCCGGGCCCGGTGGGAGAAGAACCGCCGGTCGCACGCCGTGCACGGCGGGTCGCCGCCGGCGACCTCGGCGCCGGCCCGGTCGAGCGCAGCCCGCACGGCGGCCGGCAGGTCGAGCGCCGGCCGGCCGTCCGCGGTGACGCCCCGGGCCGCCTCGCCGCACCGGGCCACGACCCGCTCGAGGTCGTCGGCGCCGAACTCGTAGCACGAAGCGTGGATGCAGGGCCCGACGACCGCGGTGACGGCGGTGGCACCGAGCGCCCGCATGCGGCGGGCCGCCGCCTCGACGACGCCGGCCGCCAGCCCCCGCCAACCGGCGTGGACGGCCCCGACGACGCCTTCGGCGGCCACGAGGGCGATCGGGGCGCAGTCGGCCGTGTGGACGGCCAGGAGGGCGTCCGGCGACCGGGTGACGGCCGCGTCGGCCTCGGCGCCGGCCCCCTCGCCCGGCCGGGTCACCTCGACGACTCCGGCACCGTGGACTTGGTGCAGCCACGTCCACGGCCTGCTCGACAGGGCGAGGCGGCGGGCGTCGAGCGCCGGGCCCGGGCGCACGACCGCCAGGTCGCCGTCGGCGACGGTCGTGAAGCGGACGCGGGCGACCCGCCCGCCCTGGAGCGGGAACGCGTGCTCGAGCGGGAACGCCTCGAGGGAGACCGCCTCGCCCACCGCCGCGGGCCGCACGTCGGGGCTCGCCTCGGCCACGAGGCGCCCGCTACTTGAGGAACGACGGGACGTCGAACTCGTCGTCGCTGTCGAGGTCGAGGTCGTCGGACGACGAGAACACGTCGACCTCGTCGAGCACCTGCCGCGACGACGAGGCGGACGACGGCGACGACACCCCGAGCGTGGTGACGGCCGTGGCCGCGTCGCCCTGCTCGTCCCACCGGTCGAAGCCGGCGGCGATGACGGTGACGCGGACCTCGTCGCCCATCTCGTCGTCGATGATCGACCCGAAGATGATGTTGGCGTCGGGGTGGGCCACGCCGTGGATGACCTCGGCCGCCTCGTTGACCTCGAACAGGCCCAGGTCGCTGCCGCCGGCGATCGTGAGCAGGATGCCCCGGGCGCCCTCGATCGAGGCCTCGAGCAGCGGGCTGGAGATGGCGTTGCGCGACGCCTGGAGCGCCCGCCCCTCGCCCGAGCCGTAGCCGATGCCCATGAGCGCCGAGCCGGCGTTGCTCATGATCATCTTCACGTCCGCGAAGTCGGTGTTGATCAGGCCCGGGGTGGTGATGAGGTCGGTGATGCCCTGGACACCCTGGAGCAGGACCTCGTCGGCCATCTTGAAGGCGTTGACCATCGAGGTCTTCTCGTTCGACACGCTGAGCAGGCGGTCGTTCGGGATGACGATGAGGGTGTCGACCTTCTCCTTCAGGCGCTGGATGCCCTGCTCCGCCTGCACTGCCCGCCGGCGCCCCTCGAACGTGAACGGCCGGGTCACGACGCCGATCGTCAGCGCGCCGAGCGACTTGGCGATCTCGGCCACGACCGGCGCGCCGCCGGTTCCGGTGCCGCCGCCCTTGCCGGCCGTGATGAAGACCATGTCGGCACCCTTGAGGATCTCTTCGATCTCCTCGCGGTGCTCTTCGGCCGCTTGGCGGCCCACCTCGGGGTCACTGCCGGCGCCGAGGCCGCGCGTCAGCTCGCGGCCGATGTCGAGCTTGGCGTCGGCGTCGCTCATGAGGAGCGCCTGTGCGTCGGTGTTGACGGCGATGAACTCCACGCCCTTGAGACCGGCGTCGATCATGCGGTTGACCGCGTTGACGCCACCACCCCCGATGCCGACCACCTTGATCACGGCCAAGTAGTTCTGGGGGTTGCTGGCCATGGGTCGTGCCACCTCCGCGTCAGGAGCCACCGGGGAGAACCTTGCCGAGCCGCCGGGAGCGAGGACCGAGCAAGGGTGTCAAAGTATCAGAGGCGGGCGCCGGCCTCCGGATATGCCTGTCGACGACCCCCGCTACCCTCGCTCCCCTTTGATAAGATTCAATACTTTTCTATAAAATTCAATCTGTTCACGGAGGTTACGTACCCCCTCCGTTCCTGGTCAAGACCGGATTGCCCGGCACCCGCACGTCGAGGACGTCGAGGCCGGCGAGGTCCACGTCGGCCAGCATCGTCTCGACGGCGACGATCTTGTCGCCCAGGTCCTCGGCCGTCCCGAAGCGCACCCGACCGCCCGTCGCCAGCGTGGCCTCGAGGTCGGTCGAGATCTCGGTGACGGTGCCGGGCAGCGCTTCGGTCAGGGCCGCGACGACGGTCAGCGCCTCCCGGGCGTCGCGGCCCAGCGTCTCCCCCGGCGTCAGCGGGCCCCGCACGCCGGTCAGCGCCGGCAGGCCGGCCGTGGCGGCGTCCGCCGGGGCGTCGTCGGTCAGGACCCGGCCGGTGGCGTCGACGAGCGCCAGGCGGACCTCCGCGTCCTGCTCGCCCTCGCCCGCCGCCTCACCGGCCCCGATCGGTACGACGGCCGCCGGGGTCCGCTCGGTCACGGTGATGCGGACGGTGCCGGGCCACCGGCGCTCGACCCGGGCGCTCTCCACCCAGGGCAGCTCCTCGACCCGGCGGGCGATGGCGCCCGTGTCCAGCCCGACCATGGCCTCGCCCCGGTCGATGCCCGAGGCCAGCGCCACCGCGGCCTCGTCGGTGTGCTCGCCGCCCCGGGCCTCGACGTGGTCGACGTCGAGCAGCGGCGACCGGGTCACGGCGTAGGCGGCCAGGAGGACGCCGACGGTGCCCAGCACGGCCAGGACCCGCCGCAGGCGCCGCCGCCCGAGGTCGCGCTGGACCTCGATCCGCCGCGACCGCATGCGGGGGTCGACGACGACCGCACCGCCGCCCGGGGCCTCGGTCGCGTTGCCGGCGTTGCTCACGCCCCCGCTCCCCCGCCGGCGGCTCCCCCCGCCCCGGCTCCCCGCGCCCCGGGTCCGCCGGCGCCGGCCGCCCCGCCCGAGGCGACGACCGGGTGGGGCTCGGCGCCGGCCGCGGCGACCGCCTCGGGCGGGAAGCCGACGACCCGGGTCTCGGCGTGGAGCTCGACGCCCGAGTGGGCGGCCACCCGCCTGCGGACCTCGGTCATCAGCGCCAGCACGTCGTCGGCTGAGCCGTCGGCGTCGGCCTGGATGAAGTTGGCGTGCTTGGGCGACACCTCGGCCGTCCCCACCCGCAGGCCCTTGCAGCCGGCGGCGTCGATGAGCCGGCCGGCCGAGTCGCCCTCGGGGTTGGTGAACACCGACCCGGCGTTCTGGCCGCCGGGCTGGTGGGCCCGGCGCCAGGCGACGATCTCGGAGATGGTCCGGTCGCCGGTGGCCCGGTCGCCCGGCTCGAGCTTGAGCGTGGCCGCCACCACCAGGTGGTGGGGCGCCACGTTGGAGCGGCGGTAGCCGAGCTCGAGGTCGGCGGCCGGCACCGTGCGCCGCTCCCCCGCCGCCAGGTCGACGATCTCGGCCTCGACCAGCGTGGCCGCCATGTCGGACCCGTGGCCGCCGGCGTTCATGCGGACCGCGCCGCCGACCGAGCCGGGCACGCCGACGGCCCATTCGAAGCCGGTGAGGCCCTGGCGCACGGTCCACCGGGCCACGCGGGGCAGCGCGGCGGCCGCCCCGGCCCGGACCCGGGTCCCGTCGGCCGTCACCCCGGCGAAGCCGTCGCCGAGCACGATGGCCAGCCCCGGGAAGCCGGCGTCGGCCACCAGCAGGTTGGAGCCCTTGCCGACGACCAGCACCGGCACGCCGGTGGCGGCGACCGCCCGGGTCACCCGCTCGAGGTCGTCCTCGGTGCGGACCTCGGCGAACAGGGCCGCCGGCCCCCCGACCTTGTAGGTGGTGAACGGCGCCAGCCGGACGTCGCGGCGCCCGAGCGCGCCCAGGATCTCGGCGGCCGCCTCGACCCGTTCGGCGGTCACCGCCGCCACCCCGCAGCGTCGACCCACGACGTGCAGGCCGGCCCGACCCGCGACGCGCCGACCCGGCGCGCCGGCGCCGCCCGACTCACGTGCGGGCCTCCAGCATCTCGAGGATGCGGGGCGGGAGGGTGGTCAGGTCGCCGGCCCCGAGGGTCAGGCACAGGTCGCCGGGCCGCAGCACGCCGCGCAGCCACACCACGACGTCGTCGAGCCGGGGCAGGTAGGCCACGTGCTTCCACGGGTGGGCGTCGAGCACGGCGTCGACGATGAGCTTGCCCGACACGCCGGGCCGCGGCGCCTCGCCGGAGGCGTAGATGTCGGTGACCGCCAGCAGGTCGGCGTCGCCGAAGCTGTCGGCGAAGTCGCGCCACAGGGCCTGCGTACGGCTGTAGCGGTGGGGCTGGAACACGCACACCACCCGCTCCCACCCGCCGTCGCGGGCGGCGGCGAGGGCGGCCTCGACCTCGGTCGGCAGGTGGGCGTAGTCGTCGACCAGCGTGACGCCGGCCGCCTCGCCCCGGCGCTCGAACCGGCGGCCGACGCCGGCGAACGTGCCCAGCGCCTTGGCCGCGTCGCCCAGATCGACGCCGACGGCCGCCGCCGCGGCCAAGGCCAGCGCCCCGTTGCGGGCGTTGTGGACCCCGGGCAGCGGCACGTGGACCGCAACCGGGCCCTCCCCCACCCGGGCCAAGTCGAAGTCGACGCCCCCGGCCCCGGGGCGGACGCCGGCCATGCGCACGGCCGCGTCGTCGGCCGCCCCGACCAGGGTGGCGCCGGCCTCCCGGCCCAACCGGGCGGCCAGCTCGTCGTCGGCGCCGACGAAGGCCGACCCGCGGGCCTCGGCGAGGAACCGCCGGAACGCGGCGACCAGCGGCTCGAACCCGCCGTAGTGCTCGAGGTGGTCGGGCTCGACGTTGGTCACGATGGCGATCTCGGCCCCGAGCTCGAGGAACGTGCCGTCGCTCTCGTCGGCCTCGACGACGAACCACTCGCCGTCGTCCCACTGGGCGCCGGAGCCGACGGACGTGACGGTGCCGCCGACGATGAACGACGGGCGGACGCCGGTCTCGAGCAGGACGTGGGCCAGCATGGCCGACGTCGTCGTCTTGCCGTGGGTGCCGGCCACCGCGATCGTCCGCTTGGTGGCGGCGACGGCGGCCAGGACGTCGGCCCGCCGCAGCACCGGGATGCCGGCCTCGCGGGCGGCGACGACCTCGGGGTTGGTGGCGGGCACCGCGGTCGAGCAGGCCAGCAACTCGGCGTCGCCGACGTGGGCGGCGTCGTGGCCGGCGTACACGGTGATGCCGGCCGCCTCGAGCCCGGCCCGGTCGGCCGGCTCGCGCTGGTCCGACCCCCGCACGTCGTGGCCCATTGCGGCCAGCACCCGGGCGATCGGGCCCATGCCCGAGCCGCCCACCCCCACCACGTGGATGCGGCGGGGTCGGCCGAGGTCGACCGGCGTCACGCCGGGGCGGTCCTCGGCGCCGGCCGACGGCGGGCGGGCCGGGCTGCGATCGTCGACGGGCTCATCGACGGGCTCATCCACGGGCGTGCTCCTCGACCAGGGCGGCGATGGCGTCGGCGGCGTCGGGGCGGGCCGCGGCCCGGGCGGAGACGGCCATGGACGTCATCCGCCGGGGGTCGGCCAGCAGGGTGTCGACCTCGGCCACGAGGCGCCGCCCATCGAGCTCGGCATCGGGCACGAGCACGGCGGCGCCCGCCCGGACCAGGTGCCGGGCGTTGGCCGTCTGGTGGTCGGCGGTCACGTGCGGAGACGGGACGAGCACGGCGGGCAGCCCCGCGGCCAGCAGCTCGAAGCACGTGCTCGACCCGGCCCGGCACACGACGAGGTCGGCGGCCGCCAGCGAGGTCGGCATGTCGTCGTCGTACTCGATGGCCCGGTACTCCAGGGGGGCATCGGGGTGGACCGGCGGGCCCTGGCCCGCGATCTCGTCCCAGTCGCGGGACCCGACGACGTGGCGGACGTGGAGGTCATAGCGCCCCGCCCACAGCCGGGCCGCCTCGACCGCGGCACGGTTGATGCGCAGGGCGCCGAGCGACCCGCCGAAGATCAGGATCATCCGCCGGCCGGGCTCGACGTCGAGCTTGGTCCGGGCCGGCACCGTGTCGCGGGACCGGTCGATGGCCAGGACCTCGGGCCGCACCGGGTTGCCGGTGACCACCGCCCGGGGCAGCGGCGTGTCGGGGAACGACACCGCGCACGCCTTGGCGAACCGGCCGACCAGGCGGTTGGCGGCGCCGGGGGCGGCGTTCTGCTCGGCCACCACGATCGGCACCCGCCGCAGCACGGCGGCCAGCGCGCACGGCACCGAGGCGTAGCCGCCGACCGACACGACGACGCGGGGCCGCTTCCGCCCCACCAGGCGCCACGCCCGCACGAACGCCCGGAGCAGGGCGAACAGCGAGCGAACGTTCTGGAGGCTGATCCGGCGCTCGATGCCTCGGCCCGGCAGCAGCGTCAGGCCGAAGCCGGCCGCCGGCACGAGCCGCGACTCGATGCCCCGGGCGCTGCCGACCAGCTCGATCGACGATTGCCGGTGCCCGCGAGCGACGAGCGCCCGGGCGATGGCGATGGCGGGCTGCACGTGACCGGCGGTGCCACCGCCGGCGATCAGCGCGAAGCACGCCCCCTTCATGTGCCGGCCGACCATCAGGCGACCTTGGTGCGCCGGGCGACGGACAGGAGGAGGCCGGCCCCGGCCATGGTGAACACGAGCGAGGACCCGCCGTAGCTGACGAACGGGAGGGGAACGCCGGTGATGGGGAGGATGCCGATCACTGCTCCGATGTTGATGAACGCCTGGATGAGGAACCAAGCCGTCACGCCCGTCGCCAGCAGCATCCCGTACCGGTCCGGGGCGTGCAGCGCGATGCGCACCCCGATGATGCCGAGCAGGGCGAACAGGCCGACGACGACCACCGCGCCGACCAGGCCGAGCTCCTCGCCGATGATGGCGTAGATGAAGTCGGTGTGGGCGTAGGGCAGGAACCCCCACTTGGCCCGGCTGGCGCCGAGCCCGGTGCCGGCGATGCCGCCGGAGGCCAGGCCCACCAGCGACTGGATGTTCTGGTAGCCCACGTTGGTGGGGTCGGCCCAGGGGTCGAGGAAGCCGAGGACCCGGGCCCGCCGGTAGGGGGCGGCGATGGCCAGGGCGATGGCGGCGGCCACGCCGGACAGGCTCCAGGCCGCCAGCTTGCCGAGGGGCACGCCGGCCACGAAGCACAGGACGACGGCGATGCCCGCCATGATGATCGTGGTGCCCAGGTTGGGTTGCAGCATCAGCAGCGTCGCCGCCGCCAGGAGCACGACGAACACCGGCCGTAGCGTCGCCCGGGTGCTGTGCACGTGGGCGGCCCGGCGGGCCAGCAGGTCGGCCGACCACACCAGCACCGTGAGCTTGACCAGCTCGGACGGCTGGAACGTGAGCGCGCCGACGCCGATCCACCGGGTAGCGCCGTTGGCCCCCACGCCCACGCCGGGCACGAGGACCAGGCCGAGCGTGATCAGGGAGCCCAGCAGCAGCGGCGTCGCCAGCCGCCGCCAGCGGTGGTAGTCGATCCGGGAGATCAGGATCATCGTCCCGGCCCCGATCGACGCCCACAGGGCCTGGCGGCTGACGTAGTACCAGGACGACCCGTAGTCGTCGAGGGCGACCACCGACGACGCCGACATGACCATGACGAGGCCCAGCAGGTTGAACACGGCGACCAGGAAGGCCAGCGCCAGGAACATGCCCGAGCGGGGGCCCCGGTCGGTGGGCACCCGGGCCGTCGGATGCCGGCGCCGGGCTTCGAGCAGGTCGCTCACGAACCGGCCCCCGCCGCCTCCACGCCGGCGGCCCCTCCCCCGTCGGCCGCCCCGGAGCGGTGCGCGCCACCATCCCCCGCGCCGTCGTCGGCCTCCGCGCCGTTGTCGGTGCCGATGAGCTCGCGGACGGCGCGGGCGAAGTCGTCGCCCCGCTCGCCGTAGGACCGGTACCAGTCGAAGCTGGCGCACCCGGGGGCCAGCACGACGGCGTCGCCCGGCTCGGCCAGGTCGGTGGCCACCCGCACCGCTTCGTCCATCGAGCCGGCGCGGCGGACCGGCCGCCGCCCGGCGAAGGCGTCGGCCACCTTGTCGGCGGCCTCGCCGATGGCCACGACGGCCCGGACGCGGTCGCCCGCCCGGGTCAGGTCGCGCAGGTCGAGGCCCTTGTCGCGCCCGCCGCTGATCATGACGACCGAGTCGAACCCGGAGACGCCCGCCACCGCCGCGTGCGGCGTCGTCGCCTTGGAGTCGTCGTAGTACCGCACGCCACCAGCCTCGCCCACCAGCGCCACCCGGTGGGGGAGCCCCCGGAAGCTGCGCAGGACGCCGGCCGCGGCCACCGGCGTGGCGCCCCCGGCCAGGGCCGTGGCCGCCGCGGCCAGGCCGTTGGCGATGTCGTGGGGGAACCGGCGGGGCAGCTCGGCGACGGGCAGCAGCTCGACGCCGCCGGGGGCCACGAGCACGCCGTCCTCGACCCGGGCGTCGGGCTCGAGGCCGTGGGGCCCGGGCCGGCCGGGGCCGCCCTCCAGGCCGAACGCCACCCGCCGCGCCGGCGCCGCCGCCAGGTGGCGGGCCACGACCGGGTCGTCGGCGTTGCCCACCGCCACGGCGTCGGGCGCCTGGTCGCGCCAGATGCGGGCCTTGGCGGCCTCGTAGGCGGTCAGGTCGGGGTGGCTGTCGAGGTGGTCGGGGGCGAAGTTGAGCCAGGTCCCTACCCGGGGCGCGAACCGCTGGGAGTGGTCGAGCCGGAACGACGAGGCCTCGACGACGAACACGTCGACGGTCGGGTCGTCGAGCGCCGCCACGAGCGGGACCTCGGTGTTGCCCACCGCCACGGCCGCCAGGCCCGACGCCTGGAGCATGTCGCGCACGAGCGTCGTGACCGTCGTCTTGCCGTCGGTGCCGGTGACGGCCAGCACCGGCCGGTCGTCCCACCGGGCGGCCAGGTCGAACTCGGAGAGGACGGGCACCCCCTCCTCGGCCGCCAGCGCGAACACCGGGTGGTGCGCGGGGAGACCGGGGGCGGGCAGCACGGCGACCGCGCCCCGCACCAGAGCCCGGAGCTCGTCGAGGGCGGGCGCCTCGGCCAGCGCCGCGCCCAGCTCGCGTGCGACCGCGCGGGCGGCGTCGCCCGGCCTGTCGTCGGCCAGCGCCACGGCGTCGCCGTGGGCGACCAGCGCCCGGGCGACGGCCCGACCGGTCACGCCGAGGCCGACGACGAGGTGGGGCCGGGTGCCGGTCAATCCAGCGCCCCCGTGGACACGAAGTCGGCGTAGTAGAGCCCGAGGGCGATGGCCGTGCACATGATGGCCAGCAGCCAGAACCGGATGATCACGGTCGTTTCGGGCCAGCCGCCCAGCTCGAAGTGGTGGTGGATCGGCGCCATGCGCAGCACCCGGCGCTTGAAGATCCGGAAGCTGCCGACCTGGATGATCACCGACATCGTCTCGAACACGAACAGCGCCCCGATGATCGGCAGCATCAACTGGACGTTGAGGGTGAGCGCCAGGGAGGCCAGCGCCGCCCCCAGCGCCAGCGAGCCCGTGTCGCCCATGAAGATCTGCGCCGGCGGCGCGTTCCACCACAGGAAGCCGATGGTGGCCCCGGCCATCCCGGCGGCGATGACCGCCAGGTCGAGGGCGTGGCTGACGTGGTAGACGCCCGGGTGCCGGAACGCCCAGAACCCGATGGCGGTCAGCGCCCCGAAGGCGAAGATCGACGAGCCGGCGGCCAGGCCGTCGAGGCCGTCGGTCAGGTTGACGGCGTTGGTGGTGCCGAGGATGAGCAGGACGGCCAGGATCGACCAGCCCACCGAGCCGAGGTCCTGCCCCGGCTCGCTCCACCGGGTGAAGCTCAGCGTGGTCTCGACGTCGGTCCAGGCCACGGCGGCGGCGGCGAAGCCGCCGGCCACGATCAGCAGGCCGCCCATCTTGGCCCGCTTGGACAGGCCGAGGTTGCGCTCGTGGCTGACCTTGATCCAGTCGTCGACCGCCCCCACGACGCCGGCGGCCGCCACGGTGAACATGACCAGCACGCCGCTGCGGGTGAACACGAGGCCCTCGTGGATGTGGGCCGAGGCGTAGCCGAGCACGGCCGCCACCACGATGGCCACGCCCCCCATCGTCGGCGTGCCCGCCTTGGTGGTGTGGCCGTCGGGCACGTCCTCGTGGATCGGCTGGCCCACCCGGTGGGCGCGCAGCCAGTCGATGAGGTACCGCGTGCCGAGCAGGGACACCACGAGCCCGATGGCGCCAGCCGTCAGCAGGGGAATCACGTCGGGGAAGTCTCCTGGTCTACCAGCTGGAGGCGAGGACGTCGCGGGCGACGACACGGTCGTCGAACGGGAGGCGCTGGTCGCCGACGACCTGGGTCGTCTCGTGACCCTTGCCGGCGATCAGCACCACGTCCCCCGGCCCGGCCTCCTGCAGAGCCGCCGCGATGGCCCGGCGCCGGTCGAGCTCGGTGGCGACGGGGACACCCGGTGGGACGCCGTCTCTGATCGCCGCGATGATGGCACGCGGGTCCTCGGAGCGGGGGTTGTCGGAGGTCACGATCACCCGGTCGGCCAGCTCGGCCGCCACCCGGCCCATCAGCGGCCGCTTGGCCGCGTCGCGGTCGCCGCCGCACCCGAACACGACCGTGACCCGCCCCCCGCCCTCGGCCAGCTCGCGGGCCGAAGAGATGGCCTGGCGCAGGGCGTCGGGCTTGTGCGAGTAGTCGACCAGCACGGTGAACGGCTGGCCGGCGTCGACCGGCTCGAACCGTCCCGGCACGGGCCGGGCCGCGGACAGCCCGTCGGCGATCGTGCCGTCGGGCACGCCGAGAAGCGAGGCGGCGGTGGCGGCCGCCACCGCGTTGGTCACGTTGAACCGGCCGGCGAGCGCCAGGTCGACCTTGTGGCCCCGCCAGGTGAACGCCGCCCCGCCCGGCCCGAAGTCGAGGTCCTCGGCGTCCGCCACCGAGTAGGGGTGGGCCTCGAGCGGCCCGCCGGCCAGCCGGTCGAGGAGCCGGCGGCCCCAGTCGTCGTCGACGCACACCACCGCCCGCTCGCACAGCTCGGGCGTGAACAGCCGGCACTTGGCGGCGAAGTACGCCTCCATCGTGTGGTGGTAGTCGAGGTGGTCCTGCGACAGGTTGGTGAACACCCCGACCGCGAACCGGGTGCCGTCGACGCGGTGCTGGTCGAGGCCGTGCGACGACACCTCCATGGCCACGGCCCGGCGGCCGCCGTCGCGCTCGGCCGCCAGCAGCGCCTGGAGCTCGGGACCCTCGGGCGTCGTGCGGGCGCCGGACAGCGTGCCGATCACCCCGCAGGGCCGGCCGGCCGCCTCGAGCACCGCCTGGACCAGGTGCGTGACGGTGGTCTTGCCCGACGTCCCGGTGACGCCGACGACCGCCAGGTCGCGGGACGGATGGCCCCAGAAGGCGGCGGCCACCGGCCCCATGGCGCGGCGCACGTCGTCGACCACCAGCTGGGGCACGGGCACGTCCAGCGGGCGCTGGACGAGCAGCGCCACGGCGCCGGCGGCCACGGCCTCGCCCGCCAGGTCGTGCCCGTCGACCCGCTGGCCGGGGACGCAGCAGAACAGCGCCCCGGGCCGGACCCGGCGGGTGTCGTGCACGACGTCGGTGACCTCGGGGTTCTCGCCGTCGGCGGCCGGAGGGGCGCCGGCCTCAGGGTCGGGGGTGGCCCCGCGGTGCCGGCGGACGGCGAGGTCGCCCGCCACCTGTCCCGCGAGGTCGTCGAGGCGCATGGCGTCAGCCGCGGCCGGACGAGGCGCCCAGGCGCCGGTCGGGGTCGGGGTGGCGGACCGGCGGCGCGGTCGACGCCGGGGTGCGCCGGGCCGGAGCGGCCGTCGTGGTCGTGGTGGGCGGGACCGTCGTCGTGGACGTGGCGGGCGTCGACCGGACCCGTTCCCCCGGCGGGGCGCCCGGGGCGCCGACGGCGCTGGCCGGTGGGATGCGCATCTCGCGCAGCGCGTACCGCCCGATCTCGGCGAACGCCGGGGCGGCCACGTCGCCAGCGTACGGCGACGTCGACGGCTCGTCGATGACCACGATGATCGACACCTGGGGGTCGTCGGCGGGCACGAACCCGGCGAACGTGGCCACGTAGTGGTAGCGGCCCTGCTCGTCGGTGTAGCCGCCGCCGGGCTGGGGCTTCCGGGCGGTGCCGGTCTTGCCGGCGGCCTGGTAGCCCTCGATCTGGGCCGCCGTACCTGTGCCCGTGGCCACCGCCTCGGCGAGCATCGCCCGGATCTGCGACGCCGTGGTCGGCGACACGACCCGCTCGCCCTCGACCCGCTCGGCCGGCCGCCGGTTGCCATCGGCGTCGACGGTCGCCGCCACCAGCGTGGGCGGGACGTAGACGCCGTCGTTGGCGATGGTGTTGTAGGCGTAGAGCATCTGCATGGCGGTCACCGAGATCCCCTGCCCGATCGGGATCGAGCCGATGGACGTGCCGTACCAGTCGTCGGGGTCGAGGAGCTGCCCCTCCTCCTCGTACGGAAGGTCGAGGGCCGTGCGCTCGCCGAACCCGAAACGGCGAAGATACTCGTCGATGCGCTCGGCCCCGACCCGCTGGGCGATCTGGATGGTGCCGATGTTCGACGACTCGGCCAGGATCCGGCTGACCGTCATCTCCTCGGTCGGATGGCTGTGGGCGTCGCGGAACCGGTGGTCGGCGACCTGCAGCGAGTCCGGCACCCGGAGCACGGTGTCGGGCGTGACGATGCCCTCCTCGAGGGCGGCGGCGAGCGTGATCACCTTGTTCACCGAGCCGGGCTCGTAGTTGGCGGTGACGGCCAGGTTGTTCCCGGTGCTCCCCACCTGGCCGGTGGCCGGGTCGGTCTGGAGGTTGGCCAGCGCCAGGATCTCGCCCGTCTCGGGGTTGCTGACGATGGCCGTGCCGCCCCGGGCGCCGACCGCGGCGATCTGCTGGCGCAAGACCTCCTCGACCTGGTACTGGAGGCTGCGGTCGAGCGTCACCACCAGGTCGTCGCCGGGCTCGGCCGGCTCGATGTGGTGGCGGCCGGCCGGGATCGTGTGGCCCTCGGGGTCGAGCTCGCGGATCAGCTCGCCCGGCGTGCCGCTCAGCAGGTCGTCGTAGCGGGCCTCGAGGCCCGACAGGCCCTCGTTGTCGACGCCGACCCTGCCGAGCACCGACTCGGCCAGCTCGCCGCCGGGGTTGTACCGCGCCGGCTCCTCGATGAAGTCGATGCCCTCGATGCCGAGCCGCTCGACCCGCTCGGCCTCGTCGTCCTCGACCCGGCGGGCCACGTAGACGAACTCGGCATCGCTGCTCAGCCGCTCCTCGAGCTCGGCCTGGTCGACGTCGAGGATGTGGGCCAGACGGCGGGCCGTCGCCTCGGGGTCCTCGATCAGGCGGGGGTCGGCGTACACGGTCCGCCGGGGGATCGACAGGGCCAGCTCGTCGTCGTTGCGGTCGAAGATGGCCCCCCGGCTGGCCGGCAGGACGACCGGGTCGACGCGCTGGGCCTCGCCGTAGCTGACGTAGCGGCCCGACCGGGCCACCTGGACGTCGGCCAGGCGGACCACGACGACGAGGAACAGCACGCCGAACGCGCAGAGCAGGGCGATGGCCCGGCGGCGGGGGTCGGCCTGGGGCCGGCGGGGGCGGCCGCCGCCCCGGGCGCCGCGGCCGGCGCCGCGACCGCGGCCCGCCGAGCCCGACGCCGGGGTGCGCCGGCCGGGGCCGGGATGGGACGGGCGGCGGGAGGCGGACCGGGAGCCGGGGCGGGACGACGCCCGCGCCCCCGGGCGCGACCCGGGGCGGGAGGCGGGTCGGGCCCGCTCGGCGAGGCGTGTCGTGGCACGGGTCGCCGCCCGGGTCAGGGCGCGGCCCGCGCCGCGGCGCGGTGTCCACCCGCTCGCCCGCCCCGCCGTGCGCCCGGCCGCCCGCGCCGCGGCGCGCGCCGTCGGACGCGCGCCGGACCGCCCGGCCGTGTGGTCCGTGTGCCGTCCCGACGGCGGGGAGCGGCGGGCGGGGCGACCCGAGCGCTGCTCCGTGGTCGTGGTCCGTCCGCCGCCGCCGGTCACGGGGTCGACCCCAGGTACGGCTTGATGTCGGCCCAGCTCGTCGCCGGCGTCTCCGGCGCCTCGTCACCGGCGTCGCCGGCACCGTCGGCGCCTCCGCCGGCGTCGGGCGCCGGTTGGTCCGGCGTCAGCCAGACGACCTCCTCGGCCGGCACCATGCCCAGCTCCTCGCGGGCCTCGCGGACGATGCGGTCGGGCGACTCCAGCTCGGCGACGTCGCGCCGCAGGCGCTCGTAGCGGGCCTGCTCCTCGGCCGCCCGCTCGTCGAGCTGCTCGAGCTCCATCTGGCCCTCGATGAGGATGGCGTGGCTGACGGCCACGCCGAACAGGGCCCCGAACAGGCTGACCGTCAGCACCACCCCGGCGCGCGGGCTGATGCGCAGGGGCAGCGCCCGGCGCCGGACGTCGGGGACGGCCCGGAGGTGCCGGGTGCGCGGCGCCTCCCTCCCCGGTGCCGGCTGGTTCGAGGCTCGCTTGGTCGTCGCCGCTTTGGACATGCGTGCAGTGGCCATCACGCCACCTCCTGCAGGGGGAGCTTCTCGACGGCGCGGAGGCGGGCCGCCTCGGCGCGGGGGTTGTCGGCTGTCTCGTCGTCGGTGGGCCGCCACGCCCCCCGGCGCAGCAGCCGCACCGTGGGGCGGACGTCGGGCGGGACGGGCAGGTGGGACGGGCCCGTCCAGCCGCCGGTGGCGGCGTGGCGGAAGCGGGCCTTGACGATCCGGTCCTCGCCCGAGTGGTAGGCGAGGACGACGCAGCGGCCGCCGGGGACGAGGCGGTCGATCGCCTCGTCCAGCGCGCCCGGCAGGATCGCCAGCTCGTCGTTGACGGCGATGCGGATCGCCTGGAACGTGCGGCGGGCGGGGTGGCCGCCACGCCGGCGCGCCGGCGCGGGCACGGCCTGGCGGACGATCTCGGCCAGCTCGGCCGTCGTCGCCACCGGGCGGGCGGCGACGATGGCCCGGGCGATGCGGGTGGCGTAGCGCTCGTCGCCCAGCTCGCGCAGGATCCGGGCCAGCTCGCGCTCGTCAGCCCCGTTGACGATGTCCGCGGCCGTGGTCGGGGCGTCGGGGTCCATCCGCATGTCGAGCGGGCCGGCCGCCCGGTAGCTGAAGCCCCGCTCCGGCCGGTCGAGCTGGGGCGAGCTGACGCCCAGGTCGAACAGCGCCCCGCTGGCCCGGTCGTGGCCCAGGTCGGTGAGCACCGCGCCGAGCCGGTCGAACCGGGTGCGGCGCAGCGTGACCCGGTCGCCGAACCGCCCGAGGCGGGCGGCCGCGGCGGCCAGGGCGTCGGGGTCCCGGTCGAGGCCGACGACCGACAGGTGCGGGTGGTTGGTGAGCAGCGCCTCGGCGTGCCCGCCGCCGCCCACGGTGGCGTCGACGACGACACCGGGCGGCACCGGCCGGAACAGGTCGACGACGAGGTCGACCAGCACCGGACGGTGGGCGAACGGAGCGCGGGAGGGCGTGTCGTCGCTCATGCGCCGACCCCCGGCCGGCCCGCGCCCGCCGGGATGTCTCCCCGGGTCGGGCTCGACGGCAGACGAGCGGAGTTGGGGTCTTCCGTCGCGCCGGCGGAAGGCCGGCGCACGAGCGAGCTGGTGGAGGGACCGGGGGCCGTCACAGCTTGAGGTCCCTCGCGGCTTGGCGGAGGGCGGCGTTGGGCCCGTCCGGGATGGAGTCCTGGCGCTGCTCCCAGCTGTCGCGGGCCCACACGGCGATGCGGTGCCGGGCGCCGACGACCATGACCGGCCCGGAGAGGCCGGCGTAGGCCCGCAGGGACTTGGCCACCACGATGCGGCCCTGCCCGTCCGGCTGGACCTCGAAGGTGGCGGCGAGGAAGGCGTCGTAGGCCTCCTGCGAGACGATGCCGAGGCCGATGCCGTCCTCCCACTTGTCGAGGACGGCGCCGAAGCCGTCCTCGGGCCAGAGGCCCAGGCAGCCGTCGAGCGGACCCAGGTAGGCGCCGTTGGCCAAGCGGGGGCGGTAGGGGGCGGGGAGCACGAGGCGGTTCTTGTCGTCGACGGAGTGCTCGAACGAGCCGGTGAAGAAGCGGGGGCCGGCCGGGCGCGCCGGGGCGGCGGCGACGCCACTCCCACCACCAGGCCCGTGGGGCCCCGACGCCCCTTCTTCCTCCACACCGTGGGAAAGTACCCCACTTCCTCCCACCTCACAAGGCATCAAACGGCCACCGTGGGTGAACGTGGGCGCCGTTCCCCCAGCTCAGACCCCCTCTCCCCGCGCCCCACTTCCTCCCACCCCCTGGGCGGGCGG
>DATCLS010000052.1:0-4311 GCA_036563805.1 Acidimicrobiales bacterium | reverse complement strand
GCCGGCCGACGTGGCGCATCCTCGTCTACTCCAACGAGAACCCGCCGGCGAGGCGGGGCCTGGTGCTGGTCGACGGCGTCGACGGGCACGTCGTCGAGCACTTCGTCGAGGACAACCCCGAGGACTGGTCCGACCTCGAGGACGCCTGACGGGCCCGGCCCACCGCCACGACCGGCGGCCGGGTTGCTACCGTCGGCGGCGTGCGACCTCAGGCGGGCGACGGGGCGCACGCCGGCGAGCACGACGTCGACGAGGTCGACGGCGCGGCGTCGCCCCGGGGAGACGACAGGCAGGGCGTGACGGGCGGGACCGGGCCGCGGTGGCTGCCGTGGGCCCTCCTCGCCGTCGTCGACGTCCCGATCGTGGTGGCCACGGTGCGGGGCCTGGCGCGGGGCTGGCTGCCGCTCGGTGACGACGGCGTCCTGCTCGTGCAGGCGCTCGACGTCGGCACCGAGCACCACCACCTGGTCGGGCCGTGGAGCTCGGCGTCGCTGGTCGTCGGCGAGACGGTCCGCAACCCCGGGCCGCTCTACTACGACCTGCTGGCGCCGTTCGTGCGCGTGCTCGGGCCGTGGGTCGGCCTGGCCGTCGGCGTCATGGCCGTCAACGTGGCCGCGTCGTCGCTGGCGGTGGTGGCGGCGCGCCGGCTCGGTGGGACGGTCGCCATGGTGGGCGTCGCGGCCGCGGTGGTGGGGCTGCAGTACGCCATGGGCAGCGAGCTGCTCTACGACGTGTGGCAGCCGAACGCGCTGGTGCTGCCGTACCTGGCCCTCCTCGTGGTGGCGGCCGCCGTCGCCCGGGGCGACCCGGCGCTGGTCCCGTGGTTGGTCGGGCTCGGCAGCCTGGTCGTCCAGACGCACCTCAGCCAGGTGGTGGTCGTCGGGGTCGCGTGCACCGTGGCGCTCGGCGCCTGCGCGTGGCAGGTCCGGCGGGTCCGCCGGCCCGCTCGGTGGCGTCGCCCGCTGGTCGCCGGCGCCGTCGTGGCCGTCGCGGCCTGGTGCCAGCCGGTGATCGAGGAGCTCCGGGACCCGGGCGACGGCAACCTCTCCCGCCTCGTGCGGGCGGCGGCGAGCGGCGGGGCCGGCCGGGTCGGCCTGCGTCGGGGCGGGAGCGTGGTCGGCGAGCTGCTCCTCGGCTCGCCCTGGTTCGCCCGCGACACCTACAGCCGTGCCTCGCTGGGCGGGGGGCTGGACGGCCCGGCGGACCGGCCGCTGCTGAACGCGCTCGTCGTCGTGGCCGTGACCGCGGCACTGGTGGTGGCGGCGCGCTGGGATGCCCGCCACGGGCGGCGGGGCCTGGCGGTGCTCGCCGGGCTGGCGGCCGTCATGGTCGTCGCGACGGTCGTCGCCGTCGGGCTCTCCCCGCGGTCGATCATCGGCGTCTCCAGCCACCAGATGCGCTGGGCGTGGGTCGCCGCTGCCCTCGCCTGGGCGGCGCTGCTGTGCGCCCTGCTGGCGGGGGCGGCCGGGGGCGCCGGCCGCCGGCAGGTCCCGGGGCGGCCGGCGCCCGCCACCACCGTGGCCGTCGCCGCGCTGTCGCTCGTCGCCGTGGCCAACCTGCCGACCCACCACAGCGGCGCCTTGGGGCCCGAGCTCGACCACGCGGCGCGCCCGGCGCTGCGCGAGCTGGTCGCCGGGGCGCGCCGCCTCGACGGGCGCGGGACGGTCCTGTTCGACCTCACCGGCGTCCGCTTCAACGACCCCTACAGCTTCCCGGTCGTGGCGTCGCTGCTCGCCCGAGGGGTGCCGGTGGTCTTCGATGGCGAGGTGCTCACCGGCTACTTCGGGGAGGGGCGGCGCCACGACGGCACGGCCGACCTGCGCGCCTGGCTGGTGGAGGGGCCCGAGGCCCTCGAGCCGCCGCCGGGTGTCGAGCGCGTGGCGCTCGCCGAGGGCCCGAGGGGCCCCGTGGCGCTCTTCGCCGAGCCGCACCGGCCGGCCGGTCGCTCGGGACCGGCCGGCGGGGTCAGCTCCGCTCGGGCGGCTGGGGGCGCAGCAGCTCGGCGAGCAGGGCCTCGGCCTTCCGCAGGTGGCCCACGCCGGCCTCGACGGCCAGCCGGGCGACGTCGAGCGCGGTGACGCGGCGCCCCTCGTCGCCCAGGGTGCCGGTGCGCTCCCACTCGCGGGCGCCGGTCGCCTCGACCCGGTCCGCGGCCGCGTTGGCCTCGAGGCCCAGCTCGGCGGGGCGCTCGTGCAGCGTCCCGGACACCGCGCCCGGCTTGGGTCGTCGCTCGGGTACGACGTCGTCCGGGTCGAGCACCGGGTCGTCCTCGGTCAGGATCGCGGCCAGCGCCCGGTCGGCCGCGGCGATGCCCCACGCCGCGGCGACGATGTGCTCGATCGGCGACCACCCGTCGACGACCCGCCGGGCGACGTCGTCGGGCGACTCGTCCTCGCCGATGCCGGCGAACAACCCGCGGTAGCGGCGCTCCAGGCCCCGGAGCGTGACGGCGATGTCCGACGGTGCGAGCTTCGACAGGTCCATCCGCCGGTTCTACCCCAACTCGGGTGGTGCGGTCGCCGGCGGGCGGCCAGCCTGGTGCGCCGTGCCCCCGCCCACCGTCGACGCCCTCACCACCACGGCCGCCGCCGAGGCCCCGGCGCGGGCCCGCCTCGGCCTCGCCCAGGTCACCGCCGCGGCCGTGCTGTTCGGCGCCAACGCCAGCATCGCCAAGGTGGCCCTCGAGGCCGGTGTCGGCCCCCGGGAGCTGGCCGCGCTGCGCTGCACGGGCGTGGCCGTCGGGCTCGCGGCCGTCACCGGCCCCGTCGCCCGGTCCCGCCTGCGCCTGCCGCGCCGGCTGGTGCCGCAGGTCGCCGTCCTCGGCGTCGTGGGGGCGGCGATGATCCAGTGGCTCTACTTCGTCGCCATCGACCGGGTGCCGGTCGGGGTCGCCATCCTCGTCGAGTTCACCGGGCCCGTGCTCGTCGCCCTCTGGGCGCGCCTCGTCCAGCGCGAGCAGGTGCGCCCGGTCATGTGGGCCTCGCTGGCGCTGTCGCTGGCCGGGCTGGCGCTCGTCGCCGAGGTCTGGCGCGACGCCCGCCTCGACGCGGTCGGCGTCGGGGCGGCGGCCGGGGCCGCGGTGTGCCTCGCGACCTTCCTGCTCGTCGGGCGGCGGATCGGCGGCGCCCTCGACCCGCTGGCCGTCAACGTGTGGACGTTCGCGTTCGCCGCCGCGTTCTGGCTCGCCGTCGAGCCGGTCTGGGCCGTCGACCGCACGACGCTCGGCCGGTCGACGTCGCTGCTCGGCGCCCTCGACGGGGTCCGGGCACCGGTGTGGGTGGTGGTCGTCGCGGTCGTGGCCCTGGGCACGCTGGCGCCCTACGCGCTGTACCTGGCCGCGCTGCGGCACCTGTCGCCGGCCACGGTCGGGGCGGTGGGGATGCTCGAGCCGGTCGTGGCGGCCGGGGTGGCGTGGGCGTGGCTCGGCCAGTCGCTGTCGCCGTTGCAGCTGGCCGGCGGGGCCGTCGTGTTGGCCGGCGTGGCGCTGGCCCAGGTCGCCACCGGCGCGCTGGGCCGGGCCGGGGCCGGGGCGCGGGCGCGGCGGCCCCGGTAGCGTGCGGCCATGTCCATCTTCGACGACGTGGAGATCAACGCCCTCGACGGTGCCCCGCTCGACCTGCGCGCCTACGACGACCGGGCGGTCCTGGTGGTCAACGTGGCCTCGAAGTGCGGGCTGACCCCGCAGTACGCCGGCCTGGAGGAGCTCCACGAGCGCTTCCGGGACCGCGGCTTCAGCGTGCTGGGCGTCCCCTGCAACCAGTTCGGCGGGCAGGAGCCGGGCACGCCCGAGGAGATCGCCACCTTCTGCTCGACGACCTACGGCGTCACCTTCCCGCTCACCGAGAAGGTCGAGGTCAATGGCGAGGGCCGCCACCCGCTGTACGAGAGGCTCGTCGAGGTGCCCGACGCCGAGGGCCACACCGGCGACATCCGCTGGAACTTCGAGAAGTTCCTCGTCGCGCCGGGCGGGCGCGTCGTGGCCCGGTTCAACCCGATGGTCGAGCCCACCGACGAGGCGGTGGTGTCGGCCATCGAGGAGGTGCTGCCGGGCTGAGCCGCCGAGCCGGGCGCAGGGGCGTCAGGCCTCCGCGCCGACCGTGCGCCGGACCTTGTCGGTCAGGTGGGCCGGCAGGACGTCGTAGTGGTCGTGCTCGGCCCGGAACCGGCCCCTCCCGCCGGTGAGCGAGCGGAGGTCGATCGCGTAGCGCTGGATCTCCGAGGTGGGCACGAGCGCCCGGATGGTCTGGCGCCCGTCGCCGAGGGCCTCGCTGCCCTGCACCCGCCCCCGCCGGGCGTTGAGGTCGCCCATGA
>DATCLS010000050.1:0-83024 GCA_036563805.1 Acidimicrobiales bacterium | reverse complement strand
TCGTCGAACGCTGCTTCGGGCGCCTCAAACAGTTCCGCGGTCTCGCCACCCGCTTCGCCAAGCGCGTCGCCTACTACCGGGCCGAAGTCGTCATCGCCACCATCGCCATCTGGCTCCGAGACTTACAGGACAGGCCCTAGCTGCCGCGTCCTGAGGGGTTGGGGACGCGGCTGGCGGGTGGGCCCGGCGGGCCGGCCCGGTGGGCGGGCGCTCAGCGGGGCTGGTCCGGGACCCGCCACACGACGTCCGGCGGCGCGGCGCCGGGGTCCCAGGCCAGCGCCAGCAGGTGGTCGGCCACCCAGTCCGGCTCGTTGAACGCCCCGGTCTCGGCCATCCGGCGGAAGCGCTCCACCGCCGGGAACACGTCGGGGGTCGTGGCGCGGATGGCGGCCTGCATGTCGGTGTCGACCACCCCCGGCGCCACGGCGTAGGCGCGGAGGCCGGCGTCGGCCTCCTCCACGGCCACGACCCGGGTGAGCTGGTCGACCGCCGCCTTCGAGGCGCAGTAGGCCGACCAGCCGGCGTAGGCCGACGTGGCCGCCCCCGAGCTGACGTTGACCAGCACGCCGCCCCGCCCCGGGTGGGCCCGGACGTGCCGGGCGTAGACCCGGCTGCCGTACAGGACGCCGAGCACGTTCGTGCGGACGTGCGCCTCCAGCGCCGCCGGCTCGGCGTCGCGCAGCGGGACGATCGGCTCGAGCACGCCGGCGTTGTTCACCCACAGGTCGATGGGGCCCAGCCGCTCGGCCACGGTGGCGGCGAACCGCTCGACGGCGTCGGGGTCGGCCACGTCCACCGCGGCGGTGACGACCGCGTCGGGGTCGGCGGCCGGCGGCGGGTCGGGCTGGCGCCGGGCGCACAGTCCCAGGCGCACGCCCCGCTCGGCGAAGCGGGCCGCCAGCCCGGCGCCCAGCCCGCGGCTGGCCCCGGTCACCACGGCCACCCGCCCCTCGTACTGCTCATGCGTGCTCACGGGCCGCATTCTCGCCGTCGGCGCGGCGGGCCCCACCCCCGCCGCGGGCGAACCTCGACCACTTCCTACGTTCCTTCCTACGTTCCGCAGGAACACCGGCGCGCGGCGTAGTACACCGGGCTCAGCGGACAGGACCCGGGCGCGGCTGGGCGACGGGGCGAGGCGCGTAGCGTCCGGGGGATGGCGCGGTTCGAGGAAGCGGTCGTGGCCGTCCTCAAGTCGCTGGGCCCGGGCGAGGTCGTCACGTACGGCGAGGTGGCGGCCGAGGCCGGCTTCCCGGGCGCGGCCCGGGCCGTCGGCCGGCTGCTGGCCACGTCCGACGAGGACCTGCCCTGGTGGCGGGTCGTGACCGCGTCCGGCCGCCTGGTCCCCGGCCACGAGGACGAGCACGCCGCCCGCCTCCGGGCCGAGGGGGTCGCCGTTGCGAACGGCCACGTCGTCCCCGAGACTCGGCGCTGATGCCGGCCGCCGCCCCCTCCGACCTCGTCCACGGCTGCTTCAGCGACGCCCCGCCGTGGACGCTCGACGACCCGGACTCCCTCCCCTGGCGCCAGGGGCTGGACAAGGTCCGGGAGCGCGTCCGGGCCGAGGTGCCCGAGCTGACCCGGCCCGGCCGGTGGCCGCCGTGGCGCCGGATGATCCGGGTCACCGCCCGGCTGGGCGCGGCCGTGGGCCTGTGGGCGGCGACCGGCCGGCGCACCGGCGGCACCGTCAGCCGGTCCGACATCTCGCGCCGGCTGCGGCGGGCGGCCGAGCGCCTGGGCCCGACCTACATCAAGCTGGGGCAGATCATCTCGTCGGGCGAGGGCATCTTCCCCGTCGAGCTGGTGGACGAGTTCAAGCTGTGCCGCGACCGGGTGCCGCCCGAGCCGTTCCGGGTCGTCCGCGAGGTGATCGAGGCCGACCTGGGCCGCCCGATCGACGAGGTGTTCCGCTGGATCGACCGCACGCCGCTGGCCTCGGCGTCGATCGCCCAGGTCCACGCGGCCACGCTGCGGACCGGCGAGACCGTGGTCGTGAAGGTGCAGCGGCCCACGGTCGCCGACCTCGTCCGCGAGGACCTGCGGGTCATGGCCTGGCTCGCCCCGCACCTGGTCGGCCGCATCCCGATCGCGGCGTTGGCCAACCCGCCGGCGCTCGTCGAGCTGTTCGGCGAGACGATCGCGGAGGAGCTCGACTTCCGGCTCGAGGCCGAGAACATGCTCGACATCGCCCGGACGTTCGCCGAGCTCGAGCAGCGCATCTACGTCGTCCCCCGCCCCCACCCCGAGCTGGTGACCCGGCGGGTGCTGGTCATGGAGCGTCTCGACGGCTTCGCCTTCGACGACGTGGCCGGCATGCGCGACGCCGGCGTCGACACCGAGGCCGTGATCCGGACCGGCATGATCGCCTCGCTGGAGGGGGCGATCCTCCACGGCATCTTCCACGGCGACCTGCACGGCGGGAACCTGTTCGTCCGGCCCGACGGCCGGACGGCCCTGCTCGACTTCGGCATCACCGGCCGGCTCGGCGAGGTCCGGCGGGTGGCGCTGCTGCGCCTGCTCATGGGCGGCGCCACCGGCGACCTGCGGGGCCAGGTGGCGGCGCTGCGCGACCTGGGCGCCCTGCCGCCGGACGTCGACGTCGACCGCGTCATCCGCGAGCTCAAGCTCGACCAGCCCCCCGTCGACCCGACGACCCTGACCGGCGAGGAGCTGGTCGGCGAGCTCCAGCAGGTGATCAAGGGCCTGCTCGGCCTCGGGGCCCGGTTCCCCAAGGAGCTGATGCTGTTCGTCAAGAACCTCGTGTTCCTCGACGGCGCCATCGCCCGCCTGGCCCCCGACCTCGACCTGTTCCGCCAGATCTCCGACATCTCGGTCTACTTCGCCACCCGACACGGCGACCGCATCGCCGCCGACGTGGGCATCGACCCCCGCGGCGTCCCCGTCGACATGGACGCCGTCCGCGCCAGCTTCGGCATCGACGACCCCGAGATCCGGCTCACCCACCGCGAGCTGCGCCGGCGCCGCGAGACCATCCGGGGCAACCTGTCCCGGCGGGGTCGGGGGCATCGCTAGCCTGCCCCGGCGATGCGCCTGGTCGTCGCCCACTGCACCGTCGACTACGCCGGCCGGCTCACCGCCCACCTGCCCCCGGCGCCCCGGCTGATCATGGTCAAGGCCGACGGGTGCGTGGCCGTGCACGCCGACGGCGGGGCCTACAAGCCCCTCAACTGGATGAACGCCCCCAACACCGTCACCGAGTCGGTGAACGACGAGGGGCACACGGTGTGGGTCGTGCGCAGCCCCAAGGGGGAGACGCTCACGATCACGATGACCGAGGTGCTGTCCGACACGACGCACACGCTCGGCGTCGACCCCGGACTGCAGAAGGACGGCGTCGAGGCCCACCTGCAGGAGCTGCTGGCCGCCAACTGCGAGGCCATCGCCCCCGGACTGCGGCTCGTGCGCCGCGAGTACCCGACCGACATCGGGCCGGTCGACCTGCTGTGCCGCGACCAGGACGGCCAGGCCGTCGCGGTCGAGATCAAGCGCCGCGGCGAGATCGACGGCGTGGAGCAGCTGGCCCGCTACCTCGAGTTCCTGGACCGCGACCCCATGCTCCGCCCGGTGCGGGGCGTGTTCGTCGCCCAGCAGATCAAGCCCCAGGCCCGGGTGCTGGCCGGGGAGCGCGACATCGCCTGCGTCGAGGTCGACTACGACGCCCTGCGGGGGATCGAGTCGGACGACCTGCGGTTGTTCTGAGCGGGGGCCTGGGGACCGGGCCGGCTGCCGACCTGACCGGCCGCGGCCGGGCTGACGGGCCGGCCGGACGGCCGCCCCGACCGGGCTGCCCGCTCGTTGGGGCGACGAGCGCCCCGCCGGGGCCGGCGGGTGGCCGGGCGCCCGGCGGGGCGGCGTCGTCTCCGCCGATCCTCGCCGCGTTCGTGGACGTGCCGCCGGGGGCCGGCCCGCCGCCCCGCCCGGTCGGGCCGGCCCCGCGGACCGCTAGCTCTCCTGGTCGGGATCGAGATCCCGGTCGGGGCCGAGATCCCGGTCGGGGCCGAGGGCCGGGTTCGGGCGCAGCTCCTCCTCCGAGGCGAACTGCTCGTCGGGCCGCAGCTGCGGGTCACCCCCGAACCGCTCGTCCGGCCGCAGCTGCGGGTCACGCCCGAACCGCTCATCCGGCCGCAGCTGCCGGCCCGCGGCGACCTGCTCGTCCGAGCGCAGCTGCGGGTCACGCCCGAACCGCTCGTCCGGCCGCAGCTGCTGGTCGGACCGCAGCTGGTCCGCCTCGGGCATGGCCGCTTCGGGCATGTCGGCGCCCTCGACGTCGATGCGCTCCTTGCGGATCTCGCCGGTCACCGCACGCTGCTCCGTCACGACGTCCTTGGTGAGCCGCACCCGTTCCCTGGGCACGACCTCCTTGCCCACCACGGGCCGCTCCTCGTGGAGGACGACCTCGTGCTCGGACTCGGAGATCTCCGGCCCGCTGGTGGCGGACTGGCGGTTGGCGTCGGTGATCGGCTCGCGCTCGATCCGGGCCTCCTCGTGGCTCACCGGGACGGTGGTCTCGACCTGTTCGGTCTCGACGGACTTGGTGAGCCGGGCCCGGCCGGTCTCGACCGACTCCGTGCCGACGCGCATCTCCTCCTCGGAGCGGGTCATGGCGGAGTCGGTCCCCGCCCCGGCCGTGCCGCTGTCGGCCGGGGCGGAATCCGACCCCCACGTCGGCCCGGAGCCGTCGAGCGCCGGGTCCGGCCCCTGCCGCGGGATGCCCGACCCGGAGCTTCCAAGGGTCGACTCGTCGGCCCGCTCCCCGCCCAACCCCGAGCCGGAGCCGCCGAGGGGCGACTCGGCCCGCTCCCCGGCCATCCCGACGCCCGAACCGGCAAGCGCCGAGTCGGCCTCGCCGCCGGCCATCCCGGCGCCGGAGCCACCCAGGGGCGCATCACCCTGCTCCGCCAAGCCGGAGCTGGACCTGTCCAGGGGCGAGTCATCGGACCGCTCCGCGCCCATCCCGACGCCCGAACCAGCGAGCGCCGACTCGGCCTCGCCGGCGCCCGAACCGGCAAGCACCGAGTCGGCCTCGCCGCCGGCCATCCCGGCGCCCATCCCGGCGAGGGGTGGGTCGCCGCCCGGCGCGGCCGTACCGGTGCGCTCGGAGGTCCCGGCGCCGCCGAGGGCGGCCTCCGGCGGCTGCCCGGCGGTCGGGGCGCCGGTGGGGCCGGGCGCCTGGACGGTGCCCCCGCCCCCACTCCCGCCGCTGGTGCCGGCGTAGTGGCGGTTGAGGGCGTCCTGCTCGGTGGGCTCGAGGCGCCCCTCGTGCTCGATGGGGGGCGCCGCCTTCACGGTCTCCTTGGTGTAGGGGACGGTGACCTCCTCGCCCGACTCCGAGGCCGACTCCAGCGGGACGAAGCTGGTGCGGGCCCCGAACAGACCCGTGTGCACGGCCATCCAGAGCGGCTGGTGGGACCGCTCGTCCACATAGATCTGGTCGATCTTGCCGATCTTCGATCCGTCGGCACCGACCACCTTGCGGCCGATCCACCGCTGGTAGCTGCTGGTCTCCGGCATCGTGGCCTCTCCTTGATCGCTCGTCCCGTAGGAGCTAGCCCCCGGTCGCCGGAGCAAACTGCGGAGAGTGAGAATATGTTCACTATCGGCGCTCGCCGCGGCGGCAGTCAGCCGAGCAGGCCGGCCACGACGTTCACGCCGGCCGCCACGATGAACACGCCGAACAGGTAGGAGATCAGGCCGTGCACCAGCACGGCCCGCCGGATCCGCCGGTCCCGCAGGTTCGTGTCCGACACCTGGTAGGTCATGCCGACCGTGAACGCCAGGTAGGCAAAGTCGCGGTAGTCGGGCGGGCCGGGCCCGCCCCCGAAGTCGACGGGGTCGGCGCCGGTGTCGGCGGTCGGGGCGGCGCCGCGGTAGTACAGGTGGGCGTAGCGGAGGGTGAAGATCGTGTTCACCACGGTCCACGAGACCACCACGGTGAGCGCGGCAGCCGCGACGAGCACCACCCGGTCGGCGCCGTGCTGGCGCTCGGCCAGGCCGAGGGCGAACCCGACGGCGGCCAGGCTCACACCGCTGGCGGCCAGCAGCAGGAGGCGGGCCTCGTCGCGGTTCACGTCCTCCCGCACGGCGAGGCGCCGGGTGGCGGAGGCGTCCGCGCCGAGGACGATGGGGAGCACCGTGGCCAGGAACACCACCGCCACCGCGTTCCATGCGCCCAGCAGGGCGAGCTGCCACGGGACCGCCACGGCGAGGCCGAGGCCGACGGCCGCGCCCGCCGCGCCGGCCACGACCAGCCGGCGGAGGGCCGGCGCGTGCCAGCCCATCCACCGGTGATAGGTGGTCGCGACCGGCAGGGCCATCGCCACCGGTCTACCCCGCCGCCCCACCCTCAGGCCGCCGGGCGGCCGGATACGTGACGGCCGGGGCGCCCCTGGCCGGTCGGGCCACCGGCGAGAAACCCGCCCGACAGGGGCGCCCGGGCCGTCATGCCGCCGGCGGCAGCGGGCCCCCAGCGGGGCCGGGACCAGCGGCACCCGGACCAGCGGCACCCGGACCAGCGGCACCCGGACCAGCGGCACCCGGACCAGCGGGGCCGGGACCAGCGGCACCCGGACCAGCGGGGCCGGGTCCTGCGGTGGTCGGACCGACGGCGCCGGCGTCCCCCGGGGCCGGCGGTGGACCGACGGGCGGTGCCGCGGGGTCGGCGCCTGCCGCCGCCGTCGCCGACGGGGCGGCGGCAGGCGTCCGGGTGGCGGGGGTCGGGCTCGCCGGGTCGCCCGTAGGGTCACCGGCGGACGCCGCCAGGGCGGGAGCCGCGACCGGCGCCGGCGCAGCCGGGTCGCCCGCGAGGTCGGCGCGCGCCCCGGGCGCAGCAGGCGCCGGCGTCGAAGCCTGAGTCGGGGCTGGGCCCGCGGCCCGCCCCCAGGCCCCCCGGGGCAGCAGCGTCCGCACGGCCACGGCCGCCGCCAGCAGCACGCCGGCCGCCGCGAGCACGGCCAGCGCGAACCCGTCGACCCAGGCGTCCCGGGCGGCCTCGGCCAGGGCCTGGCCGTCGCCGCCGGCCCCGGTCAGGCGTCCCGCCACCTCGAGGGCGCCGGACAGGCCGGACTCGACCTGCGCCCGGGCGCCGGCCGGCAGCGAGCCCAGCGCACCGAGCTCGGACCCGACCGCCCCCGAGAACTGGGTCGTCACCAGCGACCCCAGCACGGCCACGCCGAGGGCGCCGCCCACCTCGCGGCTCGTGTCGTTCATGGCCGAGCCGACGCCGGCCCGCTCGGGCGGCACGGCCGCCATGACGAGCGTGGTGAGCGGGGCGCCGGTGCTGGCCACGCCGACGGCCAGGGGCACCAGCGCCACCGACACCGTCCAGGTCGGGCTGCTGGCATCGAGGAGCGAAAGGCCGACGAGGCCGAGCGCCATCGACCCCAGCCCGAGCGGCACGACCCGGCGCGGCCCGAACCGCTCGACCAGCCGGGGCACCCGCGGCGCCACCAGCAGCATCGTGACCGGCTGGGGCAGCACGACCAGGCCCGACACGATCGGCGACTCCCCCATCACCAGCTGCACGTACTGGGCGACCAGGAAGAACGTGCCGAACAAGGCCAGGTAGGTCAGGGCGATGCCCCCGGAGGCCACGCTGAACCGCCGGTCACGGAACAGCCGCAGGTCGAGCATCGGGTCGCGGGCGGTGGCCTCCCGCAAGGCGAACAGCGCCAACGCCACCGCCGCCGCCCCGAACGCCAGGCCGGTGGGGGCGGAGGCCCAGCCGTGGTGCGGGGCCTCGATGATGGCGTACACCAGCGCCCCGACCCCGGCGATGGACAGCGCCGAGCCGATCACGTCGATCGGGTGCTCGTCGGGGTCCCGCGACGTCGGGACCCACCACCGCCCGGCCACGAGAGCGGCCACCGCCAGCGGCACGCTCATCAGGAACACCGACCCCCACCAGAAGTGCTGGAGGAGGAGGCCGGTGCCGATCGGGCCGAGCGCGGCCCCGCCGGCGGCGACGCCGACCCACACCGAGATGGCCCGGCCCCGCTCGGACGCCGGGAACACGGTGGTGAGGATCGACAGCGTCGACGGCATCACGAACGCGGCCGCCACGCCCATGACGGCCCGGGCGGCGATGACGGCGGCCGGCGAGCCGGCCACGCTGCCGGCCACGGCGGCGACCACGAACAGGACCAGCCCGGCCTGGAGCGCGCCCTTGCGCCCGAACCGGTCGCCGATGGTCCCGGCCGCGAACAGCAGCCCGGCGAACACCAGGGCGTAGGAGTCGACCATCCACTGGAGGGCGCTGCTGGACGCGTCGAGCTCGCGGGCGATGGCCGGCAGCGCCAGGTTGAGGCTGACGTTGCCGACCATGACGATGGTCAGGCTCAGGCAGAGCACGCCGAGGGTGTGCCACCGCCGGGCGTACACGGAGGCGTCGATCTCGCTCCCGACGCCTTCCGCCGTTCCTTCCGTCGTCGCCCCCATCACGCCACCACCGCCGAGGCGGCGGCGTCGGCCCGCCGGGCGTTCCGCAGGACCCGGCCCCACCAGGCGAGCTGGTCGAGCATGGTCTGGGCCGCGGCGTTGCACCCGGCCGCGTCGAGGGGCTCGCCCGCCTCGTCGAACGCGCGCGACGCCCAGGCGAAGCTCACCGTGTCGCGCACGGTCGTGGCGTGGAGCTCGGGGAACACCTGCCGCAGCTGCTCGACGGCCCGGAGGCCGCCCGAGATGCCGCCGTAGGAGACGAACCCCACCGGCTTGGCCTTCCACTCGTCGCGGGCGAGGTCGATGGCGTGCTTGAGGGAGGCCGGGTAGCCGTGGTTGTACTCCGGCGTGACGATCGCGAACGCGTCGGCCCTGTCGAGGCGCGCCAGGTAGGCGTCCAGGGCGGGCGTGGGCCCGGACGGGTGGGCGGCAGGCAGCTCGACCTCAGCCAGGTCGATGACGTCCAGGTCCATGTCGCGGCGGGTCCGCACCTGCCCGGCGAACCATCTGGCGACGACGTGACCGAACCGGCCGTCGCGCGTGCTCCCGACGATGACGGCGAGCCGCAACGGGTCGTAGGACACGGCGGGTAACCTCCCTCTCGAGCTGTCCAGCGGGCTGTCTCTCCAGCGAGGGGGAGGCTAAGACTTAGAGTTTACTTTAAGTCAAGAGGGGATTCTCGCGTTGCCGGCCGGGCCTCCCCGCCCCGGGACACCCCAGGCGGACGAGGAGGCCGAGCCGCCGACGGTCGAGACAGGACCCGAACGTCAGGTCGTGAACGTCGCCTGGCCGGCGTCCAGCACCACCCGGCCGTCCGGGCCGAACGTCTGGAACACGGCCTCGCCGTCGCCGGTCCGCCAGATGCGCACGGTCAGCTCCTCGCCCGGGTAGACGGGGCTCGAGAACCGGCCGCTCATCGACTTGAACCGGGCCGGGTCGCCGTCGGCCAGGCTGTGCAGCAGCGCCCGCCCCGTGAACCCGTACGTGCACAGGCCGTGGAGGATGGGCCGGTCGAAGCCGGCCATCTTGGCGAACGCCGGGTCCGAGTGGAGGGGGTTGCGGTCGCCGCTCAGCCGGTAGATCAGCGCCTGGTCGACGCGGGTCGGGTAGGTGACCTCGTGGTCGGCGGGCTTGTCCGGCGCCTCGAACTTCAGCGACGGGCCGCGCTCGCCACCCCAGCCGCCCTCGCCCCGCAGGAACATGCCCTGGCGGGTCTTGAACAGGAGCTGGCCGTCGGACACGAGCGTCGAGGTGGTCTCGGTCTGCACCAGCGCGCCGGACCCCTTGTCCCAGATCCCGACGATCTCGGTGACCGACTCCAGCTCACCCTCGACCGGGATCTCGCGGGCCAGCTCGATGCCCTGCTCGCCGTGGACGAGCGTGACGGGGTTGAACGTGCCGATGGCGTTCATCCCCTGGCCCAGCACGCTGAGCACGACGGCGGCCGTCGGCAGCACCTTCTGCTCGATGTTCTGGCTGTTCTCGGTCGTGAACTCGAGCTCCTGGGACGGGTCCTGGGCGCCGGCCCCCACGCCGACGGCGTAGAGCAGGCAATCCTTGGACGTCCACTTGCGGCGCGCCGGCTCGGACCGGGTACCGACGGCATCCGGGTTGATGGGCATGGCGAGCTCCCCCTACTTCTCGTCGTAGCCGGACATGTCGGCGTTCGGCCGGGCCTGCTTCACCAGGTCGAGCACGGCGTGGCCGAGCACCTCGGGGTCGTCGTCGGGGTTCTCGATCGTCGGGCCCCGGTGCCAGCCCTCCGACACCGACAGCATGCGGCCGCTCACGTCGAAGACCCGGCCGGTCACGCCGGACGACAGCGGGCTGGCCAGCCAGCACACGATCGGCGCGATGTGCCGGGGCGACAGCTGCTCGCGGATCTCGCCCTCGACCTGGCCCATGCCCAGGTCCTCGGTCATGCGCGTGATGGCGGCCGGGGCGATGGCGTTGACGGTGACGCCGTAGCGGGCCAGCTCCTTGGCGGCGATGATCGTGAACGCGGCGATGCCGGCCTTGGCCGCGCCGTAGTTGGTCTGGCCCACGTTGCCGTAGATGCCCGAGGGCGAGGTCGTGTTGATGATGCGGCCCACGACCTCCTCGCCGGCCTTCGACCGCTCTCGGAAGTGGTTGGCTGCGAAGTGGCTGGGCGCGAACGTGCCCTTGAGGTGGACCTTGATGACCGCGTCCCACTCCTGTTCGGTCATGTTCACCAGCATCCGGTCGCGCAGGATGCCGGCGTTGTTGACCAGGATGTCGAGCTTCCCGAACGACTCGATGGCGGTGTTGACGAGCCGCTCGGCCCCCTTGAAGTCGCTGACGTCGTCGGTGTTGGCGACGGCCTCGCCCCCCGCCGCTTTGATCTCGTCGACGACCGCCTGCGCCGGGCCGGCGTCGGCGCCCGTGCCGTCCCGGGACCCGCCGAGGTCGTTCACGACCACCTTCGCGCCCTGCGCGGCGAGCAGCAGCGAGTGCTCACGCCCGATCCCCCGTCCTGCTCCGGTCACGATGGCCACCCGGCCGTCGCAGATTCCCATGGGAGAGGTTCCTCCTCGTCCGACGTGCAACGCCCGGAACGTAGCAGCGCGACACTGGAGAACCGTGATCGAGGTACATCAGTGCCCGTACTGCGAGCTGCGGTTCCAGGCCCGCACCGAGCTCGAGGACCACGTCGCCCTCGAGCACCCGGGGCAGGACGACGACGACACCTCCAGCCCGCCGCCCGAGGCACCCCCCACCACCAGCTGAGCCCGGCGCGGTCACGTCGCGTGGTCATGACGACCACGTGACGGACCGATTACGGGTCGCCGCGACGGCGGGGAGGTGTTGTGACCTGCGCGTTCCTACGTGGCAGGGTTGGGCGCCGTGGACGGGCACCCACCTCACGACCCCTCCGGGGACGGCACCGCCGAGCCACCCTCGAAACCCCACGAAGAGGACGCGGCGCAGGCCGAGCAGACTCGGGAGGGCCCGCCGGCGTCCTCGGGCGCCGCACGCCCCGGCCACGGCGACGATCTCGAACCCTCCGAGCCCTCCGGTTCTTCGGATTCCGGCGGCGGACAAGCGGCGGCGGCCGCACCGGCTCCCAGCGATCCGGTGACGACAGCCGAGGACACGAACGACGACGATCCGGTGACGACCAACCAGCCAACCGCACCCGAGAGCCCCACCCCGGCGTCGGCCGGGGAGGCGAGCGGCGCCGGCGACGCCGCGGCGTCCTCCAGCCCGGCGGCCGCGCCCTCGGGCGACACCTGGACACCCCCGACCCCCACGCCCGCCAGCGAAGACGCCGCGAGCGGCGCCGCCCCGTCCGGCGACACCTGGACACCCGCGGCGCCCACGCCGACCGAGAGCACCCCGTCGAGCGACACGTGGGCACCGCCGCCCAGCCCGGCGGCCGCGCCCTCGGGCGACACCTGGACACCCCCGACCCCCACGCCCGCCAGCGAAGACGCCGCGTCCGGCGCCGCCCCGTCCGGCGACACCTGGACACCCCCGACCCCCACGCCCGCCGGCGAGGGCGGGTCGGACCGCGCCAACGGCCAGGACGCCATCGTCGAGTCGGCCGCCACGCCGGCCGGCGCCGCCCCTTCGGGCGACACGTGGGCGCCCCCGAGCCCCACGCCCGCCGGCGAGGGCGGCGCAGGCGCCGACCGCCCCGGGGCCGACGACCCCGGCGCCGGCGACGATGACTCCCCCACGGTCGTGCTCGGCGGGGTCGGCGCCGCCTCCCAGCCCACCAGCCCGGCGCCCCGCCTGTCCCCCGACGCGGTGGCCGCCACCACCAGCACCCGCACCACCGACCCGCACGGCCTGCGGGCCGTGCGGCCCCGCATCACCCCGCCCACCGGCACCACCCGCATCGGCGACGGCGAGGGCGAGGCCATGCCCCGTCACCTGCGGACCGACGAGGAGGGCGGCGAGCGGCGCCGCACGCTCCTTCTGGTCGCCGCCCCCATCCTCATCGTCGTGCTGTTCCTCCTGGGGTGGGCGATCGACAGCGCCGCGCTGTCGGGGCAGGTCATGCGCAACGTCGAGGTCGCCGGCCGGCCGGTCGGCGGGCTGGGCGAGGCGTCGCTGCCCGAGGTCATGGCCGAAATCGCCGCCGAGGAGGCCGAGCGCCCGGTCGAGATCGTCAACGGCGACCGCACCTACGAGACGACGGCCGGCGCCGTCGGCCTGACGGTCGACGAGGAGGCGACGGCCGAGGCCGCGCTCGACGCCGGCCGCAACGACTCGATCCTCGTCCGGCCGTTCCGGTGGCTGGGATCCTTCTTCGGCTCGCGCCAGGTCCCGGTCGAGTACACGGTGAGCGAGGGGGCGGCCGCCCTGACGCTCGCCCAGCTCCAGGGGGGCGACGCCACCGCCCCGGTCGAGCCCCAGGTCGTGCTCGACGAGGCGTCCGGCGAGTTCACGATCCGCCCGGGCCAGACCGGCACCGGCATCAACGTCCGCGACGTGGTGGCCGAGCTGCCGGAGGCGGCGGCCGAGTCCGAGTCCGGGACGATCGTCATCGAGGCCGAGAGCGCGGTCGTCGAGCCCCAGTACACCGACGAGGCGGCCCAGGAGCTGGCCGACCGCGCCAACGAGATGACCGCCGACGGCCTGACGCTGCGGGTCGACCAGACGACGGTCCAGGTGCCGCCCGACCAGCTGCGGCGGTGGGTCGGCCAGGCGCCGCCCGACCAGGGCTTCGAGCTGGCGATCAACGGCGACGCCGTCCGCCAGGAGCTGCCCCAGCTGTTCTCCGACCTAGCCGAGCCGCAGGACGCCACGGTCACGCTGGTCAACGGGCGCCCGCAGGTCCAGCCCGGCCGCAACGGCCTCACCTGCTGCAACGACGACAGCGCCCAGCGGATCTGGAACGCGCTTCAGGAGGACGAGGCCGAGGTCACGCTCGAGGCCCAGGTCACCGAGCCCGAGACGACGACCGAAGAGGCCGAGGCCTGGCGGATCGCCGAGCCGGTCGGCGGCGCCCGGGCTTGGCGCGACGGGTCCGAGGTCCCCGGCCCGGCCCCGGGCTTCACCACCTACTACCAGCCCGGCCAGTCCCGCGTGACCAACATCCACCGCATCGCCGAGCTCGTCCGGGGCGCGGTCATCCCGCCCGACGGGACGTTCTCGATCAACGAGCACGTCGGCCCGCGCACCACCGAGAACGGGTTCGTCCCCGCCGGGGCCATCCGCAACGGCCAGCACGTCGACGAGGTGGGCGGCGGCGTGTCGCAGTTCGCCACCACGATGTTCAACGCCGCCTACTTCGCCGGCCTCGACATCGTCGAGTACCAGGCTCACAGCGAGTGGTTCTCGCGCTACCCGCGGGGCCGCGAGGCGACGATGGGCTACCCCAACCCCGACCTCCGGATCCACAACAACACCCCTTACGGCGTGTTGATCTGGACCTCCGTCACCGACACCAGCGTGACCGTCACCCTCTACTCCACGCCCTACATCACGGCCGAGCAGACCGGGAGCGAGGAGTCGCCGGCCGGCCCCGGCTGCACGACCGTGGTCACCACGCGGACCCGGCGGTGGATCGAGGACGGCCGCACCGAGACCGACACGTTCCGGGCCACGTACCGGAACGTCTCGGACATCGACTGCCAGGGCAACCCGATCCCGCCGCCGGATGAGGAAGAGGGCGCCCCACCCCCGGGCCAGTAGCCGGCGGGAGGCACCGCGGGGCTCGACCGCTCGGCGGTTGCGGCGGCCGGGGCCGCCGCAACCGCGCCCGTGGGCCGTCGGGGCCAGCCGTTAGCGTGGTCCGGCGATGAGCCCGCTCGGCGACACCGCCACCCGCACCCGCGCGGCTTCGCGCCCCGCCGTCGACACCGACGTCGCCGTCGTGGGCGGCGGCCCGGCCGGGGCCGCCGCCGCCATCGGTCTGGCCCGCGCCGGCCGAACGGTGACGCTGATCGACAAGGCCACGTTCCCCCGTGACAAGATCTGCGGCGACGGGCTCACCGCCGGGGCGCTCCGGCAGCTCGAGCGTTTGGGGCTCGAGCCGTCGGCGGTGGCGTCCTGGACCCGGGTCGACGACGTCGTCGTCCGCTCGCCGTCGGGCCGGCAGATCACGCTGCCTCTGCCCCGGGGCCAGGGGACCTACGCGGCGGTCGCCCGCCGGATCGACCTCGACGCCGCCCTGCTCGACGTGGCCCGGCGCCACGGTGTCGAGGTGCTGGAGGGGCACGCCTGCACGGGTGTCACCGAGGGCCCGAGCGGGGTCGAGCTCGACGTCGCCGACCTCGGCGAGCTCCGGGCACGCTGGCTCGTGGCCGCCGACGGCATGTGGTCGCCGGTCCGCAAGCACCTGGGCCTGGCCACGCCCGGCTACCGGGGCGAGTTCCACGCCTTCCGCCAGTACTTCACCAACGTCGGGCCGCGGGCCGCCCGCGAGCTGTTCGTCTGGTTCGAGCCCGACCTCCTGCCCGGCTACGTGTGGTCGTTCCCGCTGCCCGACCGGCAGGCCAACGTGGGGTTCGGCATCGTGCGGGGCGGCAAGGTGGAGCGGGTGCAGGAGATGGCCCGCATCTGGCGCGAGCTGCTCGACCGCCCCCACATCCGCGAGGTCCTCGGGCCCGACGCCACGGCCGAGTCACCCCACCGGGCCTGGCCGATCCCGGCCCGCATCGACCGGGCCGTGCTCACGTCGAGACGCACGCTGTTCGTCGGCGACGCCGCCGCGGCCACCGACTGCCTGACCGGCGAGGGCATCGCCCAGGCGCTCCTCACCGGCACCCTGGCGGCCGAGGCCATCGGGCCCCGCGACCGCGGGCCGGCGGCCGTCACCGCCGACTTCCGGCGGGCCGTGCGCCGCGAGCTGTTGGCCGACCACCGGCTGTCGGCTCTGCTCGTGCGGGTGATGCACCACCGCAAGGGCGTGCGGGGCGCCATCCGGCTGGCGGGCGCCACGGCGTGGACGCGCCGCAACTTCGCCCGGTGGATGTTCGAGGACTATCCCCGCGCGGTGCTGGCCACCCCCCGCCGCTGGCACCGGCACATGCTCACGGGCCCCGGCGCCTACCGGACCGAGCCCGTCGGTCGGACGGAGTCCCTCGACCGGACGTGATCCGCGGGTCGGACGTGATCCGCCGGAAACACGATCGTCCCCGTCCGTGCGCCCGCTGTTCACGCCACGGTCATCGTGGCGTCACGCGCGCTCCGTAGCCTGCAGGGTGCAGGCCCGGAACGTCGCTTCCCCCCTCGAGCTTCCGACCGGGCACTGACAGAGATGGTTGGCTCGGCGGCGACCATCACGGGCGTCCGGCGCATCCCACCCCCCTCCGGGATGCGCCGGTCCCGCGCCTGGGCTCCGATCGCCGGGACCGCGCGCCGGCCACCTGGCCACGGGCGCGCTTGACCGACGGGTCAAGTCCGGCGACGATCAGGCCATGGCGACCCTCCGCACCCGGCTCACCGAGGCCCTCCAGATCGAGCATCCCGTGATGCTGGCCGGCATGGGGGGTGTCTCGTACCACCGGCTGGCGGCGGCCGTCAGCGAGGCCGGCGGCTTCGGCTGCCTGGGGGCGTCGACCATGTCGCCCGACCAGATCGTCGAGGAGATGGCCGCGGTCCGGGCCGCCACCGACAAGCCGTTCGGCGTCGACCTGCTGACCGCCGCCCCCGGCGACCTGGCGGCCCGGGTGCTCGACATCGCCAAGGGCGGTGCCAGCGTGTTCGTCGCGGGGCTCGGCGTACCCCGCGACGTCGTCGACCTGTGCCACGAGCACGGTCTGGCGGTCGTCAACATGTGCGGCAAGGTGCGCCACGCCATCGCCGCGGTCGAGGCCGGCTGCGACATCGTGGTGGCCCAGGGCACCGAGGCCGGCGGACACACCGGGCGCATCGCCACGCTCGCCCTCGTCCCCCAGGTCGTCGACGCGGTCGGCGACCGGGTGCCGGTGGTGGCGGCCGGCGGCATCGTCGACGGCCGGGGCCTGGCCGCGGCGCTGGCCCTCGGCGCCGACGGCGCCTGGATCGGCACCCGGTTCATCGCCACCCCCGAGGCCCGGAGCGTCACCGGCTACAAGGACAAGCTGCTGCGGGCCCGCGAGGACGACACGGTCGTGACCCGGGCGTACACCGGCAAGACGTGCCGGGTGCTGGCCAACGACTACACGGCGAGCTACGAGGCGGGCGAGCGCCAGGCCGAGCCGTTCCCGGCCCAGGTGCTGCGGTCGATGCAGGACGGGGTCAACCACCTCGGCGGCGACGAGACGACGCCCGGCGTCGACCCCGAGCGGGAGTTCTTCCCGGCCGGCCAGGGCGTCGGCGCCCTCACCGAGATCGTCCCCGCCGGCGAGCTCGTCCACCGCATCGTCGACGAGGCCGCCGCCACCCTGCGCAAGCTCCAGCCGGCCTGACCGACCCACTCCCCCGGCGCCAGGGTCCCGTGCCAGGGGATCCGCGCCCGGCGCACGCCGACCGGAGCGAAGCGTCCCGTGCCGACGAAGCCGGGCGCCTCAGCGGCGGAGCTTGGCCGCCAGACCCCGGCGGTAGCGGAGGCGGACCAGCCGGCGGAAGGCGGCGTCGGCGCCGCGCGGCACCGGGAACCACTGCACCTCGCGACGCAGCCCGATCCGGTTGGCGACCAGCGACTTCACGTTGCAGAACGCCCGCAGCCCGTCGGGGCCGTGGACCCGGCCGATGCCCGAGTCCTTGACCCCGCCGAACGGCAGAGCCCCGACGGCGTAGCTCACGATGCAGTCGTTGATGCAGACGTTGCCGGCCTCCAGCGCGTCGGCCAGCTGCCGGGCCCGGGCGGGGTCGGCCGACCACACCGAGCTGTTCAGGCCGTAGCGGGAGTCGTTGGCCAGCCGCAGCGCCTCCTCGTCGCCCGACACCTTCATGATCGGGAGCACCGGGCCGAACGTCTCCTCGCGCATGACCTCCATGGAGTGGTCGACGTCGACCAGCACGGTCGGCTCGTACCAGAGGCCGGGCCGGTCGACCCGCCGCCCGCCGGTCAGCACCTTCGCCCCCTTGGCCACGGCGTCGTCGACGTGCCGCTCGACGATCTCGACCTGGGGCTCGAAGCTCATCGAGCCGATGTCGTGGCCGCGGCCGACGCCCTGGCGCAGGCGGCGCGTGCGCTCGACCACCTCGTCGACGAACCGGTCGTACACCGCCTGGTCGACGTACACCCGCTCGACCGCCATGCAGGTCTGGCCCGAGTTCATGAACGCGCCCCAGACGGCCCCGGCCGCCGCCCGCGACACGTCGGCGTCGTCGCACACGATCATCGGGTCCTTGCCGCCGAGCTCGAGCAGCACGGGGGTCAGCGTCTCGGCGGCCGCCTTCGCCACCTTCCTGCCGGTGGCCACGGAGCCGGTGAACGCCACCTTCTGGACGCCGGAGCGGACGAGGGCCTCGCCGGTCGCCCCGCCGCCGGTCACGACCTGGACCAGGTCGGGGTGCCCGGCCGCAGCGCCGGCGTCGGCGAACAGCTTGCCGATCTCGAGGCCGACGAGCGGCGTCACCTCCGACGGCTTGAGCACGACCGTGTTACCGGCCAGCAGGGCCGACACGATCGGGGTCATGGCCAGCGTCAGCGGGTAGTTCCACGGCGAGATCACGCCGACTACGCCCATCGGCTCGAACGTCCGCCACGCCCGCTTGTGGGGCATGAGCAGCCCGGTCGGCACCCGCTCGGGCCGGAGCGCCTTGGCCGCGTGGTGACGGTAGTGCTCGATCAGCTCGCAGGTGGCGAGCACCTCGGCGGTGACGGCGTCGGTCTCGAGCTTGCCGGTCTCGCGGCACACGACGTCGATGACGTCGTCGAGCCGGTCGACCAGGAGGTCGCGGACGGCGAGGACGTGCTCGACGCGCGCCTCGACCGGCAGGGCGCTCCAGGGGCCGAACGCGGCCCGTGCCCGCTCGACGGCGGCCAGGACCTCGGCCGGACCGTGCTCGGGCAGCTCGGCGAGCACCTCCCCCGTGCGGGGATCGCGGGTCTCGAAGGTGGTTGCCGTGGTTGCGGTCACGCCTGCGGTATACCGCAGGCGACGCTCACGCGGCGCCGAGACGCTCGCGGGCCCGCTTGGACCGCTCGAGCAGGTGGCCCGGGACGCTCACGCCGTTGACGGTCTTGGCCTCGCCGCCCCCGGCCGCGGCGCCGCCACCGTCGCCACCCGTCTCGGCCTGTGCCTCCTCGGCCTTGGCGGCCGCCTCGCGCCGGGCCAGCGCCTCCTCGAACTGCTTGGGCCGGGCCAGCATGGAGCCGTCGATCGACCCGATGTCGACGCCGTTCTCGAACAGCACCCGGTAGCGCGTCCAGTAGAAGCCGTCGACCAGGAGCACGCGACCCCGGGTGCCCGCCGGGACGCCGGGCAGGGCGTCGAGGTTCTTGACCGTCTCGCCCCGCTTGAAGCGGTCGATCGTCGCTGCCTTGGCCATATGCCCGAAATCCTGCCAAACCACGCGGCGTGACCGCGAATCGGGTTGGAGTCTTTCGCCTAGCTAATTAGCCTTGGCAAACAAATGGATGCCTCTCCCCCTGTCGACACCGTGACCGAACCCGAACCCGAGAGGGCGACCGAGGCGGCCGGGGCCAGCCCCGGGGCCGACACGGACGCCGAAAGCGAGCCCGGCCGTGGGCTGGGCGCCCGGGCCGGCGCCGACGCCGACGTCGGTGACCTGGCCGGCCGGCTGCGGCTGGCCATCGCCCGCATCCACCGGCAGCTCCGGCAGCAGGCCGGCACCGGCCTGTCGCCGTCGCAGCACTCGGTGCTCGCCGCCATCGACGCCAACGGCAGCCTGACGCTGGGCGAGCTGGCCACCATCGAGCAGGTGGCGCCGCCGACCATCACCCGCATCGTCGCCAAGCTGGCCGACGACGGGCTGGTCGACCGCACGGTCGACCCCGACGACCGGCGGGTGGTCCGGGTGTCGGTCACGCCCGAGGGTCATCGGCGGATGGACCACAGCCGCCAGCGCCGCAACGCCCTCTTGGCCCGGCGCCTGGGCGACCTCGACCCCGACGCCGTCGCCCGCCTGCTGGCCGCCGTCGACGTGCTCGAGGCCCTGGCCGGCCCGTCGGCGGCGCCACCGCCGACCCCCGCGCCGTCGGCCGGCCCGCCGAACGCCGCGCCGCCCCAGACCCCGCCGGCGGCGGAGACGACCGATCCGGAGGGCCCGGCCGACCCGGGGCCGCGCCCATGAGGCGTCGGCTCCGCCTCGACACCAGCACCACGTTCCGCTCGTTCAAGACCCGCAACTTCCGCCTCTTCTTCGCGGGGCAGCTGATCAGCCAGGCCGGGACGTGGATGCAGACGGTCGCCATCGTCTGGGTCGTCCTCGACCTGACCGACAGCGGCACCGCGCTCGGCCTCGTCACCGCCTGCGAGTACCTGCCCATGCTGCTCGGCGGCGCGTGGACCGGCCTGTTCGTCGACCGGGTCGACCGCCACCGCCTCATGCTCACCACCCAGGTGGCGTACACGAGCCTGGCCGCGGTGTTCACGCTGCTGGTGCTGACCGGCTCGCAGACCGTCGGCGCCATGTACGCGCTGTCGCTCTTGTTCGGGACGATCACGGCGTTCGACAACCCGGCCCGCCGGGTCCTCGTGTCCGAGCTGGTCGCCCCCGAGGACCTGCCCAACGCGGTCGGGCTCAACAGCGCCCTCATGACCGGCTCCCGGATCGTGGGGCCGGCCCTGGCCGGGGCCCTCATCGCCGGCCCGGGCCCGGGCGCCTGCTTCGTGGTCAACACGCTGAGCTACCTGGCCGTGATCGGCGCCCTGCTGCGGATGGACCGCTCGGCGTTCCGGGCCGCGCCCCCGGTGAGCCGGGCCAAGGGCCAGCTGCGCGAGGGCTTCCGCTACATGTGGCGCACGCCCGACCTGCGCCTGCCGCTCACGCTCGTCGGCGTCGTCGGCGTCACCGCCTTCAACTACCAGGTGTCGCTGCCGCTGTTGGCCGAGCGCACGTTCGACGGCGACGCCACCAGCTTCACGCTGCTCTACTCGGCGATGAGCACCGGGTCGCTGGGCGGGGCGCTGGCCGTGGCCCGGCGCAAGTCGGTCGACCTGTCGTTCCTGGTGCGCACGGGTGCCGGCCTGGCGGTCGCCATGTTCGCCCTGGCCTGCGCCCCCACGCTTCCGCTGGCGGTCGTGGCCGCGGTGCCGGTCGGCTTCACGTCGATCTTCCTGATCTCGGGCTCGAGCGCCGCCATCCAGCTCATCGCCTCGCCGTCGATGCGAGGCCGGGTGCTGGCGCTGCTGGCCATGCTGATGCTGGGCTCGACGCCGATCGGCGGCCCGCTCGTCGGCTGGATCGCCGACGCCTCGAACGCCCGCCTGAGCATCGCGGCCGGCGGCCTGGCCACGGCCGTCGCCACCGTCTGGGTGGCCCACCGGCGGCGGTCCGACGCACGCCCGGCGCCGGGCCCGCGGGTCGACCCCGAGCCGGTCGCCGCCTGACCGCCGTCCGGCCCGCAGCTGTCGCGTCCGGCGGCCGCGGCGGCGAGCCAGCCGGAATCGCCGGGCGGTGGCCCCGAGGGTACGACGGCCGGGCGCGCCCCGCCCGCAGCTGTCGCGTCGGGCGGCCGCGGCGGCGAGCCAGCCGGAATCGCCAAGCGTCCCCGCCCGGCGGGAACGCCCGGACGCGCGCTACGGCGCCCGGAACTCGATGCCGTCGACCACGTGGTCGATGTCGCTCGCCGGCACGTTGGGGGCGAAGATCACCCGCCACGCCCGGCCGTTGACGATGGCGGCCGCGATGTACTCGGGGTCGCTGCCGTCGGGGTTGTCGCATACGGCGCCGTCCTCGCCGCCCACCGGGGCCTCGACCGGCTCGACCTCGCATCCGTCCATGCGGGCCAGCGCGCCCATCAGGTCGATGCCCCTGTCCTGCTGGTGGAGGTAGAGGGCCACGACCTCGCCGTCTCGCTCGAGCCGGCCCCGGCCCGGCTCGGCCTCGCCCAGCGCCCACCCCTCGGGGAGGTCGAAGCAGATGCCGGCGGCGTCGCACTGCAGGTCGTCGGCCGAGCCGTCGTCGCCGCTGAGCAGGGCCACGACGGCGGCGACCACGCCGGCGAGGACGAGAGCCAGGCCCACCGCGAACCACAGGCGCCCCCGCCGGGCCGCCCGGCCCGCCACCGTCGGCGGCTTGGACGGGGCCGGATGGCCGCCGGGACCGCTGGCCGGCGCCCCGGCCAGCGCGGGGTCGACCGCGGGCGCACCGCCGGGCACGCCTCCCCCGGGCACGCCGCCGAGCGCCACGGCACCCGGCTGGCCGGAACCGGGCGCCACGCCAGGTGCACCGCCGGGCGCCGCACCGGGGGCGCCGAACCCGGGCGGGGGCGGAGGGACCGGCAGCGCGGCGTCGGGCGGGGCGATGGCCGAGGGCCCGTAGGCGAGCGTGGGCTGGTGCCGCAGCTCGGCGATCGCCGCCTCGTGGGCGGCGGTCTCGCCCAGGGCGGTGGGGGCGTCGCCCAGGGAGCTGTCGGGGGCGGCCGAGTCGACGAGCACCGGCCGCAGCTCGTCGGCCAAAGCTTTGGCCGTCGGCGGCCGGTCGGCCGGGTTCTTGGCCAGGGCGTGGCGCAGCACGGCGTCGAGCGCCTCGTCGCCGACGGGCGGCACCGGCTCGGTGGCGTGCGCCATGAGCAGGCCGACGTGGTCGTCGCCGGGGAACGGCGGCCGCCCGGTGGCCAGCAGGTAGACGACGCAGCCCAGCGAGTAGATGTCGGCCGACGGCCCGACGTCGCCCGGCCGGGCCTGCTCGGGCGCCATGTAGGCGGCGGTGCCGAGCGTGCCGGTCGTGTAGCGGCCCGCGGTCCGGGCGGTGGCGGCGATGCCGAAGTCGGCCAGCCAGGCCCGCTCGGGCTCGCCGTGCTCGAGCAGGATGTTCGACGGCTTCACGTCGCGGTGGACCACACCCTGGGCGTGGGCGTGGTCGAGCGCCCCGGCGATGCGGTCGACGATCGCCGCCACCTCGGCTCTGCTGAACCGCCGCCGGGCGAAGGCGTCGTCGAGGGGTGGGCCCTCGACCAGGCGCATGGCCATCCACAGCAGGCCGTCGGTCTGGCCGGCGTCGTAGACGGGGACGATCGCCGGGTGGTCGAGCCGCGCCACCGACTTGCCCTCGTTGACGAACCGGCGGGCGACCGTGTCGTTGCGGTGGGCGCTCGGGTCGAGGACCTTGAGGGCCACGGGCCGCTCGAGCACAGTGTCCACCGCCCGGTACACGGTCGCGAAGCCGCCCGAGCCGATCGTCGCCTCGATGGTGTAGCGGCCCAGCGTCCGGCCCAGGTACGCGTCACTCGACACGGCGATGACGCTACCGAACGACCGCTCGACCACGGGCCGCGGCCAAACGGCGCCGGTGCGGTCCTAACGTCTCGGCCCGGCGGGCCGGGTTCCGCGACCCGTGTTCGACGACCAAGGAGACCCCCCGAATGATCCGCAAGTCAGCGCTCGCCGGCCTGATGGCCGCCGTGCTCCTCCTGGGTGCCTGCGGCTCCGGTGACGACGACGCCGCCCCGGAGGCCGACTCCCGGACGGAGGACCAGACGACCACCACCGACTGCCCCGAGGGCAGCGCCCCGGGCGGAGCGGGCGAGGGCGGCGACCAGACCGACGACTCCGGCGACCAGTCCGACGACCAGGGCAGCGACCTGTCCGACGACGAGAGCGACGACCAGTCCGACGACGAGGGCACCGGCGACGAGGACGAGCAGGGCGCCGGCGGCCAGCCCCGGTTCGCGGTCGGCCAGCAGGATCCCGACGAGGACGACGAGGACGGCCCGGTCGACGAGGACGAGTCCGACGACATGGGCGCCGACGACCAGGGCACTGACCAGGACGACGACGACCAGTCCGACGACCAGGGCTCCGGCGACGACGACGCCGAGGGCACCGGCTCCGCCGCGGAGGACTGCCCGCCCGCCGGCGGCGAGGAGGGCACAGCCGATGACGACATGGGCGACGACGGCCCCGGCGGGCCGCCCACGATGATCACCGACGACGGCGACTACACCTGCGACGGCGGCGACGTCTCGGTCCAGGGCATCAACCTGAACGTCGACCTCACGGGCGAGTGCGGCAACGTGACCGTCAACGGCTCGGGCAACGACGTCGAGGTCGAGTCGGCCCAGACGATCACGCTCAACGGCACCCACCACGACCTCGAGTTCCAGGGCGACCCCGAGGTCATCGACAACAGCGTCGACAGCAACATCAACTGAGCGGCATCCGGTCAGCTGCGGGGCGCCCGTCGGGCGCCCCGCAGCGCGACCAGCGCCCCTACCGGCCTCCTTTCTCGCCGCCGCGGGGACCCGCTACCCTCCGTCTTGACCGCGAGGTCAACCGACGCGACACCAAGGCCACCACAGGGGGTGCCCGATGCCGGGCTGGAACTTCGCCGACGTCTGGGAGACGATCGCCGAGCAGATCCCGGACGCCCAGTGCCAGGTCCAAGGCGACCGGCGCCTGACCTGGTCGGAGGTCGACCGCCGCGCCAACGGCGTGGCCCACACCCTGCTCGAGCGGGGCGCGGTCGAGCAGGACAAGGTGGCCCAGTACCTCTACAACTGCCCCGAGTACATCGAGTCGATGTTCGCGGCCTTCAAGGCCGGCCTCGTCCCGATCAACACCAACTACCGGTACCAGGACGACGAGCTGGTCTACCTGTGGGACAACGCCGACTGCGTGGCGGTCGTGTTCCACGGCGTGTTCACGGCCACGATCGAGCGCATCCGCGACCGGGTGCCCCGGATCACCACGTGGCTGTGGGTCGACGACGGCAACGGCCCCTGCCCCGACTGGGCCATCCCCTACGAGGAGGCGGCGGCCTCCCATCCCGAGCGGGTCGAGGGCCCGTGGGGCCGGTCCGGCGACCACCTCCTCATGACCTACACGGGCGGCACGACGGGCATGCCCAAGGGCGTGATGTGGCGGCAGGACGACCTGTTCCGCTCGCTCGTGTCGCAGATGAACCCGGCCTACCGCGACGCCGAGGCCGACATGGCCCTGGTGCGCCAGAGCGTCACGCAGCCCGGCCCGATCGGGCTGCCCGCCTGCCCGCTGATGCACGGCACCGGGCTCTACACCCAGCTCATCGTGCTGTCGCTGGGCGGCAGCACGGTCACGCTCCAGTCACGCCGGTTCGACGTCGAGGAGCTGTTCGACACCATCGAGCGCGAGAAGGTCAACCAGATCGCCATCGTCGGCGACGCCTTCGGCCGGCCGATGCTCAAGGCGCTCGACGAGAACCCCGGGCGGTGGGACATCTCCAGCCTCATGCTGGTGGCGTCCTCCGGCGTCATGTGGAGCGAGCAGAACAAGCAGGGCCTCCTCAAGCACCACCCGGGCATGCTGCTGGTCGACGCCTTCTCGTCGTCCGAGGCCCTGGGCATGGGCCAGTCGGTGTCGTCGGGCAACTCGACCAAGCACACCGGCAAGTTCACGCTCGGCGAGAACACCATCGTGGTCACCGACGACGGCCGCATCGTCGAGCCCGGGTCCGACGAGATCGGGCGGGTGGCCGTCGGCGGCTTCCAGCCCATCGGCTACTACAAGGACCCCGAGAAGACGGCGGCGACGTTCATCGAGATCGACGGCAAGCGCTACTCGTGCCCCGGCGACTACGCCCGCGTCGAGGCCGACGGCACGCTGACGCTGCTGGGCCGGGGCTCGGTGGTGATCAACACCGGCGGCGAGAAGGTCTTCCCCGAGGAGGTCGAGGAGGTCATGAAGACCCACCCGACCGTCCGCGACGCGGTGGCCGTCGGCATCCCCGACGAGAAGTTCGGCGAGGTCGTGGCGGCCGTGGTCGAGCCGGCCGACGGCGCCGAGGTCGACGAGGCCGCCATCATCGCCCACGTGCGCAGCAAGCTCGCCGCCTACAAGGCCCCCAAGCGGGTGTTCGTCGTGCCGACGATCGGGCGGGCGCCCAACGGCAAGGTCGACTACAAGCGGCTCAAGGCCGAGGCCACCGAGCGGCTGAGCGCCCAGAGCGCCACCTGACGTCAACGAACCGTTCAGCCGGCGGACGGAATGTGACCGCCGCATGAGGCCCAGGTACGGTGCGGCCGTGTCCGAGCTGCCGATCGCGCCGCCGACCGTGCTGCTGACCGAGCCGCCGCCGCGCCTCTCCGGGCTCGCCGAGCTCCCCACGGAGCCCCGGTCCGGGCTCGCCGAGGTCCCCTCCGGCGAACCTGGCGCCGCCGGCCGGACGCGGGCCGAAGCCCTCCCCCCGCCGCTCCCGGCCCGGTTCCCCGAACGCCTCGGCGACCAGGCGGTGCACGTCGCCGAGCGCTTGCGCTACCTGGCGCCGCCGTCCTGAACCCATGCGCTTCCGACTCATCCCCACCGACGACGCGTTCTTCGCCCTGTTCGACGACTCCGCAGCCAACGTCGCGGAGTGCGCCCGCCGCCTGCGGGACACGCTGATCGACCCGACCGACCCGGCCGCCCACGAGAAGGTGGCGGCGTGCGAGCACCGGGGCGACGAGCTGGTGCGGGCCATCCTCCAGCGGCTCAACACCACGTTCGTCACGCCGTTCGACCGCGAGGACATCCACGCCCTGGCGGAGGAGCTCGACGACGTCGTCGACGACCTGCTGGAGGTCTCGCACCGCATCCAGATCACCGGGCTGACCTCCAGCCTGCCCGAGCTCAAGGAACAGGCCGACCTCGTCGTCCAGTGCGCGGACGAGACCCAGCAGCTCATCGGCCGGCTGGAGTCCATGAAGGGGGTCACGCCCCACCTCGACGCCATCGACCGGCTGGAGAGCGAGGGCGACGCCGTGTACCGGCGCATCCTGGCGCGACTGTTCGGCGGCGAGTTCGACGCCCTCGACGTCATGCGGTGGAAGGACGTCATCGAGCCGATGGAGGGCGCCCTCAACACGCTCGAGGACATCTCGGACATCGTCGAGTCGATCGTGCTGAAACACGCATGAGACCCGGCGCCCCCCGCCCCTGAACCGCCGCCATGGAACTGACCGTCCTCCTCGTCATCGCCGTCGCGCTCGGCTTCGACTTCGTCAACGGCTTCCACGACGCGGCCAACTCGATCGCGACGGTCGTGTCCACCCGCGTGCTGTCACCCCGGGTGGCGGTCATGTGGGCGGCTTTCTTCAACTTCGCCGCCTTCTTAGTCTTCGGCGACGAGGTGGCGTCGACCATCGCCAAGGACGTCGTCCACCAGGACGTCCTGTCGATCGGCGTGGTGTTCGCCGGCCTGGTCGGCGCCATCGTCTGGGACCTGATCACGTTCTACCTGGGCCTTCCGACCAGCTCCTCGCACGCGTTGGTCGGCGGCATCGCCGGGGCGGCGGTGGCCAAGGCCGGCTTCGACGTGCTGATCGGCACCGGCCTGCGCACGATCGGCGTGTTCATCGTGCTGTCGCCGCTGATCGGCCTGGCCTTCGGCCTGATCCTGACGCTCGTCATCTACTGGGTGTTCCACCGCAGCCGGCGACTCGAGCTGCTCAACACCGGCTTCCGGCGGGGTCAGCTGCTGTCCGCGGCCGCCTTCAGCCTGGGGCACGGCGCCAACGACGCCCAGAAGACGATGGGCATCATCCTGGCCCTGCTCATCGCCAGCGGGCACGCCGCCCCCGACGCCGGGACACCGCTGTGGGTGGTCCTGTGCGCCCACACCGCCATCGGCCTCGGCACGCTGACCGGGGGGTGGCGGATCGTGAAGACCATGGGGTCGCGGATCACCCGCCTCCAGCCGGTGGGGGGCGTGGCCGCCGAGTCGGCCGCCGCCGCCACGCTGTTCGCCACCTCGGCCGCCGGCATCCCGGTGTCGACCACCCACACGATCACCGGGGCCATCGTGGGCGTCGGCGCCGCCCGCCGGCTGTCGGCGGTCCGCTGGGGCGTCGCCGGCCGGGTCGTGTGGGCGTGGGTGCTGACCATCCCCGGCTCGTTCGTGATCTCGTTCCTCTCGTTCCTGCTCGTGGACCTGTTCAACTGATGGGGGCCGGCCAGCCTGAGGGTGACGATGGGTGAGCGCGATGGGTGACCGCTGATGGGCGACGTCGACCGCCGAGCCGTCTTCTTCCTCATCGCTGCGGGCGCCTGCGCGCTGCTGGCGCCGGTCGCCGACGGGTACGCCTGGGTGGCGATCGCGGTGACCGCCGTGTACGTCCTGCTGGCCGGCGCCTCGTGGCTCGACCACCGGTCCCGCCGCCAGAGCCGCTGACCGGCGGACCCGGGCCTCCGAGCGGCGCCGCGCCCGATTCGGAGGGCTCGGGGGGCGCCCTCTACGCTCCGCGCCATGGCTGATCTGGGATTCGACGGCAAGGTCGCGATCGTCACCGGTGCGGGCGGCGGCCTCGGCCGGTCGCACGTGCTCGAGCTCGCCCGGCGCGGCGCCCTGGTGGTCGTGAACGACCTCGGGGGCGCGGTCGACGGCACCGGCAGCGGGACGACCGCCGCCCAGGCCGTCGTGGACGAGGTCAAGGCCGCCGGCGGCGAGGCCGTGGCCAACTACGACTCGGTGGCCACGCCCGAGGGCGGCCGGGCCATCGTCCAGGCCGCGCTCGACGCCTACGGCCGCATCGACATCATCATCAACAACGCCGGCATCCTGCGCGACGCCAGCTTCAAGAACATGGACCCCGACAAGCTCGGCCCGGTCCTCGACGTCCACCTCAAGGGTGCGTTCTACGTCACCCAGCCGGCCTGGCAGCACATGCGCGAGCAGAACTACGGCCGGATCGTGAACACCAGCTCGGGCGCCGGACTGTTCGGCAACTTCGGCCAGACCAACTACGGGGCCGCCAAGATGGGCCTGGTCGGCCTGACCCGGGTGCTGGCGGTCGAGGGCGCCAAGAACAACATCAAGGTCAACGCCATCGCGCCGGTGGCCCGCACCCGGATGACCGAGGACATCCTCGGCCCGCTGGCCGACAAGCTGGCCCCCGAGCAGATCACCCCCGTCGTCACCTGGCTGGCGCACGAGGACGTACCGGTGAGCGGCGAGATCTTCTCGGTCGGCGGCGGCCGGGTCGCCCGCGTATTCCTCGGCGTCACGCCCGGCATCGTCGATCCCGAGCTGACGGCCGAGACCGTGCGCGACCGGTTCGACGAGATCCGGAACGAGGAGGGCTACCAGGTGCCCACCGACCTCAACGACGAGCTGCGGATCGCCATGGAGGCGCTCAGCTGAGCAGCGCCCGCAGGGTCCGGGCCATCACGGCCCGGGCCCGCTCCAGCGGGACCGCGTGCTCGACCCGGAGCACGTCCCACGGCGACCAGGCGGCGGCGACCGCCAGCGCCTCGAGCAGCTCCCGGCGCTCGTCGGGGTCGGCCACGGCGTCCAGCTCGGGGGCGAACGTCGCCGCGACCTCGGCGGTCAGGTAAGACTCGGCCTGGGTGATCGCCCGCCGGATCTCGGGGGCGAACGGTCCGTGGACCTGGGCGGCCCGCCGGAACGGCGTGGCGGCCTCGAGCAGGGCGCTGCGGTGCTCGACGAACCGGGCGATGCGCTCGTCGAGCGGGAGCCCGGTGTCGGGCGGGACGACGAGCGCCGCCATCCGCTCGGAGATCCGCTCGATCACGGCGATGTGGAGCGACGGCAGGTCGTCGAAGTGCTGGAACACCGACCGCACCGACACGCCCGCCCGCTCGGCCAGGCGCGGCGCGGTGGGCCGCAAGTCGCCCTCCTCGACCATGGCGATGCAGGCCTCGACGATCGCCTCGCGCGTCCGCAGCGCCCGGGCGGCCCGCCCGTCGGCCGGGACGGCCGGCGCCACCGGCGCCGGAGGCTCCTCCACCGAAGGTTCTTGCACCGACCCTGCAGGCTATCCCGGGCCCTGGGCCGGCCGGGAGGGGGCGACCGGCGAGCCGTGGTGGGCGATCATGCGCCACCGGCCGCCCGACCGGCGGAACAGGTTGAGCGCGGCCACCGTGCCGCCCAGGCCCTCGCCGATCAGGTTCTCCTCGACGGTGACCCAGGCCAGGTCGCCCGCGCCGTGGACCCGCTCGTCGGTCAGGATGAACTGGATCGGCGAACCGCTGCCGAACAGCGCGAACCAGGAGCCGGCCACGGCGCCCCACCCGTGGAGCGTGCGCCACCCCGGATGGGTGCACACGACATCGTCGCCGTGCTCCCACAGGTCGGACATGGCGTCGATGTCGCGCGCCTCGAACGCGTCGTAGAAGGCACGGTTGGCCGCGATGACGGCGTCGACGTCGACTGCCTCGGTCACGGTTGCCGACCCTATCGGGACGAGGCGACGATGACGGGATGCCAGCCACGCACCGCGTCCCGTCGAGCGATGGCGTGACGCTCGCGCTCCACGACCTGGGCGGCGACGGCCCGGCGCTGCTGCTGTGCCACCCGACGGGCTTCCACGCCCTGACCTGGGCGCCCCTAGCGGCCGAGCTGGCCCCGGTGGCCCACTGCTGGGCGCTCGACTTCCGGGGCCACGGCGACAGCACCGCCCCCGACGACGGCGACTACCAGTGGCGGGGCATGGCCGCGGACGTGCGGGCCGCGGTCGACCACATCGTTGAGCACGCCGGCCGCCCCGCCGGGGGCCTGCTGGGGGTCGGGCACTCCATGGGGGGCGCCGCCCTGGTCATGGCCGAGCAGGCCCGGCCGGGCACGTTCGCCGGGTTGTGGCTGTTCGAGCCGATCATCGTGCCGCCGCCCGAGGGCACGCCCCGCCCGGCCGGCAACCCGCTGGCCGACGCCGCCCGCCGGCGCCGGCCCCGGTTCCCCGACCGCGAGGCGGCCTACGCCAACTACGCCTCCAAGCCGCCGCTGAACACGCTGACGCCGGCCGCCCTCCGCGCCTACGTCGACCACGGGTTCCGGGACCTCCCGGCCGGCGGCGTCGAGCTCAAGTGCTCCCCCGAGGTCGAGGCGGCGGTTTTCTCGGCCAGCTTCGACACCGACGTGTTCGCCCGCCTCGGAGAGGTGCGCTGCCCGGTCACCGTGGGGGCCAGCGGCGACGGCGGGATGCCCGCCGGCATGGCTCCGCTGGTGGTCGAGGCGCTCCCCGACGGCCGGCTCGAGACCTTCCCCGACCTCACCCACTTCGGCCCCATGGAGGACCCGCCCGCCGTCGCCGCGGCCATCCGCGCCGGGCTCGGGCTCGTGTGACAGTTTTGGCCGATGGCGTTTCCGGTGCCGCGGTCGCTCAGCCCGTCCAAGGTCTCGTCGTTCACCGACTGCGCCCTCGCGTTCCGGTTCTCGGTGATCGACAAGCTGCCCGAGCCGCCCTCGCCCGCCGCCACCAAGGGCACGCTGGTCCACGCCGCCCTCGAACGGCTCCACCTGCTGCCGCCGGCCGAGCGCACGCTCGACGCCGCCCTCGGGTGCCTCGACGAGGCGGCGGCCGCCCTGCGCGACGACCCCGAGTACACGGCCCTGGGGCTGTCCGGCGACGACGAGGCCGCCTTCCACGCCGATGCCGCCACCCTGGTCCGCCACTACTTCCAGCTCGAGGACCCGCGGACCGTGCGCTCGATCGGCCTCGAGCTGTCGATGGAAGCCGAGATCGACGGGGTGACGCTGCGGGGCATCATCGACCGCCTCGAGCTCGACGCCGACGGCGAGCTGGTCGTCACCGACTACAAGACCGGCGCCGCCCCCTCGTCGCAGTACGAGCGCAAGCGGCTGTCGGGCGTCCACATCTACTCGCTGCTGTGCGAGCGGCTGCTCGGGCGCCGGCCCCGCCGGGTCCAGCTGCTGTACCTGCGCCAGCCGCTGGCCATCCTCACCGAGCCGAGCGACCAGTCGACGCGGGGCACGCGGCGCACGCTGGGGGCCATCTGGAAGGCCGTCGAGCGGGCCTGCGAGCGCGAGGACTTCCGCCCCAACCGGTCGCGGCTGTGCGATTGGTGCGCCTTCCAGGCCTACTGCCCCGCCTTCGGCGGCGATCCGAGCCGTGTCCCCCGGCCGGCCGAGGCCGGCGCGAACGGCGAGGCCAGCACGAACGGCGAGGCCAGCACGAACGGCGACGCCGGCGAGGGCGCCCCGGCGGCTCCCACCGCCGGCGGCGCCGGCCAAGACGGTCAGGGCGCCGCCGACGACGCCGGCGAGCTCACGGCTGCGGCCGTGTCCTGACGGGGCGATGGTCTCGATCGGCCGCCAGGCGACGAGCCCGGATTCGTACGCTGCCGGGGCGTCGGCGCGCCCCGAGCCCGCCGAGCGCGGCCCCGCCGGCCCGCCGGGCCTCTCGGGCCTCATCGCCGCCTTCGACGCCGCCGTCGACCGGCGGCTCGACCGCCTGCGGGGCCACCCCGTCCTCGACCGGGTCATGTACACGGCCTCCGACCTCGGCGACTTCAGCCTGATCTGGCACCTCGTCAGCGCGAGCCGGGCGCTGGCCCCCGACCGCCGGCTGGCCCACGCCGTGCGGGTGGCGGCCGTCCTGGGCGTCGAGTCCGCCCTCGTGAACGGCGGCCTCAAGAGCCTGTTCCGCCGCCACCGCCCCGTGTGGGAGCACGAGCGGCCCTACCGGCTCCGGGTCCCCCGCACGTCCAGCTTCCCGTCCGGGCACGCCTCCTCGGCGGCCACGGCCGCCGGGCTGCTCAGCGAGCGCGACCCGCTGGGGCCGCTGTACTACGGCCTCGGCGCCCTCGTGGCCGTCAGCCGGGTCTACGTCCGCCACCACCACGCCTCCGACGTCGTGGCCGGCGCCCTGGTCGGGGCCGTGCTCGCCCGGCTCGCCCGCCGGGCGTGGCCGCTTCCCCGCACCTGACGCGGAATTCGTTCGGAACCCGGCCTGTTGGCAACGGCATGACCGACTTCGCCATCACCTGGGACTACCGCTGCCCGTTCGCCCGCAACGCCCACGAGCACGTCATCGAGGGGCTCCGTGCCGGGGCGTCGTGGTCCGTCCGCTGGGTACCGTTCTCGCTGGCTCAGGTCCACGTGAGCGAGGGCGAGCCCGACATCTGGCAGCGCCCCCAGGACGACACGGGCCTCTTGGCCCTGCAGGCGGGGGTCGTGGTCCGCGACCGCTTCCCCGAGCGCTTCCTCGACGCCCACGAGGCCCTGTTCGCGCTGCGCCACGACGAGGGGAAGCACCTGGAGGACGAGAACGAGGTCCGCCGGGTGCTGAGCGCCTCCGGCGTCGACGCCGACGCCGTGTTCGACGAGATCGCCACCGGCCGCCCGCTGGCCACCGTCCGCGAGGAGCACACGGCCGCGGCCCAGGACCACGAGGTGTGGGGCGTGCCGACGTTCGTGCGCGGCGATCAGGCGGTGTTCGTCCGCCTCATGGAGCGGCCCCGGGGCGACGGCGAGCTGGCCAAGCGCACGATCGACCGCGTCATCGGCCTGCTGGTCGACTTCCCCGAGCTCAACGAGTTCAAGCACACCTCGTTGAAGCGCTGACCGCCGACGCGCCGACTGGTGCGGTCGCCGGCTGGCCGGTCCCCGTGCGGCGGCTGACCGGTCCCCGCACGCCAGCTGACCGGTCCCCGTGCGGCGGCTGACCGGTCCCCGTGCGGCGGCTGACCGGTCCCCGTGCGCCGGCTGGCCGGTGCGGTCGCCGGCTGGCCGGTCCCCGTGCGGCGGCTGCCGGTCCCCGTGCGGCTGACCGTCCCCGCACGCCAGCTGACCGGTCCCCGTGCGCCGGCTGGCCGGTGCGGTCGCCGGCTGGCCGTGCCCGTGCGGCGGCTGACCGGTCCCCGTGCGGCTGACCAGTCCCGCACGCCAGCGGGCCGGTGCGGTCGCCGGGCGCGGGTCGCCGCGGGGCTCGGGCCGCTCGGCGGCGTGGCGCGCTCTACCCCAACGAGGCCCGTGTCGGGGCACGCGCCGAGAGGCTCACCGACAAGGGCGGGGCGGCCCCCAGCGGAGAGCGTGTCGTGTCGGCCCGGTCAGCCGGGCACCGCGACGTCGTCGCGGCTCTCGTCGTTCGAACCCGGGTTGGCGAGGAGGGTCCGCACGTCGAGCAGGAGGTCGGCGACCTCGTTGGACGACACGAGCTCTCTGTGGAGCAGGTCGCCAAGGCCCTTGTCGATCACGGCGAGGGCCTCGCTGATCATCTCGTCGAGCTCACGGGTCTCGGTCACGCTCAACACCATATCGGTCGTTCGGCCGCCGACGACGACCCATCGGGCGGTCGAAAGCCGGATCCGTGGTGACTTCTGCCGCACGACCGCGCCCGGCGGCCGCCCGGGCGGGGATCGACCGGCTCGATCGCCCGAAAAACCGGGGCCCGCCTGCGCCATGGCGGGCGCGAGCGGCACCTAACCTTCCGGCCGGTGCGCTACGAGACGATCGCCCGTCTGGGCCGCGGGGGCATGGGGACCGTCGACCTCGCTCGCGATCCCGAGGGAAACCGCGTCGCTCTCAAGCGTCTGACCCTGCACGGCTCAGCCAACGACATCTACCGGGCCCGCCAGCGGCTGCTGCGCGAGGCCGAGGTGCTGCGGCGGCTCAACCACCCCAACGTCGTCCGGCTGCTCGACGTGGTCGACGAGGGCGACGAGATCGTGCTCGTCATGCCGTACCTCCCCGGCGGCAACCTGGCCGAGCGGGTCAGCCAGCACGGCCCGGCGCCGGCCGACGAGGTCGAGCGCCAGGCCCGCCACCTGTTCGCCGCCCTGTCGCAGGCGCACGCCCTCGGGATCGTCCACCGCGACATCAAGCCGGCCAACATCCTGTTCGACGAGAACGGCGCCCCCTGCCTGGTCGACTTCGGGGTGGCCCATTCGTGGGACCAGACCCACGGGCTCACGGTGAGCGGCATGGTCGTCGGCACACCCGGGTTCATGTCGCCCGAGCAGGCCCGAGGCGAGACCGTCACGCCGGCCAGCGACGTGTTCTCGCTGGGGGCCACGCTGCTCTATGCCGCCACCGGCGAGGGGCCGTTCGGCCCCGGCGATCCCGGCCTGCTGATGGTGCGGGCGGCCAGCGGCAAGGTCGAGCGGGTGCCGCGCCACCTGCCGATCTCGCTGCGCCGGCTGCTCCGCTCGACGCTCGACCCCCGGCCCGAGCGCCGCCCGACGGCCGCCGCGCTCGCCACCGCGCCCCCGGGATGGGTCCTGCCCGGCACCAGCAGCCGTGGCGGCACCGTGGCGGCGCTGGTCGCCGCGTTCGCGGCCGCCATCGCCATCGGCGGCGGAGCGGCCATGCTGACCGACGACGGCGGGGGCGGCGGGAACGACGAGGCGGCGACGACCGCCGGCCCGGGCTCCACCAACGCCGACGGCGCCGTGCCGCCGGGCATCCAGGACTGCGCCCCGGGCTTCGCCGACTACGACGGCGACCCCGTCAACGGCTGCGAGGCCGTGGACGACGACCTCGACGGGGCCACGCTGGTCGACTCGCTGGAGGGCGCCATCGTCCCGGCCGACGACACCGACGTGTTCCCGGTCGACCTCAGCCGGGTGGCCCCGGGGTGCGAGGGCATGGTCCGCTTCACGCTCGAGGTCCCGGAGGGCATGGAGCTCGAGTTGACCGTGCGCGGCGACGGCGCCCGCCTGGGCGCGGCCTCGGGCATCGCCACCGAGCCGGCCGTGGTCGAGATCGGGGCCGAGCGGTGCGACGACCGCGGCAGGCTCGTCGAGCTCGAGGCCGAGGTCAGGCCCGTCGGCAGCGCGCGCGTGGGCGCGCCCTACCGGCTCTCGGTCGAGCGCCTGCGCTGACGGCACGGGGCCGGGCGTCGGACGCTCGGGCGGTCGGCCCCGCGACGGCGCTACGGCGGCGACCCAACCCGACAACCCGACCCCGCGACGGCGCTACGGCGGCGGCGCTACGGCGGCGACCCGGCCCGACGGGCGACGGCCCGGCCCGACGGGCGACGGCCCGGCCGGTCGGGGTGCTGCCGACCCGGGTGGCGGCCCTCAGCGGAGGGCGCCCAGCTCGGCCTCGATACGGGCCAAGCGGCGCTCGATGTCGGTCAGGCGGTCGACGAGGTCGGCCAATGACACCAGCGGGACGCCGGAGGCCGGCAGCGCCCGCTCTTGCGGCACCGCCTCGCCCCACCGGGGCCCGCCGTAACGGTCGTCGGGCGCGTCGCCCAGCGGAACGGTCCGCCCCGGCCACTCGGCGCCGCCCCGGGCTCCCGGCCGCTCGGTGGCCGCCGCCAGGCGCCGCTCGAGCTCGGCCACCCGGGCCGCCAGCTCGGCGTACGACGGCGCCGGGACGAGCCGCGGCGGCACGACCACGGCGGAGCCCGCGTCGCGGGCCTCGCCCCGGCCGCGGCCGCCACCTGTGCCCGCTCCGTCGGCCGCCTCGTCGGCCCTCCCGTCGACCACGCTGGCGGGCGGGTCGCCGGTGAGGACCTCGACCCAACGGGCCTCCGGCCCCGGGCGCGGGTCGAGCCGGGCCGCGAACGGCGACGGCGTGCGGGCCGCCAGCCCGTCGAGCACGGCCAGCACCTCGTCGGTGTCGGTGAACGGGTACAGGCGCCGGGCCCGGGCTTCGATCTCGGACAGGGGCAACGGCCCGCCCACCAGCAGCACCGACAGCACCGCCAGGTCGGCCGGCCCCAGGCGCCAGCGGTGGTCGGCCCGGTGGCTGTAGCGGATGGCCCGGTCGCCCCGCAGCGTGTCGACGAACCGGGCCAGGCCCTTGGATTTGAGGGCCAGCAGCGTGTCCTCGACCGTGCGGTCGTCGTAGGCGACGATCGGGTTGCGGTTGGTCGTCTGGTTGCAGGCGAGCCGGAGCGTGTTGAGCGACACGGGATACGCCTCGGGCGCCAAGGCGGCCCTCTCGATGAGGCACCCCAGCACCCGGCCCTCGGCTGCCGTGAGCTCCATAGAGGATCGAGCCTACGACCCCGCGGCCGCCCGTGCTGTTACCCCGGGCTCGAGCGCCGAGCCGAGCGCCGGCCGGCTCCCCGTTCGGCCCGAGCGCTGCGCGCCTCCGTCCTCGGGGCCCGTCGGCTGGCGCCCCCGACCCTACCGGGCGGTAGGGTCGCCGGCCATGGGCCTGGACCGCGCCGGTGTCACGTTCGCTTCGCTGATGACCCTGGGGCCCCAGCTGGCCGTCGACACCGCTCGGCTGGCGCACGAGCTGGGCTACCGCAGCTTCTGGACGGCCGAGACCACGGGACCCGAGGCGTTCTCGGTGCTGGCGGCCGCCGGCGCCGCCGCCCCCGACCTCGACCTGGGGACGGGCGTGCTGGCCCTCCAGCTCCGCACGCCCATGGTGGTGGCCATGGCCGGCGCCACCCTCCAGGCGCTGCACCCGGACCGCGACATCCTGATCGGCGTCGGCATCTCGTCCCCGGTCGTCACCGAGCGGTGGCACGGCGTGCCCTACGGCGACCGGCCGCTCGCCCGGGTGCGCGAGTACGTGACGCTGCTCCGGGCCTGCCTGTCGGGCGAGAAGGTCGACTTCGCCGGCGACTTCTACTCGGTCAAGGGCTTCCGCTTGGGCGTCCGGCTGGGCGAGCGCCGGCCCAAGATCGTCGTCGGCGCCCTCAACCCGGCCATGCTCCGGCTGGCCGGCGAGCTGGCCGACGGCGTCCTGCTCAACTACCTGCCGGCCTCGCACGTGCCGTGGTCGGTCGAACAGGTCCGGCAGGGCGGCGACGCCACCGTCTACGCCTACGTGCACGCCGGCGTCTGCGAGCGCGAGGAGGGCATCGAGCTGGCCCGCCGCGACCTGTTCTCCTACGCGGTGGTCGACAGCTACGCCCGCAACTTCGAGCGGGCCGGGTTCGGCGACGAGGTGGCCGAGGTCCGGGCCCGGTTCGCTGACGGCGACCGGGCCGGCGCCGTGGCCGCGGTCAGCGACCGCATGGTCGACGCCATCGATGTGATGGGCGACGAGGACACGGTCGCCGCCACCATGCGGGCCTACGTCGACGCCGGCGTGGAGGTGCCGGTCCTCATGCCCCTGCCCTGGGGGAAGGACCGCAAGGCGTCGGCCGAGCGCACGATCCGGGCCGCGATCGGGGCCTGAGTCGGCGCAGCGGCCCGCCAGCCGGCCCCGGCACGCTGCGGGGACGCCCCCAGCACCCCGGCTCCCGGGCCGGGCCCCCGTACGATCGGGCCATGGAGCTCGCCGACCGCATCGTCGTCGTGACCGGCGGGGCCAGCGGCATCGGCCGCGCCCTGTGCGAGCGGTTCGCCGCCGCCGGCGCCCGGACCGTAGCGGTCGTCGACCGCGACGCCGAGGGCGCCGCCCGGGTGGCTGCCGGGCTGGGCGACCGGGCGCTGGCGGTGGCGGCCGACGTCGGCGTCGAGGCCGACGTCCGGGCCGCGGTCGACCGCGTCGAGCGCGAGGCGGGCCCGATCGACCTGTTCGCCTCCAACGCCGGCCTGGTGGGCGGCGGCGGCCTCGACGCCAACGACGAGGTCTGGTCGGCGCTGTGGTCGGTGAACGTGATGGCGCACGTGTACGCCGCCCGGGCGCTCGTCCCCCGCATGGTCGAGCGGGGTGGCGGCTACCTGCTCACCACAGCGTCGGCCGCCGGGCTGCTGACCAACCTCGGCAACGCCCCTTACTCGGTGACCAAGCACGCCGCCGTCGCCCTGGCCGAGTGGATCGCCATCACCTACGGCGACCGGGGGATCAAGGTGTCGTGCCTGTGCCCCATGGCGGTCGACACGCCGATGCTGCGGGGCGGGGCGCCCGTCGCAGGCCCGGACAGCGCCGACACGGACCCCGCCGGCGGCCTGGACGGCGCCGACCCCGCCGACCGGGCGCCGGCCGACGCCCTGGCGGCGAACGCCGCCGCGGTCCAGGGGGTCGTGTCACCCGAGCGCGTGGCCGACGCGGTGGTCGAGGGCCTGGCCGACGAGCGGTTCCTGATCCTCCCCCACCCCGAGGTGGCCGACTACGAGCGGCGCCGGGCCGGCGACCGCGACCGGTGGCTGGCCGGCATGCGCCGCCTCCAGGCCTCGCTGCTGGTCGCCCCCGACGCCGGCGCCAGCTGAGGCGGGCGGCCGGGCTCCGGGCCGCCCGGCCGGCCGCTCACGCCAGAGCGCCCACCGACCTCGGCCCCGGAACCACGAGCCCGCGGCCAACCACTCACGCCGGGGCGCCGGCTGACCCGGGGGCCGGGCCGGTCATCTAGGATCGCCCTTCGTCCGTCGCCGGTCAGGGAGTGGAGCGCAGTGTTCGACGGCATCACCGAGTGGGTGACCGACGTGGTCGACGCCCTGGGCTACGTCGGGGTCGCCTTCCTCGTGGCCCTCGAGAACCTGTTCCCCCCGATCCCGTCCGAGGTCGTCCTGCCGCTGGCCGGGTTCGTCGCCGGCCGGGGCGACGCCTGGGTCGTCGGCATGGTCCTGGCCTCGACGGTCGGCTCGATCGTCGGCGCCTGGGCGCTCTACGGCATCGCGGCCGCCATCGGGCCGGTCCGGCTCCGGGCCATCGTCGTCCGCTACGGGCGCTGGCTGCGGCTCGACGAGTCCGACCTCGATCGGGCCGAGGGCTGGTTCGACCGGCGGTCCACCATCGCCGTGCTGATCGGTCGGTGCGTGCCGCTCATCCGGTCGCTGGTGTCGATCCCCGCCGGCTTCCGGCGCATGCCCCTCGCCCGCTTCACCGTGTACACGGCCATCGGCAGCCTGATCTGGAACTGCGCCCTGGTCGGGGCCGGCTACGCCCTCGGCGACCGGTGGGAGGAGGTCGGCGACTGGGTCGGCTACCTCCAGTACGTGGTGATCGCCGTGTGCGTCGCGGCCGTGGCCTGGTTCGTGTGGACCCGGTTCGTGTCCCCGCGCCGCCGGCGCGAGCCCGAGCCGCCGCCGAAGCACCGGGCGACCGTGCCGAGCGGCACCGTTCCGGGCAGCCCGGTGCCGGACGGGTCCGTGCCGAGCGGTCCGGTGTCTGGGGGCTCCGTGTCGAGCGGGGCCGTCCCGAGCGCCACGGCGCCCGACGAGCGCCGCTGAGCCGCTCTGACAGCTGCTGGACCGGCGTCGAGCGGCCGCGGCGAGGCCGCCTGAGCGCCGATGACGGGCCCGCGAGGGCCGCTGACGGTCCGCTGGGGCCGGCGAGGCGCCCGGCCGACGGGCGGCCGGCGCGGCGCCGCCGGTAGCGTGCACGCCCCGTGGACGTGCGCACCGTCGAGGCCTACGACCGGGCCGCCGCCGAGTACGGCGAGCGCCGCCGGGCCTACCACCCCGACCGCGCCGCCGCGTTCGCGGCCCGCCTGCCGGCGGGCGGCGTCCGGCTCGACCTCGGGTGCGGGCCGGGGTTCTACCTGCCCCACCTGGGCCGGCCGGTCGTGGCCGCCGACGCCGCCCCCGCCATGCTGGTCGAGGCTCGCCAGCACCACCCCGGCACGCCGGCCGTGGCCTGCGACCTCGAGGCGCTGCCGTTCCGCCGGGGCTCGCTGGCCGGCGTGTGGGCGTCCAAATCGCTGCAGCACGTGCCAGCTGAGCGCCTCCCGCTGACGCTCGCCGGCCTGCATCGGGCGCTGCCGGTGGGCGGCGTCCTCGACGTCACCGTGTTCGACGGCGGCGACCCCCGCCGGCAGTGGACCAGCGCCGGCGACGACGAGTTCCCCGGCCGGCTGTTCGCGCTCTGGCACCCCGACGACCTTGGCCGGGTCCTGGTCGGCGCCGGGTTCACGGTCGAGGAGCTGGCGGCCGACGAGTCCGGCGACGGCCCGCTGCGCCGGGTGGTGGCCCGGGCCATCCGGGCCCGCACGCTGCCCGACACCGTGGGGCCCGACATGACGCTCCTGGTGTGCGGCCTGAACCCGTCGCTGTACGCGGCCGACGCCGGCGTGGGGTTCGCCCGACCCGGCAACCGGTTCTGGCCCGCCGCCCTGGCCGCCGGGCTCGTCTCGGTCGACCGCGACCCCGATCACGCCCTCCGCCACCACGGGATGGGCATGACCGATCTGGTCAAGCGGGCCACCGTGGCCGCCTCCGAGCTGCGGCCGGCCGAGTACCGGGAGGGCCTGCGGCGGGTCGAGCACCTGGTCCGCTGGCTGCGGCCGCGGGCGGTGTGCTTCGTGGGCCTGGCCGGCTGGCGGGCTGCGGTCGACCGGCGGGCCGTCGCCGGCTGGCAGCCCGAGGGCGTGGGCGGCGTGCCGGCTTACGTCATGCCCTCGACGAGCGGCCTCAACGCCTCGTCGTCCCTGGCCGACCTGACCGACCACCTGCGCGCCGCGGCCGCCGGTCCCCCGCCGGCCTGACGGCACCAGCCCGCAGGCCCAGCTCCCGGCCTAGCCAGCGGCCCGCTCACCGCCCGTCCCGGTCCCGCCGGCCCCAGTGCGCCCGGCGCCTCAGCGCCCGGCCTCGCCAGCAGCTCCCGGCCCGCAGGCCCGGCTCCCGGCCCGCGGTCCCGACCCGCCGGCCCCAGTGCGCCCGGCGCCTCAGCGCCCGGCCTCGCCAGCGGCCCCCTCGCCGGCGGTCCGCTCACCGCCCGTCCCGGCCCCGCCGGCCTTGGCCTGCGACTCGGCGGCGGCCGCCGAGAAGATGCCCCGCGACATGGTCGACAGCTCCTCGCCGGCCCGCTGGGCGTACACGGCGGCCCGGACCGCGTGGACGCCGGCGTCGGCCGGCGCCGCCTGGGCGGCCAACTCGGCCAGATGGCCGGCCAGCCGCAGGTCGCCGTCCGCCGCCAGGGCGGCCGCCCGGTCGGCCAGCCGCTGGGCCCCGCCGGCCAGCTCGGCCAGCTCGCGGGCCAGGGCGGCCTCGGGCGCCGGCTTGAGGTGGGCCGGGTTGCCGTCGTACCACCCGCCGTACAGGCGCCACACGGTCCGCACCACGAACTCAGGCTCGTCGTACACGGGCCGCAGGTAGGGCTTCTCGAGCAGATCGGGCGGGGCTTCGACGGTGTGGACGATCTCGTCCAGCCGGGCGCCGGCGTTCATCAGCTCGAGCGTCTGGTCGACCAGGCTGTCGAGCAGGTCGGCCGAGTCGACGAGGGCCTGTCGGATCCGGTCGGCGCCGGCGATCGGCCACCCATGGCCCGGCAGCATCAGCTCGGGGCCGAGGGCCGCCATCTCCCGCAGGGCCTGCGCCCACTCGCGGGGATAGCGCTGCACCTTCTGGGGGTTGCCGCAGTTGGGGCTGGCCCAGATGAACAGGTCGCCGGTGCACAGCACCTTGCGGTCCGGCAGCCACACCCACGTGTGGTCGTCGGTCTCGCCCTTGCCGTGGTGCAGCTCGAAGCGCTGGCCCCCGACGTCGAGGTCGCGGCGGCCGGTGTACGTCTCGTCCGGGTACCGGTAGTCGGTCGGCCACTGGAACCCCGGCGCCGAGAACTGGCGGGCGTTGATCACGCCGTTGTAGCCAGCGGTCAACTTGTAGCGGTCGAACCGGGCGGGGACCAGCTCGTGAGCGATCACGCGAGGCCGGGGGCGCCCGGCCGCGTCGGCCTCCTCCTCGAAGGGGCCGAGGCCGAAGACGTGGTCGATGTGGCCGTGCGTGTACACGACCGTGTCGACCGGCAGGTCGCTCCAGCCCCGGACCCGGTCGTAGTTGGCCCGGGCCCGGAACTGGTTGCCCGTGTCGACCAGCAGCAGGCTGCCGTCGACGGTGAAGGCGCTGATGTTCCCGAAGGCGGGGATGAAGGCGACGCCGTCCCCCACCTCGTCCAGGTCGCCGTCCACGACGACCGGATGCACCTCCTCGACCGTGGTCTCACCCCGCAGGAGCCGATCGGACAGGTCGAGAACGTGTTGGCCACCCATGGCGGCCGAGCCTAGGGAGGTCAGGCCACCAGGTGCTCGTCGGAGGCCGGGACGTCGTCCGCGGCGGCCAGGCGGGCGGCCCGCTTGGACCGCCAGTCGAGCGTGCGCTCGACGATGAGGCCCACCGTCGTGCCCACGGCCACACCGAGCCCGGTTGCCAGCCACGTGTTGTCGTGGAAGGTCGTGCCGCCCAGGTAGCCGAGCATCGTGCCGAACGAGGCCCACAGGATGCCGGCCCCTACGGTCACGGCGCTGAACCGGGGCAGGGGGTAGGTCAGACGGCCGCTCACCAGGGTGCTGGCCGTGCGCCCGCCGGGGATGAACCGGGCGACGAGCAGGATGCCGGGGCCACGGACCGAGAGCTGGTGCGCCGCCCACTCCTGGAGCCGGGCCATCTTGCCGTCCGAGCGGCGGGGTTGGAGGGCGCGACGGGACCAGCGTCCGAGGCCGTAGGAGAGGTGATCACCCCCGATCGCGCCGAGCGCCGCCACCGCCAGCACGGCCGGGGCGCTGAGACGCCCCTGCCAGGCCAGCACGCCGGCCAGCACCACCGCCGTCTCGCTGGGGAGGATCGGGAAGATCACGTCGAAGGCGGCGAACACGAAGATCACGAGGTAGGCCACCTCGGACAGGTTCGCCAGACCGTCGAGGCTGACCAGCTCCGCCAGCGCCGTGGCGATCATGTCGCCCGCCTGGGGATCGGCCTGCGGCCGCCTGGTCCGCTCACACCCAACATGACGACCATCACGCTACGGAGTCATCGCGCGAACGGCTATGGGGGTATCCCCCGTTCGACCCCTGGGGGCTACCCCCACCGCCTGGGGTCCGGGGGCCGGGCCGTATCGGGTGGCGGCGGCTGGCCGGGCCCGGCGAGGCCGGCGACTCAGCCGGCCCGCCCGCTCAGCGGGACGCTCACCGGGGTGCCAGGTCGCGCACCGCCTGGCGCAGGTCGTAGCCGAACGGCATCAGGGCCAGGGCGGGCGTGGTGACGCCGTTCTCGACGTAGCGCTGGACGTGTTCGCGGCACTTCTCCGGCGGCCCCCACACAACCAGCTCGTCGACCACGGAGTCGGGGATGGCGGCCAGGGCGGCCTTGCGGTCGCGCTCCTTCCACAGCCGCCACATCTCGGCCAGCACCTCGCCCCGGCCGAGCCACTCGTGGAAGGCGGCGTACACCGGCACGTTGAGGTAGGCGGCGATGGCGTAGCGGGCCATGCCCCGCACGGCGTCGGGGTCGGCGTCCGGGCCGGTCGGGGCCACGAAGATGCGGGCCACGATCTCGCGGGGCTCGCCACCGCCCGCCTTGTGGACGATCGGCGCCACGGTCGCCACGTCCTCGGCCGACAGCCAGTTGATGATGGCCCCGTCGGCCTCGCGCCCGGCCAGGCGGAGCATCCCCTCCCGCAGGGCGGCGACCAGGATCGGCACCGGCTGTTCGGGCACCACCCCCAGCTTGAAGCCCCGGACCGAGAACGTCTCGTACTGCTCGGTCACCTTCTCGCCGGTGAACGCCTTGCGCAGGAAGCGCACCACGTCGCGGGTGCGCTGGTACGGCTTCTCGAACGAGATGCCGTTCCAGCCCTCGACGATCACGTTCGACGACGTGCCGATGCCCAGGGCCAGGCGCCCGGGCGCGGCCTGGGCCAGCGACCCCGCGCTCTGGGCCAGGCACGCCGGCCCGCGGGTGAACGCGGGCACGATGGCCGTCCCGAGCCGCAGCGACGGTGCCCACACCGAGGCGAGCGCCAGGGGTGTGAAGGCGTCGGCGCCGTCGGCCTCGGACGACCACACGTCCGTGTAGCCGAGGTCGGCCAGCTCGACTACCCACTCACGCTGCTCGTGGAGCGGGACGCCGCCGAACGGGATGGTCATGCCGTAGCGATCCATGTCGGGATGCTGGCACAGGGGGCCGGCGCCCGCCCGGGCGTCACGCCGGGTGGCGGCCGGTCGGGCCGCCCGCCGGTCTCGGCGCTCCCGCCGATCCCGTCCCGGTCGGGGCCGACCCTGACCGCCAGGCCCGCCCGCCGGTCAGGGTCGGCGGTCCGTCCCGTCCGCCCCGCCCCGGGCCGAGGCCGGGGGCATGAAGCGCACGATCGTCGACTGGCTGGCCGTGGCCAGCAGCGTCCCGTCCTCGGCCCATAGGTGGACCACGCCGTGACCGAAGCCCCGGGCCACCGCCTGGATGCGGATATCGAGCAGCACCCACTCCGTCGGCACCAGCCGGTAGACGCGCAGTGTGTTGTCGAGGCTGTTGCCGCCCCCGGCGCGGCCGAGGGCCTGGCCGATGCCGAACGGCACGTAGTCGCCGAGGATGGCGAGGCTGGCGCCCGAGGACAGGTCGAGCAGGTCGGGCACGCGGGCCCACAGCGCCGAGCGGCCCTCGGGCATGGGGTTGCCCTCGATGTCCTCCCACGAGTGGGCCCGGGCCAGGCGCACGTCGAGGCGGTTCTGAATGGACTCGACGCCCGGGTGGCGCAGCGGGCGGGGCGCGCACTCCTCGGGCGAGGGCACGTCGGGCGGCGTCGTCCACACGCCGTCGACGCCGATGTCGCGGTCGCCGAGGGCGGCGTTGACGGTGAGGATCTCGGTGTCGGCCACGTGCCCCACGACCCGGGCCTGGGTCACGTTGCGGCCCTGAGCGGCGATCGTGACGTCGATGTCGAGCACTGAGTCGGGGCTGGCGTAGGCCAGGTACTGGGCGGTGGCCCACACCACCGGGCGCTCGCTCACGTGCTCCATCGCCGCCACCGCTGCGCCCAGGGCGCAACCGCCGAACAGGAACGCGCCGCCCGCGGTGATGCCGGGCGTGACCGGGAGCACCCACCGCATGGGGTTGTGCGTGGGCTCGAGTCCGAGCCACTTGCGGGCATCCATGCGCCGGGACTCTACGGCCTGTGGCCCGATCCGGGCGCGGTGGGCCGGTCGGCCACGCGCCGGGGGACGGCGACGGCGCCACCGAGGATGCAACACTCATGGCCATGACGACGCCCTGGTTGGGGGATGCCTGCTCGCTCGTCGACGCCTTCCGGTCCGGCGAGCGCAAGCCGACCGAGGAGCTCGAGGCGGTGCTCGACGCGATCGAGGCCAGCGAGCTCAACGCCTTCTGCCACATCGACGCCGAGGCGGCGCGGGCCGCGGCCGCGAGGGCCGACGTCTCGCTCCCGTTCGGCGGGGTGCCGATCGGGGTCAAGGAGCTCGAGCCCGTGGCGGGCTGGCCGGCCACCGACGCCAGCCTCGTCCTGGCCGACGAGACGGCCTCCTACACGAGCACGATGGTGCGCCGGCTCGAGGAGGCCGGCGTCGTGAAGACCGGCCAGACCACGGCCAGCGAGTTCGGTGGGCTCAACGTCAGCGTGACCAAGCTCCACGGCGTCACCCACAACCCGTGGCGGCACGGCCGCACGGCCGGCGGGTCCTCGGGCGGGTCGGCGGCCGCGGTCGCCGGTGGCCTGGTCCCGATCGCCACGGCCGGTGACGGCGGCGGGTCGATCCGGATCCCGGCCGGCTTCTGCGGCCTGGTGGGGATGAAGGGGACCGCCGGGCGGATCCCCCGGGGACCGCGCACCGAGATCGCGCCGCTGACCGTGGTGGTGGGGTGCGTGGCCCGCTCCGTGCGGGACGTGGCCCGCTGGTACGACGTGTGCTCCGGCTACGACTCCCGCGACCCCTACAGCCTCCCCAAGGTCGAGGGGTGGGAGCGCGACCTCGGGACCCGCGACCTGCGGGGCCTCCGGGCGGTGATCGCCCCCGACCTCGGCAACGCCGTCGTGCGACCCGAGGTGGCGGCCGCCGTGCGGGCGGCCGGCGAGGCCCTGGCCCGCGACGCCGGGCTGCGGCTGGTCGACGTGCCGGTCCGGCTGCCCGGCCTCGGCTACGAGTGGGCCATGTCCAACCTGGCGCAGGTCCGCCGGTTGCTCGGCGACCGGTGGCCGGACTGCAAGGACGACATGACGGTCGAGATGGCGTTCGGCGTCGAGGTCGCCCAGCAGATGTACGGCCTCGAGCTGGCCGCCCGGGTCGAGGAGCAGCGAGTCGAGGCCAACGAGGCCATGGCCGACCTGTTCGACCAGGTCGACCTCATCATCTGCGCCACCAACCCCGACGTAGCGTTCCCGGCCGACGTGGCGCTGAACACCCGGGTCGGCGAGCAGCACGTGGGGCCCGAGAACAACGGCGCCCTCACCATCCCGGCCAACATCGTGGGCAACCCGGCCATCTCGATCCCGATCGAGCACGTCGACGGGCTGCCGGTGGGCATGCAGATCATCGGCCGCCACCACGAGGACGCCCTGCTGCTCGACCTGGCCCTGGTCGTCGAGCGCGAGCGGCCCTGGCCGCTCGTCGCCCCCAACGCCCCGGTCTGAGCGGGCCGGCCCAGCGGGCGCCCGGACCGGGCCTGCGACCGGACCCCAACACCCCGGTCCGAACGGGCCGGCCCAGCGGGCGCCCGGACCGGGCCTGCGACCGGACCCCAACACCCCGGTCCGAACGGGCCGGCCCAGCGGGCACCGGGTCCGGGAGATTTGTGTGTGCGCCCCCGGCAGGGGCGAGGTGCGGCCGGCTTGTTTGTCACACCCCCTGCGGATACTGGGCGCATGACGAAGACGACGAACTCCCACCAGCTCCTCCTGGTCGACACGCAGCCCAGCTGGCGGCTCGACGAGCGCACGCGCCGGGTCGGGCTCGAGGGCATCGCCCGGGCCCGGGCGGCCCTGCAGGCTGGCCGTCGGTCCCGATCTCCGGGCGACCCCGACCGACCCCACGACCAGCCCCATCAGGAGCCCGGCGTGCGGCCCGAGCCGCCGGCTCCGGTCCCCCACCGCCGGTCGCCCGCCCGCCGGCCTGCCGCTCGCCGCACCGCCGCCTGAGTCCAGCCTCCGCCTGTCGGGGTCCTAGCCTGCGGGCCATGAGCATCCTGGGCTGGCTCGTCGTGGGTTTCATCGCCGGCGCTCTCGCCCGCGCCGCCACCGGTGCCCGCAAGCGGGGCTGCCTGGGCACCATCGTGATCGGCATCCTCGGCGCCCTCCTCGGCGGCGCCCTGTTCCGGCTCGCCACCGGCGACGAGGTCGACACGTTCGACGAGTTCGACCTGGCCTCCATCTTCGTCGCCTTCGTGGGGGCGGCCCTGCTCCTCCTGGTGCTCGAGGCGCTCGACCGGTCGCCCCGCCGCTGATCGCGCACCGCGGTCCCGCCTCGCGCCCGCCGTGGCCTCGCACGACGCGACCCTCCGCCCCTACCCTGCAGCCATGACCGAAGTCGTGATCGTCGAAGCTGTCCGCACGCCGATCGGTCGCCGCAACGGGGGGCTTTCGTCGGTGCATCCCGCCGACCTGCTGGCCTCGGTGCTGCGCGAGGTCGTCGATCGCTCGGGTATCGACCCGACCGAGGTCGGCCAGGTGGTGACGGGCTGCGTCAGCCAGGTCGGCGAGCAGTCCTTCAACATCGGGCGGACGGCTTGGCTCACGGCCGGCCTGCCCCAGTCGACCGCCGCCACCACGGTCGACACCCAGTGCGGGTCGTCGCAGCAGGCCACCAACCTCGCCACCGGGCTCATCGCCGCCGGCGTGGTCGACGTCGCCGTCGCGGCCGGCGTCGAGCTGATGTCCCGGGTGCCGATCGGGTCGAACTCGTCCAAGAAGCTGGGCCTGGGCGTGCCGATCCCCAAGACCTACTTCCCCCAGTACGAGTTCACGTCCCAGTTCGAGGGCGCCGAACGGATCGCCGACAAGTGGGGCATCACCCGCCAGGACGCCGACGCCTTCGGTCTGATGTCCCAGCAGCGGGCCGCCGAGGCCTGGGCCGAGGGGCGATTCGACACGCAGATCCTGCCCATCGAGGCCCCCGACCTCGACGAGGAGGGCAAGCCGACCGGCTCGACCCACCGGGTCGACCGCGACGAGGGCCTGCGCGAGACCTCGCTCGAGGCGCTCGCCGGCCTCAAGCCGGTGGCCCGACCCGACGGGGTGCACACGGCGGGGTCGTCCTCGCAGATCAGCGACGGGGCGGGCGCCATCCTGCTCATGTCCGCCGACAAGGCCAAGGCCCTCGGGCTGCGGGCCCGGGCCCGGATCGTCGACACGTGCCTGGTCGGCGTCGACCCGGTACTGATGCTCACCGGCCCCATCGACGCCACGCAGCGGCTCCTGTCGCGCATGGGCATGGCGCTGTCCGACATCGACCTGGTCGAGATCAACGAGGCGTTCGCCTCGGTGGTGCTGGCCTGGCAGCGCGAGCTCGACGCCGACCTCGAGCGCACCAACCCCAACGGCGGGGCCATCGCCCTCGGCCACCCGCTCGGCGGCACCGGCGTGATCCTGGTGACCAAGGCCCTCCACGAGCTGGAGCGGGCCGACAAGTCGACCGCCCTGGTCACGATGTGCTGCGGCGGCGGCCTGGGCACCGGCACCATCCTCGAGCGCATCTGAGCCTCGGGCGGCGCTGATCCGCCCCGCTCACCTGATCGCCTGACCTGGGGTCGGGCCCTCCGCGCCGACGGCGCCTCGCGGCCGCACCGCCGCCCGGAACCGCCGCCGTCGAGGAGGGCCCATGTCCCAACCCACGTCGCCCCCGTCCGCGTCGGCCCCACCGGCGTCACCCCCACCCGCGTCGCCCGCAGCGGCGTCCTCACCGTCCTCTGCCCGCCGGGCCTCGCCAGCGCGCCGGCACCCACCGCTGGGGCTCCGGAACCGCTATCGGCCCGATCGCAACCCGACTCCGCCCGAGCGCCGAGGGCTGGCTCGGGTCGGCCGTGGCCCGGGTCCGGCCGGCCGCCGGGGCACTGGCCGGACCGGCCGGGGTGCGGTCTTGTCCGGGCGCCACAGCGTGGGCGAGGCCGACCGGGGCACGTTCAGGCGCCGGGGGTGGTCCCGGGTCAGGCGGGGCGCGATGCTGCTCGCCGTGCTGGCGGTCCTGGCCGCCGCGGCGTGCCTGGCGGTCGGCCGAGCCGCGAGCGAGCTCGGCAGCGGCTCGGGTTCCCCGGGCGCCCCGGGCCAGGCCACGGTCGTCCGCGTGGTCGACGGCGACACGCTGGTCGTCGAGCTCGCCGGCCGCGAGGTCCCGGTGCGGCTGATCGGCATCGACACGCCCGAGACCGTCGCCCCCGGGCGCCCGGTCGAGTGCTACGGCGCCGAGGCCTCCGACCACCTGCGGGCGCTCGCCCCGGCCGGCACCGCGGTCCGACTCGAGCGCGACGTCGAGGCCCGCGACATGTACGACCGGCTGCTCGCCTACGTCTACCGGTCCGGCGACGGCCTGCTCCTCAACCGCGCCCAGGTCGACGGCGGCTTCGCCGAGGCCGACGACCACCCGCCCAACACGGCCCTTCGGTCGGAGCTGCACGCCGCCGAGGCCGCGGCCCGGGCCGCCGGCGCCGGCCTGTGGTCCGCCTGCGGGAGCGCCGACGTGGCGGTGGGGCCGCCGCCGGCTCGCGACACGTCCGGCTAGCTCCGCCGACCCGCAGGTAGCCTGACCTCGATGGTCACGCTCGCGGAACGCCTCGGTGAACCACCCGACGCCCGGCTGGTCATCATCAACTGCGACGATCTCGGGTCGAGCCACGCCGCCAACGTGGGGGTGTACGAGGCCGTGCGCGACGGGCTGGCCACCAGCGCCTCGCTCATGGTGCCCTGCCCCTGGGCCCGCGAGGCGGCGTCCCGCTACCGGGGCGAGGACGTCGGCGTCCACCTGACGCTGAACGCCGAACACGACCTGTACCGGTGGGGCCCGATCACCCGGGCGCCGTCGCTGCTCGACGGCGACGGCGGCTTCCCCCGCACGGTGCGCGACCTGTGGGAGCACGCCGATCTCGACGAGGCACGGCGCGAGCTGCGGGCCCAGATCGAGCGGGCGATCCTGTGGGGCTTCGACGTCAGCCACCTCGACAGCCACCTGGGCACCCTGCAGCTCAAGCCCGAGTTCTTCGACATCTACCTCGACCTCGCCGTCGAGTTCGGGCTACCGATCCGGCTATCGGGGGCGTCCACCGAGCGGTCGATCGGCTTCCCGTTCCGCAAGCTGGCCGCCGCCGAGGGCGTCGTGTTCCCCGACCACCTGGTGGCGGTGCCCGGCGTGGGCAGCCGCCGCTACATCGAGCGGGCGGTGCTCGACCTGCTGCCCGGCGTGACCGAGCTGTACGTGCACCCGGCGATCGACACGCCCGAGCTGCGGGCGCTGACGCCGAACTGGGCGGGCTGCGTCGACGACCACGACCTGGTCGTCTCCGACCACAGCCTGCGCACCATGCTCGAGCGGGCCGGCGCCCGCCTCATCGGCTACCGCGAGCTGCGCGAGCTGCAGCGCGCCGGCGGCTGACGGCTCCGGCTGCCAGCCGCCGGCTGCGGCGCGGTCAGAGCTCGGTCTCGGCGCGCAGCCGCTCGGCCGCCGCCTGGTAGGCCGGGCTCTGCGTGAGCGCCAGGAGCGGCACGAGCTGGGCCGTCGGCCCCTGCGTCTTCAGGACGCCCTGCATGAACGCCACGCTCGGCTCGAGGTCGCCCCGGGCGATGTCGCGGGCCACCTCGTAGGTCGTCGTCAGCACCACGTCAGGCTCGTCGCCCGGACCCGGCCCGCCGCTCACCGCCCGGCCGCCGTCGAACTCGAGGTGGTACGTGACGTCGCCGTCCGGACCGCCGGTCACGACGCAGCGGACCCGCACGCTGACGTCCTCCCCACCGGGAAGGTCCTTCAGCAGCTCGCGCTGCCGCTCGACCCACTCGGGGCTCAGGAAGGCGACCATCCGGCGGAGGCTAGCTTCGCCACCCCACGAACATGTGTTCGTTACACGTGGTACGCTGGCGGGACATGGAAGCCATCGAGCCTCATCCGACGAGGCGCCGAACAGCCCGTGGTCTGCGATTGCGCCGCGCTCTCGGGTGAGGAGCTTGGCGACGAGCTCGTGGCCCTGCACCCCGCCGAACGGCTCATCGCCGCCGGGCGGGCCGAACTCACCGCCGCCTTCGAAGCTCAGCGCTCGTATGCCCGACGACGGGTCGAAGTCCGCGGCCGCGTGGCTGGCCCGGCGCACGGGCGGACCGCTGGCCTCCGGGCGGGCCCAGGCGCGCCTGACGCGGCGGCTGCGCCACATGCGTGCGACCTTGGGTCGACTCGCCGCCGGCGGCCGCGATCAAAGGCACCGCGACGCCAGCCCACCGCTCGGCCCGCCCCCGCCGTGCCGCCCCGCACCTCGCCATCCCCGGCCGCTGCCGGACCCCAGCCGCCTCGCTCGGCTTCGCCGTGGACCGCGCCCAGAGGCAGGGCGGGCGCGCCCCCACCACGGGAGGCGGCGGGGGGAGCGGCGCTCCCCCCGCCGAGGTCTCCTGCGCCACCTCCGCCGCCGGGTCGGGCTGGGCCGGTCGGGCTGGGCCGGTAACGGGCCTCGGGTCAGGGCTGGGGGACGGCGCGGCCGTAGCCGCCACGCGCGGGGGTGCGGACGGTGCGGTAGTGGCGCTCGACCTTGCCGGGGCGGGAGGCCATCAGCAGCAGGGCCAGCACGGCGCCGGCGACGGCCAGGGTGATGGCCCACCAGCGCTCCATGGCCAGCTCCTCGCGGAACTCGCTGGGGTCGACGGCGACCACGGTGGCACCGACGGCCACGGCGAGGCACACGAGCGCGCTCAGGACCCGGGCTCCGGACAGGCCGAGCAGCACGAGCACGACGCCGACCCCGATCTCGATCGCCGCCAGCAACGGCGTGTGGTCGATGTTCAGCACCTGCTCGACCGGGCGGTACCAGGTGTCGTCGACCTCGGTCCGCAGCAGCGCCACGATCCCGAGCGCGATCAGGGCGGCGCCGGCCAGCGTGGTCAGCGCGGTCCCCAGGCTCCAGCGCTGCTTGACCAGGTCGATCCGCTCCTCGGCGACCTCCTCGTCGGCCGCGGGCCCCCGCTCGGCGACGGGCTCCTCGGACATCGGCATCGCGCCCGCCGGCGCGCCCTCGCCCGCGTCGTGGCGGTCGGCATCCCGGCGCTCGAGCTCGGCATCCCGGGCCTCGAGCTCGCCATCCCGACGCGTGAGGTCGGCATCCCGACGCGTGAAATCGGCATCCCGGGCCTCGAGCTCAGTGTCCCGCCGCGTGAGGTCGGCATCCCGGCGCTCGAGGTCGGCGTCCCGGTCCTCGGCGTCCACGTCTCGGTGCTTGCGTGCGAACAAGCGCATGGAAGGGTCCTCCTCTCCGTCCGCCACTCTCCCCCGGGGGCTACCCGGCGGAACTTTGGCCAAACGGCCCGCAGCCACCTCGGTACCGTCCGCGGTGTGACCGCGACGTTCCCCTTGGAACCCGGCCCCGACGAGACGCGGGCCATGGGCGCGGCGGCGCTCTCGTACCTCGAGGAGTTCCTGGCCGAGCTGCCCGACGCCCCGGCGTCGGGGCTGCCCGGGGCGCTGGAGCTGGCCGAGCGGCTGCGCGAGCCCGCCCCCGAGGAGGGTACGGACTTCGCCCGCCTCCTGGCCACGTTCGCCGAGGGGGTGGCCACCTCGCTCGACTTCGCCGGTCCGGGCTACATGGGCTACATCCCGGGCGGCGGGCTGTGGGCCTCGGCGATCGCCGACTTCCTGGCCGCCGCCGTCAACCGCTACGTGACCCTCTGGAGCCTGGCCCCGGCCCTGGCCCAGATGGAGTGGACGACCGTCCGGTGGCTGTGCGACCTGTTCGACTACCCCGACGCCGCCCGGGGCGTGCTGACCTCGGGCGGGTCGCTGGCCAACCTGGCCGGCCTCGTCACCGCCCGCCACGCCCGCCTGCCCGAGAACTTCCTGGCCGGCACGTTGTACGTCACCGACCAGACCCACGCCTCGGTGGCCAAGGCCGCCCACGTGGCCGGGTTCCCGCCCGGCAACGTCCGTATGGTGGCGACCACGCCCGACCTGCGCATGGACGTCGACGCCCTGGCCGACCTCGTCGCCCGGGACCGGCGGGCCGGGCGCCAGCCGTTCTGCGTGGTCGCGTCGGCGGGCACGACCAACACCGGCGCCATCGACCCGCTCGCCGACCTGGCCGCCTATTGCGAGTCCGAGGGCCTGTGGCTCCACGTCGACGCCGCCTACGGCGGGCCGTTCCGCCTCACGGCCCGGGGCCGGGAGCGCCTGGCCGGCATCGACCGGGCCGACTCGATCACGCTCGACCCCCATAAAGCGATGTTCCTGCCCTACGGGACGGGTGCGCTGCTCGTGCGGGACGGCCCCCGCCTGCGCGACGCCCACCACGTGGGCGCCGCCTACCTGCAGGACGTCGGCGAGTCGGAGCGCATCCCCAGCTTCAACGAGTACTCCCCCGAGCTGTCCCGCAACTTCCGGGGTCTGCGCCTGTGGCTGCCGATCATGCTCCACGGGCTGGGCGCCTTCCGGGACGCGCTCGACGAGAAGCTCGATCTGGCCGGCTACCTGTACGAGGAGCTGCGGGCCACGCCCCGGCTCGAGGTGCCGTGGGAGCCGCAGCTGACCGCGGTGGCGTTCCGCTACCGGCCGCCGGGCGCCGGCGACGGCGACGTCGTCGGCCCCGACCCCACGGCCGACGACCCCGAGCGGAACGAGGAGCTAGACGCCGCCAACGCCCGCTTGCTGGAGCGGATCAACGCCTCCAACCGCATCCTCCTGTCCAGCACCCGGATCGGCGGACGGTTCGTCATCCGGGCCTGCATCCTGTCGCACCGCACCCACCGCGACCGGGTCGAGGAGGCGGTGGACATCATCCGCAGCGCCGTCGCCGGGCTCGCCGAGTCCGACGGCTGAGCTCACCGACCTCGACGGCCGAACTCGCCGAGTCCGACGGCCGACGCAGCTGGCGCCGCACCGCAGACCCCGGCGACCCTCAGACCGTGATCCGGTCCGACCGCCGGGGCCCGGCCCCAAACGGCGGCCGCGCCCCCCGCACCAGCAGTCGGTTGGGCAGCTGGACCCGGGCTGTGATGCCCGGGTGGTCGGCGGACGGCATGGTCGGCACCAGCGTGACCTTGATGCCGTGCCGGGCGGCCAGCGCCGCGGTCACGTAGTGCCCGAGGTAGCGGGAGGGCGCCACGGTGAAGTCCTCGGCCTGGGCGAGGCGCCGGTTGGCCCGCTCGATCTCCTCGGCGCTCATGCCGGTGCCCTGGTCGATGATCGACACCAGATAGGCGTCCTCGGCCAGGTAGGAGTGGCCGCGGATGTCGACCGGCACCTCGGGCGGGGAGAACCGGAGGGCGTTCTCGATCAGCTCGGCCAGCAGGTGGGCGAGGTCGGCCACGGCGGGCCCGTCGATCGTCACCGGCTGCACCGCCGGGAAGGAGACCCGGTGGAACTCGTCGACCTCGCCCAGCGCGGCCCGGATCACGTCGACGAGCGGCGCCGGGGCGGTGGCGTGGCGTTGCTGCTCGACCCCGGCGAGCACCAGCAGCGACTCGGCGTTGCGCCGCATGCGGGTGGCGAGGTGGTCGAGGCGGAACAGGTTGCCGAGCGTCTCGGGGCTGGTCTCGTGGGCCTCGAGCTCGGTGATGAACGTTAGCTGGCGGCCGAGCAGGTTCTGGTTGCGGCGGGCCAGGTTGACCAGGGCGTCGGCCACGTTGCGGCGCAGCACCGCCTGACCCACGGCCAGGTCGATGGCGGTGGCCTGGACCCGGGTGAGCATGTCGGCGACATCTGCCACCTCGTCCGAGGCGGGCACGGTGACGGGCTCCAGCTCGGGCGGCGCCACGTCCTGCCCGAGCGGTGTCTCCTGCACCCGCCGCACGGCCTCGGGCAGCCGCCGCCGGGCCAGGTCGACGGCCTGCCGGGTGAGCGACCGCAGCGGCCGGGTGATCGACCGGGTGGCCAGGGGCATCACGACGAGGGCGACGACGAGCACGATCGCCGCCACCGTCAGGAACCGGCGCTGCCGGGCGAGGGCGGCGGCGTTGAGCTCGTCGGCCCGGTCGCGCAGCACCTCGGACACGTCGTGGAGGAACCCGTAGTAGCTCTCGTCGTCGCTGATCGAGATGCCGGCCAGCAGGGCGTCGACCGGGATCTCGCCGGTCCGCACGATCTGCCGCATGATCTGGCGGACCTGGGTCTCCTCGCTCTCGACCTCGAGCTCCTCGCCGAGCGCCCGGTAGCGGCCGTGGGAGGCCAGCTCGACGATCTGCAGGTGGGCGCGGTCGCCCTCGCTCTGGGCCAGCGAGGCCTCCTGCACCTCCTCGCGACCGGCGATCCGCCCGTCGCCTCGGACGGCCTGGAGGAGGGCGAGCCGCACGAACCGGGCGATCCGGTCGAGCTCGCGGGACGCCATGTCGATGAGCTGGACGCCGCGGCGCAGCTCCTCGTCCTCGATGCTGGACGTCAGCCGCGTGGTCGGATCGGCCAACGCGCCGACCAGCAGCGTGTAGCCGTTGAACGAGCGGTCGGCGGTGGCGTTGTACTGCGTGACCAGCCGCGGCCCGGTGTAGCTGTCCACCAGCCGGCGCTGGGCGGCGAGGCCGTGCTCCCCCTCGAGCGCCTCCAAGGCCGGCCCGTAGGTCCGGGCCACGTCGCCACCCTTGCGGGCCACCTCGTCGCGGAACGCCCGGTAGGCCTGGTCGGTGGCGGCCCGCGCCTGCTCCATGTCGTTGACCGGCAGGTTGACCAGGGTCTCCGAGCCGAGGAGCCACAGCCCGGTGAAGTTGCGCTCGTTCTGGATGGCCGTGATCAGGCCCGACGGGCCGATGGCCGCCGTGGCCAGGTCGGTCTGCTCGCGCATCTCCCGCACCTCACGGGAGCTCTGCACGACCTCCAGCCCCGCCACGGCCACCATCATCCCCAGTGGGACCGACAGCGCTATGGCCGTCTTGATCTTGATGGGGAGTCGAAATCCCACGTGCGTCCCCCTCCACGCCCAGCTCCGCCCGCTGGCCCCCCAGGTCTGAAACCACGTTACGCCTGGTGTTCACCCCCCGTCACCGTCTGACACCAAATTGTCACGCCTCGCGTCCACCCGTCAGACCGTGGTCAGGTCGTGGGCAGCGGCCGCCAGCTCGTCTCCCGCTCACCGTCAGCTCGTCGTGAGCAGCAGACAGGCGGCCAGCGGCCCGCCCCCGGCCGCCGCCACCGCCACCTGCGGCCCGCCCGGCACCTGGCGCTCGCCGGCATCGCCCCACAGCTGGAGGCAGGCCTCGTGAAGCAGGCCGTAGCCGTGCAGCCGCCCGCCCGACAGCTGCCCCCCGTTGGTGTTGAGCGGGAGGGAGCCCGAGCGGTGGGGCCGCCCGGCCTCCAGGTAGGGGCCGCCCTCGCCGTGGTCGCAGAAACCCAGGGCCTCCAGCCAGCACAGAGCGATGAAGCTGAACCCGTCGTAGACCTCGGCCACGTCGACGTCGGCCGGCGTCAGGTCAGTGCGCAGCCACATCATGGCCGCCGCGTCGCGCAGGGCCATCGTGGTCAGGTCGTCGAACTGGTCCCACGACGGGCGCCCGTGGAGGGCGGTGCCCAGGGCCTCGATGCGCAGCGGCGGCTTACGCAGGTCGCCGGCGGCGTCGGCCGCCGACACGATGACCGCCGTCGAGCCGTCGGCCGGCACGTCGCAGTCGTAGAGGCACAGCGGCGTGGACACCATGCGGGCCGCCAGGTAGTCGTCGAGGGTGAGCGGATCGCGGTAGATGGCCTGAGGGTTGGCCGCCGCGTTGGCCCGGCCGTTCAGCGCCACCTGGGCGAGCTGCTCGCGGGTGGTGCCGAACTCGTGCATGTGGCGCTGGGCCATCATGCCGATCCAGTTGGCGGCCGAGGGCGCCCCGAACGGCAGCGTCCACTGCTGGGCGCCCGAGGCCCGGAACCCGCCGGAGCCGCCGGAGCCGCCGCCTCCCGCGCCCCCGCCCCCGGGCGTGACCGCAGCCCGGCCCTTGTCGCCCTGGGCCGACGCCTCCCACACCGTGCGGAAGCACAGGACGTGGCGCGCCAGCCCGGTCGCCACGGCCGCCACCGCGTTGGCTACCGAGCCGAGCTGGCCCGGCAGCTCGAGCCCGCCGGCGTACCAGTCGAGCCGCAGGCGGAGGGCGTCCTGGACCTCGGTCACCCCGACCCCCGAGAAGCCGGGCGGCACGGCCAGCGCCCCGGGGTAGGTGGCGAGCCCGTCGATGTCGTCGCGCGTGAGCCCGGCGTCGTCGATGGCGGCCAGCGCCGCCTCGACCGTGAGGTCGAGGGGCCGGCGGTAGATCCGGCGGCCGACCTGCGACTGGCCGACGCCGGAGATGACGGCCGCCCGCTCCCCCGGTTCCCTACTCATGCGGCTCGCTCCCGCTCGGGCCCTCCGTCGGGTCCTCGGCCGCGCCCCCGCCCACGGGGCGGAACAGCGGCAACCACACGCCGTCGTACTCCTCGAACACGACCTCGACCGCCATGCCGATGCGGACCTCGTCGGGGGCGCAGCCGACGATGTTGGTGGTCAGACGCAGGCCCGGCTGCTCGGGCAGCTCGACGATGGCCACGACGTACGGCGGATCGAGGTTCGGGTACCAGGGCTGCCAGTTGACGGTGAACGTGTGCACCGTGGCCCGGCCCGAGGCGGCGGCCACCGCCACCTCGCGGCTCAGGCACGCGGGGCACACGGGGGCGGGCGGGTGGATCCAGTGCCCGCACTGCTTGCAGCGCAGGAAGCGCAGCTCGCCCTCGGCGCCCCCGGTCCAGAAGTGCTCGGTCTCGGGCGTGACGGCCGGCAGCACCCGGAACGGGCGGGCCGGCGGGCCCCCGTCCTCGGCCTCGCTCACGTCCGGCGAGCGGTCAGAGCGGTGGCGCCGACGACGCGCACGACGGTCGCGGCGCGCACGGCGGTCACCTCACCCCCACGCCACGTCCAGGCGCGGCGGCGACCGGAAGATCCGGCCGGTGATGTACGGGGGCGGCGCATCGGGGTCGAAGCGTAGGCCGGGCAGCCGATCGAACAGGGTGGCCAGCGCCACCCGGGTCTCCATGCGGGCCAGGTGCATGCCCAGGCAGACGTGGGCTCCGTGGGCGAAGCCGATGTGCGGCCGCCGCTCCCGGGTGATGTCGAACCGCTCGGGGTCGGGCCACCGGGCCGGGTCGTGGTTGGCGGCGCCCAGGTTGCACACGACGCTGGCGCCGGCCGGGATCTCCACCCCGCACACCTCGGTGTCGCGCAGGGTGGTCCGGCTGATGAGCAGCAGCGGGGGCTCCCAGCGGATGCCCTCCTCGATGGCGGCCCCGGTCAGGCCGGGGTCGGCCCGCAGGGCGTCGAGCTGATCGGGATGGCTCAGCAGCCCGAACAGCAGGTTGGACGACGACCGGTAGGTCGTCTCGGCCCCCGCCGGCAGCAGCAGCCGGCAGAAGGCGAAGATCTCGTCGTCGGTGAGCCGCTGGCCGTCGTGCTCGGCGGTGGCCAGCACCGAGATCATGTCCTCGGCCGGGCGCCGGCGCCGCTCGGCCAGGATGCCGGCCAGGTAGTCGCGCAGCGTGGCGGAGGCGGCCACCGCCCGGTCCCAGTCGACGCTCACGCCGATGAGCTCGACGGCCAGGCGGTGGAACTCGTCGATGTCGTCCTCGGGCAGGCCGAGCAGCGCGGCGATGACCCGCACCGGGAACGGGAACAGCAGCTCGCGCACGAGGTCGGCCCGCCCCCGGTCGGCGAAGCCGTCGACCATCCGCTCGACCAGTGGCCGGACCACCTCCTCCTCCCACCGGGCCATGGCGCCCCGGGTGAACGCCTGCTGGAGGATCGACCGGTAGGCGTGGTGCTCGTCGCCGTCCATCTCGAGGATGGACCGGCCGAACACCTTGCCCATCGTGGCCGCGTAGACGCCCGAGCCGAAGTTGGCGCCGTCGCCCAGCACCGTCTGGACCGCCGCGTAGCTGTAGGCCGTGAACGTGGTGCGGTCGGCCTCGAGCGTCGCCCACGGGAGGTCGGGGGTGCCCGGGTGGACGGGTGCCGCCTCGCGCAGCTCGGCCAGCAGGGGATACGGGCTGTAGTCGCCCTCGGCGCCCATGGCCTGCGTGAACTCCTCGAAGGGGTCGCGCTCGTCGGCGGACGCGGTGACTGCGGTCTTCTGCGGGTCCGGCACGGTCCCCCCTCCGTCTCGACGCAGTCTAACACTCGTGTCAGGTGCACCGTAGGGCGTTTCTGACACTTACGTCAACCAGTTCGGCCGGTCTGGTACCGTTCTGACTCCAATGTCAGAAACCGGGGAGACGGTGCTGCGCCGGGCACCCTTCGCCACCAACCCCGCCGTCGGGGCGCGGGGGCAGCGGGCCCAGCAGCGCATCGTCGAGGCCGGCCTACGGGTCTTCGCCGAGGTCGGCTACCACGAGTGCGGGATCGGGCGGATCACCGAGCTGTCCGGCTGTTCGCGGGCCAGCTTCTACCAGTACTTCTCCGGCAAGGAGGACCTGTTCCGCCACCTGGCCGGCCGGGTGGCCCGCGAGCTGGCGGCCGCCACCGACACCCTGGGGCCGATCACCGGCGACCGGGCCGGCTGGGAGGCCCTCCACGGCTGGTTCGCCCGCTACGGCCGGCTCTACGACGCCTACGAGCCGGTGTTCACCACGTTCCAGAGCGCGGTGGCCAGCGACGAGGCCGTGGCCACCGGCTCGGCCAAGGTGGCGGTGCGGACGTTCGACGGCATCCGCTCGCGGATCACCGGCGCGGCGCTGGCGCCCCGCGCCGTCGACGGCGTCGTTCGGGCGCTGCTCGACGCCATCGCCCGGGCCAACCGGGTGGCCGCCCTGCTCGACCGGGCCGGGCTCGGGGACGGCGCGGCGGCCCGGGACCGGGTGGAGGTGGCCCTGGCCGACGTGTTCCACCGGACGCTGTTCGGCGTGGACGCCGCGGTGAACGTCCACCCCCCGCCGGGCGGCGAGGGCGCCGGGAGCGGCCCGGTGGCCGTGCCGCCCGTGCCCGCGTTCGCCGCCGGGCCGGGCGACGGAGCGACCCCGGGCGCCGCGGTCGCCGGCGGCCAGGCCGCCGGGGCCGACGGGGCCGACCCGGGCGACGAGGTCGGCGGGTCCGAGCGCCGGGACGGCGAGGGCCCGCTCGGGCCGGCGGGCCGGGAGACACGGGCCCGGCTGATCGAGGCCGGTCACCGGGTGTTCGCCGAGCGGGGCTACTACGCCACTCGGGTCGCCGACGTCGTGGAGGCCGCCGGCGTGTCGCACGGCGTCTTCTACCGCTACTTCGCCAACAAGACCGAGCTGTTCCGCATCCTGGCCGGGCGGGCCAGCCGGCGCCTGGCCGCCACGCTGGCCGACATCCCGCCCCCGCCCGGCCCGCCCGCCTGCGGCGGGGACGAGGCCCGCGGCGGGGACGAGGCCGGCGCGGGCGCCGAGCTGCGCGCCTGGCTCCGCCGCTACGCCACGACCTCGGCCGAGGAGGCGGCGATCACCGCGATGTGGAGCGAGGCCATGTCGCGGGACGAGACGCTGGGGACGGCCTCGACCGCGGCCATCGAGACGTTCCGGGCCATGTGCGCCCGCTACCTCGCCCCGCGGGGCTTCGGCGACCGCGACGCCGAGGCGATCGTCCTGCTCGTCCTGCTCGACGCCCTCGTGGCCACGCCGCGCCGGCCCGTCTCCCCCGCCCGCATCGACGCCGTCGCCCGGCTCATCGAGCGCGGGCTCGTCACCCCGCCCTGAGGCGGGACCAGTCGCCGGGAGGCAAGTCGAGCCGCCGGCCCGCCCCGGCCGACCCGGCCGTCAGCGGGGGTTGGCCCGCAGGTACTGGTACACGCCGGCGAAGCTCTGGTTCACCTCGGCCGGGATCTCGTGGGCCGGCCCCAGTTGGCGGGCGCCCCACACGATCTTGGCGGTGCGCTCGACCAGCGCGGTGATGTGGAGGGCGGCGGCCGGGGTCGGGCCCACGACCACCATCCCGTGGTTGGCGATGAGCGCCGCGCCCCGCCCCTCGAGGGCGGCGACGACGTTGGCGGCCATGGCCTCGGACCCGCTGGCCGCGTACTCCGACACCCGCACGTCGCCGCCGACGTACATGGCGAACTCGTCGATGCAGGCGGGGATCGGCTGGCGGGCGACCGCGAACATCGTGGCGTACACGGCGTGGGAGTGGATGACCGCGCCGACGTCGGCGAACGCCTCGTAGCAGGCCAGGTGGAGCGGCTTCTCCGACGACGGCGACCGCCCGGCGGCCGCGGCCACCACCTCGCCGGCCGGGTCGATCGTCACCAGGTCGTCGAGCGTCATGGCGTCGTAGTCGACCGACGACGGCGTGATCACGATCGTGCCGTCGGCCTGGCGGGCCGAGATGTTGCCCGCCGTGCCCTCGACCAGCCCCTTGGCCAGCATCTCCTTGGCCGCGGCCAGCACCGCGGCCGGGGCGTCGGGGACGGACCGCACCGGGGCGTCGGGCGCCGCGCCGCCGGGCGTCTCGGGCGCCAGGCCGTCGGGCGTCTCGGACGCCGAGGTGTCGGGGTTCGCCGGTCGTGCCGCGGTCACGCCAGTACCTCCGGGTTGACGATGTGCTCGGGCCGCTGGCCGGCGGCCAGCCGCTCCAGGCCCTCGGCCACCATCGTCGCCTGCCGGGCCTCGGTGTCCCACGTCGCGCCGCCGATGTGCGGCGTGAGCACGACGTTGGGGAACGTGGTGAGCGGGTGGTCGACCGGCAGGTCCTCGCCGACGAAGTGGTCGAGGCCGGCGCCGCCCAGCTTCCCCGATCGCAGCGCCTCGACCAGGGCGTCCTCGTCGTGGAGCTGGGCCCGGGCCGTGTTGAGGAAGACGGCGCCGTCGCGCATGGCCGCGAACTGCTCGGCGCCGATCATCCCCGCGGTCTCGGGCGTGACCGGGGCGTGGAGCGACACGACGTCGGCCTCGACCAGCAGCTCGTCGAGCCCGTGGGTGGCGTCGGGGTTGTAGGGGTCGGTGCTGATCACCCGGAGGCCGAGCCCCTCGAGCCGCCAGGCCAGCGCCCGGCCGACCGCCCCCAGGCCGACGACGCCCGCGGTCAGGCCCCGCAGCTCGCGGCCCCGGAAACGCTGGTAGGGGATGAGGCCGTCGGCGTAGGTGCGCCCAGCCCGGACCTCGCGGTCGGCCACCACCACGTGCCGGGTCACGGCGAGCAGCAGCCCGACCGCCAGCTCGGCGACGGCATCGGCGTTGCGCCCCGGGGCGTGGAGGACGGGCACGCCGGCCGCGGTGGCCGCGGCGACGTCGACGTTGTTGGGGTCGCCCCGGGTCGAGGCGACCGCAGCCAGCGGCAGGTCGAAGACCGGGCCGGTGACGCTGTCGGCCTCGACCACCAGGATCGTCGCCTTCTCGTCGGCCGCCCGGGCCGCCAGCTCGTCCGGGTTGTAGATCCGGAGCGGGTGCACGTCGATCCACGGGTCGTAGACGACGTCGGCCAGGCGCCGTAGCCGCTCGAGCCCCGGTCCGCGCAGCGGCGCCGTCACCAGCGCCCGGGGCCGACCACCGTCGAACATGGCCCGACATGATGCCCCATCCGGGTGGCCTAGCCTGCGGCCGTGTCCCCCGCGCCCGGTGCGCTGACCGTCGGCATCGACATCGGCACGACTTCCGTCAAGGTCGTGGCGGCCGACGCCGCCGGCACCGTCGTCGCCCGCGACCGGCTCCCCCACCCCGTCCGGGTCCCGGCGCCCGACCGGCTGGAGCACGACGCCGAGTGGGTCTGGCGCCGGGCCCCGGTCGAGGCGCTGGCCCGCCTGGCGCCCCGGCTACCGGCCCCGCCGGCGGCGGTGGCCGTGGCCGCCATGGTCCCGACGCTGACCGCGGTCGACGGCGACGGCCGGCCGGTCGCCCCCGGGCTGCTCTACGGCGACGCCCGGGGCGGGCGGGCGCCCCGGCCCGACGAGCCGGGCGACGGGCACGAGATGATCGGCTTCCTGCGGTGGCTGGTCGAGCAGACGCCCGGCGCCGCCGGGTACTGGCCGGCGCAGGCGGTGGCCAACCACGCCCTGGCCGGCGCGGCCGCCGTCGACATCGCCACCGCGTTCGGGGCCATGCCGCTGTACGGGCCCGAGGGGTGGGACGAGGCCACGTGCCGGGACTGCGGCGCCGATCCCGCCGCCCTCCCCGAGGTGGTGATGATGGGGGCGCCGCTCGGCCCGCTCGCCGACGACCCTGGCGTCACGCTGGCCGCCGGGACGATCGACGCGGTGTCCGAGCAGCTGGTCGCCGGAGCCGACGCCGTGGGCGACGTGCTCGTGTTGTGCGGGACGACGCTGATCGCCTGGGTCGTGGCCGACGAGCCGGTGTCGGTCCCCGGGCTGTGGACCATCCCCCACACCACCGAAGGGCTGTGGCTGGTGGGCGGGCCCAGCAACGCCGGCGGTCTGTTCCTCGGCTGGGCCGACGCGCTCCTCGCCCCGGGAGGCGCCCCGGCCCCCGGCGGCGACCCGGGCCACCGGGTCGCCGGTGGCCCGGACGACCCGCTCGCCGGCCTGGACCCCGAACGGATCCCGGTGTGGGCGCCCTACGTGCGGGGCGAGCGGACCCCGCTCCACGACCCCGACCGGCGGGCCGCCCTCCATGGCCTCGACCTGACCCACGGACCCGGCGCCGTCCGCCGGGCGGCGTGGGAGGCGTCGGCCTTCGTCGTCCGCCGCCACCTGGACCTGGCCGGCCAGGCCGGCCTCGCCGCCCGCCGGATCGTGGCCTCCGGCGGCGCCACCCGCATCGGCGGGCTGATGCAGGCGCTGGCCGACGGCACCGGTCTGCCCGTCCACGTCGTCGCTGCCCCCGAGGGCGCGGCGCTCGGCGCCGCCTACCTGGCCCGGCTCGCCCTCACCGGCTCGTCCGACCTGGCCGGCGCCGCGGCCTGGGCCCGCACCGGCCGGATCGTCGAGCCCGACCCGCGCTGGGCCGAGCCCACGGCGGAGCGCTACGCCCGGTTCCTGACGCTGCCCTGAGGCTGCCCTGAGGGCCCGACCCGCCGGGGCCGAAGCCCCTACGACGACTCCGGCGGCGCGCTCGGGCGGTCGGCGGCGGTGCGGTAGTCGCCGAACACCCCGTCGCGCTTGGTGAGGGCCGTGGTCAGGCCCTCCTCCTGCATCCGGGCCACGAACTCGTGCATCGATCGCTGGTGGGTGCCGAGGGCGCACAGCTCGGTGCCGGCCCGGATGGCCGTGCGCAGGCCCATGATCTCCATGCCCCGGTGCACGACCCGCTTGTTGAGCTGCACCACGTCGGGCGGCATCTTGGCGATCTTGCCGGCGATCTCCAGCACGGCGTCCTCGAGCTGGTCGATGGGGTACGCCCGGTTGGCCCACCCCTTCTCGACCGCCTCGACGCCCGACAGCGACTCGCCGGTCACCATCATCTCCATGGCCGTGCGCATGCCGACCAGCCAGGCGTGGAAGTGCATGTCGGGCACGCCGAACCGAACCGCCGGGTAGCCCATCTGGGCGTCCTCGGCGATGTAGACGAGGTCGCAGCCCGTGGCCAGCTCGCTGCCGCCGGCCAGGCAGTAACCGTGCACCTGGGCGATGACGGGCTTGGCCAGGTCCCAGATGCGCATCCAGCTCTCGGTCTGGTGGCGGGGCCATTGGCCGTCGCCGCCCGCCGTGTAGAACGGCATCTCGTCCGGCTGGCCCGGGTTCGTGAGGTCGTAGCCTGCCGAGAAGCAGGGGCCGGCGCCCCGGATGATCTGGACTCGGACGGCGTCGTCGCGGTCACCCTCCTCCAGCCCCCGCAGCAGCTCGCTGCGCAGGGCGTGGTTGAGCGCGTTGCGCTTCTCGGGGCGGTTCAGGGTGTAGCGCCGGATGCCGGGGCCGGGCTCGTCGACGAGGACCAGGGGCCTTGACTCGGTGGTGGTCATGCGGGAGCGCTGTCCTTCCCTCGGGGCCGCGCGGGGCTCCGACTAGAACGTCGTTCCGATTATTGGCGCGTCCCGCGGCCGGGGCCAGGCCGGGGGCGGCCGACCGGGCGACCGGTCGTTCCCGGCCGGCGCCCCGCGATCAGCCGACCGGCCGCCCCGGGCGGCGCCGGGGGTAGCCCCCCACATTGAGTGTTTCCTCGGCCCCGCCGCGTCGGACACGGTCGCGGGAGCGGGCGCGCAGACGTCGCTCGGCACCCAGATCAACACGAGGAGCGTCAGATGGCTCCGACGGTCAGGTACTGGGTGGCCGCCTGGCTGCCCGGCTGGCGGCCACCCTGGCTGCGCCAGACGGTGCGGACCACCCGCCGCACCGCGCGGACCACCCGCCACCGCCTGCGTCGGGTCCGCCTCCAGCTGCGGACCGGCTGACCGACGCCGCCCCCACTCCTCCCTGCCGGCGCCGATGCCGGGCGGCACCGGCAGGGACTCCCCCGCAGGGAGGCATCGGCGGGGACCGCACCGGCGGCGCCTCCTCGGGCAGAGCCCCGCACGGACGCATCGGCGGGCACCCATCGGCGGGACTAGCGTCGCGCCCCTTGGGCGATGCTGGATCCCCGCCGCGAGGGGTGATCATCTGGCTCGGCGCGTGCGCCCTGGCGTTGACGCTGGTCGTCGGCGTGCTCGCCGTGGTCGTCGACGACGACCGCGGGGCGCGACGCGAGTCGTGGCAGTCCGACTGGGCGGCGGCGACCGCCGCCGCCTGGGACCGCCAACCGCCGCCCCCGCTGCCGGCCCGGGCGCTGGAGGCCGGCGATGTCGAGCTGGCCCAGACCGCCGGGCGGCTCGTGGCGGTGGCCGATGGCGACGGCGTGCGCCCCCTGCAGGTCTGGGTGCTCGAGGACGACAGGTGGACGGGGCCGTCGGCACCGCCGGGGCCGCCGCGGGGCCGGGCGACCGTGGTGGCCACGGCCCACGAGCTCGTGGTCTGGGGCGGCGTCGCCGGCGCCGCCGTGAGCAACGAGGGGTTCGCCTTCGACCCGATGGCCCACGAGTGGCGGCCGCTGGCCCACGGCCCGCTGCCGCCCCGCCAGGGCGCCGTCGGCCTCTGGACCGGGTCCGAGGTCGTGGTGGTCGGCGGCCACGACGGCGACGGCCGGACCGCGGCGCAGGCGGCTGCCTACGACGCGACGGCCGACGCCTGGCGCCTGCTGCCCAACGCCGACGGCCTGCCGGGCGCCACCGTCATGGCGGCGACGTGGACCGGCGAGCGGGCCGTGCTGTGGGCGTACGACGAGGAGCCCGTGCCCCAGCCGCGGCTGCTGGTCCTCGACGTGGCGGCCGAGGCCTGGGGCCGCCTCGACCCGCCGCCGTTCGCCCCCGCCAACGCCGCCAGCGGCCTGGCCGCCGACGAGGACGGCAATCTGGTGGCGACCACGACCGAGTTCCGGAGCGTCGGCGCCGCCCGGCTCCCGGCGGCGACCGTGGCCGCCACGGGGCCGGCGCCGGGCTCGGACGCCGGCACGGTCCCCGCGCCCGGGCCGGGCCCGGGCACGACCCCCGCGGGCGGGGCGCCGTCCGCCCCCCGGGATCGCGGCACCGACGACGCCCACGACGTCCATCAGGCCCGCCACGCCCGGCTCGACCCCCGGCGCCGGCGCCGACGCCCATGCCGGGCCGCCGGGCGGCGGCTGGCGGCCGCTCGACCCGCCGCCGGTGCCCGCCGGCGTTCGCTGCCCCAGCGACCTGCTGCAGGGCGGGGCGGGCACCGTGCTGGTCAGCCGGTGCTCCGGCGAGCTGTTCCTGCTCCACGGCGAGGCCTGGTGGCGGCTGCCGCCGCTGCCGGACGCGGCGACCGGCCCCCGGGCCGGCACCGCGGCGCTGGTGACCGACGACGCGGTGTACTACCTGGCCCCGCCGGGCCGGGTGGCCGCCGGCGAGCCCGCCCCCGCCGGGCCGGCGCTGCTGCGCCTGCCGTTGGACTGACGGGTCGCCCCGGGACAGGTGCCCGGGGTCAGACGTCGTCCCGACCCGTGAAGTCCCGCCAGGTGCGCCAGGCCTGCGGGAGCGTGCCCCGCCCCACCTGGCGGCGCGGCCACTCCGCCGGCTCCTGGGCCAGCGGCGTCTCGGCCGTCGGCACGCCGTAGAACAGCTGGTGGTGGCGGCGCACGAAGTACCAGGTGCCGTCGCGGCGGGTGTACGTGTCCTCGTAGCCGACGAGCTGGCGGGCCCAGCCGTCGCGGCCGCCGAACTCGACCGTGCACAGCACGGTCCCGGCCGCGTCGTCGGGCCCCAGCAGGTTGATGACGTGGGTGCCGACGTCGAGCACGTACACCGGCTCGGTGAGCTGGCGGGCGAACGCCTCGCGCAGCGCATCGCGCCCGGTGGCGGTACGCGACGCCCGGACGTCGGGGACGAACAGCTCGACGAGCGCGTCGAGGTCGGCGGCCGTGAGCGCCAGCGCGTACCGGGCGACGAGCTGGCGGATCTCCTCGTAGGCCAGGAGCCGCTCGACGTCGCTCATCCCGGCCGGCGCCGCCCGCCGCCCGGGCCCCCACGGTCGCTCGTCCATCGCCTCTCCCTCGCCTGGTTCACGTGACTGCGCCTGTCCGTCGGTCGACCCCACGGCCGGCCCGGCCGGTCGGCCCGACGGTGCCGGCCCCAGGCTGTCACCCGCGCGGCACGCAGAGCGAAGCTGGGCTTCGGCGGGACGACCGGTAGGTTCACGGGCCGTGACCGAGCGGATCGCCTACGACGAGTTCGCCCTCTTCCACGAGAACGCCGAGGAGTTCGGCCTGCCGTGGTCCGGGCCGCCGACCGTGCGGCGCGAGAACGTGGACCTCGGCGACGGCCGCCACATCTCCGCGCTCGTGTGGGGCGACCGGCCTGCCGACCTGGTGCTGCTGCACGGCGGCGCCCAGAACGCCCACACGTGGGACACGGTGGCGCTGGCCCTCGACCGGCCGCTCGTCGCCGTGGACCTGCCGGGCCACGGCCACTCGGGGCCGGGCCGCGAGGGCTCGCTGTCGGTGCGCGCCAACGCCGCCGACGTGGCCACCGCCATCCGGGCCACGGCCAGCCCGCCGGTCCACCTGGTCGGCATGTCGCTCGGCGGGCTGACGGCGCTGGCCCTGGCGGACGCCGAACCCGGCCTGATCCGCTCGCTGACGCTGGTCGACGTGACCCCCGGCGTCACGGGACCCAAGTCGGCGCACATCGCCGCCTTCATCGACGGGCCCGAGCGCTTCGCCAGCTTCGACGAGATCCTCGAGCGCACGAAGGCGTTCAACCCGACGCGCAGCGAGTCGTCGCTGCGCCGGGGCATCCTCCACAACGCCGAGCAGCTCGAGGACGGCACCTGGGTGTGGCGCTACGCTCGCTTCCGCGACCGCGAGACCCGCCGCGACCTCGACTTCGCCGGCCTGTGGGACGTGGTGTCGCGCCTCCGGGTGCCGCTCATGCTGGCCCGGGGCCTGCGCGACCAGTCGGTGGTCGACGACGCCGACGAGGCCGAGCTGCTGCGCCGGGCGCCGGACGCCCGGATCGAGCACTTCGCCGAGTCGGGCCACAGCATCCAGGGCGACCAGCCGGTCGAGCTGGCCCAGGCGCTGGCCGCCTTCATCGCCACCGTGTGATCGCCGCCCTCTGATCACCGCCGTGTGATCGCCCGCCGGACGGGTCCGTCGTCCCGGCCGGCCGCCGCCCGGCGCCCCCGAGGCGGAGCGCGGCCACGTTCCGTTGACCGGTGCACCGCGCCTTCGACATCCAACTGACACTCATGTGTAGATTGGCCGCCTCAGTTGACAGTCTGGGGCGAGATCGTGGCGGCAAGGATCCCGATCAAAGTCGGGACGGCGGCGGCGTTGACCGTTCCGCTGGTCATGCTGTTCGTCGTCGCCGGCCTGGAGGTGTCGAAGGCGGCCGGCCAGCGCCGGGCCGTGCGCGAGCAGACCGACCTGGCCACGGCGGCCATCGGTCCGTCGGGCCTGGTCACAGCCCTCCAGAACGAGCGCAACTACACGATCATGTGGATGCTCGGCACGGAGGAGGCCGTCGAGCTGCCGGTGGACGGCATCGAGGAGTCCCGCCGGCTGACCGACGAGGCGCTCGACGCTTTCCGGGCCGAGGTGGAGCGCAAGGGCGGCGACGTCGAGCGCATCTACACGCCGGCGCTCGAGGCGCTGCGCGAGCTCGACACGGTCCGGACCCGGGTCGACGAGTTCGAGGGGCCCCGGGTGCTGGTCGACAGCGAATACGTCGACGGCACGTGGCACGCCTACTCCCGGCTGGTCACCACCCTGTCCGACCAGAACAGCCAGCTCACCATCGAGGTAGCCGACGACGAGCTCCGCCGGGGCGTGCGCCTGATCGACATGGCGTCGCGGGAGCTCGACGCCATCGCCAAGGTCGTGCGCGTGGCCCTCCTGGCGGCCATCACCGACGACGGCCGCCTGCGCGACCGGGCCGAGATCGTCGAGGCGTCGCCGCTCAAGGACCAGGCGGTGCGCGGCCACTACGCCATCATCGGTCTGGCCACCGGGCGCTACGAGGCCCTCGGCGAGGAGCTGCGGGTCGAGAGCGACGCCACCGGCGCCCTCCCGCTGGCCAACGAGGTCATGGCCACCGGAGACGTCGACGTGGCGGCGATCCTCGACGCCATCTCGATCCAGAACGACGAGAGCTACTACGGCTTCGTCCACGACGTGTCCGCGGTCGTGCGCGAGCGGGCCGACGAGCTCAACGCCCAGGCCATGGCCCGGCAGCGCCGCTACATCGTCGTCGCCGCCCTCGTCCTGGCCGTGGCCGGCACGGTGGCCCCGCTCGTGTCGCGGTCGATCACCAGGCCGTTGCGCTCGCTCACCCGCCAAGCGAAAGACCTGGCCGAGCGGCGTCTCCCGGCGGCGGTGCGCAGCGTGCTCGAGACGCCGCCGGGCGACGACGTCGTCGTGCCCGACCTCCAGCCGGTCGAGGTGGCGGCCGGCGACGAGGTGGCCGAGGTGGCCGACACGCTCAACACCATGCAGGGGGCGGCCCTCGACCTGGCCGTCGAGCAGGCCGTGCTGCGGCGCAACGTGGCCGACGCCTTCGTGAGCCTGGCGCGGCGCAACCAGAACCTGCTCAACCGGCAGCTCGACTACATCACCGAGCTGGAGGCCAACGAGACCGACACGGCGACGCTCACCAACCTGTTCCGCCTCGACCACCACGCCACCCGCATGCGGCGCAACACCGAGTCGGTGCTGGTCCTGGCGGGGGCGGAGCCGTCCCGGCGGTGGACCACGCCGGTCCCGCTGGTCAACGTCGTGCGCGCCGCCCTCGGCGAGGTCGAGGACTTCCCCCGGGTCGACATCCGCGAGGTGGCCCCGGCCACGATCGTCGGCCCCGCCGTCGCCGACCTGGCCCACCTGCTGGCCGAGCTGATCGAGAACGCCCTGCGGTTCTCGCCGCCGACCCAGCCCGTCCACGTGCAGGGGAACCGGACCGCCGACGGCTACCTCCTCGCCGTCATCGACGCCGGCCTCGGGATGTCCCTGGCCGAGATCGCCCAGGCCAACAAGCGGCTGGCCCGGGCGGAGGCGTTCACGGTGGCGCCGTCGAAGTACCTCGGCCACTACGTGGCCGGGACGCTGGCCGCCCGCCACGGCATCACGGTCCGGTTGCACGGTCAGCCGGCGGGCGGGATCACCGCCACCGTCCACCTGCCCGCCCGCCTGCTGGTGGAGGAGGCCCCGGCCCACGCCGAGCTGTTGGCCCCGCCGGGCGGCCCGGCGGCGGCGCCCCCGCTGGCAGCCACGGGGTCGGCGTCCGGGCCGGCGGGGTCGGGGCCGGCGCCCGCCGCCTCCCCCGGGGCCGGGCTGGCCGGGGCGTCGGGGTCCGCGGTGGCGCCCGCCGGTCACGACGGGACCCACGCCCTGCTCGCCGACTTCGTCGCCGGGGTTGAGCGGGGGCGGCGCGACTCCTGGTCGGGCGTGCGGTCGCGGCGGACGCTGACCGACCTGCGGCTGGGCGGGGCGCCGGGCGGCGCCTGACGCTCGTCCTCGCCCTCGCCCCGCGGGCAGCCGACCCCGCGGATCGGACGGGACGGGGGGCGAGGCGCTTGACTGGTGGCGCCGTGACCACGTCCGCCGCCCCCGAGGAGAGTCGGCCGGCCGGGCGGTGGGACCGGGCGACGGTGGCGGTGGTCGCGGGCCACTTCACCGGAACCACGGGCGCCACCGCCCTCGTCACCGCGCTCGGCAAGCAGGTCTACGACCTGAGCGGCCGCGAGCTCGACCTCGGCCTGCTGGGCCTGGCCGAGTTCGCGCCGGCGGCGCTGCTGGTGCTGGTCACGGGCACCGTGGCCGACCGGGTCGACCGCCGCCGCCAGGCCGGGCTGGCCGCCCTCGGCCAGGGCGCGGTGGCGCTGGTGGTCGCCGCCTACGTCGCCGGCCGGCCGACGGCGGTCGGACCGCTGGTCGCCCTCGCCGTGCTGTTCGGCGTGGCCCGGGCCTTCATGGCCCCGGCCGTGCGGTCGCTGCCGGCCGACGTCGTGCCGCCGGCCCTGCTGCCCTGGCTGGTCGCCCGATGGACGGTGACGCTCGAGGTGGCGCGGATCGTCGGCCCGGTCGTGGCCGGCACGCTGTACGCGCTCGACCCGGCCGCCCCGTTCCTGGCGGCCGCCGGCCTGGGGCTGGCCGCCGCGCTGACGTTCAGCCTCATCCCGCCGCGGCCGCCGGCCGGCGCCCCCGACCCGCCGGCGGCGGCCCCCGACGGCGCCGCCGCCCGGGAGAGCGCCGCCGGCCCGGACGGCGCCGGCGCCCCGGCGGAGGCGCGGGCCCGGCTGCACGACGCGCTGGAGGGGCTGCGGGTCGTCCGGCGCCAGCCGATCCTGCTCGGGGCGATCTCGCTCGATCTGTTCGCCGTCCTGTTCGGCGGCGCCATCGCCCTGCTGCCGGCCATCGCCGAGGAGCGGCTGGGCGTGGGCGCGGTGGGCTTCGGCTGGCTCCGGGCGGCCAACGGCATCGGGGCGTCGGCCGCCATGCTCGCCCTGGCCGTCCGGCCGATCCGCCGCCGGGTCGGAACCACGCTGCTCGCCGGGGTGGCCGCGTTCGGCGGGGCGACGATCGTCCTCGGCGTGACCCGGAGCTACGCGGTGGCGTTCGTGGCCCTGCTGGTGCTGGCCGCGGCCGACGCGGTGAGCGTGTTCATTCGGGTCACCCTCGTCCCGCTGGTGACGCCGCCGGCGGCCCGGGGCCGGGTGCTGGCCGTCGAGAACGTTTTCATCGGCGCCTCCAACGAGCTGGGGGCGTTCGAGTCCGGGGTGGCCGGGCAGGTGCTGGGGCCCGGCCCGGCCGTGGCGCTGGGTGGGCTGGCCACCGTGGCCGTCGCCGCCACCTGGGCACGCCTGTTCCCCGCGCTGCGGGACGTCGACCGCTTCCCCACCGGCCCGGCCGACGAGGACCCGGCCGGGCGGGCGCGGGCCCCGGCGGACGGGGACGCGACCGCGGCCAGGGCGGCCGACTGGGCGGGGCCGCCGACCGGTCGACCGAACGCCGAGGGCCAGCCGGTCGATCAGCCGAACACCTCGGGCGAGGAGGACCGGGACCAGACCAGCCGGTCGGCGTAGCTCGGGCCCGCGGCCCGGGGACGAGACCGCCCCGGCCCACGCCGCCGCGAGCACGGTGGTCGGCGTCATCCTGCGCCCTGGCCCCTCCTCGGTCCGGATCCCTTGGACCCCGCCCCGCCACCAGTATGCTGTCGCCTGATAGTCAGTAATCGTTGAGCTGGGGCCACTGGGCGTCAGCAACGCTGGTCAGCACCTGGGGTGCTGTCCTCCGCCGGTCGGCATCACCGGTCCGCTCGCGAGCTCTGGGGGTAGCGATGTCCGGACACGAGCACGGCACGAACGGGAGCGGACGCGCACCGACCGCCCTGGCGCCGCCCACGCCGCCCTCGGGCCCAGGGCCGGGCGAGCTCGGCGGCCCCGGCCCGTGCCAGTACACGTCCCTCGAGGCCAAGAACGACGCCTGGCCCGACCAGAAGGTCTGGGTCATCGAGCCCACCGGCACCGGCTCGCCCTGCCGTGGCGGGCGGGCCGACGGCGACCGCCGCCCCGCCGTGTTCATGAGCCCGGGCTGGAGCGTGTTCGAGGAGAGCAAGCCGATCCACTACCTGAACCTGATCGAGAACCTGGTCAGCAACGGGTACGTGGTCGTGTACGCCAACTACAGCGGCGACGGCGAGGCGTTCCTCGACGAGTCCGACCTCGGCGTCTACCACCAGGTCGACGCCGCCTTCGCCCAGGCGGTCGAGCTGTCCGACCGGATCGACGTGTCCGACGTGGGCATCTGGGGCCACTCGTTCGGTGGCGCCATGGTCCCGTGGCTGGCCCAGCGGGCGGTCGAGCGGCGCTGGGGCACGCAGACGTTCTGGCTGGGCATCTACTGCCCGTACTTCCCGCGGGGCGTCGGCGACGCCGCGGCGCCCATCGCCGTGCCCGACCACACCCGGGCGCTCGTCGTGGCCTACGACAACGACGTGTTCGCCCAGTACGTCGACGAGGCCGGGCCCCAGATCTTCCACCGGCTCACGATCCCGGCCGACCACAAGCGCTACGTCGTCGTGCGGAGCGACCCCCGCGACCTCGGCGACGACCGGCCCGAGCTGACCACCACGCACTTCACGCCGTCCGGGTGGCCGGCGCTGAGCCACCTCAACTACTACGGCACCAACCGGAACGTGCAGGCCGTCGCCGACTGCGCCCGGGCCGGCCGCCCCTTCGACGTCGACCTGATGTACATGGGCACGTGGAGCGACGGCACGCCGGCCACACCCGCGCTCGTCACCGACGACCCCCGCCCGGCGTCGGCCGCGTCCTGACCCGCCGGCCGCCGGGCATCGCGGCCGCCGGCCGCGCCGTCTCCAGATCCCAGGCCGCCGGGGCGCGCTCAGGCCGGGCTGCCGGCCGGCCGGCGGCGAACGCCGAGCGCGTCGGTGACCGCGACCAGGGCGAACAGCCCGGCCGCCACCAGCACGATCGTGCCCCCGGGGGCCAGCGCCCAGTGGCGCGCCGCGCCCAGGCCCGTCACCGCGCTGGCCGCCCCGATGCCGCTCGCCGCCAGCAGCGTGGCGCCGAACGAGCGGGTCAGCCGCTGGGCGGCACCCACCGGCAGCACCATGAGCGCGGCCACCAGCAGCACGCCGACGATCCGCATGCCCGCCACCACCGTGACCGCGGTCAGCGCGGCCAGGCCCAGGTTGAGGGCGTCGACCGGCAGGCCCGACACCCGGGCCGCCTCCTCGTCGAGCACGATGCTGAACAGCGCCCGCCAGGCCACGGCCACCACGGCGACGATGACCGCGCCGAGCACGGCGATCGTCACCGCGTCGCCCTCGTCGACGGTCAGGATCGAGCCGAACAGGTAGGTGAGCGTGCCGGCGTCGAGCGAGCCGGCCAGCCCGGTCAGGACCACGCCGCCCGCGATGCCCGAGTAGAACAGCAGCGCGAGGGCCAGATCGCCGCTGGCCCGCCCCCGGGTCCGGAGCCACTCGATGGCCACGGCGGCGACGACGGCGGTCACGAGGGCCGTCCAGATGGGCCACACGTCGGCCAGCAGCCCGGCGGCCACGCCGGCGAAGGCGACGTGGCCCAGCCCGTCGCCGAGCAGCGACAGGCGCTTCTGCACGAGGAACGTGCCGATCAGCGGGGCGCACGCACCGACGACGACCCCGGCGGCGAGCGCCAGCTGCATGTACTCGCGCTCGAACGGCCACGGCAGCGGCAAGGCGGCCAGCACCGACCCGGTCACCGGTCCAGCCCCTCCAGCCACACGGGAAGGTCGTGGGCGTGGATGCCCAGCGAGACGCCGCTGGCCGACAGGTCGTCGGGCGGCCCGTCGAAGCCGATCTTGCCCTGGCGCATCAGCAACACCCGGTCGAGGTCGTCGGCCACGGCGCCCAGGTCGTGGGACACGAGCAGCACCGCGCCGCCCCGGTCGGTCATCGCCACCAGGACGTCGCGGAACCGGCGCTGGGACTCGACGTCGACCCCCGCCGTCGGCTCGTCGAGCACGAGCAGGTCGGGCTCGGTGACCAGGGCCTTGGCGATGAACGCCCGCTGGCGCTGCCCGCCGGACAGCTCGGCGAGCGGCCGGCCGGCGAGGTCGGCCAGGCCGACGGCGTCGAGCGCCCGCTCAGCGGCGGCCCGGTCGGCCGGGCCGGGGCGCCGCCACCACCCGCGGCGGGCGAGGCGGCCGGCGGCCACCACGTCGGCCACGGTGGCCGGCAGCAGCTCGACCGCGGCCGGGCGCTGAGGCACGTAGCCCACCCGCCACCGCTCGCGCAGCGCGCCGGGGCCGGTGGGCGGGTGCCCGAGCAGGCTGACCGTGCCCTGGTCGGGGGGCAGCAGGCCGAGGACGATGCGGACCAGCGTCGACTTGCCCGAGCCGTTGGCGCCGGCCAAGGCGACGAACTCGCCGGCCCCGACCTCGAGGCTCACGCAGTCGAGCACGGGCCGGTCGCGGTAGGCGAACGACACGGCGTCGACGCGGAGTGCGGCTGGGGACACGGATGACCCTCTCGTGGGTGGCGCTGGTTGGGACTGAGAACCGACACCGAGGCTACCGGGCGTCGGACGGCCGCCGGCCGGGGCCGCCCCCACGCAACCCGGCGCCGTCATCCGCCGGTGCATCCCAGCGCCTCGGCCAGCCGGTCGGCGTTGGCGGCCATGACCGTGAAGTAGTCGTCGCCGGCGTCCCGCTGCTCCTCGCTGAGGCCCTCGAGGGGGCTGAGCGGCGCGGTGTCGACGCCGGCCTCGCGAGCGAGCGTCTCGGCGGGGCCCGGGTCGACCAGCTCCTCGTAGAACACGGTCGTGACCCCGCTCGCCTCGATCCGGTCGGCCAGCTCGGCCAGGCGGTCGGGGTCGGGCTCGGCCTCCGGCGACTGCCCGGCGATCGACAGCTCGGTCAGACCGTAGCGGCGGGCCAGGTAGCCGAAGGCGCCGTGCGACGTGACGAACACGTGCCGCTCGCAGTTGGCCAACCGGGCCTCGATGTCGCGGTCGAGGCCGGCGAGCAGGTTGCGGTAGTCGGCGGCCCCGGCCGCGAACGCCGGGGCGTCGTCGGGGGCGGCGTCGGCCAGCGCCTGCTCGATCCCGTCGACCAGGTCGGCCATCAGCCCCGGGTCCAGCCAGACGTGGGGGTCGGTGCCGGGCTCGACGCCGTCGCCGACCGCGACCCGGTCGAGCAGGTCGACGGTCGGGCCGTCGCGGTCCTCGACCGCCTCCTCGACCGCTGGCTGGAAGCCACCGCCCAGGTAGAGCACGAGGTCGGCGTCGAGCAGGTCGTCGACCTGGTCGGGATCGAGCTCGACGTCGTGGGGCTCGGCGCCGGGCGGCGTGAGGTTGGTGACCTCGGCCCGGTCGCCGGCCACGGCCGCGGCCGCGTCGGCGATCGGGTAGACCGTCGCCACCACGGCGAGCCGGCCGTCGTCGCCCCCGGCGTCGCCCGCGCCGCCGTCGCCGCCGCACGCTGCGGCGGCGAGCGCCAGGAGCACGGGCAGGACGAGGAGCCACCGGGCCGGCGCCGGGATCGGCGACCGGGCGGATCCCGCGGAGCGGGCTGAGGAGCGGGCTGCGGCGGCGGCGAGCGCCCGCCGGACGAGCGTGCGGATCATGGGCGGGCGTCTCCCGGCACGGAACTCACGAGGAGGGAACTCAGAACACCAAACTCATAATGAGAACTACTCTCATTCTGGTCCCGGGTGCCCCGGCGCCGCAAGCCGGAACCGCTCGAATCGGCGGGCCGTCCGTGCCAGGCTCTCGGCCGCTGTGCTCGACCCGATCACCGACCTGGTCCGCGACGAGGGGTTCCGCACCGGGCTGGCCTTCGGCCTGGGGGCCGCGGCGGTGGCCGGCATCGCCGCCCTCCTCGCCCGGCCGGTCCGCCCCTGGGCCGGCTTCGCCTTCGGGGCCGCGGCGCTGGCCGCGCTGGCCGACCGGATCGGCGACGCCGACCGGGGGCCGGTCACGGCCGCCCTGGTGGTCGGCCTGGCGCTGCTCGCCGCCGCCGGGGTGGCCGGCGCCCACCCGGCCCTGCGCCTGGCCGCCGCCGTGCCCGGCGCCGTCGTCGTCGCCGGCTCGACCGAGATCGACTCCCCCGGCTGGGCTGCGCCCGCCGTCGTGATCGCCGCCGTGGTCGGGGGCGGGCTGGCGGCCGCCTGCGACCGAACCTGGGGGCGGCGGGGGCTCCCGCCCGTCCTGCTGGCCGTCACCGTCCTCGGCGTGTACGCCACCACGCCCGACACCGAGCACGCCCGGGTGCTGGCCGGCGCCGCCCTGGCGGTCGCCCTGCTCGGCTGGCCCCGGCCGCTGGCGTCGCTGGGCGCGGGCGGGTCGCTGGTCGCGGCCGCCCTCGTGGGGTGGACGGCGGTGGTCGACGGGATGGCCCGGCCGGGGGCGGTCGTCGGAGCCATCGCCTGCCTCGGCGTGCTCGCCCTCGAGCCGGTCGTGCGCTGGGGCGTCGGCCGCCTGGCCCCGGCCCCGACGTCCCGGGCCCCGGGCTCGCAGGTCCCGGGCCCGCAGACCCCGGGCTCGGCAGGCCCAGATCGCCGGGCCATCCCGGCGGCCCCGGCCCGCCCGGCGCCCTGGGGGCGGGACGCCGCGGCGCGGGGCCTCGTCCACCTGGGGCTGGTGGCGGCGTGCTCGCGGGTGGCCGGCCTCCGGACCTCGGCGGTCCAGGCCGGGGCCATCAGCGTGGCCGCCTACGCGGCGGCCGCCGCCGTGCTCGTCGCCCTCGAGCGCCAGCGGCGGGCCGACGCCCCGGGCTCGACGCCGCGCTGACCGCGCGCCCCGCGGTCCGTCCGGCGCCGCCCGCCCCGGCCATCTCCATTTTCCTTCATGGAAGGAAGGAAGCGGTCGAGCTCGTCGGCAGTGAGGCGACGGGAACGACGACGACCGGGCCGACATCGCCGGGGGGGCGCCGATCGCCAGCCACGTGACGCGGGGGCGTGGCCCCGGCCGACCGGCGACCTGCCGCTGCCCGATCGAGCCGTGGCCGGCGCCCGGACGCCGGGTGCCGACCGGGCTCACGCTCCGGCCGGCCTGACGCCCGGGCGCCGCCCCGTCAGCGCTCGTAGACGAGAGCGACGGCGGCGCGCTCGTCGTTGACGACGAACGTCATCGACTCCTCGATGTACAGCTCGACCGACGTGTCGTCGTGCGTCCGGTAGCCGATCGAGAAGTCCTGGCCGAGCACGAGCTCGTAGTCGCCGCCCCGCAGGCTGAGGACCACGGCGCCGTCGACGCCGGGCGCCCAGGCCACCGGGCCGCCGAGGATGAGCTTGAGGTGCTCGAGCATCGGATAGCCGCCGTGCTCGGTCGTCTCGACGACCCCCGTGTAGCAGCGGGGCCCGAGGGCGATGGCGTACGGCCCGCCGACGCCGGCGGTGCGGAGCTTGGCCACCGCCCGGGCGACCATGCTCGGGTACTCGTTGTAGTCGTCGGGGATGGTCAGCGGCTCGTGCGGCGAGGCCGGCACGATGCCGGTGATGCCGGCCGCCTCGTAGCCGTGGAAGATGGCCCGGTCCTCGGCCAGGGCCGCCCGCCGGGCGGCGTCGATGACCGGGTCGAGGTCGGGGTCGGGGGCGCCGCGGTCGGCGGCGTCCAGCTCGTCGAGCGACAGCTGGAACGGGGTGCGCAGCTCGATCAGCGGCTGGACCTCGCGCAGGTCGGCCACGACCTGGTCGCCGGGCGACGGCACGACGGCGCGCACCCGCCCGCGGGACACCGCGCCGAACTCCCACCCGCGGGGGCCGGTGACCTGGACGAACGGCCGGGCGGCGAGGTGGTTCTTGATGGTCCGGGCGGCCTCTTCCTCGATGAGCTCCCAACCCCGGTCGCTGATGGGGGCGAGGTGGCGGCGAAGGTGGTTCATCACAGCATCTCCTTGTCCGCCAGGGCCCCGAGGCCGAGCGATCCCGAGGACTCGGCCGGGGCGGCCCCGCCGCCCTCCTCGGCCTCCTCGATCTCGGTGATGGGGCTCTCGGTGAACAGGTACTGGCGCAGGAACTGGTCCCAGGCCCCGTCCCGGCGTCGCAGCCACTCGAGCAGCATGGCGGCGTGCTCCTTCTCCTCGTCGCGGTTGTGACGGAGGATCTCCTTGAGATCCTCGTCGCCGGCCGCGTCGATCCGCTGGTCGTACCAGTCGACGGCCTCCAGCTCCTCCATCAGGGACACGATCGCCCGGTGACGGTCCATGGTCCCGGCTTGGAGGACGTCGGCGCTCTCGTGGAATCCCGCGCTCGAACTGGCCACACTCACTCCTCGTCGTCGAACGGTTGTGTCGAACGCTACGACACGAACCCGGCGATCACGCCATCGGTCGCCTCGCGACCGCCGGCTCGTCGATCACCGGGGGCGATCATTCCCCGTGCGCCGGGTCCCATACCTCGGACGCCGGGACCCGCCAGGCGTGGCGGCCGGCGCCGACCTCGAGCGGCGGCCCGCCGGCGCCGGGCAGCACGACCTCGGCCGTCGTGTTGGGCGGGACGAGCGCCGTCACCTCGATCTCGTCGCCCCGGCGCCGCCAGCCGGCCTCGGCCGGGCCGTAGGGCGTCGTGTGCCGGGCCTCGGCCCAGGTGAGCCCACCCCCGGGCACGGGCGCCACCCGCAGTCGCCGGTAGCCGGGGGCCGCCGGCGCCAACCCGGCCACCGTGCGGTGGAGCCAGTCGGCCACCGCCCCCAGCGCGTAGTGGTTGAACGAGTTCATCTGGGTGCCGTTGAGGCTGCCGTCCGGCCGGATGCCGTCCCACCGCTCCCACACGGTCGTCGCGCCGTGCAGCACCGGGTACAGCCACGACGGGCACTCCTCCTGCAGGAGGAGGCGGTAGGCGGCCTCGGGATGGCCCGCCCGGCACAGGGCGTCGCACACGATCGGTGTGCCCACGAACCCGGTGGCGATCCGGTAGCCCGCCCGGTGGACCAGGCGGGCCAGCCGCTCGCCGGCCCGGCGCCGCTGCTCGGGCTCGGGCAGCAGGTCGTAGCAGAGGGCGAGGGCGTAGGCGGTCTGGGAGTCGGACACCACCAGCCCGCTGGCGGCGACGTACTCGCGGGCGAACGCCTGGCGCACCTCGGCGGCCAGGCCCCGGTAGCGGGCGGTGTCGGCGGGCTCGCCGATCAGGTCGGCCGCCCGGGCCAGCAGGTCGAGCGAGTGGCACAGCGCGGCGGTGGCCACGAGGTGGGGGTCGGTCCGGCCCCGGTCGGGGCGGTCCTCAGGGGCGGCGGGATCCAGCCAGTCGCCGAACTGGTACCCCCGGTCCCACAGTCGGCCGCGGGGCCCGTCGGCCAAGGCGACCACGTGCTCGACCCACGCCCGCATGCTCGGGTACTGGTCGCGCAGCACCCCGACGTCGCCGGAGCGCTCGTACAGCACCCACGGGACGACCACGGCCGCGTCGCCCCACACCGCGGCTGGGAAGCTCGTCTCGACGGCGTTGGGCACGACGATGGGCACGACGCCGTCCGGCCCCTGCTCGGCCGCCAGGTCGGCCAGCCACGACGCCAGGAAGCCGTGGCAGTCGTGGAGGAAGCAGGCGGTCGGGGCGAACACGTTGATGTCGCCCGTCCAACCCAGGCGCTCGTCGCGCTGAGGGCAGTCGGTCGGGACGTCGACGAAGTTGCCCCGCATGCCCCACACGACGTTGTCGTGCAGCCGCGTGACCCGCTCGTCGGAGCAGGCGAACCAGCCGGTCCGCTCCATGTCGGAGTGGCAGACGACGGCCGTGACCGCCCGGGCCAGCTCCGCCGGGTCGGTCGGCAGCCCGCCCGGCCAGCCGTCGATCTCGGCGTAGCGGAAGCCGTGGAGCGTGAACCGCGGCTCCCACGTCTCGGGCCCGCCCCCGCGGAGGGTGTAGCGGTCGGTGGCCTCGGCGAGGCGCAGCGGGGCCGTGCAGAGCTCGCCGTCCTGGAGGACCTCGGCGTGGCGCAGGGTGACCGTCGTACCTGCCGGCCCGGTGACCGTGATGCGCAGCCGGCCGACCAGGTTCTGGCCGAAGTCGACGATCGGGCGCCCCGACGGCGAGGTGGTCACCGCCACCGGCGGGACGAGCTCGGTGCGGCGCACGGGCGGCCCGGTGCGAGCCACGAGGGTGCGCCGGTCGTGGTCGACGACCGTGACCGGGCCCCAGGCTGCCGGGTCGCCGCCCCCGTCGCTGGCCGGCGGGCCACCGCCGGGCGACGACCAGCCCGGCCGCTCACGGCGGGCGTCGTGGGTCTCGCCCCCGTACAGGCCGCTGGCCAGGGTCGGGGCGGGGGCGGCGCGCCACGTCTCGTCGGTGCCCACAACCTCGACGCTCCCGTCGGGGCCGGTGATCTCGAGCTGGGCCAGCAGCGCCAGGCGGTCGCCGTAGAGGCGGCGGCCGCCGCCCCAGCCCAGCCGGCCGCCGTACCAGCCCTCGGCCAGCCAGGCGCCGACGGCGTTGGGACCCGGGCGAAGCAACTCGGTGACGTCGAACGTCTCGTAGCGGAGGCGGTGGTCATAGGCCGTCCACCCCGGGGCCAGCACCTGGTCGCCGACCCGGCGGCCGTTGATCTCGACCTCGTAGACGCCGAGGGCGCTCACGTACAGGCGGGCCCGCTCGACCCGTCCGCCGACGGTCAGCTCGCGCCGCAGCAGCCACGCCGGGCCGCCCCGCGGCGGCTCGACGGCGGCCGCCGACCCGCCGTCCGCCCGGGCGGACCCGTCCGGCGGGCCGAGCGGCCCGGCCGCGGCGGGACCGACGAACCGGGCGGACCAGTCCTCGGGCCGGAGCAGCCCGGCCTCGACCGCCAGCGGGTCGCTCCAGGGCGAGGCCGCGCCATCGGGGCCCCACACCCGGACCCGCACCGTGCGCCGGGCGCGCGACAGGAGCGGCGGGGCCGGCCACGGGACCAGGACCGAACCCGACGAGTCGACCCGGCCCGACGACGCCACCCGGCCCGTCGCCGGGTCACGGACCTCGATCTCGTAGGCGGTCTGCACCCAGCCGGGCTGGTCGGTGACCGTCACCCACGACAGCCGGGGGGCGCTCGTGCCGATGCCGAGCGCCTCGTCGCGGTGCTCGGCCCGCAGCCGTTCGACACGCACGGTGGGGCACCTCCCAGCTCCGCCCGGCCGGGCGCACGTCGCCCCGCCGGTGATGTTCGAACCCGGCCGTTTCGAACGTTATCGACCATCGCCCACACCGATCGACCCGTAGGAATGGCCGCACTCTACGTGTGCGCGGATGACGTATTGTAGGTTGGTCCGCGCTTACCGTGATGCTGGGGGTGCAACAAGCGATGGCAGACGCCACGCCGAGCGACATGGAGCTCCTGAGCCGCGCCCGGCGTGGTGACAGCTCGGCCACGGCCGAGCTCTACACCCGCCACGCCGGCGCCGCTCGGCGCCTGGCCGCCACGTATCCCCAGGCTGGCGAACCCGACGACCTGGTCCACGGCGCCTTCGAGCGCGTCCTGAACGCGATCGACCGGGGCGCCGGCCCCGACCAGGCGTTCCGGGCCTACCTGTTCGTCACCCTGCGCCGCCTGGCCGCCGAGCTGGCGGCCAAGAACCAGGCAGAGCCCATCCCCGACATCCCCCCGCCGGTCGAGGCCCGGGTCGCGGCCCAGGGTCCCAACTACGACCCCGACGACCGCAAGATCGTCCTCCGGGCCTACCAGTCGCTCCCCGACCGGCAGCAGGCCGTGCTGTGGCACACCGCGGTCGAGGGCCGCCCGCCCCGCGAGCTCGTGCCGATGCTGGGGGCGTCGGCCAACGCCGTGGCCGCCATGGCCTCCCGGGCCCGGGAGCGCCTGCGCGAGGCCTACCTCCAGGCGCACCTCCAGGTGGCGCCGCCGCCCGAGTGCGAGCCCCACCGCTACCGGCTGGGCGCCTTCGTGCGCGACAGCCTGAGCGCCCGCGACAAGGCCAGCACCGAGGCCCACGTCGCCGACTGCGACTCGTGCCGGGGCCTCGTGGTCGAGCTGGCCGACGTCAACCAGCTGCTGGTGCGGGCCCTGCACCCGCTGTTCCTGTCCAGCGCCGCCGCCGGGGCCGCGGTCGTGGGCGGCACCCTCGCCACCGGCGCCGCCGGCGGCGGGACCGGCGGCGCGGCGGCCGTGGCCGGGCGGGCGCTCGCCGCCTCCCGGCGCGTCGCCGCCAAGGCCCGGTCCAACCCGGTCACGACAGGCGTGGTCGTGGTGGCGGTCGCCGCCCTGGTGGCGGCGCTCGTGGGCCTGCCCATCGGCAACGACCGGCCCCAGCTGGCGTCGCCCGCCGCGGACCCCGCCCCGCCCGCCGCCGACGAGCCGGCACCCGACGCGCCGGCCCCGTCCCCGCCGAGCCCCGCCCCCGTGACCGAGCC